>NZ_CP049858.1:1886572-2515430 GCF_011299335.1 Dysgonomonas sp. HDW5B
ATAGATAAGAGTTTCATGGGTATCTCCTAACTTGTATATTTTAATATTTTGTCCACTGTAATAGCAGAGGTATTGCCCATCTGTAGAGGTGTTTATTTTTGTTTTATAGGGAGTAGGAGGTAATGAAATCTGGTATATAGTATTTCCATTCAGATCACATATATATGCTTTCCTTGAATGTCCTGATCCACTTATTATTAACCGATCATCATCGGTTATGCAAAAAGTATCATCTTGGCTGTCATGTAATATGTCAAATGATGGTAGATTAAATTCATTCAGAATATTTACTTTGTCATCCAGAATATAAATTTTATTCCACATCATATGTATTACTGCTACCTTTCCCGTTTTAGATGAATATGATATTTTATCAGTGAAAGAATAGTTTAAATAATCTATCCATGTGACTTTTACTTGTTCCTGATTTATTGCACCAAACTGAATGATTTTGTATTGTCCTAATCCATACAAACTTTTATTTTCTGTATTGTATGCAAAATGCGAGAAGTACCAGTCTTTATCCATTGATGGATATGATTTGTTGAAAAACACACTCCCCCAATTCGAATATGCTTCTTCATAATTCTCTGGTAGCACATGTAGGTATCCCATAGTTTGGTTCGGAAAAGAAGCAAGAGGTATTGTTTTCGAAGTTTTGCTATAATCTAATCTCACCTCTTGATCCGTTGTTTCATCATTTAATATTCTGAATATGTAGGAACATCGGTATTTATTCTTTTTCCAAGACACTAATATTTCTTCTATACCTGCCTCTTCTATTGAAATATCTTTGTTTGTAGGTAAATCATAACTCATAGTATATCGATCTTGCCATGGGTCTATTTTGTTGCCTTTGAAGTAAGTTGTGATTTCATAATCTTTGTATCCCCAAACATAATTTTTGTCAATGATATAAGTTTGGTTAGGGTCTGTAATTGTGATAGTTGTTCTTGAATTCGATGACCAGTCTTTATCAAAAGTAACCTCATATTTTTCGACCTCTAATTTTTCTATTTGGGGTTTTTCCCAAACGACTTTTAAATAGTCATCTTTCGTTATATCATCTGTTATTTTAAGGCCATAGTCCACATGAACATATTTTAGTGTGTACTCATACTCGCCTTCGTATTTTTCGAATCCGAGTTTTTCAGCAAGACTACCTGTGTTAGTCTTTACGGAAACCGATAAGTGTAGTTTATGAATGCTATTGTCAAATGCCTTAGGGTCAATTAATAATCCACCCCACTGACTGTTTTCTATACTTTTGCCATCCAAAGTAATTGCTTTACTTAGGATATCCTCATCTCTGGAATTTATACTATAAAATAGCGAAGTCTTTTTATATATGTAAATAGTATCATTAGGCTGTACACCAGTCAGGTTTATTTCGATCTGTTTGTTTGGGATTGGTTTTTCCTTTTCAATATACTGATCGTCTGAGACCTCATATTCGCATGAGGATAGCAGAAAGAAAACACTTAAGGCAGAAATAATTTTTAATCTCATCTTATTTTATAAATTTTGAAATATCTAAATAAAAGCCACCGTATTGCCAACTTGAGAAAAATAAGTTGTTATAAGACAAAATGTTACTCATCTGTTTTGTTTTAATGACTAGAAGTTCTTTTTTTAGGCTTGGATCTAATATATGAGTATCCAAGTAGAAGCCATCTCGTGTTGTATATAAAAAATTTCCATTAACAATATCCACTGAAGAAAACTCGCCATTAACTTCTGCTATTTTATTGAAACCTGGTAATTCGGATACTATAAATTTACTATTGTTTGATTGAACCAATTGAGTCGGATTATTCGAATTAAAGAAGAAAGAGAATCCATTGGCAATAAGCTCATTGTTTGTGAATGTTTTTATTAAGCGGGTTTCTCTTCCATTTAACTCTAGAATATTAACCTGAGTTGCGGAAGGATTATTTAGCTGGTCTAGTCGTAAATATAAATATTTGTTGTCAGATGATATTCCCATTCCATTTACTATTTTTCCGGAGGTTTCAACGGCAATTTTGTATAAAAAATCGCCTGTATTGGCGTCAAATGCTGCAAAGTCAATACCTGGCGTATAAGTATAATTACTGATACTACTGCTTATTAAAAGCTTGTTGTCTGAAGTAAATTTGAGTATGTTGTTGTAAGCCGCTACCCAATATTGAAGATCAAAATTGATTGGTTTTGTGAAAGTATTGTCGGAATATATTTTTATGTTTCCTCCATCTCTTATGGCTATTTTACTTGAATATGGGTCGCATGTCATTGAGGTAGCTATTGTTTCCTTAAAGCTTAAATGATCTGTTACTTTCATCGTTTTTATGTCAAAACTGGCTATGCCTTCTCTTGAGACAATATATAATAAGTTTTTCTTAGCATAAGGAACAAAGGACAATACGTCAGAGCTAACTCTAAACGCATTTGATATGTATAAAGAGTTAACTTTTCCTTGGCTGTAATAGTCCGGATGTCTGTCTGGATCATATTGTGTTTTCTCTCCTAAAATAAATAGCTCAATATTTAGTCTGTCGTATGCATCAGCAGGAAATGGAGGTCTTTTAAAAGTGATTGAATTGACCTTATTATCGATCTTTATATTTTCCTTGTCAAATAATCTTATTATTTGTGTGCAATTAAATTCATTCTTTGGCCACGAAACTTTAGAGGTCTCAAGATCTATATCTTCGAAGACTAAGTCATCACTGGTTAGAATTCTATATTTTGGTTTGTAATTTGTCGTGAATTTGTATGCATCATTACATAAATAAATAGTAAGGGTGTAATTTCTATCACCATACGCATAATTCTCATCGATATAGCTGGTTTTGTCCACATCGTCTATTGTTATGGATTGTTTTCCTTTAAGCTGATCGTCATAATATTCAAGAACGTATTTGCTTACAGGCATTCTTGTAATATTGGGCTTAGACCAAATAAACTCGAAATATTCATTAGTGGATTTTTTCTGATTTAAATTCAAATTAAGATCGTCAGTAGTTAACTCTTTATATTGAGCTGTATAAAGATCAGTCCATTCTCTTATCTTGTTATCTTTAAAAAAAGTTTTTATTTTATATTCTCTAAATCCATAAACATAATCTTTGTCTATAAAAAAGTTTTCTTCCTGATTATTTATTTCAAAAGTCTGTTCTTTTTTTGCTATAACATCATAATAAGTGATCTCATATTTTTCAATAGGAGTTTGTTTTAAATCGGGGTTACTCCAGATTAGTTTTAAATATCCTTCATTTGTAAATTCCTGATTTATAATTAATTTTAAATCTGACTTTATATATTTGATTTTATATGTGAACTCTCCAGTATACTTTTCCAATAGTAATTTGTCAGCGAGACTTCCTGTATTCGAATTGCACTCTACTTTTACTTTTAGCTCTTGTTCTTTCCCTTCATTAGTATTTGGATATAAATAGATACTATTGTTGAAAGAGCTAATTCTCTGACCATCTAGAGTGAAATCTGTATTTAATAATTGTTTATTATTAGTATTTATGGTGTACGAAAGTGAAGTGTTTGCATAAATGTATATTGTTTCTCCTTCTGGAATATTGGAAAGATTGATCTTAATATTTACATTCTCTGAAGGTTGTTCTATTTCTTTAAAATAATCTATTTCTGTTTCATATTCACAACTAGAAGAAACAATGAAAGAAAGTGAGATTAATAGCCTGCAAATGATTTTTTTCATAGTTTTAAATTTATAGTGTGCAAAGATAAGTGAATTTTTTATAAATTTAGGTTTTGTGGGAATTGAAGTTAACAAAGCAGAATCCCCATATAAAATCAAGATATAAGCGTTGGGGCACAGAATTATTTATTGCTTTAGAAGGTATAACAACTAACATTTTTAATTATGAAAGCTAACGAAGAAGAAACCTTGCTTGTCAAAAGGATACGGTTACTTATAATCTTTTTTATTTTTGCACTTATAGTTTCCGGTATAACCGCTTTTCCTTTGGAAACCGAAATGAGAATAGCTTGTGATATATTAGGAATATCACAGACTGCCCCTGTTGAAAATTATACGGGACTGCATTATTGGATTGCGAAAGTAAACAACGCTTTGGTGAATACTAATCGCGATTACCCTTTCCTTGCCTATGGTTACGATTGGCTGGCATTTGCTCACATTGTTATTGCTGTCGCATTCATAGGGCTTTATAGGAAGCCCGTTCAGAATATATGGATCGTCTATTTCGCAATGATTGCGTGCGTGGGTATTATCCCATTAGCTTTGATTTGTGGCGAAATCAGGCAGATTCCTATTTATTGGCGATTGATAGATTGTTCTTTTGGCGTATTTGGCATTATTCCTCTGTATGTTCTCCATATTTATATAAAGAGACTGGAGGTTTTAATGGGGTATGAGGAAAGGAAGTACTGAAAAAATAACTGCAATATTAATATTGCAGCCATTTTTGCTTTTATGCCCCACTCTTATAGATGATGTTAATTAAGAAACAACATCAATCTTTATATGCAGATACCCGGGTTATACTCTGAATGGTAATTGTTAACCTTACGTCTGTAGTTATCAGTATATTATACCCGCTTCCGGTACCTAACGGAGGGGGAAGGCTTGCCTGATCTGCGACTGTTATAAAGTTTACAGTAAAATTTGCATTTGTAGTATTTGTTTGGCATGGAACATATTGTTGTAGTACAAACCCGGAAATTGGATTTGTAAAACGAATAGTAATAAATCCTCCCGTACCGGATGGTTTATCTGCAAATGTTGCATTGATACGCCATGTATGAACCTGCCCTATAATGGAGTTTTCTACGAATGTGGTGTTGCTATTATATGTACTTACTATATTGGCATCTGTAATAGGCGGTGTGATATTTTCAGGCCAAAATGCAAAAGGTCTGGCAAGAGGTGTGGTGTAATTTATATACTTATAGAAACCCAGTTCTGGGTTTGTAAAAGCTATTACAGGTTTGTCACTTGTATTTCCGTTTGAACCGTCTATCCTTACTACACCTTCATTTTTTCCTCCAAAGCTATTCGAAGCGATAGTTTGCCATGTTGTGCCATCATAATATTCGAGAGTATTGGTGGTAGTATTAAACCTTATCATACCCTTAAAAGGAGTTTCACCCACGGTAGGTGGTGCTACTATGTCTTTTCTTAAAGAGTATACTGAGCGTCTTTTTACTATTCCACTTGCATCTATTGAAACAAGGCTGTCAGAGGTAACACCAGAGGATAGTCCTTGAATACGAATCGGGTTATTTAAGTCTGATATATGAAGTTTATTTGTGGGAATATTAGTTCCTACACCCACATTGCCTATCTGGTATATATTCTGTGTATTTAAGTCTGCTTTGTTGGTTGTTCCTGATACCATCCAGGGTTCTAACTGAGGGTTTACCCAAGTTGTTCCTTCATAGTATTCGAGAGTGTTGGCGGTGGTATTGAACCTTATCATACCTTTAAAAGGAGTTTCGCCCACGGTAGGTGGTGCTACTATGTCTTTTCTTAAAGAGTATACTGAGCGTCTTTTTACTATTCCACTTGCATCTATTGAAACAAGGCTGTCAGAGGTAACACCAGAGGATAGTCCTTGAATACGAATCGGGTTATTTAAGTCTGATATATGAAGTTTATTTGTGGGAATATTAGTTCCTATACCCACATTGCCTATCTGATATATATTCTCTGTATTTGAGTCTGCTTTGTTGGTTGTCCCCGATACCATCCAAGGCTCTAATTGAGGGTTTACCCAAGCTGTTCCATCAAAATACTGGACATATTTATTGGTGGAATTATAAATAATCATACCGGCTTTAGGCAGGGGAACATTGGTTGTAGGATTCGTGTTTCGAGGAAGTATTATTGCCGAATTCGAAGAGACAACATCAAGTACTCCTTCCGGCTCAGTAGTATTAATGCCAACTGTGCCTTGAGCATATATGAGATGGCTACCTGTTTTTATTAGAAACAGCATAACGATTGCTATCGTTCGAATTTTAGGGTTTATCATTTTCTTTAAAGTTTGTGTTGTAATATTGCAAAAGAATGCATTTTTATTACAGAATCAAAATAAAAAGGAATAAAAAATAAACCGTATTTAGTTAAAAGTTAGATATGTAGCTTTGGCCTGACAAACAATTCGGTCTGTCTCACTTCCTTTTTTCTATCTTCTTTACTATATCCTTAAGTCCGTCTAGTGTATCAGCTTTGTAGAAAGTGTTTTTATATTCTATAAGTGCAGTAAGCTCACTTCTGGAAGTATCGGAAGTAAATAGTTCCCAAAATTCAACCTTTAAAGCATTAGCTATCTTTTCTAGTGTTTCAATGGTGGGATTACCATTGATTTGCTGAGATAAACCAACGTTAGATATTCCCAAAGTATCTGCTAAATCTTTTTGGGTTAATCCTTTTTGTTTGCAAATATCCAGAACTCTTAATTTCATAATTTCTTTATATTTATAACACAAATATAGTTAAAGCTTTGTTTTAAAAGGTTAAATTAAAGTTAATGCTTTAATCTTTTATTGTGTAATTAAAGTTATAGCTATATATTTGTTTTTATTTTAAAGTTATAGCTTTAAATAAACAAGCGTATTTTATATAAATTAAAAAACACTATGGAAACAAAAGAATTCGATTTTGATAACTCTCACCGAAAATTTGTAAATAATACGCAGCAGTACCATCGGCGACAGGCAATTTATATTGATAAAGATGATTTCTGTAATGAAGTCGAAAATCGGGTTGCTGTTTTAGGACAGTTGAGCGATTTGCTTTCTTATATTTCGGATAAATCGTATTGCCTGATAAATGTATTTTCAAATTCCTTGAAAAATGCTCCAAGAGGTTCTTTGCTAATAGATAAGGAGGTCGAATTATTTACCGATGTTATCTCATCTCTTCTGAATTTGATGAGCCACAAGGAGGATATTCGTAAATGGTGTTATGAACTTCTTGTAGAACAGAAGCATCTTAAAGATCTTCACAAATAGCAACCGAATAAAAGAGTGTGGCAAAAGTTACAGAGTATTTTTTCGTATTTTAGCAGAAAATAAGGTTTCATAAACTAAAAAAACACAATAATGAAAAGAATTTTGATTTGTTCAATACTATCTCTTATGGCAATTACTCTGTTTGGACAATCAGAAGTAGTTGTTCCGGCTTTCGATGATACCTATAGTGAATATGTAAAGAAGCTCGAATCGGGCAATACAGATATCGATTATCAGGATTTCAGATTTAGCTTTATGAAGAGTAAGCAGTTTAAGATAGCATCCCAGAAATTAAAAGATATCAGCCTATTGAAAAATGCGATGTCTGAACAAATGGATGAGCTGAATTATGATGGGATAATCTCATTGGCAAAGCAAATATTAAGTATCGACTATACCAATATGATGGCGCATAAAATATTAAGTCAGACTTATGATATGATGGAAGATGCTGATAATTCGGAAAAATACGATACTATCGGAATGGGATTATTGAAATCTATTATTCAGAATGGAGATGGTAAGTCGTGTGAAACGGCATGGCCTGTGATTCAAGTCTCGGAAGAATATTTTATTCTGGAAATGCTTGGTGTAGAGGTCAAACAGCAAAGTATTATTAACAGTAAAGGATTATGCGACAGGATGGATGTGACCGATGAAGGTGTGCCTGCAACTTACTATTTTGATATAAGTAAAATTTTTGAGAACCGCGATAAATACTGAGTAAAGAGTAGTTGGCTTCAGGAGTCGTTAGATATTATTATATAGTTATGCGAATCAGTAGTTGATCTGTTATGTTTAATGTTCAATTTTTCTAACGTACCCTATCGGGTTTGTTTTTCATTTTGCCTTGATGCAAAACGAAACAAAAGATCAAGACTGAGCCTCTTTGCCCGACCCGCTACGGACTCGAAAGCTAAAACAAAAGAAAATATTTACTATTGATATCCTTTTGTTTCTTAACGCTTTCTTCATCCTGTGGGTACCCCGTGCAAACGCCAAGGTCGAGAAGCCTGACGGACAAAAGCCATTTGCAGGCGTCAGCCCCAGTGCATCAGAGGCACAGCCGTTGGCTGACAAGCAAAGCAGGCGTAAAACTAAACGTGCCGAAAGGCAATAAGTTTAGTTTAGCCTGCAAGCTAAAGTCAGACAGGCGAGCCACGCAGCACAAAGCCTTTTTGATTCCTTTTGTGGCTTTGGGCAAAAGGAATACAAGCAATCTTCGATTGCGCGTAGTAAAAGACAATTAAATTGAACATATAGTCCCAACTACTGATTGACATTAGTTATTAAGTTAATCTTCAAAATTTCATATAAATATGGTGCTAATCTGCAAAACCATATTCAAGCCATAAAAAAAGGATATAAAGAAGCCTGAGAACTTATATATGAGATGTTCCTCTGATGCTCAACCTGTCATACAAAGAGCAGAGTTGGTGTAATCAAGGTCTATTTTAACTTTAAAAGTCTCTTTTATTTTTGATATTTGAAATATTATCATTTATTTTGCTGTCAATGTATGAACATATATTATATGTGCATTCATTATATGAAAAACAATTGTAAAAATGTTAATAAATCAAGTACTATGAAAAAACAAGCACTACTATTATTATTTATAGGATGCTGCTTCAATCTGCTTGCGGGCCCATATAATATTGCACTTAAGGCAAAAATAACGGCATCTTCCCAAGCGAGTAACGATCAGTCTGCTAACAAAGCAGTCGATGGAATAATAGGCGTCGAAAATAAAAATGAATGGGTATCTTCAAGTAGTCAAACTTCGTGGGGTGCTATTGACTACCCTTGGATAAAGTTAGAATGGGACATTCCCTGGAGCATTAATAAAGTTATATTATACGACCGCCCAATACAAGAAAGTCATATAGCCGGAGGAACTCTACATTTTAGTGACGGCACAAGCATATTTGTGAACCAAATACCGAATAATGGTCAGGCTAAAACGATTAACTTCCCAACGAAGAAAGTAGATTGGGTAAAGTTTGAGGTAACTGATGGAGACGGGCTCAATCTTGGTTTGTCAGAAATCGAAGTATATCCATCACCGGAAAACTATACTGATTATGTGTCGAAAGTAGATCCCTATATTGAATCGGCACGTGGTCGCTATTTCTTTTTCATTACAGGTAATCAGCCTTTTGGAATGATAAGTGCAGCACCACTTACACGAAACAAAAATCAATACGGAGGTGGGTATAATTATAATTCGCTCGAAGTATTGGGATTTCCACAAATACATTGTTGGATGTTATCGGGTATAAGCCTTATGCCAACAACCGGAACTATTAACCCGACTTTGGGTGAACATGGTTGGAAATCACAATTTTCGCATGATGGAGAAATAGTACAACCCGGATATCATCGGTTGTTTTTAGAAGATTATGGAATATGGGTAGAGCAAACAGCTACCGATAGAGTGAGCTTTTATAAACTACGCTATACAAAAGATGCTGTTTCGAACTTATTACTTAATCTCGGAGGCTATTTGGGTGAAACTACCATGAACGATTGCAGAGTGACCAAAGTAAGCGATACGGAGATAGAAGGCTCAGTCAATACAATGGGGCGTTTCTGGGGAGGCCCCGACAATGTAAGAATATTTTTCACCATGCGTTTCGATAAGCCGTTTAACCAATTGAACGGATGGGATGACAAAGAAATATATCCGAATATCTCTACGCACAAAGGCGTGAATGAGAAAACAGCCAGAAATGCAGGAGAGAGCTATTATGATGCTCCGACATCGGGTGTAAGTGCTATTTATAATGTAAAAGCAGGAGATGAGATACAAGTAAAATTCTCAATATCATATACCAGCATAGAAAATGCCCGCCTGAATATGGAAAAAGACGGCAGTCAATGGGATTTTGAAGCAGTACGAAACGCCTCACAAAAGGAATGGAACGAATGGCTGGGTCGCATCGATGTCAAAGGCGGCAGCAACGAACAACAGATAAAATTTTATACAGATATTTGGCATGGTTTGCTGGGACGTCACAAGCTAGACGATTATTCGGGCGATTATCCTGATTATACTCAAGGAAAAAGAGTAGGGAACGCCACCATAGGGGCACAATTAAAAGTACGCACATTACCTAAAAACGAAGATGGATCGGTTAAATTTCATATGTATAACTCAGATGCCTTCTGGTTAACACAATGGAACCTGAATGTACTTTGGGGAATGGCTTGGCCTGAGGTTCTCGATGATTTTGCGGCGTGCCTTGTTCAGTATAACGACAATGGCGGATTATTGCCACGGGGTCCTAATGCAGGAGGATATTCATACATTATGACCAGTTGCCCTGCGACAAATCTTATTGTAAGTGCCTATCAAAAAAATATGCTAACTAAAACCGATCCCGAAAAAGCATATCAAGCTATGGTGAGTAATCATCGTCCGGGTGGAATGTTAGGACCCGAAAAAGAAATAGAATATTATATCAAAAACGGATATTATCCCGGAAATGCGGGTATCACACTGGAAGCAGCTTTTCAAGACTGGTCGTTAGCTCAAATGGCTTATAAAATGGGTAAAAAGAAAGATGGAGAGTATTATACAAAGCGTTCGCAAGGCTGGCGAAAACTGTATAATGCCGAACTTGGTTTAGTAATGCCCAAAGGTGCAAACGGAAAATGGTTGCATAACGACCCCCTAAGCAATCAAGGGTGGGTAGAAGCCAATGCCTGGCAGGCAACGTGGTCGGTATCACACGACATTTCCGAATTGGTAAAACTGATGGGTGGCTACGATGCTTTATGTGAAAAACTGAATTATGCCTTTGAGCAATCTGATAAAGACGACTTTGTTTTTGGATATGGAAGCGGCTATGTTAGTTATGCCAATCAACCCGGATGTTCTAATGCTCATGTATTTAATCTGGCAAAACAACCTTGGCTCTCTCAATATTGGGTAAGAAAAGTGGGAGCACAAGCATATGGTGCAATTACTCCCGACAGAGGATACGGAGGTCATGACGAAGATCAGGGACAAATGGGTGGCGTGAGTGCATTGATGGCTCTAGGTATATTTAGCTTAGATGGCAATAATTCTCAGAATCCTTCTTATCAATTAACAAGTCCTGTATTTGATGAAATAACAATTAAGTTAAATCCGAAGTACTATTCGGGTAAAGAATTCAAAATAAAAACCTATAACAACTCGAAAGAAAACTGTTATATCCAAAAAGCACAGTTAAATACGCAACCTTTTAATACGTATTGGATTGGGCATGATAAGTTTGCTTCTGGCGGAATGCTTGAAATCTGGCTTGGCGATAAGCCGAATAAGAGTTGGGGGGTGAACTAAGTTTATAGTTATCAATCATCCGTGAATATTCTTTTCAAGACAATACAAATTAAGAGTAATTTTGTATCGTTTAAAAAAGTTGTTGACATACTGTTGTCAGCGAAGTGCAATACTTTTGCATGGTAACTAAAAAACATTAGAATATGAAAATCAAATCTTACCTGTCATTTAATGGCAATGCAGAAGAAGCTCTAAATTTTTATGCCGGAGTATTTAATGGAACGATCAGCGAAATTTGCCGCTATGGCGATTATCCCGAAATGGAATCTCCTGCCGAATACAAGGATAAAATAATCCATTCAGATTTAGAGTTTAATAGCTGCACATTCAGTATGGCAGATGCTATGCCCGGAACAAAAACTGATTTTGGGTCTCTGGGACACACAATTACTTTGTTTTGCGATTCGGAAGAACAACTTAAGGACATTTATGCAAAGCTGTCTGCTGCTGGACAAATAAAATGTGAACTATGCCAACCGTTTTATGCTAAATTGTATGCTGAAATTGTGGATAAATTTGGTGTTGCATGGGCATTGATTATAGAATAATAGTTTGAACAAAGACTTAAATAGGCTCGACCGCATATCGGCACTGTTGGTACAGCTACAATCACGACCTGTTGTGAAAGCTTCTGAAATGGCAGAACGCTTTGGCGTAAGCCTGCGTACCATTTATCGGGATATGAATACCCTTTCGGAAGGAGGAATACCTATATGTGGTAATTCGGGAGTCGGTTACTCTTTAGTCGAAGGCTACAGGCTGCCATCACTTATGTTTACCAAAGAAGAGGCAATGGCTTTTCTTACTGCTGAAAAGATTATCGAAAAGCTTACCGATTCCCAGAATAGCAACTATTTTCGTCAGGGGATGGATAAAATCCGTGCAGCACTAAGGGCTGTTGACAAGCAATACCTCCATAATATGGGTGATACCATAGCAGTACATAAAAGCAGAAAAACAAGGGAGAGCTTGCCCAACTTATTGCAAACCATATTAAGCAGTATAAACGATAAGCTAATTATAGAGATCAATTATACCAATGCAGACGAGAATAAGAGTAGGAGAGCTTTAGAGGCTATTGGTATTACTTATACGCATCCCAGCTGGTATCTTTCGGCTTGGTGTCACTTACGTGAAGAGTATCGAATATTCAGGCTCGACCGTATTAATGATATAGAAATAACAGTCAATAAACATACTAAAACTCATCCGCCATTGGAATCGCTTCTTGGATGCGATGATCCCGAATGCCTGATAGAAGTTGTTTTACACACGAGTAAAGAGGTGGCTAAGCATTGTGCAGACAATTGCTATTACATGGGACTGACTGAAGAAAAAGATCTTGAAAACGGGCAGATAGAGCAGATATATATGGCTTATTCATTAGAGCCTTTAGCAAGGTGGGTATTGGCAAATGCCGACACAACAACAGTGATTCGCCCTGTTGAAATAAAAGATATTATAAAACAAATCATTAAAAATTTAGACTTATGAAAATTAATAATACAGAAATCAAGAATCTAGAACCGATTAAAACAATTGCCGTTTCTCATATTGGTGACTATTCCGATTTAGGTTACGCTTTTGAGAAACTATGTGTATGGGCTGGAGAAAACAACCTGTGGGCTGCTTCTCCTAAAGTCGCAGGAGTTTATCACGATTGCCCGTCGAGTACACCGGTAGAGAATTTACGCTCAGAGGCTTGTTTGGAAGACTTATCGGGAATAGAACCGGGCGAAGGAATGAAACAGTATACAATCAGCGGTGGAAAATATTTTGTGATGCAGGTAGAAATCAGTATGTCAGAATGTGCTGATGCCTGGCAAAAAGCATATGCTGCATTTAACGAAAAAGGATACGAATATGACCTTAGAGACCATTACGATCTTTATCGTAGTTGCATAGGTGATATGGAAGATCCCGATGCTCTTTGGTTGGTAGATTTGTGTATTCCTGTGAAATAAAGGTCGAATACCTTTTTATTGCTTTGGTAAGCATAATAATCAGAGATAGTTATGTCGTAAAAAATAGCTGTGCCAAATAATAGATAGCACAGCTATTTTCATTAATTTAGACATATGGAAACTGAAAAACCATTGGTAGATAAAGATTACTTATTGCAGAAATTCGAAGGCAAGGGTGGCTGGACTTATGTTGAGATACCCGAAATTCCTATGCCCAAAACCTCTTTTGGAATGTTAAAAGTAAAAGGAAAAATAGATGATTACGAGTTCTCCAATGTTCGTTTAATGCCCCTAGGCAATGGTCATTTGATGTTAGTCGTTAAGTCAGACATAAGGAAGAAAATCAAAAAGCAGGCTGGCGATACGGTATATATTATCATTTACGAAGATAAAATACCGATGATAATTCCCGAAGAATTGCTTCTGTGTCTCGATTATGAAGACAGTATTTTAGAAAAGTTTGAAAAATATAGCGATGGGGAGAAAAAAGCTTTTGTCGATTGGATATATTCAGCTAAAACAGAACAAACTAAAGTCGATCGTATTGCCAAAACAATCACAATGATACAACGTGGCGAGAAGTTTTATAAAACGTGGTGAAGTCTGATTTTACCCACTAGGCTATATCAAGGAAGCATCAAATTACCGGCTGATTGTCCGAATTATGTATTTCAAATATAATCATAAAATACAATAATCTGTTTCTAACCCTCAAAAGGTTACCTTACCGTATACAAAAAAGCCCTGATTCAAAATCGGGGCTTTTACTTTCTCTTATTATACTCTTTATTCTTTTATCATATTGCTGATAGGCATCCAGAAGAAACGGGGTCTGTAAACAGATGCTTTTACCCAAACCTTTTCCATATCGTATGTATTGACATTATAACACATCAACACCTTATCGTTTTTGATGTATTGAGGATGTACCATTGTATTGTAAGTCATCATACTGTCGGTTTCATAATTTGGCTCGTTTATGGTATAGATAAGTTTTTCGTTACCAAAAGGTCCCTGTGGCTTATCCGACGTAAATGAATATATATCCTTTACGTTTTTGAAACGATCCTGAGTTACCAGAATATATTTATCATGTAATTTTACGACATTAAACTGCTCTGAAACAGCCTGAGTTATACCTGCAATTTTCTGTGATTTTTTAGCATCTGATTGCCAGTTGCTACCATCCCAAAATTCGAAATTTGCCAGTGCATTGTTTTCTACTATACAACGTGCCACATGAACATCTGCTGTAAATGCTTTATTATCAGAAAGCGTACCGTAAACATATATGTATTTGCCATCTTCCAAAACTGCATGCCCGTAATGTACACCATTCTCGTTTGCTGCCGGAAAATTTGTCTTGGTCAAAACCTTCAAAGTCTTGGCATCGAGTATAAAATAATCGCAACGTTCGTAAGCAAAACCAAAAGGACCGTCCCCTTCTTTATTGAATTTAGACATAAAGAGGTATAATACTCCATCTTTCACAAAACCATGTCCCGGCCAGTACCATGTGGGAGTATTTCCGGTTGAGTCGGGCTCTATATACGATCTGGGAGCTTGAGCTGTTCCCTGATAGTAATTCTTTATTTCTTTATCATCGATTGTTGTAAATACATTACCCATCATAAATGCTACAGGCGGTTGACGTACATCATCTACCACGTCTCCAAAAAATGAGTCGCCCCACATAAACATCGACCTGCCGTCTTTCAGATCGATCGATATTGCTCCGTCGGCTCCGGTTACTCCACCGCCTAGTTCGGGTAATAGTCTGTTGCAGAATACAGAATCCATTTCAACAGTTGTGTCAACTACTGCTTCTTGTTTTGGGCTATTACAGCCGACTAACGCTATCAGTGCTATTGCAAATACATATACTTGTTTCATTCTTTATTTTATTTAGATTTTTAGATATTAAAAATAGGCAATATTAGGGTTATACACCCTGTCATCGGTTATACTTCTTATTTAAAGCAAATGCAGGCAATGTTACTTGCCATGAAGAATCTTGCTCAACTTTTGTCTGAAAATCAACCCTGTCAAAATTGACTTTTACACAGTTTTCGGGTATACCTTTTCCGTATATTTTTACAGGGGCATCTCGTTGTACAATCATATAATCTGAAAATATAGGCGATAATTTCAGATGTGCAGCAACGGATATTGATATGAGCAATATGGAAACTGATAGTATGATTTTTTCTTTCATCTTGCCTGTATAAGTTATTGTTTCAGAAGAGACTTTCAAATACATATCTTATTTGAAAGTCTCTTGTTATAACATCTTCCGGGTGTTAATAACCTTCGTTTTGAGTAAGTACTCCATGAGAAAGTTCTCTGTCATACTGAGGTATCGGGAACAGAAAGTGAATACTCTTTGGCGTAGCTTCCGGTTTTGCTTGCTTTATTATATTTATAAACTCTTCGGATGTACACATGCGGGTAAGATCGAACCACCTACGTCCTTCCATTGCAAACTCAAGACGATACTCGTTGAGTAAAGCTTTCTTGAATCCTGAATAATCTGAAGGTAATGTGCTTGACGACAATCCGGCTCTGTCCCGTACCATTTTTATGGCTGCTAAAGCTTCTGCATTGGGTGCGTGGTTTATTTCGTTTAAAGCTTCTGCTTTTATCAAATACATTTCGGCTGTACGTATGGCAGGGAATATAGCGTCCGTAGTATTTCCTTTAGGTTCAGCCTTACGATCCCAATATTTAAAGAAATAAGGTTGTTTGAAAGTTTCGGTAGAGCCGTCATCATATACGAAATTTTTTCTGAGAGTTACCTCTTTACGCTTATCGTTGTTAGCGAATGCATTGTACAAATTTTCAGTTGCTGACTCCCATCCTTGTGCATTGTCGGGACCTCCCTTACTTGTATCGAGCTTAGGCAGCAATCGTACCAAAAACTGACCGCCTTTCCAACCTGCACTCAAAGATCCGTTGAAGTTGACTCCGTAAACAATTTCAGAATTGAATCGGTTTGCAATTTTAAATAAATCGCCATATTCTCCCAACATAGGGAAGCTAGGAATAACCTCATCGGCTTTTTTTACAGCTAACTGAAAGTATGCATTGTCTTTGTGCAAAGCTCCATAAGTCAGATAAACACGTGCAAGCAATGCACTTGCTGACAAAGGGTAGGGGTGTCCGCCACCCATTCTGCCTGTATAGGTAAGATCTTGTTCGGCAATTTTCAGATCAGCAATGATAAACTCATATACTTCGTCTCTCGGAGATCTTGGAATGTTTTCTTCTTCGCTGCTCTCCACATCTTTTTTGTGTAGAGGTACATCACCAAACATACGTACTAAGTCGAAGTACATCATCGCTCTGAAGAATCGTGCTTCTGCAAGGAGATGTTTTTTCAAAGTCTCATTCATTTCTATAGCAGGAACTTTGTCTAATACAACATTACAGGCTTTGATTGTTTGGTAAAAATCGCGCCACAACCGTTGTACGGGTAGATTATACTGGTCGATTTGCATATAATCTACCGATTGATAATCGACACTCGCCATATTTGTTGTAGAATTGTCTGCAAACATATCCTGCAATACCCAATAATCGTTGTAAAATACGCCACCATAATTACTGTCCCACAATCCACCGGGAGCATATCCTATAATCAGGAAATCGTAGATGGCATTGGTTGCCGATATGGCGTGCTGCTCGGTCTTGTAATAACTGATGGTAGTGATATTACCTTTGGGTTCTTCGTCGAGGAAACCCGAGCAAGAACTTAATGTGCCTATCAGTAAGGCTATTGTAAATAGTATCTTTTTCATAATTCTTTCCTATTAAGTAATTGAAAGTATTTAATGATGTATTTTATAAGCATAACAAGCTTTAGTTATTATACTTAACAAAGCAATAAATAGCTCTGCGAGCTTAAAAGTTAATTCTTGCACCGAATTCGAATGATTTAGCCATCGGATAAGATCCATAATCGGCTCCCATCGAAAGGTTATTGTTCGAGAAACGGCTTACTTCGGGGTCATATCCTGTATAATTGGTAAATGTGTATATGTTTTGAACGCTCACATATACAGATAGTGCCTCCATAAAGAATTTGCGAGCTAGAGATCTCGAAAAATCATAGGTTAGGTTTACATTCTTAACACGCAAGTAAGAACCATCTTCTACATAATGATCCGACAGAACATTTCCATGAGATTTCATAGTTGCACGAGGATATTTATTGGTCGGATTGTCAGGAGTCCAGCGATTTAATACTGCCGTAGAATTGTTCTTGTATCCGTCTAAACTCTCCAATGCAAATCTATTGAAGTTAACGATTTCGTTTCCTACTACCCCTTGCAGAAATACAGAGAGATTTAATGCTGAACTATTTGGTAAGTTGTATTTGAATGAATTGGTAAACCCAAAAGAAAAATCGGGATTAGCATTGCCCAGTTCAAATAAATCATCTTCGTTTAAAACATTGTCTGAATTGCGGTTTACATATTTACGATCGCCAACTTGCAATGTTTTTCCGGGAAAGAATGGAATTTTACTGGGGTCTTCATTTTTTTGAACAATACCGTCGGTCTTATATCCATAAATTGTGCCGATGGGTTTACCTTTAGTTATTTTTGTCCAGTAAGTGATACCCAATACCGGATTTCCTACCAGATTTTCTTTCGAGTTAGCTAAATCGGTTATCTTATTCTTATTGAATCCCATCGTAAAATCAGATGTCCATGTAAAATGCTTATTGGTAACAGGAATAAGATTTAGTGTGAATTCATAACCACTATTTTCCATGCTGCCCACATTTTTCATACTCATATCGTATCCGCTATGCAATAGGTCGGGCATGTAAAGCAACAGGTCTTTTGTGTTTTTGTGGTAGTAATCGGCAGTGAATGCAATGCGACCATCAAAGAACCCAATGTCAAACCCTAAATTCATTTGAGAAGTAGTCTCCCACTTCAAATCTTTATTTGAACGAGTGAAAGGAACTTTTCCTTTTATAATCTGAGAATTTCCGATATATGCTTCAGTAGAATACAACAATCCCTGAGAACTGTAAGGAGGTATCCCCTCATTACCCACAAGCCCGTAACTGGCTCTTGCTTTGAGGTTGCTTATAAGGGTAATGTCTTTCATGAATTTTTCTTCCGATGCTCTCCATGCAACGGCTGCCGATGGAAATGTTCCGAACTTATTGTCTTTTCCAAATTTAGATGAACCATCGATACGACCCGTTAACGTGAATAGGTATCTGTTATCGTAGTTGTAATTGATACGAGCCAGATACGAAAGCATTTGCCATTCGGATATCCCTGATATTGCCATCTGTTTCAATGCTGCTGCACCTAAATCGTGAAAACCGAGTGTTCCGTCCTCAAAGTCGGCAACAGCCACATTCGAATATTCGGATGTAAATGCCTGAGCTGTCATACCTGCCAAAGCATTGAACGAATGTTTACCGAACGACTTCAGATAAGTTGCTGTATTTTCAGATACCCATGTATATCCGTCTCTGTTGGCTATGCTTGCATATCCGTTATTCGATTCGGCTCTTTTCAATTCTTTAGCTGCGAATGCCTGATCTTTAACATTAAAGTAGTCGATGCCAAAAGAACTTTTAAGAATCAGGTCTTTGAATGGTCTTACTTCTACATACGCATTGGTCAGAAGTTTTAAAGATGTTGTTTTATTGATTGCTTCCAATGCATCTTGTACAGGATTTCCGACATTAGAGGTTGGTGAAGTATTATTCTCGTAAATAAATCTACCGTTGCTGTCTCTTACGGGAAGAGCCGGATTCATCTCCAAAGCCCATGAGGTGACACTCGATGCAAAAGCTCCTTCCGAATTGGTAACAACACCGTTCGATCGGCTGTAAGTTGTATTGGCATTTAATCCAACTTTTATATACTTACCCAATTTTTGCTCGAAGTTGAAACGAAGAGTTCCTTTGTCATAATTCGATCCTAAAATAATGCCGTCTTGTTTCAAGATATTAGCCGAAGTAAAGTAGGTATTGGTTTCTCCTCCACCTGAAATCGAAACATCATAACTTTGCATAGGGGCGGTACGGAATATTTCGTCTTGCCAATTTGTATTTCTTTTAGCTAGATTATTCAAGTCTGCAAAAACAGGTCTGCGTTCTACTCCATCATTGTCAGCAGCTTCGTTGGCTAGCTCTGCTAAGTGAACCGAATTCAGCATATCCATTTTTTTGCTTACCTGCTGTAGCATATATCTCATGCTGAGAGCAACTTTAGCTTTGCCGCTTTTCCCTTGTTTAGTTGTAATCAAGATTACTCCATTTGCTCCACGTGCCCCATAAATAGAAGTTGCGGAGGCATCTTTGAGAACTTCCAGCGATTCTATATCATTGGGATTGATGCTTGTTAAGGGATTCGAAGCCGGATTTTTCAATCCTCCTGCACTTGTAGCATAAGGGTCACTTATAATAGGAACACCGTCAATTACATACAATGGCTCGTTGGTTCCATTGATAGAGCTTGTACCCCTGATACGAATGGATGTGGCTCCTCCGGGCTGACCTGAAGTATTCAATACTACTACACCGGCAGCTCTTCCTTGAAGCCCCTGATCTAAGGATGTTGTGGATGTGCTGGCTAATTCACCCGATTTAACACTCGAGATAGAAGCCGTTAAGTCGCTTCTTTTTTGTACACCATAGCCTATAACTACAATTTCATCTACTTCGTTAATATCCCCCTCCATCACAATTTTAAGCGGTGCAGATGATATTATTTTTTGCTCTACTGATTTATATCCGATATAGGAAATCTGTAAAGTCTTTCCTATTTGTGTGTTTATTTTGAAGTTGCCATCTATATCACTCACTGTACCTTCTCTGGTATTTAGCACCGATATAGAAGCTCCTATAATTGCCTCACCATCTGTATCAACTATAACGCCGCTTATATTTACAGTTTTATCTTGTGCGATGATGGTTGTATTAGATGATAATAAGATGGCAAATAGTAAGAACAGAAACTTGATATTTTTAAATAATTGATTGTTTTTCATGGTTTCTCTGTTTTTTAATTAATATGTCCCCGGTTTACAAGCTTCTACTTTGTAACTGTTGGGATCTGACCCTCTGTAAGGTTTAAAATCAGCCGATTTAGGTTCAGCAATATATGTCTCTTGAATAGGCTCCTGATTACTGAATCCCGGTAAGAAAGATAAGTCTTGACGGCTCTCCAGGATAAGTTCTTCATCTTGCAGGCTCATTACTTTATATTTAGTAACGACTGCATTTGCCGGACTAAAAATGTTGTACTTGATCATATAAATCGAGTCTATTTTCTCGTCTGTTCCGATCATTTTCCATCCGCAATAAGAGTCAAGAGTCTCAAGGGCAGAAGCTGATAAAGTGGTTCCCCAATCTAGTTCCCAACTCCAATCTTCATTAAACCGATATACATCATCTTTCATATACGCTTCTGCATATTCTTCTTTTTGAATAATTTGAGAAGCCAGTTTCCAATCATATTTTAATAAGCGATACAATTGAGTAATGTTTACGCTGACAATTACATCCGAAGCATCTAGCTGCGAACCACTTGCTGTCATGCCATAAAAAGAATATACAACAACACCTGTTTCATCTTCGGGAACGACTTCTTCTTTGAAGGTGTAAGGAAATTGCATCTCTGCAACATTTAAGGTTTTGTGATATGATTCTATTTTTTTTCCGCTGATTGTTTTTTCTACTAGTATGTTATGAAAGCTCTCTTTGTTGCTGAGAGTAATATCAACAGAGAACTCTTCATTTATTTTAGCCGTAACCTTAGTTGTACTAAGAATCAGCAGTTGTGCATCATGTTCATCATTATTATTGCATGAGGTATTCAGTAATATAAAACTGAAACATGATAAAATGAGCATGCTTAATGTTTTACTTTTCATAGATTTGTTATTTTAAAGTTACTCTTTGTCTAACTGTTGCAATGCGAATGCATATGCTCCATACATGACTGCCCGATTTGTTCCTATTTGAGTGATAAGAACTCCTGTTTGTTTTTTGTTGTCATAGTTTACATACTCATCACTTAAAGGGACTTTTACTTTGCACGATTTGTTTTTCAGGAAAGCCTCTTTTTCAGATGAGTCCATCAGATTATAAATATCCATTTCCATACGGGGAAAGACGGCCCCGTTCAGCATTGTCGTTTTTTGCCTCAATTCTTTGATTATAGCAGGTAAAATGTATTTCGATGCGCCAGTTAGTCCTCCTCCTATAACTAACAATCCGTCGACCATAGTCAATGCACCGGCCAATGCATCGCCTGTCATCTCTCCTAATTCTTCGAAACTGGCTATAGCTGCCTCTTTGTTGCCTGCTTGTTTGCCTTCTGCAATATCGAATATGTCTTTAGGCGTTAAATCAGAAGCGTCCGTGCCCGCCAATTCTCCATATACTCTTTTCACTGCTCTGATGCTTACACTTTCTTCAACAATCAGATCTGTATATTTCTTGTTTCTTAAGCACCATAAATCTCCTCCGGAACCATTGTCGCCAACAAGTAAGGCTTTATCTATTACTACCCCTGCTCCAAATCCTGTGCCTAGAGTTATCCCCAGCAAATTTGCATATTGTTTGGGATTATTGGCATTGGTTAACCATTGGTTAACCATTGGTAATGCTCCATATAATGCTTCTCCATAGGCAAAAAGATTTCCGTCATTATTAATGTAAACAGGTATGCCGAATTTTTTTTGTAAGAATGATCCTAGAGCAACACCTCCCCGAAAGGCTTTAAGATTGGGCAAGTCGCCAATGATTCCGTTTTTGTAGTCGGCAGGACCGGGAAAAGCAAAACTGATTGCGTGGGGATTGGTTGGCAAAGATTTTTTTATTTTATCAAAGCCTTCAGCTATTCTGTTCAGGCATTCATCGAGATTATCGGCAATAGCAGGCAAGGTCAGAGGTTCTACAATTTCTTTATATCCTTGGATGGCAGAGAATACAAAATTTGTCCCTCCCGCATCCAGGGTTAGTACTATACGTTTGTCGTTATCATACATATCTTTATTTTTTAGAGAATTTCAGGGATAATAAAAGAATGTAAATCACACAAAGTAGAAGCAACCCAAAACCGGCTGCCAAGCCCATATTTTTCGATAGTAATCCGGCAATAGGTGTTATTATCGCACCACCTGCTACTCCCATTATCATGAGAGATGAAATTTCGTTTGTTTGCTGAGGTTTGTACTGAAGTGCAACGGAGAATATTATAGAGAATACGTTTGCGCATGTAAACCCCACGAGTATTACTGCTGAGAATATCAGCCATTGCTCAGCTGCAAACAATATTATGGCAAAGGCTATAATCGCAACTATCATATTTATTCTCAAAAAAACAGAAGGCTTACACTTCATCAATATAAAAGAGCCTAAAAACGCACCAAGTGTTCTGGCTGCAAAGTATAAGCTGGATCCTAAAGCTGCATCGTCTGTGGCCATGCCTAGACGTTGTATCAGCAGTTGGGGAGTATTTGTATTCATACAAACATCTATCCCTACAATGAATACAATTCCTAAAAAAAGTTGTAATATCAAATTATCCTTCAATAGGGTGAGGGTTGAAGAGAAAGTTGTTTGGCCGGTAGTTTCTTTTTCTTCATCAGCCTTAATTGGGATTAGATACAGCCAGATAAAAGCAATGAGTGAAACAGCTACAAAGACTATAAATATTAAACGCCAATCGCCATACTGTTTGGCTGCAATACTTGCAATGATAGGACCGACAAACGATGCTATCGCTTTTACAAACTGACCGAATGTGAGTGTGCTTGCCAGTTTTTCGCCATTCACAATGCTTGCGACTAAAGGATTGAGTGATACTTGTAATATAGTATTACCTATTCCTAAAAGAGCGAAAGCGATAATTACAACATAAAAATCATAAAATAAATAAGGTAACAATAATGATAATAGTGATATTGCAATTGCAATGAGTACTGTTTTTTTACGCCCTATGCGGTTCATTAATATTCCGGTAGGAATAGAAAATATAGCAAACCAAAGGAAAACCATCATCGGAATCATACTTGCAGCAAAGTCATCTAACGAGAAGTCTTTTCTAATGTAATTTGTAGAAACCCCTACGACATCTACAATTCCCATCACAAAGAAGCTTAATATGACAGGAATGAATACTTTTAAATTATTGGATTTGTTTTTCATAGTATTAGATAATTCTAGTTTCAGAACCGTACATTTGCTTTGATGGTTATGCATTCTTGTCCCTTGGATTTACCATAAGGAGAAATAGAATACTGTCCGATTGATGCAGGAATAATAAAGGTTTCGGCATAATGAACCACAAATGGTTCGAATTTATTATCGGGACTTTCCACAATTACCTCTTCGCCTTCGATCAGGTTCAGCACATTCACACTGTTATTTGTATTGTGCACTACTTTAGTGCTGAAACGATGTCTGCGTGTTTCGATAAATTCATTGGGATGCAGGCCTGTTTTTTCTTCTATCCAACCATCTCCTTCCGCTACAACCGAGAAGGTATTAATCAGATTTTTATGTGTATAATCGGTGTCTCGGCTCCAGTCGATAACCTCTTTTCCTCTCTCAATGTTTATCGGACGAGGTTTGCCGTCAAGTCCTAAGCGCTCCCAGTCCCATAGTTTGAATGTGAATAAATTAGGAGTCGAGCTGATTTCTAGAACTACACTCTCCGAACCCGAACAATGGATCGTTCCTCCGGGGATTAGAAAGTGGTCATGTTTTTTTGCCGGAATTTTATTTACATATTTATCGGCATCGAATATAATCTCTCCACGTTCAGCCTTTTGAAGATCGCCAGTCATTTCATCTTTGTCGATGCCGTTTTTCAGACCGAGATATACTGTTGCTCCCTCTTTTACATCCATCATGTAATAGCTTTCGTCCTGAGTATAAAACATACCGAAACTATCGCGGATGAATTGTACTGTAGGGTGTACTTGAAGGCTGAGATTGCCACCACCAATGGTATCAAGGAAGTCGAACCTTATGGGAAATTCTTTTCCAAACCGTGCCTCAACAGGTTCTCCCAATAATTCACGACTTTTTAATAGGATCAGATTTATAGAAGGCATCTCGAATGTTGTTCCATTTACATCCAGCAGTAAGCTGTTTTCTTCAGGGACGCAATCGAAGCACCAGCCGAAATTGACTCTATCCTTATCTAAATTAAATACTTCTTTCATCCATTGTCCTCCCCATGGTGCAGGGTCAAAGAAAGGTACTACGCGGAAAGGTCCTTCAATCGTTTTTTGAATACCCTTAAGGAAGGTATTCTTATCTATCATTTTAGGATTTTCCTGAATATGTGTATCTATCCAGTAAGATACTTTCTGGAAAAGTGAGTCCTTGTGACGATCCAATATTTTCCAGTCATTGAAATAACCTCGTTTGTATTGTATGGAAACAGGTTCTTTACTGTCATCAATTCCCAATCCATACACTTCCTGACGGCGAAATCTTTGGATTATTTCCCAGCGAGCCATATCTATATAAATAATACATGCCGATTCGGGAACAACTAATGAAGAGCCACTGCCAATAACAATAACCGAACCGTTGTATTTGTTAATTTCGAGTTTAGCTTTTTCAAGTTTCTCTTTATCAAAGTAATCAATCAGTGATAAGTTGGTTACATATCCAAACAGAATATCCTTTGTCATGAACCGCTCTGTCATTTTTGAGATTTCAGATTCTGACTTAAATATCTCTCTGGTATTGTATAATAGCCCCGGAGCGATTTTAGTAACTTGAGAGATAATTTCTTCTTCTATTACGCCTGAATATAATTCAATAGCTATTGTAGAGTAAGTCTTTGTCAACTCCTTTAATTTGCTTAGGATATCGTGCCATCCATTAATTAGTGTGCCATCCACCTTAGTCGATGGGAATTTTTCATAATTAGATTTTTTCATTTTCTTCATAAATAAAATTTCACAACAAATGAATGTATGAACATTCTTTATATGTGCAAATGTATGATTTTTTTTATTTGTCGGATATTTTTTGTAATCTTTTTTTATTTATTAACTTTGAAGTCTAAATTCACAAAGCTAATGAAACTAGAAATTAACCATAAAAGCTCAATACCACTCCATCAGCAAGCAGAAGAGCTTCTTCGAAAGATGATCGAACAAGAAGATTATAAAAATGGAAAGTTGTTACCTAATGAAGTGACATTGTCCGAACAATTAAAAATTTCTAGAAATACATTAAGGCAAGCTATTAACAAACTCGTTTTTGAAGGTTCGCTTTCTCGTAAAAAAGGATATGGAACTAAAGTTGTGCGTAAGGGTGTTGCAAGTGGTATAAAAAATTGGCTCAGTTTTTCTCAAGAGATGAAAATGTTGGGAATAGAGGTTCGGAATTTTGAGCTGCATCTGAGTTATAAAAAGGCTACAGACGAAATTGCTAACTTTTTTAATATTGAAGCTAACGAAAGGTGCCTGACGCTAGAGCGTGTAAGAGGAAATCAGGAGTATCCTTTTGTGTATTTTATCTCTTACTTTAGTCCTCAGATATCATTAGATAGTGATTGTAATTTTAATCGCCCATTATACGAGTTGCTCGAAAAAGACCTTAATATTATAGTGAAAACTTCAAAAGAAGAGATTTCGGCATCGCTGGCAAATGACTTTATTTCAGAGAAATTGGACATTAAGCCACATGATCCTATACTTATACGTAAACGATTTGTGTATGATGTAAATGATGTGCCAATTGAATACAATGTGGGTTACTATAGGGCTGACAGTTTTACGTATACTATTGAAGCTCAAAGATAAATTTCTGGTGGTAGAGTTGGTAGGTTTATCGGATGATTCATTCTTTAATAAATTTGCAGAAATGTAGATCAGAGAATTAATAGTCTTTTTTACTATTTGTTGTGCAGCTCACTAAAAGAAAAAAACTCTAACCGATTGATGAATCAATGATTAGAGTTTTTCTTAGTACTCGGAGCGGGAGTGCTATTGTGAAATTTGACGAAATATAGTGATTGATAAGTTGATATAACTATCTAATATACAGGATAAGTTCTATTTTTCCATTTATTTAAATTTCATTTATTTTCGCTTGCTTCCAACTAATTCGCCAAAATGTCGCCTAAAATAAAGCCTTTTATTATTTCTTATCTACTAAGGAAAATACAAATAATGAAAGCGAAATCCTTATACGATTCACTCACGGGCGTATTAACCAGCGTACGAAATCAAATATATTTATTGACGAAGAGTTTTGAGACAAATAATTATTCAAAAATTTAGAATATTAAGCCCTGATAAAAAAGTCTTAAAAGATTATCTCGCTAATTTAGGAGAGAAATTAGGAGAGATATCAAGCCTAATCCAAAAATCATTCAACGATCTAGATAAAGAATCCGTATCAAAGGACTGGCTGAAACAAATAGTCAGCAGATACAATTATCCAGAGAAATACTTATCACAAAAAGAAATAAGTAGGAATAAGATATTTTTTACTCTGTTTGATGAGTTCCTGCAAAAACGCAAACTATCAGATGTGAGAGAAAAGAACTATCTAGTTCTCAAAAGAGCATTACAACGTTTTGCATTATTTGTTATCGAAACTGCTGACAAAAATTTCACTTTAGATGTAGATACTATTGATAGCGATGATATCTCAGACTTGGAGAGCTTTCTGGTAAATGAGAACAGTCTTTTTGATGAATTCAAAGAAATCTATGAAAGTTTTCCTGCAATTATTGGAGGTAGTAGGAAAATGAGGAGACCTCAACATAGGGGCATCAATACTATCAATGCTTTGTTTAATGCTTTAAGGGCTTTCTTCAATTGGTGTTTTGATAATGATATTACACTCAATCGACCACTCAAGAACTATGAATCTAAGCCTGATGTGTATGGAACACCTTAGAGATATTGAGTAAGTATGAAAACAGAGCGGATAAATTTTTGTTTCCTTTTATTTCAGAACAAAAATACAATGATGCAATCAAGGGGATGTTTCTAAAAGCTGAACTTACACGATCAGTTACAGTCATTAATCCAGTGACAAGTGAACCAGAAGTAAGAGCATTAAACGAAGTCGCTTCATCCCATCTAGCTAGGCGTACATTTGTCGGGAATCTATATAAACAAGTAAAAGATCCTAATCTTGTAGGGTCATTATCTGGACACAAAGAAGGAAGTAAAGCTTTTGCTCGTTACAGAGATATAGATGAAGACATGAAAAAAGATTTAGTAAAACTATTAGAATGAAAAAATAAAATAAAGCTTCCTTAAATTTTCAGGAGAAACAAACGTAAGAGAAAGCATAACCAAATGGACAAAACCCGCAAAATCCGTCGAAGAAAAAAGAAATAACAAGAAATACTCAATCACCTGAGAATCTCAAGAGAAGATAGCTACGAAGAATAGAGGAATATGCCTATCAAAATAAACTGAGAATAGGCGGCTATTGTATAATATACTTGAAAAGTATACAACCCGTTAAGTAAAATACTTTGTGTATAAATCGGCTTTCAAACTGTATTAACGAAAAACACGTGATAACGATAAACGACTCTTGTTTTTTGAATGGTCAACAAAATACTGACAAAAAAATAAGAACTTCTTCAATAAAAATTTTGCTGCTCTGTAATTTTTAGCTTCCCGGCAGATATACTTTTACTATTCACTAAATACAAAGATAAACTAAGCCCACCGATCTGACTGATCGGTGGGCTTAGTTATGCCAGAGGGTAAGATCATGTATCAAAGCAATGTATTATTCATGATCTTTTTTATCTGTATAAAATATAATCATAATCTAACCTTTTATATAAATGCACATAAAATCAGAAGAAGTTAAGTAAGGTATTGATTATTATACTATTTTTAGAACTCACATTTTAAAGCACACTTACAATGAAAACTTTACTATTTATAATTAGCTGTATTACATTATTGTCATTGACTTCCTGCGAAAAAGATGATATGGATAGGACAGGAACAGGTGGCGGTGGTAAAGAAGATGCCAATACGATCACAAAGTCAGCTACAAACACAACCCCGAAAGACAATGAAAAGACCTTTCTTGCTGATACTACCTTAAGAGTTGATGGATAACTTGGTCTCGGCAGCTTTATTCTCACACTTCAAACTTTACTAAATGAAAATACTTCTTAAATATTTATTCTGTCTGTTGACAGGTATTTTATTATTCTCTTGCCAAAAATATAACACATATGAAAAGCTTTTGCAAGAAGCCCAGAATAAACTAGCTGATAATAAACCGGAGATTGCTCTTAATTTGCTTGTTTCTATCGAAAATCCAGAGAAGATGGACAAGGAAAGCTATATGAAATATATAGTAACTTCTGTTGGGGCAAAATATGAGACTAAAGCCGATATAACTAAAGACACTTTAATTTTTGAAGCTCAGCGATATTTTAATAAAAACGAAGATTTAGAATACACAGTTCTTGCTAATTATTATACAGCCCAATTATACGATGAAATCAGTAATTTCCCCAAAGCTTTAGAATCCTATATGTTTGCTGTGAATGCTTCTAATAGATCAAATAACGATTTATTAGCGGGTAAGAGTTTGAATAATATTGGATATATCTATTTTGAACAAGAGCTTCTGGAGAGTGCGATCGTTAATTATCAAAAAGCCTTGTTGCATTATGATAAAGTAGAGAATATAGATCAAAGAAAATTAAAAATACTTACTAATATCGGTAGAGCATACGAAGATTATAATAAACTTGATAGTGCCTATTTCTATTTCAACAAAGCTTTAGAGAAAGCAACTCAGGTCAACGATGATAGGAATATAAGTTTCTCTTTACAAAATTTAGGTGTAGTGTCTTATGGAATGGGGCAATACGACAAAGCCATTGATAATTTTCGCTCTGCCTTAGCTATGAATGTCAGTGATGAATCAGAGAAGAACAAAATGTATATTTTTTTACTTCATAGTTATAATAAAAAAAATGATTTAAAATCAGCTAAGAAATATGCAGATTTAATAATATCCGCTTTACCCGAAGTATCCAATACATATACGGTTAAAGGAATGTCTTCTGCTCTGACTGATTATTTTGAGCAAATTGGGGATTACAAAAAAGCTCTGGAGTATAGTAAACTGGAGAAAGCTACCCAAGGAAAGATAGACAAGCAAAGGGATGCTCCTGCTTTATTGGAGGCGGACAAGAATTTCTATCTGGGACAGATGGATAGGGAAGCCCAGGCATTCAGAGCTGATGCTCTTTTCATTCTAATACTTGCCATTAGTGCTTTTTGTATTCTACTGGTATTTTTCTTGTTGGTCTGGAGAAGACATAAGAAAGACCAGGCGGAGATTCAATTTTATGGCCATAAATACGACGAATTAAGACAAATACTGTATAAGCATACCGATGAATATCCGAAGATAGAAGCAGAGATAAAATCCATGCTAGAGGATAATTAATGAGTTATTGTTTTGATGTTCAATTAGACCGTTTTTTTATTGACGACATTACTTGCTCAGAGGATAAACTGAATCGTTCCGGAAGTTTTGTCAATATATACTGAAAATTCTTTTGAATTTATGTGCTACCTTAATTTTTTTTGTTCTTCAGTTGAAACCCGAAGATACTTGACTTTGTTCATTGAGCTTTTAGAAAATCTGATAAATTGCACGAGTATAAAGTATATTTTTAGAGTATCAAAAATATACACCTCGAAGTTGTTTAAACAGGTAGATTTTAGTATGCTATTTTAGGGTATACCCTATTTTTATACAACATATATCGCCGATATAAATGTACATACTACATTTAGTCCTTGGCATAAACGCTAATATGTAAAAGTCACGATTTGACAGCTAATAATATTAATCAAAAACTCCCACCTATTCAACAGAAAAGATAGGAGTCTTCTTTATTATGGAATTAGATATATAATAACCTAATTTTACATAAGCTTCTCTCCTAAGGAATGACTTAATTCTTAACTATCAATAATAGTATATGATAATAATCCTTTTTTTGTAATCTAGTTTCAAGTGAACATCGGTTTAATATTTCTAACATCTTGTTTAGAGAGAATCTATCTTGCTCACTTAAATAAGCGTCATTTAGATAATTTATTATAAACTAACTAATTCGTTCTTCTATTCTATAAAAAGCTCCTCAGTCATATTCATTTAATTAAGTTGCTTTAATTATTGATGTATATTGATAGTTGCCACCAGTATATATTCCTCCTTGAGACGCCGTTCTTCCAAATATATACTGACTTCCTGAAGCTATCTGAAACTGAAATGTTTTTTACATGCTATTCCAACGAGGAGGAAGAGCTAGCCCGACTCTATTGTTTATATTTTTCAACTCGCTCTTTGACAATCTGATCAAGTTGCGGAAAAACTGCAAAATCTCCACTAAGAATATCTTTAGCATATTTTTTTAAATTGTCTGCAAAAGCAGAAACGTAAAGAAGTAATCCGTCGTGTTTATTATAATATATAGAAGCTTCTCCATATTCATAAGCAGGTTTAATTAAATCTTGCGGGCTACGAAGATTTATGAGATCGTCAAGTCCAAAGCCTAAAAGTTTGGTATCATTTTCAATGTTCCTAGGATTCTCTTTGATATTACCATCTACAAGTTGATACAACATAATAAAAATATAAGCTTCACTAAACTCATAAGTTATTTTAACTCCAGTTGTAATATTTTGATAAATTAATTCATATCCCCAATCTTCTTTTTCACAATTGAGTAACTTGAAACCATATTCTAGCTGAAGAAACTTAAATTGTTCTTTAGCAATAAAATCAAACTCTTTTTTTATCATAATTATCTAGGAATTAAAGTTGTTGGGTAATTTCATTGTTGAAGTATATTTCTCTCTAATTGATAAAAAGGAGATCGGCTTGCATGTGAAGATATATTCGATGTTATAATTTTGTAGTCTTAATTGATAAAAAATCAATTAAGACTACATTCCATTAAGATTTGCAGGGTTTATTTACAGACATTATATAATGTAAAACTTGATATATTCCTTGATAAGGTTGTCCTTGCTCCACTTTTAATATATAGCCATCATATTTATAGTTTTCTACATAAAGATATGTGAACTCCTCTTTATTCATTACCCCCAACCTGAATTCATATTCAATAGCAGGTCTCACAGTCAATAAGTTGCAATAATATATTGATAGTAATCTCTTTTCTTTTTTTTCAAGAATTCTATTATTTGTCAATAATAGCCAATTTTCTCTATCGTGTTCATAAAGAATAAGAGCTTGCTCTTCTTCTTCTAAAACTGAATAATTAAACTTATTATTGCTATTTATGATCTTTGTTAATGCGCCCTCACCACCCTTACGTCTAAAAATGGATAATAAGATGGAAGATTTATACTTTAGCTCCATATAAATTACGGTTTTAATATTTTTCTTATAAATGGAGTTAATTTAAAATAATTATCAGGATTAATTTCTCCCTCACAACTCCAATAAGTAATTAGATCGCCAAATATATTTTTTTCAGACTCTAGAATATGTTTAATTTCACTCCATATTTTACCGATATAAGTATCTAGATTTATTTCATTTAATAGATCATCATAAGAGGCAAGGATAAGAGCCATTAAAGCCCTTTTCCTGTCTACAGATAATTCAGTATTCACATAAAATGATATAAATTCATTTATTCTACTAGAATTTGCCATTTCTAACTCCCAATCTTGTTCTATGCCCATATACTGGAATGAAAATATTTTATTAATATATTCAATTGCTTCTTTTCTTAAAATTATGTTCATAATAATTATGGGATTAGTGGATAAGCAGTTTTAACTCCTGAACCTCCAGGAATAAGACGGATATGTGTAGCTGATTGGAAGGCTCCATCAGGCATGATTACTCTTGCAGGGAATCCTTTAGGTATAGGTATATTTACAGCTCCATTTGCAGTCTTTCCAACATTATCTAAAATAAACTCGGCAGCTTTCTGATTATTTAAGAATTGCCCTTGTGCCATTCCTGAGCCTTCAGCCCTTTTCAATAAAAAGTTTGTCGCACTTTCTCCATGGCGCTCAAATGTGTGTCCAAAAGTTTTTTTAGTAATCTCTATACTACCCTTTTGTACTGTATTTTCGGCAACAGCAGAGGCAGCTACACTTGAAACCGCATTTACAAATAAGCGCCCCATAAGTAAAATATCAAATTCGATATTTACCATATTCAGAGGTTTTTCTCCTAATGTTAGAGTTATACCTCTATCTTTGTTTGATAGCTTATAAACTCCACCTTCCTCTCCATACCTCCAAGGGTTCTGTCCTTTTACAGTTACCTCAGGTAAGATCGTGGACATGACATGTTCCCCTCCCGGGTTTACAGCTTGAATCCTTCCCGTATTAAACTCAAAATGAGTTGTGTCTGTACCCAAAGGATCAATATATTTCATCGGATTATTGCCCACATATACATAGGGCGACCAGTTATAATAATTCTCAGAATGTGCGTCTGGAGTTGGTGTCGTAATATATCCCGGATCATAAAATCTGGTGCTATAATCATACCAGTTCAATCCATGAGTATCATCGAGTTCTTTTCCATTATACTTGTAAGGCTGACTGCTTTGCTCGGCAGTAGTACTTTCGGCGAACGCCATCCCGAAAGGATAATACTGATTGCTCTGGATAACAGTCCCTGAAGCATCGGCTACTATCCGGTTGTTACCCAAATGATCACTAATGTAAAAATAGAATTTTTTATCTTCATTATCATAATATCCGTTCGATAATAATATTCTTTTTAAGCTGCCTTCCTCGTAAATCATATTACCTACATAGTCCATAGTATGAATTTGGCTGTATTCTCCATTAGCTCCTGTTGTACCGCTTACAGGTGCTTCTTTTTGCTTGGGATCGGACTCATGAACTACTTTTAGCTTGCTACCGTCTGCAGTATAAGTATAGGTATTCTTTGCTTTTATATTGTCATTTTCTATGAACAGCTCATTAGGCAAATTCAGATAGTTATAGGCTATATCCTGTATGCCTTTGTTCAAGTCCTGCTTCATGGCTCCATTGGCGTTATACAGGAACTCGGTGTCAAGATCAGAGTAATTTTTGATGTCAGCCGAGGCACTTGCCATCACGGGATCCGCATGGTCTTTTACGCTTCTCATCTGGTTACCGATATACTTGAATTCCAGGTCATCAATCAGTCCGGGCCTTTGATCGTCTTTGAGACCGTTTCTTTTGAGGAATTGGATATTACCGTGTGCATCGTATATATAACTAGTCGAAAAGTCTTCATTTGCTGCTCCTTTATAAACTGCTCCTGTCAGACGAGAGATTTTATCGTATTCAAAAGTATATGACCTGTTTCTTGCATTTTGCTCCCAAGCCATTTTGTGGATATTACCGGAAAAGTCATAATCCAGCTCTTGCTTGAAATGATTATTGGTTATGGCCTCCGTCCACGAACGAATGTTGTATTTATAGGCAGTTTTCAGATTAGAAGCACCTGCCGGAGTACTCGATTCCAATTGCCCCAGCTTATTGTATTTGTTTTCGGCCAGTACAATGGGTGACAGGTCATTGAGTTTATAATCTGTTTGGGTTAATCTTCCAGTTCGGTCGTATGTATGGGTGTACAGCTCGGTTTGGGTATCTTTGCCTTTGGCCGTATGCTCATGGTATAGTTGGCTTACCCAATCTGTATAAGTGTATGCAAACCAGTTTTTGTCTTCTCCTTCAAGATGATTACCGGCAATGGTCTGCACTACCCTTCCCCTGTTATCATAGTAGGATACACTGTGTAGGAAAGTATCCGATCCGTCCACATCCAGCACGGCTACGGATGCTCCGGTAAGCAAACCTTTGGTTTCATAGCCTTTATCTCCTGTAAAGCGGACTCCATATCCGTCTTTGGGTGTAAATTGCCAGTTAGGGATGGTATATTTTCCCAAGAAATTGTAATTGTCATAGTAATTGACTGTTAATAGCTTTACTCCAGTAAGGCTCGTTTTCTCTCCGTTAACAAGCAGGTTGTACCCGTTGTATGTTCCACCGTCTTTGGCTTCTGCTTCGACTAACAGGTCCTGGTATTTCTCATGGGTAATATCGGCGTTTTTACATATTCCGGTCAGTACACTCCTGCCAAAGGTATCAGACAAGCTAAACAGCCATTCGTTGTCAGTTCTTTGCTCTCCATCCTGCGTAAAAATAAGACGGTCGGCTTTGTCATATATGTAGCTGATGTGTTTCGCCCCAGGTAGTTTCTTCTGTATACAACGCTTATAATCATCATATTTATACTGGTAACCGTATAAATCAAGATTCTCCGAAGACAAGTTTCCTTTCGTTGCTATTTCAGATGTAATGGGTGGTACTACAAAACAAAGATTACTATAGTCGTCATAGACATAATAGGTATCCAAATATTCGGCCTTGTCATTTATCTGACGGGTAAGAAGTACTTGTCCCAACTTATCTTTGAATTCATAGGATACACTCGCCTCTTCAGTAGTTATCTTAGTTACTAAAAGCTGGGCATCGCTGTAATATCCTTTTTTATTCAGAGTAGTATTCATACCTCGTCCGTCTACTTCAAACCAAATGCACGAGAGCTCTCCCGCTGTTCCTTTATTGGTCAGGTATTCGGTCTTAACGGATTTACCGCTATTGTACCATCTTTTACCGGGTCCGTATTGTTCTGTAACACGACTCAGCGGTGATGCTTCGTATACAGGACGGCTGTAGGCGGAGTCCTGATACTGATTTTTTGCATTTTCTTTAAGTATATCCAGAGGTATTAAAGCTCCGGCATAACTCGAGACTGTGGGCAGCCAGCCGGTGCTTTTTCGTCCGAATGCATCATACTCCTGGTGGATGACCAGAGCTTTTTGCTCCCGAAATCCGGCTCCTTCAAAGGGAACATATGACTCCGGACTCATTGCCCTCTGTACTATTTGCATGGGACGTCCCAAGCCATCGAAGTATTGGATCTCATCCATGATCTCGTCCATATGAAAGCCTGCAACCGGTTCCCAATAGTAAGCTGTTTCAGACAAGGGAATAATTGTTCGGATAGACGGAACTCCTTCGGTAAAATTTAGTCCTCCTAGGGTCGCTACGCGCGGGGATACCTCTACACCACCCGTACTGCTCTGGGCATGTAGTCCTGTAATTGTATATATAAGTAAGCTTATACCAAAAAGTAATCGTTTCATAAGCTATTGTTTGTTATGTTTATTGTTTGTTTGGAATATCCTGCTGATAGTTTTTGTGATCAACAGGATATAATGTTTTGTATTCTTTTTTCTTAAAATAATCAAGAGCTCTTTGTTATTTTACTGCTAATCATAGCCGCTTCCGCTTGTATCTCAGACCACTTCTTAACTACTTTCATAGCCTTTCTGTTAGCATAGCGTAGAGCTACTCCGCGTTCCAGTCCTTTAGGTAGTTCCGGTAGTGTAGATACCTGATCGTATGGTAACATCAGTACCTGATCGTTAGCTGCATCTATGTACATCTTGTATCCGAGTTCCTGATCAGTCATAGGCCTTCGGTGACGTGCCTGGGTAAAGTGATAGCTGTTGTTATTACTGATCAGCCCACTTTGGCCTGAGAGGGTTTCAATGCCTTTCCATGTACTGGTTTGAAGGCTGGTTACCTGACCAAAGCCATAGATAGCTCCTCCATTGTAGGATTCTCTCATACCCAGTGGGGTAAGGGTAAGACCGGATGTATTCTTGTTTTTAAAGAGTCCTTGTGTCCATGAGAAATTGAAATCGGATGAAGAGGCAAAAAGGAAGTCTTTAATGTCATTATACAGGTTATCGGTAGTACGTGGCGCTTGTCCATATAACTGCCAGATATCTTCTTTAGTAGGTAAGCTCCAGCCTTTAAGAAATAATCCACCTTCTACATCTCGTGTTCCCCAAGTAATATTTCTATACATCAGGGCATCATCATCAAGAGTAACCCATGTACCGTATACCTGTTCGAATTCATCCAATGGAATATCCTTTCCTCCTAAATAGACTACTGATAATTTGTCAATATCGGCTTGGGTGAAATTAATCCAATTCAAAGAGATTGAATTTGGGCGGTCGGTATATTTTAGTCTTATGTTTTCTGTTGTCCAAATGTATTCACCAATTTCAATGGTTTTATAGCTTTTTTGAATTACATTACAAAATTTTATGGTCTGAGTATCATAATTCCAACCTTTTGTTCCATATGAGCCATTTCCTGTTGCTTCGATATTCAGGAATATCAAGCTGGTCTTGCCTTTTGTATAAGGGTCAGGGGTTAATTCTACGGGTTCGGGTTTGGGGTCTACATAATCCGGGTTTCGAAGATGTGTATAACCGGGCATGTCGTATCCGTAATCTTTGATAATTTTATCACGACCGTCTTCTGCTAAAAGAATCGTACCGAGTCTTCCTTCCCGGTCATAAGCGTATTTGGTAGTTAAACCTTTGGGGTCAGTAACTGATTTGATACCTATCAACGGCGAATAAGTATAGGCTGTGACTTGTGCTCGCGGGAGTTCTTCTCTCAAAGCATTGACTAAATCCATATTAGGCTCAGCTGCTGATGAAAGGGTTTCGGGAGTAACTTTTAAAGCCGAGCTTACCTGTTCATAGGTAGCATTCTTGATTTCTGCGATAGGGTATTGTCCTTTATAACCCCAGAGATAAGATACTTTAGTCCCATCCATTTCGGTGTACTGGCTTAAATTTCCCTGCTTATCATATTGATCATACGTTATATTTGTCCGTAAATTAACGGCTCCCGATAGAGAAGTCTGGACTTTCTCCGGCACAATATAGCCGTAGGTCTTAATTGGGTTCGAGAAATAGCTTGTTTTTACCCTTTCCGTTTCTTTATTATTATATGTTGTGATCTTTTCTATCACGGGAGAGAGCATGTTTTTCAAAACCATATTTTGATAGATCGGTTCTGAGAAATTGTAAGGGTATTTATAGGTAAGGATATATTCTTTGCCCAAACTGTTCTCTATTTTTCTTTCCTTTAGTTGCTTTTTATTATCATATTGATAAGTTGTACTCTGTTTTACAACTTGAGAATTTTCGTAGAGGCTTCTTACTTCTGACGAAACTCTGTAATCAAATATATCCAGCTCATTACTACCTCCAAATATTCTCTCCACATTAGGTGGACCAACTTTTTGGAGGTCAATAAATCGAATTTTTTCATTGCTTTGTTTCTCGTATATATAAACTATTTCCTCTTTAAGGTTATTATTCTTGTCATAAACATTTTTAGATAGAAGTTGTCCTCTTTTTTTTCCATTTGACGCAAAAGGGGTAAATGGGGATAAGCTCTGTGAATAAACAGAAGCTAAAGCAGGCATATCAAAATATCCGGGTCCATAGTTTGTATAATTGTATGTAGTATATCCTTCAATATTACCATAAATATCTTCTTTACATTCGGTAACTGTCGAATAGCCGATATGAGAAGACTCTGATAAATTGAAAAAGGTTTGGCTTGTCCCCCCTGATGTTAAATATTTGATCTTTTTACTAGCGGCTCCTTCAGGTACTTCCCATAGATATTGAGGAGTAAAGCCAGCTATACCAGACTCATAACCACGTTCTTTATCTTCCGGATTAAACTCTGCAAAATAGTAATACGAGTTAGTGAAAGCAAGCTTATTATCATTGGTATAGCTCTTAATTTTCTTGATTCTTAATCCCCCCGGATGCCCGACACTAGTGTTTAAACTTTGTCGATCAAGGCTAACAGTTTGACTTGACTCATGAGGCTCATATTCAAAAGTTGAACTTCCTCCTGTCGGATAAGAAATTTTGTTTAATACTTCTGCACTAACATACTCTCCGTTCGCTGAACCATCAGGTTGGCGGGCATAGTAAAAACTCCTTGCATATTCTTCCATAGTTCCTTTTTCAGGGCTGGCATAAAAATCAGGACTTAGAGTAAACGAAAAATCTCTTCCGTTATAAAATCCCATATGATCATAGTGCCCGGTGAAATAAGGAGGTAGCTTTTTTGTATTATACTCAAAACTAAATCCCACTGCTGAAGAACCGATCACTTTTTTGACAGTTTGAAGTTTTAACCTCTCCGATTTTGAATCAGTATATTCCAACGCAAATTCAAGATTCGGATAATATAGATTTATTTTATCCAGTTGCTGCCATTTTATCTCTTTATCACTTTGGATATATTTATACGGACGATAGGCATTCTCTTCATTTATATAATTAGCGAGGTTTATACTTACTGATCCGCCCGTATAATTTGATAATTGTTCAAAAAATACTTCTGGATATTCTAACTCTGTTGTTTCCTTATAAGAGAAGTCGATAATGGGTCCGAGATTAGATGATTTAATTCTTTTTAGCAAGACGGGCATGACAAGTTGTAAAGAAAGGCCTTTTCCACTTGTTATATTCCCAAGGAAAGAAGAATTGGACGCTAACCAGAAACTCCAGTTACCTTCCAGATTGGGAGTTGAAAGTTCGTATTCAAATTCAATCTCTTTCTTTATGGCTGCAGGAACATCCGACTGTGGAAAAATAATTTTAGATAAATGCCATGTGGTGGCTACAGGGTACGAATAGTCATAGCCTTGGTTATAGTAAGAAACACTATAATCTATAGCATCTATTCCGCCAAATACAAATTTGATGCCGTCAGGAGCTGTTAAAGTGAAAGATTTTATCGTAGATTGTGGTTTAAGGGTAGGAACTCGTTTTGCGGGCAATGCTATCTGATCACGTGTATTCTCATATCCTATAACCTCATATTCTACTAAGAAGGGTGTTTCAGAGTCAACAACCCATTTTCCGGTATGACTTCGATAAAAAGCCCCTGAATAATTCAGAAAATTAAAACTGAATTTATCCGGTACAAGATCTTTGAAAGATGAAGGGGTACTATGATTGGTATAAAACTGACTATTTGACTCAAATAGTAAACGTTGGGGGCTGAACCATGCAGCTGTTTTATCTAGGAAATCTTGATTCGATGTGCTAACAGTTACATTATCATACCAATTGTCTGCAAGAAGGTTTTCATTATCCAGATACCCGTAAATATTAAACTCATCAAAAAAAGCACCATTTTGAGTTCTTGTTATATTCCCACCTGCAATAAGACTCCAACCTAAACCCGTTACTCCCGGATGCATATTGGGTTTTACATTGTTTATATTATATTTTAATTCAATAGGAATCTCAACTTCTCCCTCTTTTATAGTGTATATCGGAACATTTATACTAGGTGTGCCAGTATATAGACTTACAGGGATTGCCCCATATGTATTGAATGCTGCGACACTGGGTGCTTGAAAATTGTGAACCTTTGTATAATTATTATCTTGTCCGTTTGCAAAACTTGATAATATCCACACAATGAATAAGAATGTATATTTTTTTATAGCCTTATATTGTTTTCTCATCGTTTCATTATTTTATCAGATAGTGTATTGGTGTTCGTTTTAATAGTTAAGATATAAGTACCTTTAGACAGTGTACTGCAATCGATAAACTCCGAGTACATACCTTTGTCTTTTCGACCTAGGTCTATATTTTTTAGTAGCTTTCCATCCATACTGTATATACTGATTGTCACAGAAGTCGGATTCTCCAGATAGTACTCAATAGTCAATTGTGATTCTACCGGATTGGGATAAAAATTATATGAGAAGTTCCTTGCTGTTTCTGTATCAGATGATCCGGTTCCTTGCTGAAGGGGATGCTTTATATTCCATAAACTATCCAGAACAGCCAAGTTCTCTTTATCATCATCCAGATACAGGTGTTCCTGAGGAGGGAAAAAGAAAGACGTCTTAAAAGCTTTGGCTTGAAGGGAATCTTCCTGATGGTAGGTCTTAATTGATTCAAAAACAGGATAGCGGTATCCTTTGGCATACCACTTATAGGTTTCCGATACGATATTGAAGTTTTGTGGTTTCTTGGATTTTACTACTTCATGTATAATCTGAACGGTTTTTGTGCGTATAACATGCTCTAGGGTATCTCCTGAAGGCAGGATAATCATACCGAAGGCATCTGCTGTTATTTTTAGGCTTCCTTGGGATTCAAAAGGAATACGTTTGGAGTATAAGCCTTGTGATTTATACTGCGAAGTGTATGATTGCCCGTAATCTGTCGGATAAACGGATGCAACCATCGGTGTTGTATAATGCAACAAGGTTGTCGGATTTTCATGTCCCAGTATTTCAAGCTTGTTATCACTTTGTTTGAAATAGTACATGGTATTGTGTTCAATTCCCGAAACTAAAGTAGAAGGGTCTACCTCCTTTACTTTAAAAAGGTCCTTACCCATTTTATAGGTAGAGTCATTTAACAAATAGGGTTTCTTGTAAACCAGACTATACCCATCATTAACAGACTTCAGCTTGCTAAAATCCCAGATGACGTTTTGTCCTTCTCTTCCGGGGTCTTTGTAATCAACTTGTTGTTTGATGATTTCATCTCCCGGGCGAATGCCATTGTACTGAAGAGTAATTTGTCCTAAAACCAATGCTGTGTTAAATAGTATCAGGAGGACACAGGTAATTCTTCTCATATAAATAGTTTGTTATTTACGTAATTATTAAAACAATGTGGGTTAGTTAGCTTAAAACTCTATACCATTTTGTTTTTTGAAAGACAGATATTAATTCAATAATAAAATATGTCTTTATTATTTGATAATTTTCCAACTACTTGTTTGACCATTGATTTTTATATGCAGAATATATATACCTGCCGGTTCATTGCTAATATCAAGGTTAATTTGTTTTTGGGTGCCTGTTCGCTTGGAGATTGTTTGGCCTCTTAAGTTCACAATGATCATATTTTCAGATACGACGCCACTCGTTTCTGGGATTTCAATTACCACCTGCTTTTTAGTTATATTAGGAGTAATTGTTATTTTCTGATTTGCAATTTCATCAGAGAATGATTGGGTGGTAGTATTGCTGCTTTGGGTCAATACTATTTCTTTTCTGATTTTATTACCAGAGGCATCAGTGATAGACTCAATTATATCTGCTGTATCTTCACATTCTTCTTCTGGATCAGAACCTATAACCAATATCCTAAGAAAATCTTCCCACTGAGCAGTTGTTCCGTATCGGGAGAGAGCAGTTTCAGGAACTAACAACTTACATATTTTTGTATTTACACCCTTAAACACTGTAGTTCCCAAAACAGGAGGGGTTGGATTGTAGCTAGTGATTGCAGTTAAATTGGCGCAATCAGCAAAAGTATTATTACCTATATATTTTAGTGAATCAGGTAACAAGAGTTTTGTTATATTACTACTTTGAAAAGCAGTATTACTGATAGTGGCAAGTTTGGAAATCACAGATAAGTCTATCTTTGTGTTTTCGGTTAATTTCATATTGCGAAAAGCACTTATGCCAATTATATCAAGATTTCGACATCCAAGTAAGTCAATGCTACCTATTGTACTATTCTCAAAAGCACTTTCTGCTATGGATTTTAATGAATTTTTATGTAAAGTCATAACAACTACCCTTGGCAAAATTACTTTTCCGCTGAAGCTTGCAAAACTGGATCCGCTTTGCGTACCACTTATATAACAACGGAGCTTACTACTGTTTGTAAAATCCAATACATTGACGCTCGTTAATTTTGTATTATTAAAAGCATTGGGTCTTATTTGCTCAAGATTAGTACACTTTGTAAAGTTCAGGCAGGGAATAGTTGCACTTTGAAATGCATTATTATCTATACTTTTTAGGGAGGCTGGAAGAATAACTCCTTGTCCTATAGTAGCTCCTTGAAATGCACTTGTACCGATCTCTTCGAGGGAGGGTTGTTTTTTAGTATTAGTCTGCGATTGTAACGGGAGAATACCGCAAAGCAGGTATAATACAATAATGATATATTTTGAATTCATATGGTTTGCTTATTTTTAATTTCCATTAGTTTGTTTTTATAAAGAAAAGTTTCTTCGGAGATTAAAAACAAGACACTCCAGATTGGCTTGGATCCATTTGTTCAAAGCTTACGCTTGGAATTGTGCTATTGTAAAAGGCTCTTGTGCCGATAGTCTTTAGGCTATTTGGAAAGACAATCCCTTTAGTGAATACAGAGTTTGCAAAAGCGGATTCTCCGATAGTCTCTAATACAGGAGAGAGGTCGATACTACCTTTAAATCTGGCAAAACTGAAGTTAGGAATTTCAACAAGATTTCGAGGTAATATAACATGCCCACTAAAATCTCCAAATGTACCAAACCCATTAACCGTTAATAGACGAATTTGTTTCTTACTTAGTGAAAAATCTAAGATATTATTAGCTTTTAAATTAGTGCTCCAAAAGGCTTCAGAACCAATTTCTTCTAACTCCTGACAGGCTGAAAAATCAAGTTCTCCAAAGCTACTTGAGCGAAAAGCATTAGAGCCTATTGATTTTAGGGAAACAGGAAAGATTAGTTTTGCCGAAGATTGAACACTAAAAAAGGCATATTCAGCAATTACCTCTAGCACTGGTGGGAGATCAACACTACCAGTAAATCTGGCAAAACTTAAGTTCGGAATTCGAATAAGATTTCTAGGTAAAATAACATGCCCTCCAAATCCTCCAAATGTACCAAATCCATTCTCATTCAAGAGACGGGTCAGTTTATTACAGATGGAGAAATCCAATACTTTATTAGTTGTCAAATTAGTATTCCAAAAAGCTTCGAATCCAATTTCTTCTAATCCTTGGCAAGCCTTAAAATCAAGTTCTCCAAAGCGACCTGCACGAAAAGCATTAGAGCCTATAGATTTTAGACTAGTGGGAAATATAATCTTACCCTCCATAATTTTACTTTGAAAAGCTCTTGAAGGTATGACTCCATTCTCGATATTAACATTCTTCATATCCAGATTTTTCAAACCTGACATCTGCTTAATTGTTGTAAAGTCAGCATCATTTATAGTTCCTGTTAAAACTAAATCTGTAACTTTTGCTTTATCGATCCCTAGCTGACTCTCTAATGTACCAGGAGTATTTACTGTGATATTTTTACTCAACTGCCCGTAAGTCGGAATTACCAATATTATTACACTGAATAATAAGGTTAGAATTTTTTTTGTCATAATAAGTTAAAATTTTCGTATATATATTTAGTTTTTCACTATTCCAGAAAAGCATAAATAAAATGGGGGATTCTCGATTTGAATCGAGAATCCTTGCTATTTTCTAAATTATTTGGAAGCTCAGATAAAATAAATGAGATTATAATGAAACCTTCAATCTTTGTCGTATTACAGTTTAGTTACATTTTTTGTGAGATTTCACTATCATATATGCAGATTGTCTCATATAGCTAGAGTCTGTTAGTTAGTGCAATAAATGAAAAGAGAAACAAATACGTTAGTTTTTCACAACATTATTATTGATAAATCTGATCTTTTAGTGTTATTATTTTATTGGCAAAGATAAATTTTAATTAAATAATAATCACACAAACATGTTAATTTTTACATAATTTATCTAATTAACCGAAACTCCAAAAGGGATAATCTTGTCCTTCTTATGTATAGATAAAAGATTTTTCATCTTATAAAAAACACCTACTATCATTATATCTATCTGATTTTTTTATTTAATACAGAAAAAAACAGAAAGCAATTTGATCATAATCAACCGCTTAAAATATATTTTCAGTCTTGATCTTTCTGCGAATTTGACATAAAACCTAGACTTAGACACAATAGATTCTTGGTACACTTTAAAATAATAATTTTATATAAAATACTCTTTTAAGTATCGTTTATCAAAAAAATTAGAGAGACCTCTATAATAAAAAAGGCTCTTCATCAGGATTGTAAATAGAGAAACAGAATAGCTATTTCGAATATTTATATTAACTGATTTTATAACTTAGCTAACAAAAGTTGGATGGTCTGATAAGGCTAATAATTCTTTATCTCCTGCACTATCGCCATATGCATAAAGTATATATTCAGCTCTGTTAGGAAATTCCACTAAGAGACGATTTACTTTCTCTTGCCCATAGCAATTTGCAGTACTAAAAGTTCCCACTATTAAATCGTCAATAGTAGCAATTTCTGTAGCTAAGACCTTTTCGATATTCATCGTTTTTGCCCAAGGTTTTATCCAATTCGATATAGAAGCGCTGATTATAACAACTGTATGGTTTTCACTTTGATGCCATTTAATTTTATTTATAATCTCAGGTCTTATTATATCCTGTATTCTTTTAATATAATCCTCACTCGCTTTATTAAATACTTCAATGCTTCTATTTTTAAAAAAATAGGCAAATAGTTTTTGTTTAGCAACATCATTAGTTGTAAAACCTAACTTATATAGGACCAATATAGGAGATAGGAAGATAAGTCCTTTAAACAGGTTTTTACCTCCCACATAGAATTTAATAAAATCAAATAAAGTATCTTTTGTAGTTATAGTTCCATCAAAATCAAATGCGGCTATCACATGTTTTTTTTTCATAATCAGATGATTTGTTAGATGGGGAAGAGCTGGATAGATGTTTCTATAAAATCATACAGATGGTAGATGTTATTTACAAGCATAGCGATGAAGACAACTATATATAGTAAATAGACAGCAGTTTGTTTCTGTTTAGGGAATGACTTGTACAACCAGCCTAATAATAACGGAACAATATAAACCCAATGTGCTCCAAACATAAACGGTTCATCCAATCCATACTTTATTATTATGTGAATAAATATATTATAAATTAATATTAAGAATAGGATTTGGACATACTTATTTTTATAATTCTTTATTAATGAAAATACTATTAAACCTGTTATGGTAAAGATCATTAAGTATTGCCACCAATAATTATAATAGTCCATACTAATAACATCTGTTTCATCACTACGTAATTTATGAATCCATAGTTCAGGTGAAAAGATCGGGGATCCCCAGAATAAATCGATTACATGTTTATAGAATTCACCACTTGTATGGGTAAACCATTCCATGCGAGTTTTTGTATCGGCAATAAAGTGATGAGTTGTAGTAATCCAAATTATTATTATACCTATTATACCACTCAGTATAGCTAAATCTTTAATCTTACTTTTCATTGATTTGTTGAAAAACAAATAAGGTATTGTACAAATTACAAAATTTGTAATAGTTATACCAGCAGCTGTTGTTGATAGTATAGCTTTCTCTATAATAGGTATATCTGTCTCTGATTTTATATGATATGCTGTATAATATAAAACAAATGTAATTATATAAGTAGATATGGTAAATGATTCCGGTGTAAAGCTCAGCATTAAATTTATAGGAGTAATTGCATATAATACAGCAATCAAAATCGAAGTCCTATTATCTAAACTAATTATCTTATTAAGGTATTTAAAGATAAACAAAACAGAGCTTGCTATCATATAATTACAAAATATAACCCAAAGAAAAGTTTTAGCCTTGAAGCTTCCCGTTAATGCAACTAATAAATCACCCAGAAAGATAATCGGACTAGTCAAGTATCTCATAAGTGGATGTGGAACTATACTCTGATACCCATACTTATAAATTATATTATTGTCAAAAGAGAAATAGAGATCACCTAGTATTGAATTGTCTATTATTGAAGTTTGGGTTATTATAAAATAAGAATATGAAAAATAAAACAGCATTAGTAAACACAGTAAAATTATTTCTTTCTTTTTCTCAGGGAGAAGGTGGTGTAGAATATTCCTATTATTCATCTTTGAATATCATTAACTATTTATAAAAGAACCGGATTAATATAAATGATACTATCCAACATAAGATTGTGATTTGTAAAAATCGGTCTTTAAGAACCAATTTAGTCGGACTATCACCTTTTTTTTCGACAAAAATTGCTTGGAGATATCTGAATAAGCCAAGAATTACAAATAACGATGTTATATATAAATGCTCTCCGTTTCGAAGTATAACTTCGGAGGATATTGTATACATAATATAGCTGAAAATAATAATAGTTACAACAGAAGTAATTATTGTATTTAAAAACTCAATATTATACCCGGTAATACTTTTTCTCATTTCTTGACCCGTTTCTGCAAAAATGACTACATCATTACGTCTCTTCCCCACGACCAATAACAAGGCTAGAAGAAATGTCAGTATAATAATCCAGTGTGATAAAGCTATTGAGGTTACAGTGCTGCCTATAAAAAGACGGATAACAAAACCGATGGCTACTATTGTAATATCAACAATCGATAGCTGCTTCAATTTAAAACAATAAAAGACATTAAGTACAAAATAAAAGAATAATAGTATGGCTGCAATATCGTTTTTTAAGATAAACAAATAGGTCGAGAATCCAAGAATTAGCAATGCTATACATACCATAAAAGCATTCCTTACACTTATATCCTTCGATGCGAGAGGTCTTTCTTTTTTTGTAGGATGCTGCCTGTCAAGCTCAATATCTTTCCAGTCATTGATTATATAGATAGAGCTGGCAATAAATGAAAAGCCAATAAATGCATATAGTGCATTTATTAACGCTTCTAGATTCAAAAAGCTAAAAGAAAAGAATATAGGTGCAAAAACAAAGAGATTTTTAACCCACTGGTGGATACGCAGTAATTTCAAGTATGTATAAACGGTTTTAGCCATGTAAAGTATTTTATGTCACAAGAAACTAATATTTAATAGTAAGACTATGCTTATTTCTATAAACAATTGGCAATTTCATTATTATGGTTACAAAGATAAGTAAGAATAATAGAAATGCATTACATAGCAGAATTATCTGGGTTGTTAAAAATATCCTTAAAGTATCATTTATCGAAAATGTTAGCAAGAAGCTCTAAATTAGGTTTTGTAGAAAATGCAGGCGGTACCCCATATAGATAAAATACTCTTTAAATATCGTTTATCAAAAATAATCAGGGAGACCTCTATAACAAAAGGGTTTCTTCAGGGATTCATAATCGAAGAAGAGGTATATCTATTAAATTCTGATATAGAGATGAATATGGAGAAGTTTGCCGTTTTCGCAGCTATGTGGTCATTGGGCCAAGATGGTTCTCTGGGCATAGATCCCTTGGTCTTAAATTTAATGTATGACCAAATAAGCCTTAACCCATTATATTTAAACCTTGCCGAACATCATCAGGATCGGATTATGGATAAAGTAGTAAAAGCCCTGTCAGGTCCTACTATAGTTTATGACAAGTCAGATCCGAAAACTTTACTCATAGGCTCAGTGATCACATAGGCAGTCAAAACAGAAGAAAAAGATGCATCTATCTGTTTATTAGATATATAGTAATGGTTGAAAATTTGTTATAAGTATGAATAATAAAAAAAGGTATAACGAATTATAACTTTTACCTTATTTATTTAAATAGTTATTTCTTCTTTTAGACTTAGAAGAAGATCTTCCACATTTCCCAGATCTGCCGGATTAATCATTTCTTTATTATCATTGCAGACCTTTATTAATTCATCAATAGAACTATTATCTAATTTCCTTTCTTTTAATTCATTTCAAGAATACTTTTTTCTAGACAGACTTCTATATTTTTGTAGGCCTTTAAAGTGAATATCTTTAAAGTCTTTTATTATTCCGTCATCAACCAATGAACTGAATTCGAGGGTTTCTCCAATATGAGGGAAATAAGGCAAATGCCAGTCTATATGCCAATCATATATATCACCTGCCCAGTCGAACATGATGCAGTTTTCATTTTATACATTGTTTTAAAAGATCATTGAGGCCTAGTATTATAAAAATAGTAGCATCATCTAGTTGATATTGAATATCAATCACTTTTGAATACTGTCTAATCTTTGTTTTAGTTTCTTCTAAATATTTTAGAGCAAAATCATTTACAAACTTTTGATGTGTTTTCTCATTGAAGAGTACTGATTCCCCAACTCTGGGTATAAAGGGCAAATTATAACTAATAGCCTCAGAAGATCCTTCCGGAGAATTCTTTTCAAATTCTATGTAGATTATAGTTTCAAATAAATTATTCATAGATATATTTTATTTATTTCAATAACTGTCAATTCTATTTCAAAATGGGAATTGTCAATTACAAAAGAAGATGATAATTTACAACTCAAAATGAGAAAATTACAAGAGTAAGTGATAAAATCACCTATTAAAACAAACTTCCTCTTTTGGGGACATTCAGGTATTCCAGATATTTGTAAAGAGTACCTCTAGCTATTTTATGAGCTTTACATACCTCAGAAACACTGTGTGTATTTATCTCCTTCTTTTTCCTGATAAGTTGTTTTTACAATAACTGCTGCTTTCTTAGCTTCTTTTGACAGCCCTTTAGGTCTACCTCCTTGATTGCCGTTTTCACGTGCATTCTCTTTGACTGCTTCCTGCCTCTCTTTTTTAAGGGTTAACTCATATTCTGCCATCATAGAGAATAGCATCAGCATCATTTTACCTGTCGATGTCGATGTATCTATATTCTCAGTCAAAGACACAAAATTAACACCTTTAGCGTCCATTTCCGACACTATTTTAATTAGGTCGAAATTGACCTGCCTAAACGGTCTAGTTTCCATACAACAAGCGTATCACCTTCTTTTAGACAACCTAATAGTGTATCAAATTTAGGGCGATCTTTCGCTGCTGAGACTTTCTCACCTTCAATATGGTTACAACCGAATTTCTTCAGCTCCTCAATCTGCATCTATAGATTACGATACAGTGCATATTTAATAGAAAAAGTAAAAGTTTTTTTGTAAAAGTCTGTATTTAACAAAAACAATTGCTGATTTTTGTTAATCTTGTAAATAACAAAAACTAATTTATGGAATTGAAACTTATTGGTTTTATCAAGTCTCGTACTGTAACACCTGGTTGGAGTAATGGAAAGGCAGGCAGCTTTGAGTACGATCCGTTAAACTATGGTTATCGCTTTGTAAGTACAACCAAAGACTTGAATTGTTATTTATACGCTAAACGAGAAAGGAATGATGAAAACACACCTATTGTGATCAAAGGGTTTTTGTCTTTTCTTATTGCTTGTTGGGGGCAAGATGAATTGGTAATGTACAATACATACAATGAGAAGCGAAAACAACAATTCTTCGATGTAGAGTCTAAAAAGCCAGGCTCATTCAAAAGAAATCTAGAGCAAGAGTTTGCTAAATATTTGTTGGGTATTGAGCAAAAAAACATAGAGTGTTTCCAGTGTGAGTTTGATTACATTTCTATCGAAGAGAAGTGCCTGATATTAGAGTATGGTAGGAACTACTTGGAATACACAGCTTCCCTATATAAGCAAAGATTAAAAGAGATCAAAGTTGAGAAAACGTTTGAAAATTTATTGTATCACGATAACAAAGTAGCACTAATGAATACTCTCCATAAGCTCTTAGATGATACAGCAGGGAAAGATGTAGCTATTGTTGTTAAAGCACTATGCAAGCTAGGTTATTTGAATATACCCAATAATAGGAATGAGCTATATCGTATTATGGAAGCCACTTTCGGTAAAATTGGTACAGCTTCTAATCTGAACGTATATTTAAGCCCAGATAGTAATAAATTGTTAGCTGTAGAGATCGATCCAATAGTTGAAATACTAAGAATAATCTAAATACAGACTTGTAAAAGAGGGAAGTGTGATGCTATTGTATTGCACTTTTTTTTCATTTTTACTTGTCATTGCTTGTCGGCAAGTCATTGGCAAGTGATGACAACTTCAATTCTTTCTATACTATTTCATTAGCTCATACATTTGTTTCAGTCAAACAAATGTAAGTGGTCGCGACCTTACATGGAAAGACTAAATCTTTAATAACAGAAAAAGAGATGAAGAATTTAGTTATACTAGCAAATGAATTCCCAGAGCTTACCATAAATGTAAAGCTTAGCGACTTACTTGAATGCAATCGCCAACTTATCAAAGAGACTAAAGAAGAGCTAACCCAACAAATAACAGAAGCTAATGAAGAAAGTTATCCAACAATAGATGAGGTTGTATCTATCTTAGGAGTAAGCAAAACTACTCTTTGGCGATGGGCAAATCAAAGCTACTTGAATCCTATTGAGGTAGGAGGTAAGCGTAGGTATAAGATGTCTGACGTAAAAAAATTACTCGAAGGTAAGCAATAAACATTATTATGATTGATGGAATCAATTGTAGAGTGCATGGTAAATCATTCCAGAATGTGATGCACTGTGACAAGCTACGATTCAAAGACTATCCCAATCGTACAGAAGCCAAGTATAAAGGATTAATTGTAACAATATACAGAGATGCGAAGACTTGTTACTTGCGTGGTTCTATTCATCTATTCAAAAACGATGGAAGGCACAATGCAGATTTATATACTTATCTAGATTTTGTTCACTCATTGAATAAATTAGAAGATGAATTAGGCATAAATAGTTCGGACTTACAAATTATACGATTCGAGATTGGCGTGAATGTTCTACTCCCTTATCCTGAATGGCAATGCATCAGTAGAATTTCTGAGATACAGAATATGCAACCTACTAAGAAACGGAATAGTTTACTTGTTGAGTATTCTCAATATGTAATCAAAGTCTATTCTAAGAGTAAACAATATAAAGAATTCAAGGATCAGAATATACTTCGTGTTGAGATAGCTTATTTGAAGAAGCAAAAACTAACTCAGGATATTGGAAGGTTATCTACTCTTGATGAATTGTTGAATCAATCTGTTTGGAGGAAGATAGCAGAAGTGTTGAAGAGGTTAGTTTCCAAGTTTACATTCTTTGATTATTTAGAGATGAAAAATAAGAATCTAACAATTGATGAAGCATTATTATTTTATGAATGGAGTAATCCAATATGCATATTACAAGAGCCTAGTAGATCAAAAGTATCTAGAATGCGAAAGAAGGTTAATGAGATTTATCAAAAGTATTCAACAAATAGGAAAGCTAGAGAGCTGATAAAGCAAGTAGAAGAAAAGTTGCAAGAGTCATTGAGGTTTAGTGCTACCGCTGCAACGATTTTACCTATTATCTAAATAGTAAAACGATTGCAGACAGAGTTTAGATTCGAGAGGTTTAGACTCTGTTTGTTTTTTTGTAATTATAACTGAGTGGAGTCTTCTAATACTATTACAATATATTGAAAAAATTGCTTTTTTCATTTAAGATGATAAAGTAGGAAAGATCAAAAAAATACACAACTAAAATTAATTCGCCAAAATCTCGCCGAAATTATAAAAGAAAAAACGCTAACCAATTGATAAATCAACGATTAGCGTTTTACTCTGTACAAGGAAGCCTCGAAATATTGAACCTATACTTAGACTTTTTAAAGGTGGTTGATTTCTTACAACACTCACCAAATGTTATGAAGATATTGAGAAGTTTAAAGTGAATTATCCTACTCTTAAGCGTTCTATTCTCGAACCAATTTCTTGAAGATTTAGAATTAATTTATGAATTGAAAGAGTGGATAGCTAAGCCATAAAAACACTATTGTATTCTAATATATCATTATATTGTTAGCTTTTTATACATTTGTTATAATCCATTAATAAGATTATTAATTAAGTTGATTATATCATGCATACATGTCCTATATGTAAGGAACAAAAAGGCTATCATCGATGTCTTATAACTGACCAAATATATTGTGCATCTTGTTGTATCAAAACACAATCTTGGGCAAGATGTAATACGGAATGTGAATACTTTCAAAAAGAGAAGACTAATTATAAAACATTTAACTCTCAGTCATTTGAAATAACTCGTTTGCCTGACGGAGAAACGACTAAATTTGAAGTGCCACTATTCTTACCTAATATATTTAAATATATAAATTGTTTAGTTTCAGAACTAAATATCTTAATTCTTGATTTTAATAAAATTAAAGTAGACATAAAATTTAAGCTTGAACCAACAAGAATATTAGGTAATGAGTTATACAATAAAGATTCATGGAAAATAGATGCGTCTAATGTACTATCAAAAAATAAAGAGGTTTTAGCTCCATTAGTTTTAATAGCTCCATCAAAATCAAGTGTTTCGAATCTTAAGGAGAGTAAATATCAGTTTGGGGATTGTAGTATTGAGTCTATTAAGACATCTTATAGTATGCATATTTGGGAGCCTCATGCCAAATCTTATTTAGATAAAGTAGATACTAAAAGCATGCCTGAATTTGATTCCGATTATCAATATTTTCCAACACATGAAGGGAATATATCATTCCGAAAATGTGATATATATTGGGGGCCATTTTCCACAAAATTTGAACATAGATTTTCATTTCTAATTGAGTCATTGGATGTTCACGTTAATGAAAATGGGAGTATATTATCACAATTTGGTATATGTCTACCATATAATAAAATTACAGTTGAAAAATTTAGATTATCTAAGCCTTCAGAATTTGAAATATCTAATGACTCTTTTTTAGCATTACAAACTTTTGGCAAGCAAAAGGTAGCTAAAATGTGGGAAATACCATTAATTCAGAATTGGGACAATATGTATCACGGTGGTTATGTTAAAGTCGATTATAATAGACTAAATTCGACATTTTCTTATGATGTCTATTGTTTTGCTGATTTTTTCACTCATTTAAACTCGAAAAAAACGATTTTGTGTAGTTTAGTTTCTGAGTCTGATTATATCGTTTCTGCATATTTTAATTGTTTAAAAGAATTATATAACAATGAGTATTCTCCGATAGATTTAGTAATAACAAATACATCTTCAGATATTCAAAAAATGAAAATTGAATATTCGATTCAAGATATTACGCACCCTCACATTGAGAATATATTTATAGAACCAAAATCAACTAATTCAATTCCTATACTACCAAATATTCTTGAAGATAAACTTGCCAAGATTGTAGAACACTCTAATGCCCATCTAAATGTGAAGGTTTATCAAGATAATATTTTGATATTTGAAGAATCAAAAATATTTAATCTTCTACCTAAAGAAACATTCGTGTATGATAATGAAGATAATGGGAAATCTAAAAAACTATATTTTTATTTTCTATTGGCTCGTTGGGTTACTCCTAATAATAAGGTTATCGATGGAATTATAAATGAAGCTGCTGAAAGTTTAAAAGAAATTATAGGAAATGGAGATAATCTCTTCCAATCACGAAAAGAAATAGAATCAATCTATAATACTATTGCAAAATATGTAAAATATGTTTCACGAACTTTTAGCTTATATAAAGGAGAAACATCTTTGCATCAAAAAGTTCATCTACCTGAGAATACATTGAAAAATAAATCAGGTAATTGCATTGACTTAACAGTTTTAATGGCAAGTTGTTTAGAGAAACTTCGCTATAATCCTTTAATTATTACAGTTCCTCATCATGCATATTTAGGTATAAAGTTAAGAGATAGAACTATATTTATTGAAACAACTAAATTGGGATATGAAGACTTTGATGAAGCTCTAAGAGTTGGAAGTGAAAACACTGAAAAATATTTCACACCTGAATTACAACCGAAAGAATCAAAATGTACAATGATAGATATTCAAGAAGCGAGAAAATACAAAATATTTCCTATGAATTAGTTTTATAAGCGTGCGAGGATCGCACGCAATCAATAATAAATAAACTAATAATTGAAACGCACACTGGTGCGTTTCTTTCATTTTATATAAAAATATTTTCAATAACTATTTACATTAAACTTTTAAAGTTTATATATCTAAGTGATATGTAAATAAAATATCTTTTCTCTTACTATCAAGAAGGGGAAAATGTATGCTACAGAGTACATAGTTTATTCAATTATGTAATCTAAAAATAATAAGAGTTTAATTATTAATTAAAAATGTATAGTTATGAAAATAAGAATTTAAAATTTGATACTGTAAAAATTAGAACTAAGAAAGAATATTTGATAAATACGAATATTCAATTCAATAAGAATTATAATACCAATGGAGATTTAACAGGTATATATTATAATTCTAAAAATGATAAATCAATACCTTATGATTTATACATAGGTGTAAGTTATACAAGTCAGTCACTAACATTAGAATTTTCAAGTAAGATATTGCTTGATGACTATCCTAAACTAATAACAGGAACAACTTTCAGACAATGTTTAGAAAATATCAATAAGTTAGGTATATGCACCATTGATGTAGATAGAATTGTTAGTGACTGTTATTTCTCGAAAGCTCATATCACCAATGATATTGATTATACACTAACCAATGACAAGCTAAGGTTATTAAATTCATGTCTTGGTAACTACAGACGCTTTAGATGGGAGCATTACAAAAATGAAGGGATACGATTTACCAAAGATGTGAAGTCAAAGGATTGTAAACAAACTGTTGTTATATACGATAAAGAAAAAGAAATTTTAATTAGCAAGAATAAACCGTTTCTTGATTTACTTGATAACCCTGATGTAATAATAGATTACTTTAAAGGTAAAACACGTTTTGAGATGGAATTAGATTCACCAAAGAAAATATGTAATTTTCTAAATATTGGTAGTTCCCATATCAATTATATATTCGGTTCTAATGTAAACCCTTTACTTGTTCAATTCAATAAAGTTTTTGGTGAAGTAGAAGCAAAAAATAAGTATTCTGTTACTAGCTATGAAGATTATTCTATGAAAGCTATCATCGAAAAACACGATGGCGATTTAAAGAAGATAGAACAAGAGATGAAAGACCTCAACGTGTATAGTTCCAAATCTCGCACAGGCTTGTCTGAACGAATGAAAAAGATAAAACAGCTACATTCAGAAATGTATAGTAAAAAGTATGATTCTATTAATATTTTAGCTAAAATCAGGGAAAAACTAAGCTGAAATATAGTGCTTTCAAGTTAAGTTTACCAAGTATGGTATATATATTATCATGTATTTTTGCCGAAAATGGCTGTTTTAGTAGGATTTTGGTGTAAAGCGATTATCGGGTGTATAAGATTTTGAAATTTTGTATGAAAATAAAAATGTATCAATATAATCTATAAAAAGACTTATTGATACATTCTTATTTGTGTCAGATTAATCTAAAAGGTTAAACTGATTATTCAGTTTCAATATCACATTTTATATAACCATTAACTTTCATTAGAAAATTATAATCAGGATACATATTTTTATTTAAAGGTAAAGTAATATTTTTGAACTCTAACTTCATGGATTGTTTCGATTTGTCATATTCAGTTACGACAACCTGACCTTTATATTGCTTAAATTTGTCCGCATTGACAAATAAATTATTAAGAAGATACATTTCTTTTTTATAAAATAAAGTCACTTCATACGATTTGTGGTTAGACAAATCATCACCAACCTTGATATTATCTAAATCCAAATTGAGAAATTGGATAGATAAATGAGTGCTATTATCCTCATCAATGAATATTGTAGCAGTTAATGATTTCGTTCCTGTCAAATTCGGAACACGATAAGTGATGCCGCTTAAATCTGAAAATGTATTTATAGGACTATTGTTTAAATTTAACTCAATAGACTGAGAATGATTGCCGTTATCGTCATCATCTTTACTGCAAGATGCGAAACTAAGCATTAAGAATGATATTAGCAGAAATGTGAAATGTTTTAAGTTATTCTTTTCCATAATATTATATATAAATTAAGTTTGTGATTAAAGTTTATAAGCTATTGTTAACATTGGTACGCTTTGAGAACCTGAGTGGCTCATAGCACTGTATTTGTACTGAAACCCAGCATGAAATTTATCATTGATGTCATACCGACCACCAAGACCTAAATTCAACCCAAACTTTGATTCGTTTTCCGCACCACTGCCTTCCCATGAATTAATACCAAAACCAATAATAGGAAATACTTTAACCTTGCCGCCAATACCATATAATCTATGGTAATCAAAGTTGATTTCTTTTAGGCTTACCCCATCTTTTTTAAGATAGGCATTGATAGATGGAGAAAATTCATGTTTTTTACCTGTGAGGTTAAAAGTAAGCCCAAAGCCCGCTGTTTCAATCTTAGAACCATACAGGAGATTAGCTTGTAAAGAATTTTTAGTATCCTGTGCCTGAATGCTACCAGATACAACAAATACCATTAACAATGGAATGAAAAGTTTTTTCATGAAAAATAAGTTTTAATTAATTAAACACTAGTTATCATTTATGATAACCATGTGCGAAGATAATAGCATTTTCTTTAGTTATCAAATATGATAATTAAAAATTTATGAATAAAGAAGATTTGCTTATTGCTATTGGTCGGAATATCAAGAAGATACGAGAGGAAAAAAATATTAGTCAAGCTGAACTTGCAGCACGATGTAACTACGAAAAATCGAATATGAGTAGAATTGAATCAGGAAAGACAAACCTTACTATTGGTACATTGTTGAATATAGCAAAATCATTAGATACTACTATAATCAATCTCATCACAATAGATTAACTACTTTGGCGAATGTTTCTTTTGTTGTAGGATACCCTTTCTAATCACTATCCTGTCATTCATATACTTTTCATTTAATCCACGATTATACAAGGTCTGTGCTGCTATTCCTATATCTTCTTTTGTAAAAACATTATAAATAGCCTGAATACTACCGAAATAGTAATGTTCATCTGTATCTAAGACATGGACATGGATAACCTGTCTTTGTTGTGATTCTTTATCTTTCATCCTACAAATATACCAAAAATAGTAAATATAATAAAAATAACTACTGCTTTTGTTTGGTAAATATATTAATTATAGTTACTTTTGAGTTGTAATCATAAATGATAACATGATGAAACGAGTAGTAATATATGCAAGGGTAAGTAGTTCAAATGGAACGCAAGACTATCAACGTCAAATTAATGATTTAACAGCTTTTGCAAGTCAAAACAACTATGAGGTGGTGAAAGTACTAGCTGAGATGGTTAGCGGTGCTAAAATCAATACTGAACGCCCTGCATTAATGGAATTGATAGAGTTTGTTAATACCAATGATATAGATAAAGTTTTGGTAACAGAACTTAGTCGATTAGGTAGGGATACTTTACAGACTTTGCAAACCATTGAATTACTAAACCAAAACAGGATTTCATTATATATCCAAAATTACAATATTGAAACCCTAACATTAGATAAGGAGATTAACCCAATGTCTCAATTCTTAATCACTATATTAGCAGAAGTGGCACGCATGGAACGTAAGACCATTAGAGAAAGAGTTGAATCAGGATATAAAAATCATCTAGCCAATGGTGGTCGTGTAGGTCGCAAGATTGGTTATAGAAAAGATGATGAATTAATGAAAGACCAATACATAGAGGATATAAAGCTACTTAGAAAAGGCTATTCGCTTAGAAACATTACAAAGATAACGGGAACTAGCGTAAACACATTACGAAAAGTAAAAGCTATAATTTAACAGTGGGGTAGGTATCCCATATCCCACCCCCTACCTACGTATCCATCTGACTAAAAGATAAGAAAACGATACCCCATAAAATCGAGTACATTATCTTGTGTGTATCTCACTTAAAAAAATTCCAGAAAAATTTTTCTTCAAAATCTGAAAATCCATTTGGGAATGAAAAATAAAAAAAGTATATTTGTTAATATAATCAAAAAACAGCATTATGAATAATCTGCCCTCAATGGAAACATTGGGGATAGGTTTGTATTGCTGTTTTTTTGATTTGTATTAGGTATTGGTAATGTGAGGATAATGATTAGAAGAAAAATTTATGTAATGATATATAAGGGGTTTATCCAAGAATGTAGATTGTTTAAGAGCGTACTTTGATATGCTATGTCTATGATGATTCCAGACGCTTACTTGTAGCGGATACAAGTATAAAATAAGGTGGCTTGCCACTATGGTAAATTAACTTACCAATGTTTGAAAAACATGAAGAATTAAAACTAACATATCAAGAATTAAAAGAAATTGAAGGGTATGAAAACGTAACAGAAGAAGAAGCAACAGAAATAATAGATATAGTTTCTATGTTGTCAGTAATGGTATATAATACCTGTAAAAATAAAAAAGTTAAAAATACTGGTTATGAATAAAGAATTATTTAAAGTTTTTGCGAAAGGTTATGAAGTTAACAAAGATATAACCCCAGGGAATGCAGTAATGTATAACAGGGTTTCTACAAAAGAACAAGAAGAAAACCAAAGTCTTGATGTGCAACTTGATGTATGCACGAAATATGCAGAAAGGTATCATCTAAATATCGTGAGAGAACCTTTTGGTGGGGTCTTTGAGAGTGCAAAGACTGATAAAGAGAGAAAAGAGTTTAACAAAATGTTAACCTTTATTAGAAGAAATAAGAAACTAAATATCAAATATGTAGTAGTGTATAATACTAAGAGATTTAGTAGGACGGGAAGTACTACCATCATTGAAGAATTAGAATCTATGGGGATTATTGTATTATCAGCAATGAGTAATTATAACCCCAAAACAGCAGCAGGGAAATTTTGCCAAAGAATGGAATTGGCAACAGCTAATTTTGAAAATGAAGAAAAAGCCCAAACCACAAAAGACCTCAGTCGAGCAGCATTACTTAAAGGTCGATGGGTTGGTAAAGCTCCGAGAGGCTATGACCAAAAGACAACGAAGAAGCAACAAACTATAACCATTAACAAAGAAGGTGAGTTTATAAAGAAAGCTTTTGAATGGAAAGCAAATGAAAAGCTAACCAATCAAGAAATTATGCAACGTTTAGCTAAATTGGGGTATCATATCACTAAACAAAAACTATCAGAGGTATTGAAAAATCCATTTTATTGTGGAAAGATGGTACATAATTTCTTAAATGGGGAAGTTGTTAATGGTAATCATCCCCCTATCATATCAGAAGAAACGTTTTTAAAGGCAAATGAGGTGCTTAGTTTGAAGTATACGGGTGGTTATGAGCAGAAGAAGGAAAAAGAGTGGGCGATACTGTTAGGTGCTTTAAAATGTCCTTGTTGTGGTTATAATGCAACAGCTTCTATGTCTACCAAAATGAAAAAGAAATACAATAGGGAAGTATATTATTATGTGTGTTCTCGTAAAGGGTGTAAATTCAATAACCAAGTAATCAAAATACACGAAGTGTTTAAAGACTACTTATCTAATTTATCGGTAAATGGTATATCAAAAGATGTATTTGAAAAACAGCTAACAAAGGTCTTTAATAACCTAAACAAACAAGATAAGTTAGATACACAGCAAATGAAAACAGAAGTATCTAAATTGAGGACACAACTAAAAATATTAGAAGGTAATTGGGCACTTGAAACACATCCTAAAAAGAAAGATATTTTGTGGAACAATATAGAAAATACTGAGAAGAAAATAGTAGAGATTGAGAATGAAATAGACAAACACGAAAGTTCCATGTTGAACCTTGATACCTACCTAAAACATGCTATTAATATGGTGTATAACCCACTGAAAATGTGGAGTAAAATGGATTTAGGTGATAAACAACGTTTTCAAAATATGATATTTCCAAAGGGAATTGTTTTTCATAAAGAAAACAGTCATATTGAACCTCTTGAAATCAATAATTTCTTTAATATAAATAGTTATAATATAGGTGATTGCTCAAAAAAAGAAATGGGATTTAACAGTGAAAAAACTGTTAAATCCCAACCTGTACTCGGAGCGGGACTTGAACCCGCACAACCTAATGGTCACAAGATTTTAAGTCTTGCGTGTCTACCATTCCACCATCCGAGCAGCCTATGAGCGAAAGACGGGATTCGAACCCGCGACCCCGACCTTGGCAAGGTCGTGCTCTACCAACTGAGCTACTTTCGCAAAATATAGATCTACTTTCGTTTGTCGTTACAAACTACTTCGGTAAATGCGAGTGCAAATGTAGAATCTTTTTTTGATTTGACAAACAAATTCCGCACTTTTTAGCCATAGATAGCTATTTATTATTTCGGTTGTCAACGTAAATAGCCTTTACTGTGCTATTTTTCAAAGCAATAAATGGAATGGTTTTTCTAATTTCTTATCCTGAAAAAACTACCATCTTTCATTACCCTATAGGAACGTAAGCGTTCGGTCGAAGGGCCCGATGTAACTCTGCCCGTTCCGTCTGCTATTTGATAAATTGATTTACATTTTGGACATTGTGCCTGTAAGGAGCTTATGACTTCTATTTCGTTTATCAAAGGAGCTTCATGAGGACAGCAAAGGTCATAAGCATATATCCAAGATGCTTCGGCATTACTGATCGCTAAAACTCCTCCGTATCCGGCATATTTAACCGTGCCTGTATTGTTGTAATATTTTTTTGAATAAAAAGGATTCTGGAATTGATGTTCCAGAGTAATATTAATATTTATTTCAACAAGTTTTGTTGGTACAGTACTGTTTTGGCTTTCTTCTTTAGCACAAGCTGATAATAAAGAAATAACTGTAATAATAAATATGTATTGAAAAGCTCTAATCATTTCTTTAGGATGTTGTCGATCAATTGTAATTCTTGTGCCGAAAAATCAGGATTGTTCAGGGCAGCAATATTATCTTTAAGTTGTTTTACTGAACTTGTACCCAATATGACTGAGGTTATATAAGGATTGTGTAAAACCCATGCTAAAGCCATTTCGGCAAGAGTTTGGTTACGGTCTTGAGCCAGTGAGTTTAAAAGCTTCGATTTCTCCACTGCTTCAGCAGTTACCTGATCTTGTTGAAGAAAACCGCTTGCTTTGGCTGCACGTGAATCCTTTGGGATTCCGTTGAGGTATTTATTAGTAAGTAGCCCTTGAGCTAAAGGCGAAAATGCTATAAAACCACTACCTTCTTTATGTACAAGTTCGAACATTTCTTCTTCGGGATTGCGGACAAACATATTGTAACGATCCTGATAGATGAGGCAGGGTACTTTGTTCTCATTAAGTATGCTGAATGCCTTTTTTGCCATTTCATACGGATATTTTGATAATCCGATGTATAAGGCTTTACCTTGTCGTACAATATCTACCAATGCCATCATGGTTTCTTCCACGGGAGTTTCGCTGTCATAACGATGACTGTAGAAAATGTCGAAGTATTCTAAGCCCGTTCGTTTCAGGCTTTGGTTAATACTAGCCATAATATACTTGCGAGACCCTCCATCTCCGTAGGGACCCTCCCACATCAGATGCCCTGCTTTAGACGAAATAATCATCTCGTCACGGTGTATGGACAGATCATTTTTCAATACTTTTCCAAAAGTTTCCTCTGCACTTCCGGGAGGAGGTCCGTAATTATTAGCTAAGTCGAAGTGAGTAATGCCTTGCTCGAAAGCATATAATAACATTTCGCGAGAATTTCCGTAATCGTCAATTGCTCCAAAGTTATGCCACAAACCTAAAGAAAGGGTAGGAAGCTTTAATCCACTGTTTCCGCAAAATTTATATTCCATATATTTTAGTTCTAAGTGATGACAAATGTAAAAAATCTAAATAAGAAGGCTACGGCGAAGATATTTAAAATAGATTAATACCGTTAATTTAGCAAGACTTAATATCTTTGTATTCAATAAAATTAAGGTAAAGAGCTTGTTATTTGTCTTTTTTGTGTCATTCAAAAAAAGAATAATCACAAACAAACTTTCCATTATTAAGATAGATATGTCATTAGAATTATTCACATTCGTTTTATTTCTGGGAGCTATTGCTGCCGGTTTTCTCGGTTCGCTTACAGGGCTAGGTGGAGGTGTAGTGGTAATCCCTTTACTAACTTTAGGTTTTGGTGTTGATATGCGTTATGCCATTGGTGCCGCATTAGTCACGTCAATAGCCAGTTCGTCGGGAGCGGCGGCAGCCTATATCAAAGAAGGCATCACTAACGTTCGAATAGGTATGTTCCTCGAAATAGCAACTACTACGGGAGCTGTTTTAGGTGCCGTAATTGCTATTTGGCTCGATAAAAAATATATTGCACTGATCTTTGGTTGTGTGCTCATATTCTCGGCCATTCGAACAATAACAAAAAAAGAAGAGAAGATCGATCCTCTAGCTCCAAGCGATAAGTTAGCCGAGAAACTTAAATTGAATGGCTCTTATCCGACTAAAGAGGGCGTAGTAAACTATAAAGTACAAAATGTGGCTGCTGGTTATTCTTTAATGACACTGGCAGGTGTTTTGTCGGGATTGTTAGGGATTGGTTCTGGAGCCCTAAAGGTATTGGCTATGGATACTGCCATGAAAATACCATTTAAAGTCTCTACAACCACAAGTAACTTCATGGTGGGGGTAACTGCTGCTGCCAGCGCTGTTATTTACTTACAAAGAGGTTATATTGATCCGGGATTGGCAATGCCTATTGTGGTAGGTGTTTTGTTGGGAGCCTTTTTCGGTTCTAAGCTATTGCCTAAGATAAATGTTAAGAAACTGCGAATGATATTTAGTATTGTAATTTTCTTCTTAGCAATATCAATGATGTATAACGGTTTAACCGGTAAGTTATAAAAAGCATGAAACATATATTTTCAAGAGAATTTTGGGGCGAACGTGATGTCGAACAATACATCGGCAAACTATTACGCTATGGAGTGATGCTATCGTGTGCAATTACATTGTTTGGTGGAGTTATATATTTGTTCCAACATAAAGGAGTCATGGTTGACTATAGCCCTGTTCCTACGGGAATGGCTTTCGGGGTAGAGGATTATTTACGCGAACTGAACACTATATTTCCCCGCATGCTCGATTTCGATGGAGCTGCCATTATTCAATTTGGTGTTCTTGTGCTTATTGCGACTCCGATTATTCGGGTTGCTTTCTCGGCGTTCTCCTTTTTAATCGAGAAAGATTATTTGTATGTTGTTATAACGTTGATCGTTTTAGCAATTATAATGGGTAATATGCTTTTAGGACTTCATTAAGCTGTCAGTGAGTATTGTGCTATCTATTATTTAGTGAGATTGAAGTTTTCATTCTTTTCTAATATTTTATTATAGAGCCAGTATGGAATATTTAAGAGCGAATCGGTTTATAATACCAGAATTAAAATATTAATATAATGAAAAAGATATTAGTTGTATTTGCGGTTATTAGCATCTTTTTGATGGTGTCGTGTCGAAATACAAGTGCGACACAAGAAAGTACGGAGAATGTTCCTTACGAAACTGTTCAAGGTTACTTCGTGAAGAATGATGCAGATCTGTCGAAGTTGAAAAATGGAAAGATTGCAACAGAGGCAGAGTTTTCTACGATTTTTGGACCTGCTGCAGTGATGGGACCTAATGGTATGCCTACAACTGTCGATTTTTCTAAACAATATATTATTGCAGTAGTTGGTAATAAAACGGATTCGGCGGTAACTATTGTTCCGGTAAGCTTAGTGAAAAGAGGTGATCGCTTAACTTTTACATATGAGTATAAAGTTGGAGACAAGCAATCTTTTACAATTCAGCCATCACTTGCTATAGTTGTTGATTCTAAATATGCAGGCGATCTGGAGTTGAAAGAAGTAGAATAATAGATTGATCTGTTTAAGAAAGATCTCATAAAAATATAGAGGCTTATTCTTTTTCGGAATAAGCCTCTATATTTTTATGTCTATTTAGCTGTAGTAACTTATTCTACATACAATACCAATCCTTTCAAGTATTCACCTTCAGGATGATAAATGTTGATAGGATGATCTGCAGGCTGAGTTAATTGGTGTAATATTTTCACACTTCTGCCCGTTTGAGCTGCGGCACTGAACACTGCCAGTCTGAATGCATCTTTAGATATCACCTGAGAACATGAGAAGGTAAATAAAATACCTCCCGGAGCTATCTTTTCAAACGCTGTGGCATTTAGTCTCTTGTAGCCTTGCAGTGCATTTTTTATTGCACCTCTATGTTTAGCAAAAGCAGGTGGATCTAAAACAATAAGATCATAATCCCCTTTATTGATTTTTGCTAAATACTTGAATGCATCTTCAGCATATGCCGAATGTCTGCTGTCATTAGGGAAGTTTAGTTCAACATTATTTTGTGTGAGCATAATTGCTTTGGCTGAACTATCTACCGAGTGTACCAATTTTGCCTCACCACGCATAGCATAAAAAGAAAAGCCTCCTGTGTAGCAAAACATATTCAGCACAGATTTATCTTTCGAATATTTTTCGATTAAAGCTCTGTTATCTCTTTGGTCAACAAAGAACCCTGTTTTCTGCCCTTTAACCCAATCGGGTTGAAATTTCAAACCATTTTCAATTGCTATATCTTCTACATCTTTTCCTCCAACAAGGTAGCCGTTTTCGGCGCCTAAATCGGCTTTATATGGTAAGGTTGTTTCCGATTTGTAGTATACATTCTTAAGGGTAGATCCCAATACTTCAATTAAGGCATTGCTGATTTCTACTCTTGACTCATGCATTCCTACAGAGTGTGATTGCATGACAGCCGTATTGCCGTATATGTCTATTATTAATCCGGGAAGGTTATCTCCTTCGCCATGAATCAGTCTGTATGCAGTGTTGGTTTCAGAAACTACTCCTATCGATTTACGAAGGCTGAATGCTGTGTTGAGTTTTTCTTTCCAAAATGCAGCGTCTATATTTCTTTCCTGAAAACTAAGTACACGAACTTCTATACTGCCGATTTGGTAATGTCCTACGGCTATAAAATCGTTATTGGCAGTGTATACATTTACAACTTCTCCTTCGGTCAGGTTGGAATCTTTTTGTGCAACTGCTCCCGAAAAAATCCAGGGATGAAAACGGCGAAGCGATTCTTCTTTCTTCGGTTTTAGTGTAATTTTTTTATAGCTCATATGTTTATTTTTCTTCTGATAAGGCGGGGTTGAGACGTATTAATTTATTATATATTTTCAGACATGCCCATGCATCAAGCGAAGCATATTTCTGTTGTGCCTCGGTTAATACATCAGCTTCCCAGTTTGAAAGTCGTTGGCTTTTTGATATTTTTTCTCCGAAAAGTATGGCGTAGATACGTTGTAGTCCATTGTCCTCTATTCCGAATTTTTTCACAAAAGCTTGCAGTTCAATAAAGTTTTTAGGCTCTAATTGCATTCGTTTCCGTATTGCCGAGAAATCATCTTTTAGAGAAAGCCCGATTTTTTTTATATTAGGATTTATTAGAATATGGTTAAGACATTCGGGTATATCTATGAAATTCAGCCGGAACAAAAAACAAGTATCTTCTGTCGAAAGTTGCATCAATGCAATTGTTCTGATGAGTCCTTTTTTGAACGATGGGCGTGTTTCGGTATCAAAACCGATAATAGGGTGTTGCTCTAAAAAAGAAGTTGCTTTTTGTGCTTCTTTCTCTGTTTGTACCACAATTATCCGTCCGGGAAACGTTGCCGGTGGCAAAGTTGCTATTTCTTCTTTTGATATTGTACTTACCACTCTTCTTGAATATTATTGGAATCCAAACCATTGTCTTCCATATTTTCTTCATCTATTGCATATCTTAAAGAATGAAGTGCTCTAAGAACATTTACTAATTTTTGTCCCCAGTAAAGTTTGAAGTTCTCGAAACAAGTGTATAAACCTTCGCTCATATTTTCTTCGATCCCTTGCTCATATATGGATATGAAATTTTTAGTATCTTGATATATATCTGCAACATCTTCGGATATGCTTGCAGAAATAGGCGTGTCGCTATATTTCATGTCTTCGACAAAAACTTCCAGATAAGTGTCATTCTCTTTGTATGCCGTATATAGCTTAGAAACGATATAATTATAGTCGTCTTCGGTAACGGTAACTTCCGGGTATATCTCGTCCTCTATCTCTATTTCTGGCAATAGGGATGCCTTCAGATAGAGTAGTGGCAATAATTTTGTTAATTTATCGGTGTACTCTTTACTTGTAATGTTCTCAGGATTCTCTAAGAATGTGCAATATTGTACAGCAACTGTTACAAATTCAACTACATTTTTTGAAAATACGATATTGCTTGCCAGCTCTTTTCCCATTCTGAATATTTTTTTGTCTTATCTCTATTTGTGATCTATCCAAGTATAACTGCGAATATTTGTTATGACTTTCAAATATGATCTTTTATATTATCAATTACTTAACTTTATTTCGATACTACAAATTTAGGAAATAATATTGAAACATAGTTCTTGTATATTATATCTTCTAAGAACACTCATTATATTGGCTTTATGTTTGTATTCTGATAACTAAGTACTACATTTGCAGTGAATTTTAAAGTCACAGACTTTTCTTATTACTTGTTCACGAATGATCACTACAAATAGATATAGTTAAGAGGTAAAAGCAAAAATGTTACTTTAGTAAAAGTAACTAACTCTGGTTTTTGCACTTATAAAAGCACTGAAAACTGTGTGAGCTTGCCTACAATAAAAAGATAACTAACAATAAAAGATTTAATATACTTGATGAAGACAATTGCATTTCTACTAACCGTTTTTTTTTCAGTAAGCAGTGTGGCTTATGCTCAGAAAGCCGAAATCTATCAAAACAAAGACAAGTTTGGTATAAAACAAGGTGATAAAACTTTAGTTAAAGCCCAGTATGAGGCAATGGAATTTCTTGAAGAGGGATTTTTTGCGTTTAAGAAAAAAGGAAAATGTGGCGTCATAACGAAAAGCGGAACTATTGTTATTCCGGATGCATACGATGGTGTAAAATCTTATGGTAATGGATTGTTCTTGGTGAAAGATGGAAAAGCTTGGGGATTAGTAGATCGAACCAATAAATTGGTGTTGCCTATTAGCTATACCAGTTTCAAATTTGTGAATGACCATCTTTGTGAAGTTAAATCTCAAGGAAAATTTGGTCTTATAAATAAATACGGGGAAATTGTTATTCCTGCTCAGTATGAAGGGGTAGCACCTTTTAATGATACATTTTTCTTAATCGAAAAGGGCGGTAAATCGGGACTTATTGATGACAATGGTAAGGTAGTTGTCGAAGCACAATATGATGGCTTTGATAAAATTGCAGACAAGGATCTTTATAATGTACGATTGGGTAATAAGATTGGATTGATGACTGCCGAAGGGCAAGTTCTTTTAGATCCTGTATATGATAATATAGAAGATGATGCATGTATCGGCATGAAGTTAACCGAAAATGGGAAAATCGGATTTTATACTAAAACCCGTCGTCTTGTAGCTCCTGTATACTCAAGGGTGCTATTTTATCAACCCGAATTGGGATTGGTTGTAGTAGAAGAGGGTGGTAAGTTTGGTGTGGTAACTTCTCGTGGTACAGTTACTCCTTCAGCTTATGAGAATATAAGTCGTTTCTCTCCAAGAGGTATTGCCTTTGTTGAGAAATCGGGTAAATTGATGGCTATAAATTCCGAAGGTCGTGAGATGATTCTTCAGGAAATTATGGGTGCAGGTAATCAGCCTCCTCAGTAAATCTAAATATAGAATATAACAAAAGGTCATCTGAACGGATGACCTTTTGTGTTTTTATAATAATGAAGATTATGATCTGCTTATGTTTTCTTTGATCTTTTTCAGTAAATCCTCAGAGACGGGATATTCAAATTTTCGTGCAAAAAGGGCGTCAGATTTTAGTATATCATTGTAGTCATTGCAGTCTAAATTAGCCGGGAAATTTCCATTCCTCTCTTCCCAGATGATAAACCTCATATTGTTGTTTATGATATTCTCTTTCATGGGCGAATTAAGAAGAATGGTTTGAAAAAAAATCTCTTCGGAACAAAACGAATACTTGAATCTTTTTAAGAATCGAGGATGATTCTCCATGTATTGAAAAACATATTCTAAAGATTCTCTTTTTAGAGACCAATAGGTTGATCCTCCATGTAATGAGGGGAAGTCTTTGCTAAAGCTCCTTTTGAATCCGATTTTTTTCTGAAGTTTAGAAAATCCTTTGATTAGCCTTTCATTTAACCCCGTTCTTCCATCTATCAGATCGTATATGTTATACCTTGACAATCTATCCGTCCCATCTTCGGGCCAAGCAGGGTAGGGAAGCGGAAAGTATTCCATAAAATCCTTATCTCGGTTTGTTTCCATAAAATCGTTGAGCCTATCTGTTGAAACAATCGGATAGTCATGTCCTGTAATGAGATGAAAGTGTTTGTTGGCCGAATCTCCTATAGCCTTTTCCGCTAATTCCAGTATAGCTCTTAGGTGATTGATACCTCCCCAGTTGATTTTATACGTTTGGGATACATATTGTACCCTTTCTTTTGAAGACAGCTTCTGTATATCATCTTTAGAAATTGAGCTTTTACGGTCTATGTGGATATATATATTGAATTTGTCATCGAAAAAATTGACCAGATCTTCGAGGTGATGATAATTCTTATATGCTGTAATTAAAATGGCTTGCATTGGCTTTATTTAGAATTTGAAAAACGAATGTAAATAAAAGCTTTTAGTTTAGCTCTTAAAGTATATCATTAAATATTCTCTTTTGCTTGATGTTATCTTTAGTAGCATAACAGGAGCAGATGTCTTTACTTTTCGAGCTGAAAGTCAATTCCGTAATACAAAGACATATATGGTAAAGCGTACGGTGTATCCCCTAGTCCAAATTTGGTTCTGGCCTGATATTCTTTGAATACTACAGTTTTAGTATTATTCTCTTTCATCTTTTTTATTACGGCTATTCTCTCTTCCCATATATCACTTATTGCCGTAACATCTTTGTAGGCATCGTAATAACTGGCCGAAAAGCTTATCAGGCAAAAGAAAAGAAAGCAATATTTCATTTGTTTTATAATAGACGATGGGTTGCTCGTTATCTTGTTATAAAGTATTCCGAAAGCGATAATGTTGAGGGTAATAGTGCCAAACCAAGCTCGTGCCGGAAATCCCGGTGATGCAATCATTATGTAGATTGATATAAATAAGCCGATAAAATAAATCAAGATGTAGGAGAGTGTCGCTTTCCTGTTATTTGGTTTGATGTTTATATACATTATTATTAATAATGCAATACCCAGATTGAGAAGCCCCAGATAATTGATGAATCGTTGGCTGTAAGTTAAAAACCTGTATAAGATAAGAAACGGACTTATAGATGTGCCTTCGGCTCTCACAAAATTTCCGGGAGCAGCTATCATTATAATATACCCGGTGATTGCCCCAAGAAGACCTGCGTACATCCATATCGGGGTTGCTTCTTTATTGAGTTTGTAATATATAATGAAACAAATTATCATAACTATCATTGCAGCAGCGGTATTTTCATTGGTCCATCCGGCAATAACTCCCCCTATAAGCATGAATAAAGAAGCTGTGATACTTTTGAAAAGAGATAGTTCTTCATCTTTGTATAAACGATAAGGGAGCAAGAACAAGAGAATAAGGAGAGTTCCCCATAAATAATTAGAACTGCCTGTAATCCATAAAGCAGTTTCAGCAAATACCGGTTGCAAAAACCATGTTAAAGAAAACGATATGATGAGAATGCTTATGTTATTTTTTAAACTTCCTGTGATATGATAGTGCATAGCTAGTATAAAGCCTATAAATCCCGCAGAGTTTATAATGTCGATTACAAGTGCATTATCAGTTAAAAGCAATGACTGGGTGATAAAGTGCACAACACTGCGACCTCCCCACTTGTAATAATGTAGATATTGGGAATAAAATACGTCGCTGATGGATGTTAGGCGATGTTCGGTTTGGTATATGAAAGAATAGACAAAGTCATCCCCGATTAAAGGGGTTTTGATATTAAGGAATAGAATAGATCCGAAGAATACAAATAGAATAAACGTAAACAGAGAATTATATATATATTTATTCTGAATGATTAAATTCTCAAAAAGAATGGCTTTTATTCCAAGCTGATTTAGTTTGTTTTTTGCCTCCAATATCTTTTTTTTGAAAAGAAAGGGTAATTTATTTAACATTTTGCTTCGTCTTCTTTTTAAGAGTTTTATTTATATACAAATATAAAAAATTATATATTCTTTTGATAAAAAAGTGCTTATTTGTATCTCTAATGTGTTGTTAAAAAACTCTTTTATGCTGAAAAAAAGAGGTTTAATGTTTTTCTCTTAAAAAAAACTCTTATATTTGCACATTATTACGAATTAACATTAATCAATGTTTCAGATATGAACAAAAAGGTTTTCTTCACTACATTTTTATTTATTGCCAGCCTTTTTTCATTAACAGCTCAAGAAGAGTCGAGCCGTACTCTTATTGTTGATGAAGTCGAATATGGTCAACCGAATCAGACCTATAATACATATAAGACTACTTGGAAAAAGAATCGTTTTAAAGATAACTGGATTATCTCTCTTGGAGGTGGTGCTCAGACGTACTTTGGAATTGATGACAGTAAAGGTCCAACACAAGATCGTGTAACATTTGCTCCTCAATTTTCGATCGCTAAGTATTTTTCTCCAATTTGGGGATTAAGATTAAACTTTACCGGAGGTTCTCTGCATGGCTTTAACGATGGTAGTTTTGGTACGTATGTTAAATGGAATCATGGTACCAAAGATTATATGGGACAAAGCGTTGTAGGTACACCTGGGTATCCTAATACAGGTCCTTCAGCTGCTATGTTGACTTGGGATCCTGCGTGGAATCATATGTTTGATTTGACTGATCCAGCGGTTTATGCTGCAAATATAGGTCAGGACGGAGATAACTATTATTGGAGACCTGGTAGAGAACAAGGTAAGCTTTATATGCAACATATTAAGTATGTTCAAGCTAATATTGACTTTATGTTTGATTTCTTCAACTTGGTAGGTAATTATAATCCAAAACGTTTCTTTGAAATTACTCCTTTTGGTGGTATTGGTATATATAATGCATTCTCTAATATGGGAAGTGTCAATATGTTGGTTGCCGGTGTTCATGGAGGACTTATTACCAAGTTTAGATTAAGTGATAGACTGGGATTAAATGCAGAATTTTCAGGTTCTGTAGTTCCTGATTCATTTGACGGGCAAATAGGTGATACTAAATCTATGGAAGGTATTGGTCAGGCTACATTGTCTGTTGCTTACAAATTTGGAAGAACAGATTGGGAAGTTGCTGAGCCTATGGATTATGAATTGGTAAATCGTCTAAACGATGAAATAAATACATTAAGAGAACGTAATGCTAAACTGGCTGCGAAAGAGTGTCCTACTTGTCCTCCTCCACCCCCAGTTGTAAAAGCTGAACCTACTTCGGATGTTAAATTCTTACCTGATCCTGTATTCTTTAGACTTGACAAGTCGGTAATAGATCCATCTGAATGGGCTAGAATCGATAAGGCAGCTACTTACTTAACTGAACATCCTGATGTGAATGTTGTAGTTACAGGATATGCTGATAAGAAAACAGGTAATCCTCAGTATAATATGAAACTTTCGGAGCGTCGTGCCAAGACAGTAGCTCAAGCATTGATCGAACAATATGGCATCAATCCGCTGAGAGTATCTATTAACTGGTCAGGAGATAAGATCCAACCATTTAAGATAAATGAATGGAACCGTGTTGTAATATTCGTTATTGAGTAAGTAAAGAATAAATATCATAAAATATGAAGCGTCTCTTAGTGAAAACTAAGGGACGTTTTTTTATATTTGTCTTTATTGTAGAGACTTAATCGTAAATCGAATAATTAGTATAATATGAAAACAATTAATTGGGGTATTATAGGTTGTGGAAATGTTTGTGAAAAGAAGAGTGGACCTTCTTTCTATAAGATAGAACATTCGAATCTGGTGGCTGTTATGAGACGAGATCCGGATAAGGTAAAGGATTATGCCATGCGACACAAAGTCGATAAATATTATACAGATGCCGATCAGTTGATTGCTGATCCCCAAGTGGATGCTGTGTATATTGCAACACCTCCTAATACTCATATGCAGTATGCTATTAAAGCTATGCAGGCAGGTAAGCCGGTATATGTTGAAAAGCCCATGGGGATGAACTCTGCCGAGTGTGAAGAGATGATCCGAACTTCAGAAACCACTAATCAGAAGCTGTTTGTTGCTTTTTACCGTAGAGCATTGCCTTACTTCTTAAAAGTGAAAGAACTGCTGGAGAGTGAAGTTATAGGTAACGTTTTAACTGTTGAGGTAAAGCAATACCGCTCTCCGAGGGTTTCTGATTTAACTTCTTCCGATCATACATGGAGAGTAGACAAAGATATAGCCGGTGAAGGTTACTTTTACGATCTGGCACCTCATACCTTAGACATTTTAGATTTTTTGTTGGGAGAGATTACCGATGCTAAAGGTTTCTCTGCAAACCTGGGTCAATTCTATGAAGTGAAGGATACCATTTCAGCCATTCTTAAATTTAAGTCAGGAATCATAGGTAGTGGACGTTGGTGCTTTGTTACTTCGGCTCAAACGGATGTAGATTCTATTATTATTACCGGAACTAAGGGCGAGATAAGATTCAGTACATTTGACTTTTCTCCTATCTTATTACTCTCGGATACAGCTTCAGAGAGCTTTGATATACCCTCACCTGAACACATTCAGCAGCCATTGATTCAAACAATAGTAGATGAATTGAGAGGTGTCGGGAAATGTCCCTCAACAGGTGTTAGCGGTGCTAGAACCTCGCGTGTGATGGATTTGATTCTCAATACTTAATTAGATAAACTATCACCTTAAAGTCAAATATAGTTTAAGGTGATAGTTTTGTATTTGATTTTAGTTGTTGAAGGTAAGTGCTTGCCCTCTTACTTCGTTTACCTGTCCGTTTTCAAAAGCAATTTGTCCGTTAAGGAATGTTTTCTCAATAGATGTCGATACCGTCTGGTTTTCGAGTGGAGACCATTTGCACTTATATAGAATATTCTCTTGTGTAATAGTATAATCCTTGTTTGGATTTACAAGAACCAGATCGGCAAAATAACCTTCACGAATATATCCACGCTTGTTTATCCTGAATAAAGTTGCCGGAGCATGGCACATTTTGTTAACTACTTCTTCTTTCGATATTTTTCCTTGTTTAGACATCTCTAGCATCATTTGCAATGAATGTTGTACTAGTGGACCTCCCGATGCCGCTTGAAGACATCCACCTGTTTTTTCCTCCAATAAATGTGGAGCATGGTCTGTCGCTATAACATCCAGTTTGCCTTTGAGAAGCCCCTGTAGAAGAGCATCTCTGTCTTCTTTTGTTTTTACCGCCGGATTCCATTTGATACGATTTCCGTATTTTTCGTAATCTTCATCGGAGAACCAAAGGTGATGTACACAAACCTCCCCCGTTATTTTTTTCTCTGTCAGCGGTTTTACATCAAACAGGCTGATTTCTCTTTCTGTTGACAGGTGTAGTATGTGAAGTCTTGCACCATACTTATCAGCAAGCTCTACCGCTTTGGCTGACGATTGATAGCAGGCTTCCGCACTTCTTATCAATGGGTGATACTTAACGGGGATATTGTCTCCTAGCAGATCTTTATAATAAGCGATATTTTTTTGTATGATTTCTTCCTCTTCGCAGTGAGTAGTTATGATCATATCAATCTCTGCAAATATAGCTTCCAGTGCTTTGCGTTTATCAACCAGCATATTACCGGTAGAAGAACCCATGAATATTTTTACACCGCAAGTATTCTTTTTGTCGATTTTACGAAGTTCAGCCAGATTATCGTTGGTAGCTCCCAAATAGAAAGAATAGTTGGCATATGATTTTTGTGCCGCTGTCTCAAATTTGGCATCCAATGCTTCAATAGACGTTGTCTGAGGCTTAGTATTAGGCATTTCCATGTACGAAGTCACTCCCCCCGCAATGGCTGCTTTACTCTCGGAGGCAATATCGCCCTTATGGGCCAGTCCTGGATCTCTAAAGTGTACCTGATCGTCTATGACACCCGGTATTAACCATAATCCTTCGGCATCGATAATGGTTGCCCTGTTAAGGATTTCAGACGGAACACTATTCTCTTTGTAAATAGCCTTAATGATTTCTCTCTCTATAAGAACAGAACCTTTAATCGATTCACCCTCATTTATTATGGTTGCATTTTGAATAAGGTACATATTTGATATTTTTCGGGTTATTTATTTCTTGTTTTACACTCTTATACAAAGATAACGGTTTTGCTGATATGTATTGTAGAATAATAAAACAGCCTTGTTATTAAAGTGATAGCAAGTATTAATAGGCCTGAGGTCTTAAACCTGTAACCCAAGTGTACAAAAAGTACTACAATCTAAACAATTACTATACAAAAAAGTGACATTTTATACTCTTCTTGTTTATTTGTTAACTTTCAGTATATCAGTATTTATTGTCGAAAAAGATTACAAAAGTGACAAAAGTTACACCTGCTTTATTTTCTCTCTTTTTTTCATTGTTCTGTTTCTTTTAATAGATAAATTTGTGATAATTCCAACCAGATAAACCGAACAGTCGGTTTGATCGGTTGGTGATTTTATTTTGATATGTTCTGTTTAATAAAATATTATTTTTATTGTTTAATGTTCAATTTTACGAACGCATCCTATGGGGGGGTTGTGGATGAGATCAATGCAGATAAAACCATCCGTTTCGATTAGTAAGGTATTGCCTTTTTTCCTTAAATGAAACATTGTACCTTTGTCAGGTTTTAAGGTGATGTGGCTGTAATTATATCTGTCGGTATGTTGAATATCGGCAGTAGGGCACAGTCAGAGTAACAATTTGTAAAAAGAATATGGCAATGAAAAGTTTTAAAGGAGTTATTTATGCACTTGTTTCATCGGGTACTTTTGGTTTGATACCTTTGTTTTCGATTCCTTTAATGACCGATTCCAATATGGGATTGCCTTCGATTTTATTTTATCGTTTTTTGTTCTCTACTTTGCTGATGGGAGCTATCTGCTTGTTTAAAAAAGAAAATTTCAGAATATCAAAAAAGGATATAGTGACGATTGGATGGCTAGGGGTGCTTTATGCCGCAACAGCTATGTGCCTTATTTATTCATACAAATATATACCGAGTGGATTGGCTACTACAATTCATTTTCTCTATCCTATTGCGGTTAGTTTCTTGATGGTTGTCTTTTTTAAAGAACGAAAATCCATAGTGCTTTTTCTGGCAGCCGTTTTGTCGCTTATTGGAGTTGCCCTGCTTTGCTGGAGTGGCGAGGGCAGTATCAATCTGATTGGTGTTGCAATAGCCTCCCTTACCGTAATAACTTATTCGGTATATATAGTAGGGATCAATCAATCATCTGTAGGAAAGATGAATGCCGAAATTCTTACATTTTATATACTCCTGTCGGGTGCTGTCTTATTCTTTATATTTGCTGCCACTTCTGACGGGGGAGTCGAGTTAATACCTGATACAACAGCCCTTTGGAGGTTGTCGTTGCTGGCATTTCTGCCCACCGTAATTTCTGATCTGACTTTGATTTTGGCTATAAAATACGCAGGTTCTACCATTACATCTATTTTAGGTTCTATGGAACCACTGGTTGCAGTACTGATCGGCGTGCTGTATTTTTCCGAATACTTTAATTTAAATAGTGGTTTTGGTATATTGCTGATATTAGTTTCCGTGAGCTTAGTTATTGTCTTTGGCAAGCAAAAGAAAGAGTCTATGTTGGGTGACTAATTGATCTTCTATCTGTTTGTTTAGGCTCTTTTGTCCTTTAGTCAGTAATTTGCTGTTTTTCTGTAATTAATGTTCGTTATTAAATAAATATAATTATTTTTGGCGGTTAAACGTTAAATTGATTGAAAGTCTTTGATTTATTTAACTTGAAAGAACATCATTAACTATTACTTAATATTGAAAATGTAATTATGGAAGAAGAAACAGTAAAGCCGGATTCTACGCCTAGAATAAAAAGAAATAAAGAAGTTCCTTCGGCAGCTTTTGTCGGAGCCGCCTGGTTCGTCTTGTTTGTGGGGGTAATTGCTTATCTCATTGGTTTGTGGAATGCCGAAATGCAATTAAACGAAAAAGGATATTATTTTACCATACTATTGTTCGGTCTGTTCTCTGCAGTAACACTTCAAAAAAGTGTAAGGGATAAACTCGAAGGAATTCCCGTAACCAATATCTTTTTTGCTATTAGTTGGTTTGGTACAATTGTTTCGATATTGCTATTGGTTGTTGGATTATGGAACGCTGAGTTAGCATTGAGTGAAAAAGGCTTTTATGGTATGTCTTATACCTTAAGTTTATTTGCAGCCATATCTGTTCAGAAAAATATTAGAGACACAGCTGAATCGGAAAGATGAAAAAAGTAAAAATATTTTTAGCCGTATTTGTAGTATTACTCGCTATCGTTGTTGGTGGAGGTATTTACATGTTTGGCGTTTCGTTGGATAGAAAAGTAACATCAACGGACGAAGAAGGTGCTTATGCTTTTCTTTATGATCACGATCCTAATCTGAAACTCTGGGTAGATAGCCTACGCCGGGAATCAGCCCTGAGAGATACGTTCATCGTTGCCGATGATGGCAGTAAACTTCATGCGTTGTATGTTCGTTCGGCCATTGAGTCGCCTAATACAGCACTTATTATTCATGGATATACCGATAATTCGATTCGTATGCTGATGATCGGTCATCTGTACAATAAAGAGATGAACTATAATATCCTGCTTCCCGATTTGAGAGCACATGGAAAAAGCGATGGTGAATATATTCAGATGGGTTGGAAAGACCGTCTGGATATTCTGAAATGGATAGATGTCACTAAAGGCATATATGGCGATACTACCCGCATGGTTATCCACGGTATATCGATGGGAGCAGCCACAACTATGATGACATCGGGAGAAGATCTGCCCGAAAATATAAAATGCTTTGTTGAAGATTGTGGATATACCAGTGTTTGGGACGAATTTAAGCACAAGCTTAAAGATGAATACGGCTTACCTGCATTTCCCATATTGCATACAGCTTCTTTGTATGCTCAAGCAAAAGTGGGATGGAATTTCAAAGAAGCATCGGCTTTGGAGCAATTGAAAAAATCCAAGCTTCCTATGTTTTTCATTCATGGCGATAAAGATACCTATGTACCCACATGGATGGTGAATAAGCTTTATGAAGCCAAACAAGGTGATAAAGAACTATGGGTTGTACCCGGTGTAGAACACGCAAATGCTTACTGGGATTATACGGATGAGTACGTGGCAAAAACGAACCAATTTGTCAGTAAATACATCCATTAAGGTCACAGACCTTTTTATAATATAGTAAAGGCGGGTTATAAACTCGCCTTTCGTCATTTTTAGTATCTTTGTAAAATATGAGCTAAAATTAGAGTCATGGAAAATAGAATAACAAAACTTTTTAATATAAAATACCCGATTATATCGGGAGGTATGGTTTGGTGTAGTGGCTGGAGATTGGCTTCTGCCGTAAGTAATGCCGGAGGACTTGGTCTTATAGGTGCAGGATCTATGTATCCTGAAGTACTCAGAGAGCATATCCAAAAATGCAAAGCGGCAACTAATAATACATTTGGGGTGAATGTGCCTCTACTGTATCCTAATATTGAAGAGATAATAAATATTATAATCGAAGAAGGAGTAAAAGTAGTATTTACTTCTGCCGGAAACCCCAAGACATGGACTAAGAAATTACAGGAGCATGGTATTAAAGTAGCCCATGTAGTATCGAGCTCTAAGTTTGCAGTTAAATGTCAGGAAGCTGGCGTTGATGCAGTTGTTGCCGAAGGATTCGAGGCCGGAGGGCACAACGGAAGAGAAGAAACCACAACTTTGACTTTGATACCCCAAGTTCGTAAAAGTATCGATATTCCTTTGATTGCTGCCGGAGGTATTGCAACAGGTAATACCATGTTGGCTGCTTTGGCTTTAGGAGCCGAAGGGGTGCAAATTGGAACCCGTTTTGCATTGACTCAGGAAAGTTCTGCTTCTGCTGAATTTAAAAATCTATGTGTAAGTCTTAATGAAGGAGATACATTGCTGTCTCTTAAGAAAGTAGGACCAACCCGCATGATAAAGAATGAATTCTACAAACAAGTACAGGAAGCTGAAGACAGAGGAGCCTCTGCCGAAGAAATAAAAGCACTTTTGGGTAAAGGACGTTCTAAAAAAGGAATATTCGAGGGAGACCTTGTAGAAGGTGAACTCGAAATAGGGCAAATTGCTTCCTTGATTAAAGACCTTCCTTTGGCCGGAGATGTTGTAAAATCAATTATCACAGAATTCAATACAAGTGCAAAAGCTCTGTCGGGAATTTCTTTCTAAGAGCTCAGATCTTTCGAATCTATTCTGTTACTTAATTACTTGTAACTACTTAAAATGCAATACGATCTTTTTGCACCCATACCAAAATATAAATTAATAAGCCTTTCGAGTGGTAGCAGTGGTAATTGCTACTACTTGGGAACTTCTCAGTACGGTATCCTTATCGATGCCGGTATTGGGATGCGTACTATAAAAAAATACTTGCGTGAATACGGTATCGCTATGGAAACCATCATTGCAGTATTGGTTACGCACGATCATGCCGATCACATAAAATCAATCGGAGGTTTCGGCGGGAAATTGAATATTCCTGTGTATGCTACAGAAACCGTTCATGCAGGCATCGAGAGAAGCCGCTTTGTCGAAGAAAAATTTACGGGAGCTAAGCGAATCGTTGAAAAAGAAAAAACATTTGAGATAAAAGAATTTCAGATAACAGCTTTCGATGTTCCGCACGATACGATTGAAAACGTAGGTTATCAAATCAAGATTGCAGATAAAACCATTGTTCTGGTTACCGACGTAGGTCGTATCACCGAAACAGTCTCTAAATATGCCCGATCGGCTAATCACCTGATTATTGAAGCCAATTACGATGAAGAGATGCTTAGTTGCGGACGTTACCCTGCTTATCTCAAGCAGCGTATTACTTCGGGAATGGGACATTTGAGTAATCGCCTTACAGGAGAGCTGTTAACTTCCATCTATCACGATAAGATGGACGAGATATGGCTCTGTCATCTCAGTCAGGATAATAATCACCCCGACCTTGCTTACAAAACAGTAGAATGTGCTTTAAACTTGCAAGGGATAAAGGTGGGTAAAGATGTCAATCTTAAAACTCTTAGTCGGGGAAAACCCTCAGGATTAATTGAGTTTTAAGGTCACAGACCTTTTTGGCACTTTGGTAAGTATAACAAATATAGATTGTAACAACGATAAAATACACCAATAAATTTTATTCTTTACTTAAATATTAAACCTATAAAATGAATCAGTAATTGCTCTATAGTTGTAATTACTGATTTTTTATTATATTTGTGAAACATAAAAGCCTCTTTTTGAAAGATATGTCAATGCAATTAACAAATATATTTGTTTGTAATAATCTAAATTTTAACTATTTAGATTTGTCTGCTTGCGTTGAAATATTAGAGAGAGAGAGAGAGAGAGAGAGAGAGAGAGAGAGAGAGAGAGAGAGAGCTAAATAATGCCTCTTCGCATGTATTAATTCCTATTTTATTCCTTTATTTTCCAGGCGGCAAATTTTGTCTGTCTGCTTCATTGTGTATTATCGACTCGTATATCTTCTGCACCAGAGCGTTTCCTGAAAAACATTATTTAAGTTGTCTCCCAACAGTTTACTATTCAAATGATTTATTTTTTTTGTTGTCGTTTAAAATCTGTATAGTCAGACTGTTAAAGGCACAACTTTCACGGGTAGAGTCATGTAGTGATTACATGTCTCTGCCTTTTTTGTCATACAACCAACTAACTGATATATCTAAATTATAAAACAAATGAGAAAAAATTTATTGTTATTCGGACTGTTTTTTATTGGTTTTATCCATGCACAGGTAGGAATTAATACCGAAAGTCCTTTAGGTTTATTACATATCGATGCCGGAGTTGCCGGGGTTACATCTGATGATGTTATAATATTGAACGATGGTAAAGTCGGGATAGGTACAACTACTCCTTCTAATAAACTTTCGATTGTAAATACAGGGGGCGACACGGGGTTGCATTTACCTAATGGAGCAGCATCCGGCAGAGTCTTAACGTCCGACACTCAGGGGAATGGAGTTTGGATATCTGGTGCGGTTCAATATCAAACATCAGTCTATGGGGTTGGAAACCAATTGCTGGTAAATGGTGCGGTTTTCCCGAATTTTGCAAAACTAACCAGTTTGAGAGGCGTTCTTTTTGATCGCGCAAAAGATATATATGGGGCAGCTTATGGATGGGATGTAAACAATCAGCAATATGTTGCACCGGTATCAGGGGTTTACAGAATAGCCTACGGTGTATATTTTCAGACCAGAGGTAATATCGGGGAAAATTTCCGAGCCTATATATTTCGTAATGGGACTCAATTTCTAAATAGCGGGCTGGTTTCCGTTACAGATGCAGGATATGATATTGCCAGTTACGTTATGGGGCTTACCAATTTAGCTAAAGGAGATGTAATAGATTTGAGGGTCTCGTGTCAGCCTTCGGGAACATTGGCTTATTGGGCAGGCGTAGGGCACACTTTTTTAATCATAGAGTCACTGTAGTTTGTCATACTTATCAGTATAAGATAGTAAAAAGGCAAATCTATCCACCGGTTTGCCTTTTTATTTATTCCAGCATCAAATTAAGAACAGGCTTATGTTCTTCGAAAAGAGAAGAATATTCTTCCGGTAATTCATTGGTGTGAAATCCGAAAAGCAAGCGAGTCAGCATATTTATATTGACTTCAATATCTGGATTTGATCGACTGTGTTTTACATGCCCACCGCTAATTTGATAAGTCTGATTCTCTACTTTTATTGTGAAATTTTTATCTGTATTTTTTTGTGCGTATAATCCCAGCACAAATAGAGGATCTATTACACAAGACATACCTCTTAAATTGAACTTAGGAGGTTTACTATCTAAGATATATTCTTTGACGATTGTCTCAAAATCATACTCCGATTTCAAAACGCAGAAATCTCTTTGCTGATATTCCTTATCGAATGTTTTATATATTTCCTCAGAATCGCCTGTGTGTTTATCTAAGAAGGTTTTAAAACCTATATCTTCGGGGCTTTCTTCGAATGTCGTTTCGAATCCGTATTTCTTGTAATACCCGAAAAGCCAGTCTTCGGCAGGAACCAAGATCGAAAGAGGTATATTCCTTTCTTTCATAACAGCAAAAGACTCCTTGATCAATTGCCCCATATACCCTTTACCTCTGTATTCGGGTAAAGTACATAATCCAGCCAGATAATAAAATGGTATTACTTCACCATAAAACCGAATAGAATAGGGTAGCATTTGCAAAGAAGCCACAGCCTTATTTTCGACCCAATATATAAGCGTGTTTTCATCCCTGTATTGTCGGGAGAAATACAGATTCATATATTCGTCGGTATCTTCGAAGCAGATTTTCCACATCGAACGAACTTCAGCGGCTGTGTTTTTATTTGCAAATTCAATCATATTCTATTTAAGTTGTTTACTGCATTATTTCGCTCAGCAAGGAACCAATACTCCTTCCTCTAATAAAATATCGGGCTGATACGAGAGTTTGGCTTTTCTCAATGGCTCCAATCCCATATCTTCCTCACGATTGATATATTTGAATTTAGAAGCTTCGTGTTCTATAAATTGCTGATTAATTATGGTGTAAGCTCCGTTAATTTCACCGAAAGCCTTTTCAACATGTACTACAAAAGTATCTTCCGTTAACTTTTCGCCTATTGTAAAGGCTATGATTTTTCCGTTTACACGGATAGCTCCTCCAGTCAATTGCAGTTCGTCGAAATGCTCTAACATCAATCGGGTTGCAATATAATCATATTGGAGCGATCTGTCTTTATCCTCTTTAATGTTTTCCCACTCATTGAGCATGGTCACACATTCACTCAGCTCTTTTTTGTTTGTCAGAGGAAAATATTGCCAGTCGGGATTGTCAATCTTAAATCGGTTGATATGGTTGCGTTTACTTTGAAGCTTCTTGCCCGAAAGCGAAATCAATTTAGATGATAGGTAGATATATTCGTCATTGTTACGTTCGTGTATATATTTGAATTGATTGGGCATTTTTTTATTGATCATTTCCCACATTTCGGCGGTGATGCCCTTCATCTGAAAAGGAATATTCGACGCTTTTGCATCCGCCTGTAATATATTGATAGCCTCATTTATGGGCATAGGGCCAATAGGCATCATATAATATACCTTGCCATCTGTTTCGAGAAACTTAAGAAATAGAGTTTTGTGTTGAATGTCGTATTGGGTTTTGAATTTAGCATTCCATGCAAACATATTGGTAAAACTGAAATCGCATGCACGGAAAGTATTGCCATCCAGACAAGCATCTATTTGGGGCTTATCGGATAGTTCTATGGTTTTAAAGTGAATCATAACTACTTAATTAAACTAGCGTTAAATGTTTATTACTATCCTTTTTATCAAAGTATAGTTGAGTAATATAGCCGATCAAAATAGTAAAAAGGTCTGTGACCTTAGTCTATCAAACAATTGGTATTCTTGTTATGTTCATATCTCTACAAAAAGCACGCCGAAAATTTCAGATGACAGATTTCTCTTTCAATCTGACAATTTTTAAGTATATTTGATTCAGTAATTAAGGTCACAGACCTTACGTATTTGGCTTATTTACATACTTAACTGTTATGAAAACGAATAATGACTGGAAAGACCGCTTAAATGTGGTTTATTCGACCAATCCCGATTATAAATATGATTCGGAAGACGAAGAAGAGGTAGTTGCCTTACCCAAAGAAAAGCAACTTCTCAGAATAGAACTTGATAAGAGAAACCGCAAAGGTAAATCGGTAACACTGATTACTAATTTTGTTGGATCGGATGACGATTTGCAGGACTTGGCAAAATCACTTAAAACTCGTTGTGGCGTGGGAGGTTCTGCCCGTGACGGAGAAATTCTTCTTCAAGGCGATTTCAGAACCAAAGTTTTAGAGCTGTTACAAAAAGACGGATATGCTAAGGCACGAATCATCTGATAGTGCAAACCTGACCGTTTATAAAGCTTCTGCCGGATCGGGTAAAACACACCGACTGACGGAGGAGTACCTCTTGTTGCTTTTTTCTTCCCCTTTTTCGTACAAACATATTCTGGCCGTAACCTTTACCAATAAGGCTACCGAGGAAATGAAAAGCCGTATTATCGAAGAACTGGCAAAACTGGCATCGGATAAACCTTCCGATTATGTAAAGACGCTGACCAAAGAATACCGCAAACCCGAAGAGTGGGTGAGGGCACAGGCTCGAAAGATATTGATTAGTATACTTCACGACTATTCGTCTTTTTCGATCAGTACCATTGACCGATTCTTTCAACAAACCATGCGGGCTTTTACCCGTGAAATTGGTTTGGGGGGAGGGTATAATGTAGAACTCGATACAGGTAAAGTTCTGGGCGAAGCAATCGACTCGATGCTTTACGATCTGGAACGAGCCGAGAATGAACAGTTGCTCGATTGGCTGATACGTTTTTCCGAAGAAAAAATAGAAAGTGGCGAAACGTGGAATATCCGTAACGATATACAATCGCTATCCACCGAAATTTTCAAAGAAACCTACAAAGCTTTCAGCGATCAGATACAAGCCGACATTGCCGATAAAACCCTGTTGGACGATTATAAAAAAACGCTGATAATCTATATTCAACAATACGAAAAAAGGTCGAAAGAAATTGCCGAGAAGGCACTTAATATAATGGTGAGGTTCGATCTTCGTCCCGAAGATTTTAAAGGAGGAGCACGATCTACTTTCTTTAGCTTTTTGAAGTGGGCAACAGGCGAAATAAAAGAACCGACCGATACTTTTCGTAAACTACCTGACGATGTCTCGGGCTGGTATACAAAAACTACTCCTGCCGATGCAAAATCTAAAATAGAAGATGCATTTGGCAATGGCTTGAATGATTGTGTAAATGATATAATTGCCCACTATGATAATTCGGCAACTTATCAGACAGCTTACGAAATAAACCGTTACTTTTTCACATTGGGCATATTGGGCGATGTAGACAAAAAAGTGAGGGAATATGCAGCCGAAAATAATGTGATGCTAATTTCGGATACTACCGAATTACTCAATAAGATTATTGAAGGCACAGATACTCCGTTTGTATATGAAAAAGTCGGTACCCGTGTTGATCATTATATGATAGATGAGTTTCAGGACACATCCAATATGCAGTGGAAAAACTTTTTGCCTTTGGTGAGAGACAGTCTTTCTGCCGGAAACAAGAATCTTATTGTAGGTGATGTAAAACAAAGTATCTATCGCTGGCGTAATTCCGATTGGAAACTATTGGATGAGCAACTTGATATAGATTTTAAAACCAACGGTGTTATTCATAAATCGCTCGATATGAACTGGAGAAGCGGCGAAAACGTCATCAATTTTAATAATGCTGTTTTCGAAATAGGTTCGAAGTTATTGCAAAACCTGTTTAATGAAACGTTAGCCGATATAACATATGACGAGGCTTTAGCTCCTTTGTATACACGTATCGAAAACGCTTATAAAGATTCTTATCAATACCTTCCCGACAAAAAGAAAGGGAATCTTTCGGGACATGTGAAGGTTCATTTTGTAGACACCGAAGAAAATAGCAACTGGCAGGCTTATGTACTGGATCAGTTGCCACATACGATCGAAGAACTTCAGGATAAAGGATATTCGCTGAGAGACATTGCCATATTAGTCCGTACCAAGAAAGAAGGTGCAGAGGTGGCAAACCGGCTTTTGGAGTATAAAAACTTACAGAAAAATTCGAAATACAGATACGATATTATTTCGGATGAGGCATTATTTATCAAGAACTCTAAGAGTATAAAGTTGGTTGTTTCGTTATTGAAGTATTTGCGTAACCCCTCCGATTTCACATTGAGGACATTGGCTATTTACGAATATTTCAAGTTTAAAGATCAGCTTACACCCGAAGAAACAATATGTACACACCTTTCTAATTCCGATGATTTTCCCGAAGAAGTCTCTGTTGAATTGAATCGGATCAAAGAACTTCCCCTCTATGAAATGACCGAGGAGATTTTTGATCTTTTCAAAGAAGCCATGGAAAGTAACGAGAATATCTATATACAAGCGTTTATGGATATGGTTCTCGATTTCTCGGTGAAACATTCGTCCGATCTTGATTCCTTCCTTCAATGGTGGGACGAAAGCGGACAAACCAAAACCATATTCACACCCGACGGGCAGGATGCCATACGAATTATGACTATCCATAAATCGAAAGGATTGGGTTTCGAAGTTGTACTTCTTCCTTTCGGACATTGGGATATAGACCATAAGATGCCTACCATCCTTTGGTGTCAGCCTCGATTCGAGCCTTTCAACCAATTGCAGCTTGTCCCCGTAAAATATTCTCAGAAGCTAAAGAATACCATCTTTGCCTATGAATATTTTGATGAAAAACTGCATGCCTTTATCGATAACTTCAATGTGCTTTATGTAGCTCTTACCCGTGCTAAGAACGATTTGATTATATTCTCACCCAAGCCTAAAGAAAAGCAAAAGGGGATTAATTCGATCTCGTCTCTTTTGTGGACTTGCATTCATGCAGAAGCAAAACCACAAGAGGGTAAAATCTTTGTGTCGTTACAAGAATCAATGGATCAGGAATCCGATTGTTTCGAGTTGGGCGAGAGTAAAGGCGATTCCTTGTCACAAAGAGGTTCAGATACTTTATCGGACGATGAGGTCAGTATCGGTGCATTAGCCAGTATATCTTTTGACGACAGGCTGAAACTACGATTAAACAACAAGTACTTCTTTTCCGAAAACGGGCAACGTGAATATGGTACTCTTATGCACGAAATTGTAAGTAAAGTAACATCGTTGGCAGATTTAGATAAAGTGGTAGAGACTTATCAGTTATCGGGTGAAATAACCGAAGAGGAGAGAACCAAAATAACTCTGCTTTTGAATGACTATTTGTCTAATCCGCAAATCGAACCTTGGTACACCGAAGAATATAAGGTGTTGAATGAGGTCGAAATATTACAGCCCAACGGTACATTTATCCGTCCCGACAGGGTTATGATGCGGGCGGGCGAAATTATAGTTATAGATTATAAATTCGGAGAGAAAGAAGAAAAAAAATACCTCAAACAAGTGAAAAACTATATGACCCAGATCAAAAAAATGGGTTATAATAACGTCAAAGGATTCGTTTGCTATATTACGTTGGGATTGGTGATTGAAGTAGAATAACCTTAATTGATAAATGTAAATGATGCTGTTGTTAAATTTGTTCTGAGTTTATAATGTTTTAATTATTGAATAGACTAAAAAAATAAATATGGAAGCTTTACTACTTAATACATTGCCAATTGTAGGGGTTATAGTTGGAGCGTTTCTTCAATTTCACTTTTCAAAAAATAAAGATAACCGACAATTGAAAAGAGCTTTAGAAACCCAAGCATATACAGATTATTTACGAGCTGTGGCTGGACTTTCAATGTCTCATAGATTTAATGACGAAGAGAAAAAACGAGAATATTTATCAGTACTAACAGAAGCTAAAATCAAAATTTCTATTTATGGAAGTAAAGAGGTTATTGAGAGTTTAGCTGATTTTGAGAGGGAAGGGGCTAATTTTAATACAGATAAACAAAAAACTCTTTTTATCAAAATTGGGCAAGCAATGAGAAGCACAAATATTAATTCTACTGAAAAGGTTTTAGATAAAAATTTTGGTCAATTATTTTTCTCTATTGACCTCGAATAGAGTTATAATACGATTATTATTGATAATCTTAAAAGCAAAGATAATAAAGGTAAAATGTGAAAACGTCCAGTATTATTTTATTGATTTTATTTAGCATTGTACTCAACGTGCAATCTCAGGTAGTAAATGATAATGGTTACACTTCACTTTATATTTTCAATGCGGATAGAAATAACGGTTTTGAAGTAAAAGCTTCAATCGTTGCCTTGTTTACTGCCGGATCGGCTGATAGAAACGGTTTTCGCTTGGGTGGCTCGTTAATCGTATCTAAAACGATTGGTGACTGGACATTTTCAACAGGGCTGGATGCCTATAAAGCCAAAGAGAAATTCGGACTGGGTACTACTTTTGCCGGAGTAGATTATGACGATGGCAGATACGGAGCTTCGTATTTGGTCAATAAATATTATCAGGGCGGTAAACAAGTCTCAGGAATTGTAGGTCTTAGGTTAGATGATTTCAGCCTAAAATTCGAAGATGATATTCTGGCTCTCCCTTTTACCGGATTTACGATTTATGACAGATACCGGACGGCTGCTTTAGAACTTCGATATAAACACTTCATGGTCGGTACAAATGTCTATACGACTGAAATAAATGGTTTAACAGATGCGTCACCCTATAATCGAAAAGGTACATACCTGGGAGGAAAGCAAATCTCAAGCCCGATCTATGTCGGCTATACAAACAAAGATCTGATACTCCGTTATGGTTTAAACAATCAGACGGGAGGATACCTCGGACAAAATCTATGGCATCGTAAGTTCTTCGATACAGGCGATTTCAAATCGGCAGGATATCGGAATCAGTTTCTTCAAGTTGGTACTTATCAGCCTTATACCCTATATTGATAATGAGAAATTTTTACTTTACGATATGTATATTAATAATTGGCTTATCAGCTTGTGTAACCGTTAAGCCGAAAGATTTTACCTATCCATATACAAAGGAATATACAGGTCTCGATACATTGATTAATATAGATGGTTATTATGTTACCTGGAGAGAATGCGATTCTACGTTCTTTTCTGTCTTTATGTTTTATCCCGATGGCTTATTTACGATTGCAACTGCGAATAATATTTCTGATCTGACCGATTGTTTTGAGAATGGAGGCAAGTCTAATTTTTGCCAATACGCTTCTTGGGGTACTTATTGGGTAACGGGAGATACAATTAAGACGCAAACGATCAGGCAGGAGGGGATGGGTATCTGTACTATTTTTCGTGATTACGAAATTAAAGGAGCTGAAATCTTAATTAACATAAGTGATTATGTATATCCTCACAATACTAATTTGGGGTATATGAAAGACTATCCGTCTTTTCAAAAGAATAAATGTGCTAAGGCTGCCGCTTTTTATCCTTTGGCTAAAAAACGTAATAGGGAGGATTGCCCATTCATAACAAAAAAATGGTTTAACCCTAACATATAAAGGGTTTTTAAAGATTTAATATATAATCTTTTGTTAATGAAATGTTATATATATTATCAAATTGTATAAAATAAAGCTATAAATGTTTTCAGGATAACACAAATAGGTTAACTTTGCCAATTGTTTAATAAAAAGGAAACACTTAGCTATCTTTATATGAGTTATTTAATAAAACCGGATCAATATCATGCTTTGCTCGATTTGCAACAAACAGAGTTGGGCATAAAACAAATAAAAGATTTCTTTCAACAAAATCTTGCATCCGAACTTAGACTTAGAAGAGTTACCGCTCCCTTATTCGTATTAAAGGGAATGGGAATCAACGATGATTTGAACGGAGTAGAGCGTGCAGTTACTTTTCCTATCAAAGATATGGGAGATGAGTATGCCGAGATTGTACATTCATTAGCAAAATGGAAACGATTGACTCTTGCCGATTATGGTATCAATGACGGATATGGAATATATACCGACATGAATGCTATCCGTGCAGACGAAGAATTGGGTAATTTACACTCTCTGTATGTAGATCAGTGGGATTGGGAAATGGCGATATGCCCTCATAACCGTACTATCGATTTCCTGAAAGGAATCGTAAGACGTATCTATGCAGCATTGGTTCGCACCGAATTTTTGGTTTATGAAATGTTTCCTCAGATAAAGCCGATTCTTTCGAATGAAATTAAGTTTATCCATTCCGAAGAACTGTTACAATTATATCCTGATCTTACCACTAAAGAAAGAGAAGATAAAGTTGCAAAAGAATACGGTGCTGTTTTTATTATAGGTATTGGCGGTGTATTGAGTAACGGAGAGCCACACGATGGGCGTGCTCCCGATTATGACGATTGGACAACTGTAGGCGAAAACGGATATAAGGGATTAAACGGAGATCTTATTGTTTGGAATCCTGTATTGGGACGTGCTATGGAATTATCTTCCATGGGTATTCGTGTGAACAAAGAAGTTCTTCTGGAACAATTAAAAATAAAAGGGCAAGAGTCTAAAAAAGACTTATATTTCCACAAACGTTTGATCGAAGGTTCATTACCTTTATCAATAGGAGGAGGTATCGGGCAGTCGCGTCTTTGTATGTTCTTCCTTCGTAAAGGACATATTGGTGAGATACAAGCAGGTATCTGGCCCGCCGATATGCGTGCTGAAGCACAAAAAATGGGTATGCCATTGATATAATAGAATTGATAGTAGTCAATATAAAATAATAACCTCCCATTGTGAAAACCAGTGGGAGGTTATTTTATTCTTCGATAATTATTTATTCCCGTTTAAACAAAGATATTATCCAGAGTAGAAGTAGTGCACCTACTGTCGACATGACCAGATTTCCAATAATACCGTTTGCACTAATGCCCAGAAGAATGAAAAGCCATCCTCCCAATACACCCCCGATGATACCTACAATAAGATTGACAATTAAGCCAAATCCTTTCCCTTTAAATATTTTCCCGGCAGCAAATCCTGCTATAATTCCAATGATGATTGACCAGATAAATCCCATATTCTAAATTTATTAAATGGTGTATTTCATATATAAACAAATATTAAAGTGATATTGTTTGAGCAATAAATGCGGTGTATTTTTTGTACCTTTGTGCCTCCAAAAAGGTATCCTACCTTTTAATAATTTGCAAGTATGCCAACACTTAGTTGTTGTATTGCCGAAATAGATCATTAAACACTGTCATTTACACAATACATGTCAGAAGAAAAAAATATACTCATAAAAGGAGCAAGAGTCAATAACCTCAAAAATATTGATGTCGAAATTCCCCGCAATAAATTTGTTGTTATCACTGGATTGTCGGGATCAGGTAAATCCTCGTTAGCTTTCGACACTTTATATGCCGAAGGACAGAGGCGTTATGTGGAAAGTTTATCATCCTATGCCCGTCAGTTTTTGGGCAGGATGAACAAGCCCGAATGCGACTATATCAAAGGAATTCCGCCTGCTATAGCTATCGAGCAAAAAGTAAGCTCACGTAATCCACGTTCGACTGTCGGAACATCTACCGAGATATACGAATACCTCCGTTTGTTGTTTGCCCGTATAGGAAAAACTATATCTCCTATTTCCGGAGAAATTGTGAAGAAGCACCAGGTAAAAGATATTACCGATAAGATGCTTACTTATCCCGAAGGTACACGACTGGTTGTTCTTTCAAAAATCATCTTACGTGAAAACCGTACTCTGGCAGAACAATTGGATATTCTTCAAAAAGAGGGATTTTCCCGAGTAGAATCTAAAGGAGAGTTTATTCGGATAGATGAATTGCTTAAATCAAAAGAAGTTCTCGATCCTTCTCAGGTTTTACTGGTGATAGACCGTCTGTCTACATCGGCGGATAAGGCAACATTAAACCGATTCTCGGAATCGGTCGAAACAGCCTTTTTTGAAGGTGAAGGAGAATGTATTATCCGATATTATACGGAATCGGGAATAGAAAGTTACGATTACTCGAAACGCTTCGAAGCAGATGGTATCCAGTTCGAAGAGCCAACCGATATGATGTTCAGTTTCAACAGTCCTGTAGGAGCATGTCCTCATTGCGAAGGCTTCGGATTGGTACTTGGGATTGACGAAGACCTCGTTATTCCTAATAAAGGACTATCGGTATATGACGATGCTGTTTTCTGCTGGAAAGGCGAGAAGATGAGCGAATGGAAAAACGAATTTATACATTCAACGGCGAGCCGTGATTTTCCCATTCATCGCCCTTATTTTAAACTGACCGAAAAAGAGAAAGATTTACTTTGGCATGGAGCACCCGGTGTAATGGGTATCGATGCATTCTTTAAGATGCTCGAAGAGAATCAGTATAAGATACAATATCGGGTTATGCTTGCCCGTTATCGGGGAAAAACGACTTGTCCGACCTGTAAAGGTTCACGATTGAAGCCTCAGGCTATATATGTGAAAATCGGAGGACGTTCTATTGCCGATTTAGTCCTTATGCCGGTGTCTGAATTAAAAATATTTTTCGATCAGCTGGAGTTGGACGAAACAGATGCAGCAGTAGGGAAACGCTTGCTTACCGAAATTCGTAGCCGTATACAATTCCTTCTGAATGTAGGTTTAGGATATTTGACACTTAACCGTCTGTCTAACTCTTTATCGGGAGGAGAAAGCCAACGTATCAATCTGGCAACCTCTCTGGGAAGTAGCTTAGTAGGGTCATTATATATATTGGATGAACCCAGTATCGGATTGCACTCCAGAGATACCGATTTGTTGATAAAGGTATTACGTGATTTACAAGGGTTGGGAAATACGGTTGTCGTTGTAGAACATGATGAAGAGATAATCCGTGCAGCCGATTATATTATAGATATCGGTCCTCAGGCAGGACGATTAGGCGGAGAACTTGTTTATCAGGGTTCGTTAGCTAACCTTGATAAAAATAGTAACAGTCATACTGTACGCTATCTCAATGGCGAAGAAACTATAGCTGTACCTGCTAAAACACGTAAATGGAATAATTTTATTGAAATAAAAGGTGCTAGACAAAATAATCTTCAAAACGTAAATGTTAAGTTCCCACTGAATGTGATGACTGTAGTAACAGGAGTCAGCGGATCGGGAAAATCGTCTTTGGTTTGCGATGTATTTTACAATGCACTTCAAAAACATTATAAGGGATCAAGTGACCGTATCGTTCAGTTTAATGAGTTGGTAGGTGATCTGAAGATGATCAAGAATGTCGAAATGGTTGACCAGAATCCTATCGGTCGGTCGTCACGATCCAATCCGGTTACTTATATTAAAGCATACGATGAGATAAGGAAGCTTTTTGCCGATCAGCAATTGTCGAAACAAATGAGTTTTACACCTGCTTTCTTCTCGTTCAATGTCGAAGGTGGTAGATGCGAAGAATGTAAAGGTGATGGTAAAACTACCATCGAGATGCAATTTATGGCAGATATTACACTCGAGTGTGAAGCATGTAAAGGAAAACGCTTTAAACAGGAAATACTTGAAGTTGAATATCGTGGTTCCAGCATCTATGATGTATTAGAAATGACGGTAGATCAAGCGATAGAATTCTTTGAAGAGGGTAAAGGCAGCACCGAGAAAAAAATCGTAAAACGTCTTAAAACGCTTCAGGAAGTAGGATTGGGATACATAAAGATGGGGCAGGCTTCTTCTACACTTTCGGGTGGAGAAAACCAACGGGTAAAACTGGCTTCATATCTGGGTGAAGAGAAAACCGAACCGACTCTGTTTATCTTCGATGAGCCTACAACAGGGCTTCACTTTCACGACGTAAAAACTTTATTGAAAGCATTCGATTCGTTGATTGCAAGAGGTCATACAGTAATAATCATCGAGCATAATATGGATGTTATCAAATGTGCCGATCATATTATCGACATAGGTCCCGAAGGCGGAAAAGAAGGTGGAAATGTGGTTTGTGAAGGTACACCTAAACAAATTGCGAAATGTGCCAAGTCGCATACAGGTCATTTCCTGAAAGATAAGTTGAATGTAGGATAGGGTTGTGTTGATTTTATAAAAATCAAACCTCTTTGTCCTTTAATAATATTCTAAATCCTAAGAAATGGGAAAAAAGAAAAATCTAAATGGAATTCCTAACAGTCTAATACAGCAGTATTTCAGTACACTATTTTACTGTGAAAAGGGATACATGGCAGATTGGATCTGGAATGCTGCTGACGAAAAAAATGTAAAGGATATTCAGATTGACATTATAAATCAAAAAGTATTTCCTAAAGAACTCCAAATAACGCAGATCACAAGTCAATTACGTTTTCTACAGCAAACGATTAAGAAAGAATTGATAAACAATGGATTTCCTGACGACTTTATCGTGAAAGCGGTCTTTGAAATTTATATCTCACCGGAAAATAAAGTTCGGAAAATTTTCGGATGTTTAGCTATATTGGAAGACAGAGATGGGAATGTATATAGAAGCCGACCATACGCTGAAATGGCATATGAAAATAATTTTCAAGTGTATAAGCCAACTTTATCAGAGAGGTTAAGTAGAATTTATTTACAAATAAAATCGAAGTAGGATTGATGATATATCGGATATTTCTTGAAAGATAAATTAATTAATTAACAAGCAGATAAATCTAGTTTATTCGTCACCTATTCCTTACAACCGTCCTTTTGATTTATGGTATGCAATAAGTCCGTTAATCGGATTATCGTGTATGAAGTCTATCTTAACACCTAATTCCTTGGCAATTTCTTTAAGTAGCTTAGCATACATATTGGCTAATGATCCCACAAAACGTACAGGGTAATTCTTATAATCGTATTGCAGAATATTTCTCACGAAAAACGATTTCAAATTCTGATAAACTAAATCTTTCACATAAGGATGTTCGAGATGCTCATAAAGAAAGAGCGAAAGCACCGAAAGCAGTTTGTTGGGAGAAGGTTTAGTATAGATGTAATCCATGATCTGCTCAGGATCAATTCTGTATTTCTCGAAAAAAGGCAAGGCCAGTTCTTCCGGAGCCAATCCTTTTAAACAATCAGCTAAAAAAGCTTTGCCTAATGAGGCTCCACTACCTTCGTCTCCTAAAATATATCCGAGTGATTTTACATTCTTTACAATTGTATTTCCGTCATAAAAACAAGAGTTAGAACCTGTTCCCAAAATACAGGCTATTCCTTGCTCATTACCGAAAAGAGATCGTGCAGCACCTACAAGGTCGCTTTCAACTATCGCCGGAGTTCTGAATTGTGCTTCTAAAGAAGCTTTTACAATATCTTTCTTTTCCGTTGAAGAGCAACCGGCTCCGTAGAAATAGATGGTGTTTGATTTTAATTTGAAAAATACAGGAGGTAATTGTAAACGCACAATATGGCTAATCTCCCTTCTCGATTGAAAGTAGGGGTTAATACCATCTGTTAAGTAACGTTCAATTATTCCATCCTCATTTACCAGACACCATTCTGTTTTTGTAGATCCGCTTTCTGCTAATAGTATCACTTTTTTAGGTCTTTAAGTAAAAATTAGAATTTAATCTTATACTTTAAAGTTATAACTTGCATTCATAGTTATACTTAGATCGATAATGAAAAAACCAGAGACTTTAAAGTGTAAAGATACACTTATTTGGGTTTCATTATAAAAATATAAAGAATTTCTAATAATTAATCTTTTATGGATAGAAATATCTGTTATTTATCCTAATTGACCTGTTTAAATCATTTAAGTTAGCAGAACTAGTTGTTGTTTTGGTATGCAAAACAACGATAAGCAGTTTTTTTTGAAGAAAAGACCTCTAAGATCTTAAAATGCTTTCAGGCTGAGATCGATATTAGGAGCCGAATAAATGATCGATCCTGAGGATATAAAATCGACACCTGTTTTTGCAATAGCCAGCACCGATTCTTTGGTTATACCTCCCGAAGCTTCGGTTTTAGCTTTGTTGCCTATCAGTTTTACAGCCTCACTCATCTGGTCGATAGTCATATTATCCAACATAATGATATCTACCGAATTAGTTGCAAGGGCTTCTTTTACTTCTTCCAGATTACGTGTCTCAACCTCTATTTTTAACGACTTGTTATTGTCCTGTAAATATTTCACAGTCGAAGCCACCGCTTGAGTTATGCCTCCTGCATAATCGTTGTGATTATCTTTAAGCATAATCATATCATAGAGACCATAACGGTGATTGGTTGCCCCACCGATATATACAGCCCATTTTTCGCACATACGGAAATTGGGGGTAGTCTTGCGTGTATCCAATATTTTTGTGTTTGTTTCAGATACAAGCGAAGCCATTTCACGTGCAGACGTTGCAATACCGCTCATGCGTTGCATGCAGTTCAGAACGAAACGTTCCATACTTAAAATAGAGCGTGCCGATCCTTCTACAATTAAAGCAATATCGCCTTTATAGGCTTGATCACCATCGTTTTTAAGTACTTCTATTTTTAGGTTTTTATCGTAATAATGAAATATTTCTTTAGCTAGCTCAACACCTGCAAGTACACAGTCATCCTTTACCAAGAGTCTGGCTCTTTGTTGCAGATGCTCAGGTACACTTGCCAATGTAGAATGATCTCCGTCTCCTAGATCTTCTTTTATGGCTTCGGAAATGAAATGCTGTAATCTTTCATCGGTTACGTATATCGGTCTGTTCATTTTTTATCTAAGCTTTTGTTGTAAAATGCCCCTCTGTTTTCTTTTTGTTCTATACTTTGTGTGATAATCAGATAGGCTACACTTACTAAGTTTCTTAATTCTGACAATTGAGGCGATAAGAAAGAGAAATTATATATCTCTTTTACTGCCCTGTATATCTCTTCTTCCTTTTGTTTAGCCATTTCGAGGCGGCTGTTCGAGCGTACAATACCTACAAGATCACTCATCAAAACCTGTAGCTGTTTACGGAGATAGTTAAGAAGAACCATTTCTTCATTTACCTTCAAGCCCTTTTCATCCCATTCGGGTATTTTGTTGAGGTTGGTATAATTGAACTGATCTTCGTTTAATCGTTCAACCGTTTTGATAGCTGCCCGATGTCCGAATACCAATGCTTCGAGCAAAGAATTTGATGCCAATCGGTTTGCACCATGTAATCCAGTGTTGGAACATTCGCCAACGGCAAACATATTTTTAATAGTACTTTGTCCGAATGTATCCACATCGATACCTCCGCATAAGTAATGGCTCGCAGGAACAACGGGTATGAGGTCTTTGAACATATCGTATCCTTCGTCCAGACATTGCTGGTATATATTGGGGAAGTGTTTCAAAAATTCTTCTCTGTCGAGCGATCTGCAATCCAAACATACATAATCGTCGCCTAATAACTTCATTTCGCTGTCGATAGCTCTGGCAACAATATCACGTGAAGCGAGTTCTTCCCTTTCATCATATTTGTGCATAAAAGGTTCGCCTGCAGCTGTCCGCAATTTTGCACCGAATCCTCTTACGGCTTCCGATATAAGTGATAATTGACCTGCCCGGTTACTGTAAAACGCAGTAGGATGAAACTGTATAAACTGCATATTGCTGATCTTGGCTTTTGCCCGATGTGCCAACCCTATGCCGTCTCCTGTTGCTATAATCGGGTTCGTCGTGTTTTTATATACATGCCCACATCCTCCTGTTGCCATTAGGGTGATTTTTGCCGACATTTTTTTTACCTGCTGTGTTTTGATGTCTAAAACATAAGCACCATAACAGTTGAGGCTGTATTTGTCGAAAGGCTCATTGGGAATATGATGTTCAGTAATAAGGTCTATTACGTAGTGATGATTCAATAGTTGAGTATTCTCCAGTTTATTGATGGCATGCAGGAGTGCCCGTTCTATTTCGGCTCCCGTTATATCCTTGTGGTGTATAACACGGTTTTCTGTATGTCCGCCTTCTCTTCCTAAATCGTATGTGTCGCTGCTGTTTTTGTCGAAGTTAACGCCCCAATCAATAATCTCCTTGATCCGTTGAGGGCCTTCCTTAATCACAATTTCGACTACTTCTCTATTGCACAATCCTCCGCCTGCACGCAGTGTATCTTCGATATGCTTCTCGAAGCTGTCTTTTTCGAAATTGGTTACTACTGCAACCCCTCCCTGTGCGTATTTGGTATTGGACTCTTCGTCGTCCGATTTGGTTATGATTGTAATTTTGGCGTCAGGTCTTTCCTGTGCTACTTTCAGAGCATACGACAAACCCGATATACCCGATCCGATAACTAAGATATCTGTGTAAATCATCTTTTAAATCTTTATAACTGCCTACGGTTATTATATGTGTCCAAAGTAATAAAAAGGTCTTCGACCTTTACTTAATGGCTTTCGACATTTCGAGCATTCTGTTGATAGGTTGAAGTGCTTTTATGCGTAAATCTTCATCCAATGTTATCTCGGGTAACTCATATTTCATACATAAGTAAAGCTTTTGCATGGTATTGAGTTTCATAAATGCACACTCTCCACAATTGCAGCTCTTGTCATTTACTAAGGCAGGAATAAGCTTCTTATTAGGAGCTTTTTTCTGCATCTCGTGTAAAATACCTTCTTCGGTGGCAACAATATATTCAGTGCCGCTGTCTTCCACTACATACTTCAACAGATTAGAGGTCGATCCCACATAACTGGCTACTTTCAGAAGAGGAGCTTTAGCTTCGGGGTGAGCTATCAATTTTGCTTTGGGATTGTCGAGCATTTGTTGACCGATTCTTTCTAATGAGAATGCTTCATGCACATAACAAGCACCATCCCACAAAATCATTTTTCGACCTGTTACCTGATTAAGGTATGCTCCGAGATTTTTATCCGGTGCAAATATTATTTCCTGATCCATGGGCAGTGCATTTATAATATGCTCCGCATTGGATGAGGTTACTATAATATCGCTTTCGGCCTTTACCGTCGAATCGCAATTAATGTAACTTATTACTATCGCATTGGGATATTTTTTCCGCATTTCTCTAAGACCTTCACCCGAGCATGAATCGGCTAAAGAACATCCTGCCAATGTATCGGGAAGTACCACTTTTTTGGTTGGATTTACAATTTTTGCAGTCTCAGCCATAAAATGCACACCGCAAAATACAATCATATCGGCATCTGTTTTTTCGGCAGCACGAGCCAATTGTAAACTATCGCCCAAATAATCGGCTATATCCTGAATATCTCCAGTTTGATAATAGTGGGCAAGTATAATTGCATTCTTTTCTTTACGCAGTTTGTTTATTTCTGCTATCAAATCTATTCCTTTCGGAATTTCCATATTTAAATATCCCTTTTGAGATAATGTTGCTATGGCGTTTTCTAGTTGTTGAGGCATAATAAGTAGTTACAAGTAATTAGTTACGAGTTACATGTTTTTTAAGGGTATAAAGATAAGCCTTTCTGTAATTCTATTCGATAATACAGATGGAATAAGTTTCGAAGAATTCTCCAAAATGTCATAAATAATAAACAAAGATGGCAAATATTATTAAAGGAGAGCCCTGTCCTGTGTTTTTGTGTCGGTGATGTATTTCTCTTAAGATAAATGTCATGATTTTGTTGCTTAACCTTATCTCTATCTCTATTATTCTGTAACAATAAAGAAGGTGCTTTGTGTAGAGAAAATTAGAATTTATATGCACAACAAAAATTATCTTATTTCGGAAGTGAAGAATTACTTATTAAAATCAACCTTAACAATTTTCGCACTACTTGTTGCCGGTGTACTATTTTCCCAAACATCTATTAAAGGAATTGTAACAGATGCTAAAACGGGGGAGACTTTACCCGGAGTTGCTATTTCTGTAAAGAACACAACTCAGGGAGTAATGAGCGATATGGATGGAACTTATGAGTTGAATATTGGTCCCGGAAAGCATATCATTACAGCATCTTACCTTTCATATGGAGCTTTGGAAATAACGGATGTAGAGGTTAAGAAGGGAGAAGTAACCAGCTTGGATATACCGATGCAAGAGTCGCTCACCGCATTGAATGAAGTGGTTGTAGTAGCCATGGCTAGAATTAACTCGGAAGTATCGTTACTCAATTCGATGAAGAATGCAAATGGTATTGTAAGTGGTGTTTCATCACAGCAAATATCACGAAACCAAGATCGTGATGCTTCGGAAGTTATCAGGCGAATTCCCGGAATATCTATTATGGATAATAAATTTATAGTTGCCCGAGGATTGTCTCAACGTTATAATAATGTATGGATCAATAATAGTGCAACGCCCAGTTCTGAAGCCGATAGCCGTTCTTTCTCGTTCGACCTTATTCCCAGTTCGCAGATTGAGAATATTATGATCGTAAAATCTCCACAACCCGAACTTCCGGCCGATTTCTCGGGAGGTTTTGTAAAAGTGGCAACCAAAGGTATCCCGAATGAGAATTCGATGGAGATCAGTTATGGAACAGGTTTCAATACAGAAACGCAATTTAAAGACTTTAAATATAACCCCGGAAGTGCTACCGATTTTCTGGGATTTGATAACGGACATAGAGCTTTGAGAGATATTGTTCCATTCAGACTCGATGGAGATAACACCGATATGGTGGATGCTGTAACTAAAAACGGATTCAATAACAACTGGAATATAAAGACCAGAAGTCCTTTGCCTGATCAACGTTTCTCTTTTGCCATGAGCAGGCGTATCAATACCGAAGGCGGGCAGCAGTGGGGATTGACCAGTGCCGTCAATTACAGTTATACAAGCCGTACTCTCATGGGTATGAGGAATGCACAGTATGAGGTGTATAATGATATAGCCGACATAGCTGAACCAGATAATGATTATACTGACGATCAGTATAACCGCAATGCCCGATTGGGAGCTATGGTTAACTTGTCTTTTATTTCGAATAAAAATAATCATTACGAATTTCAGAATATTTTCAATCAGTTAGGACAGGATCGCTATACATTTCGTGAGGGAACGGACTATACCAGCGGACGTTCGAAAAGACAAGAAAAACAGGAATATTTATATTCAAGCCGAACTACCTATTCGGGGCAGTTTACAGGAAAGCATACCCTGCCTTTTGCCGATAAGCTCGATTGGACTTTAGGCTTCTCGTATGCCAATAAAAATCAGCCCGACCGAAGGATGATCAATCGTACTGAAAATGCTTCTACACCCGAAGACCCGTTTAATGGGCAGATGTATATTTCGCAGGCTGATATCGAACGAAATTTTATAGACCTGAGTGAATATACATATAATGCAGGAGCAAATTATTCGCATGATCTGAAAATTAATTCATCTATCACTTCGAACTTGAAGGGAGGCTTTTATGGTGAGTATAAAGTGAAAGATTATAATACACGAGACTTTGACTATCTATATAATGAAAATTATTTCCCTTATAGCTTTCGCTTTGGTGATGTTGTGAACGACATTCTTATCCCTGAGAATTTTGGAGCAGGCAGGTTATATATTAATGAGTCTACTAATAATGTAGACAGTTACGATGGAAATAATAAATTATTGGCGGCTTATTTAGCGATAAACATTCCCTATAATAAATTTAATATTTATGCAGGAGCACGTTTCGAGCATGATATTATGACCTTAACCAACTTTATATCACCCGTCGGTTTTGAGACGAAAGATTCGGAATACAAAACGACAGATGTCTTTCCCTCATTAAATGTGAGTTATAATCTCGATAAATCCAATATCCTGCGATTTGCTTATGGAATGTCGATCAATCGTCCCGAGTTTAGGGAGGTTTCACCTGCTTCATTTTATGACTTCGACCTGTTCAACCGAATACAAGGTAATCCCGATTTGAAAGCAGCCTATATTCAAAATATAGATCTTCGGTACGAACTTTATCCATCTTCGGGTGAGCTAATATCTGTAGCACTATTCTATAAACATTTCGATAATCCGATTGAATGGACTTTTGTTAATACGGGAGGAGGAAGCCGGATATTTACTTTCGAAAATGCTTTGTCAGGACAGAATCTAGGGGTTGAGATAGACCTGAAAAAGCGCCTTGACTTTATTGGACTGAAAGATTTCTCTGCTGTTGTCAACGGGTCATTAATCAAGAGTAAAGTCAAATTTGATGAAAGCAGTACCGAAGACGAGCGTCCGCTACAAGGGCAATCTCCCTTCTTGGTAAATGCCGGACTTTTTTACCAGAGCGAACCCATGCAACTGACAGCCGGACTTATGTATAATATCATCGGTAAACGGATTGTGGGTATAGGACTTAAAAGCAAAAGCGAGAACAGTACTGTGAATGACGATATACCCGATATGTATGAAATGCCACGAAATGTGCTTGACTTTACAGTAACTAAACGAATCGGTAAACAGGTCGAAATTGCAGCAGCTGTAAAAGATATATTTTCTCAGGATGTCGTTTATAAACAGTTCCCCAAATTTATAGATAGCGACGGGGTGATGCATGAAAGAGAGCAAACAACGAGGCGATATAATCCGGGGCGGAACATAAGCATCTCTGCCAAATTCAATTTTTAAGACTCTGACTTTTACTGTTGACTTGACTAAAATTAATAAATATTGTTAGCAACTAATTTTTAAATATTTACACAATGAAACTTTTCAAATTATTTAATTTAGCATGGATAGCAAGCAGCATCATGCTCTTTATGAATTGCAGTAGTGATAACAATTCGTCTACTGATCCTGATCCGGTGCCTGTTGTAGGAGTAATTGGCGACGGAAGTACAACCGGCTATGAAATAAAAAAAGATACTGTTTTCGAAAAAGGAACATATACACTCAAAGGCTGGGTATATGTCGTGAAAGGTGCTTCGGTTACGTTTAAACCGGGAACTATTATTAAGGGGGATAAAGCAACCACCGGTAGTTTGATTATTGAGCCGGGAGCTAAAATTTATGCACAAGGTACAGCAAGTAATCCTATTGTATTTACATCGGCTCAGGCGAAAGGTAGCCGTAAACCGGGAGACTGGGGCGGACTTATCATCTGTGGTAATGCCAAGACCAATAATGGCGGACAACTTCAAATAGAAGGCGGACCAAGAACAAAATACGGTGGCGACAATGATGCTGATAACTCAGGTATATTGAGCTATGTACGTGTTGAGTTTGCAGGATATCCCTTCGAAGAAAACAAAGAAATAAATGGTATTACTTTCGGAGCAGTAGGTAGTGGTACGAAGGTAGATCACTTGCAGGTTTCTTATTCCAACGACGATTCTTATGAGTGGTTTGGTGGATCGGTTAGTGCTAAATATTTAGTGGCATATCATGGATGGGACGACGATTTTGATACAGACTATGGTTTCTCAGGAAAACTGCAATATCTTTTGGCTGTTCGTAATCCGAAGATTGCCGATACTTCTCTTTCGAATGGATTGGAATCTGACAACAATGCTTCGGGAACAAATGGTACTCCCAAAACATCTGCCGTATTCAGTAACGTAACCTTGGTAGGTCCGATAGGTCAGGCAGCAGACTTTGTGAATACTTTAGAGTATATCAATGCAGGAAATTACAGACCTAATAATAACTCTAAGACAGGCTTATTTCAAGCTGCTATGCAAATTAGACGTTATTCGCAGTTGAGCTGTTTCAACTCTGTGGCGATGGGATTTCCTGTAGGATTGCTTCTTGATAATCAAAAAGGAAATACGCAAAGTTTAGCAACCAATGGAACATTGAAAATCAATAATGTATTCTTTGCTCAAATGGGTCTGGTAGGATCGGATGTAAATAATAGTTTTGCCGATAAATATTCTACTAACGGAACGGATATGACTGATGCCCAATCTTTCTCTCATACCTATTTTACATCTCAGGCTAGTAATAAAGTATTGGCTAATATCTCGGATTTGAAATTGAAACAACCTAGTAGCTTATCATCTAATCCTAACTGGGGACCTGCAACAGGTAGTCCATTATTGGGTGCTGCATCATTTACTGATCCATTACTACAATCGGGATTTGATAAGGTTGATTATGTAGGTGCATTCAAGAGTGATTCAGATGTTGATAACTGGATGAAGGGATGGACTAATTTTGATCCTCAAAATGCTGATTATTAAGAGACAATATAAAGTAGATATTGTTTTTTAATAAAGACTAAGTTGCATATAAATTCTGAAAAATAATACTCTACTAAGTGTGCAAGCGGCTAGTGATTAGTCGCTTGCACTATTTTATTGGGAGTTGGCGGACTTGTTTAGAACAAGCTGTTTTAATGCGACTCTGCTTATTTTACCTGTTTCGGTTAAGGGTATTTTATTTACCCGAATTATTTTTTTAGGCATAAAATATACAGGCAATAAATTCGAGATTAAATTCTCGTCAATTTCCCTCTCGATGGCTAATACCACAATCTCTCCAAATTTAGGATCGGGTAGGGATGTGATGGCAAAGCCGTTGTTTAATGCAGGTTTTAGTAAAGCTTCTACTTCTTCTATCTGAATTTTCACTCCACCACTATTGATTATATTGTCTTTCCGTCCGATAATACGAAAACTCTTGTCCTCATATATTTCCACTATATCATTTGTGTAGAGGAGTTCATCAGAAACCAGAGGAGCATCTATAATCAATGCATTGTCTTCTGATATAGATAAAATAACCGAGTCGAAAGGATGATAATGATCCGAAGCTTCAATACCATTCAATTGCCGCAAAGCGATATGCGAAAGTGTTTCGGTCATACCATAAGTAGAATATACCTTGTGAGGAAAACTCTTTATAGCTTCTTCTATCTGAGGGTCAATTGAACCTCCCCCGATAATCAGTTTCTTGATATTGCTTAATCGTTTTTTCTCAGTATCCGATTGCAAACTATTGAATACCTGCAAGGGAATCATTGCTGCAAAACAAAATTCCTTGTCAGTATCTTTTAATGGATTGCCCGATGGAGGAATAGGATATAAATCTAACCCTGCAATCAACGCACGAACCACTACCATCTTACCTGCAATATAATCCAAAGACATACAAAGCAAAGCAGAATCTCCCTTTTTTAAGCCAAGAAAAGAACAGGTCAATTGTGCACTTTGCATCATTCTGCTTTTTTCTACAAGCATTTCTTTAGAGATACCAGTTGAACCCGAGGTCTGAACTTTTAGGGTCGGAGAATCAGAGAACCAATCTTTTAAGAACAAAAACAAGTCATTATGAAAATCGGATTGAGAGATAAATTCAGGTGAATTTTCATCCAAGAATACATCAGGCAAATATGTCTTTCCCTCAATCGTTATTGTCTGTTTTGCTCTATCTGATTGGTACATAGTTATATCAGATTGTCTAGTGTGGGAAACTGACCGTTCGGATTGCTCCACAAGCAATCACCTTTGATGGTTAGCGGCATTTCGATGTTATTGGTATAAAGACCACCTGTTCCCAAGCCTTGCGGTAGAGGGTTATCAAAAGTAGCACACCATTGAGCGATGGCATTTAAGCCAATATTAGATTCTAAGGCTGAGGTTATCCACCAGTCGATTTTTAATTTTTCGGCTAGCTTTATCCATTCTTCAGAACCGCTGATACCTCCGTGTAAAGTTGGTTTCAGAATAATATATTGAGGTCTGATCGTTTCGAGCAATCGCCTTTTTTCTTTGGGTTGATGAACGCCTATAAGCTCTTCATCCAATGCAATAGGTAAAGGAGTTTCTTTAGTCAATCGAGCCATTTCGTCCCATTGTCCTGCACGTATAGGTTGTTCAATGGAGTGTAAGTCCAGTTCCGAAAGGCATTTCAATTTATCCAAAGCCTCATCAGGTGCAAAAGCACCGTTTGCATCTACCCTTAAAGTAATTTGATCTGCTGAAAAATGCTTCCGTATGTGTTGGAGAAGTTTGATTTCATCCTCGAAATTGATAGCCCCTATTTTCAGTTTGATACAGTGGAAACCTTGTTGCATCTTGGTTTCTATCTGTTCATGCATATACTGAAAATCGCCCATCCAGATTAAGCCATTGATCGGAATACCTTTCTTGCCTTCTGTAAATGAGTTATTCCAAAGTTTAAAACTTCGGTTTTCGTAATGGCGTAAAGCAGTTTCTAATCCGAATAGAATAGAAGGATAAGGACGTAAAGCCTCCTTATTCAAGATTTTATTTTGTTCTAATTCCTTACAAAACCGTTCCAATGTTTGTTCGTAATCATCATTATAATCACAACTCAGATCGAATAAAGGTGCGCATTCTCCAATTCCCCAATGTTGAGGATCAGAGGGCGAATATATCACTACATACCAAATTTTATGGTCGTGATATACTCCCCGTGATGTACCCGCAGGTCTTTTGAACTGTAAGGTATAAGGTATTATTTTTATCTTAAATTCCATTCGGTAATGTTCCATAAAGTATCACACAAGTTACACAAAGTAATCAATAAAGTGACAAAGGTGACAAAAAAGTGTAACTTTTATGGTTCTTGTAAAAATCAAGTTATCAATGCTTAACGTGTGAAAAGGTTACAAAAGTGACAAATGTTACACTTTTTTGCCTGCTGTCTTTTTGTTACCTTTTTGGGTGGTTGTAACTTATTTATGCCAATCAGTAGTTGTGATTATATGTTCTATTAAATTATTCTTCTACGCACAATCGAAGATTGCTTGTATTCCTTTTGACTCGCCTTCGCTTCGTCGAACGTTGTTTGCCCAAAGTAAGCCGCAAAAGGAATCAAAAAGGCTTTGTGCTGCGTGGCTCGCCTGTCTGACCTAAAGCTTACAGGCTAAACTAAACCTTCTGCCTATCGGCACGTTTAGTTTTACGCCTGCTTCGCTTGTCAGCCAACGGCTGTGCCTCTGATGCACCGGGGCTGACGCCTGCAAATGGTTTTTATCCGTCAGGCTTCCCGACCTTGGCGTTTGCACGGGGTACCCGCTGGATGAAGAAAGCGTTAAGAAACAAAAGGATATCAATAATAAACGTTTTTCTTTTGTTTTAGCTTTCGAGTCCGTAGCGGGTCGGGCAAAAGGCACAGTCTTGATCTTTTGTTTCGTTTTGCATCAAGGCAAAATGAAAAACAAACCCATAAGGGTGCGTTAGAATAATAGAACATTAAACATAACAGATCAACTACTGATTCGCATTATTTATATATAGATAAAGTGCTTCAATATTGGGCGTATGATTATACGCCCTTCATACTTTACTTTATCTGATAAACTCAAGGAAACTTAGGAAACTTCTTGAAATCGGGTTTGCGTTTTTCTAAGAAAGCGTGTTTACCCTCTTGAGCTTCATCAGTCAGATAATAAAGAAGCGTTGCATTTCCTGCAAGTTCCTGTATACCTGCCTGACCATCGAGTTCGGCATTCAATCCCATTTTTATCATGCGTAAAGCCATCGGGCTGTGTTGCATCATTTCATGTGCCCATTTTACAGTCTCGTCCTCCAGCTGATCGAAAGGAACAACGGTATTTACAAGTCCCATCTCCAAAGCTTCTTGAGCTGAGTATTGACGGCAAAGGAACCATATTTCGCGAGCTTTCTTCTGACCTACAATACGAGCCAGATAAGAAGACCCGAATCCTGCATCAAAACTACCGACTTTAGGGCCTGTTTGTCCGAAAATTGCATTGTCAGAAGCAATTGAGATATCGCAAATAACTTGTAGAACGTGTCCGCCACCGATAGCAAAACCATTTACCATAGCGATAACGGGCTTAGGCATCGAACGGATTTGTTTCTGTACTTCAAGAACTTGTAAACGAGGTACACCATCTTTTCCGATGTATCCGCCTTTGCCTTTTACATTCTGATCGCCACCCGCACAAAAAGCCTTGTCGCCTGCACCTGTAAGGACTACTACATAAATATCTTGATTTTCGTGACAAATGCGTAAAGCGTCACTGATCTCCATAGTGGTTGTAGGAGTAAACGCATTGCGGTAGCGTGGACGATTGATAGTGATTCGACCTATTCCCTCAAAATAATCAAATAGAATATCTTCGTATTCTTTGATGGTTTCCCATTGCCTTGTAGTTGACATATTATATTATTGTTTTTAGATTATGATAATATTCCTGAAAAGCTTTTTTGCTAATCTCCATATTTGTAGATACTTCCACTAAAACCGATTGGTCGGTTTTAGTGTCAATGAATGCTTTAAGGCTTTCTTTCAGATCATTTCTATTCTCTGCATGCAAGTATTTTAATCCTGCCGCTAAAGCCCAGTCTTTTGCTTGTGTAGTATGTTCTGCCGACACATATTCTTTTAACGAAGCAGCTTTATTTAAGCCCGGAAGCAGATGGAAGATTCCACCACCACCATTATTGATTAAGAGTATTCGTAAATTTTTGATGTGTTGTATATTCCACAAAGCATTCAGTCCATAAAAGAAACTAAGATCCCCTATAATTAAATAGACAGGATCTTTGTAAACGGAAGCGAATCCGATTACAGAGGGTAGGGTACTTTCTATACCATTCACTCCTCTATTGCAATATACTTTGATTGATTTATCCAATTGAAACAACTGCACATTCCGTACCGTAGAACTATTGGCTAGGTGCAAAACCGAATTTTTCGGCATTACCTTTAAAAAATCACCCGTAACCGATATATCCGAGAAAGGTATATCTTCTTTTGGTTCGGGTATGAGTAGAGAGGTATTCTTCCATAAATCGAAGAATGGTTTTTCTGTATTATCTTGGACTTCTGATGACAATTTAGAAAAGAATTCAATAGCTTCTGTTTCCACTAAATCGGTCAATGATTGAAACAGGTCTACCACTTCGCCCGACTCTGTCAGATGCCAGTGATTCTTAGGTTTATGTTGTCTGATAAAGTGTTTCAATCGTTTCGAAACAATATGTCCACCGAGTGTGATAACCAGATCAGGCGAAAAGCTTTCTTTCTCCTTTTCGGATATGGTATACAGTAAAGCATCAAAATTGCTGATAAATGAAGGTGAAACACTATTCGATAGATTTTCAGTAAAGACTATACAGTCGGTTTTCTCTGCTAAACCTTCAAGTAGTTCAGTTAGCTCTGGAGTTTGAAACAGTTGTCCTACAATGATTAAACGTTTAGGCAGTTTGTGCCACTTTTCAACAAAAGAGCTTATTTCAACAGATTTTCGAGGTCTTGCATAATCGATCTTTCTTACTTCGGGAAGAGATTCTTCCGAATAATCAAAAAGAGGTTCGTACAATGGTATATTTATATGTACAGGACCCGAAGCGTTGGCAGTGCAAGCTATCAAAGCTTCATTGATTAACCGATTACAAAACCATTCGTCTGTTTCGTTATTAATCTCAGGTAGGTGAACCGATTTTTTCGATAACGAACCGAATACCCCTGCTTGAGGTAAAGTCTGCCCATCCATTTGTCCGATCCACTCGGGAGAGCGGTCAGCAGAAACTACTATCAAAGGCAATTGTTGGTAATAGGCTTCGCTTACTGCCGGAGCGTAGTTTAGTAATGCAGAACCCGACGTACAACAAATAGCAACCGGTTGTTGCAAAGCCTGTATTATTCCCAAAGCATAAAAAGCCGCATTCCGCTCATCCACAATCGTGTGGCACTCAAAAAACGCATCTTGCGAAAAAGTCTGCATCAATGGAGCATTACGCGATCCGGGCGAAAGTACAATTTGTTTTACTCCATAAGCCTTGAGTAAAGCCACTGTTTGTAATACATTTTTCTTTACTGAAAACATATGCTGGGCTATTCATTTATTATTGATAATATGGTTTGAAGCTTATATTCGGTTTCTTTCCATTCCGATATAAGTTCAGATGAAGGAAGTATTCCTCCTCCTGCAAATAATCTCAGGTTTTGTTTGAATATTTGCATGCACCTCAAATTTACGAATAAATCTGTTTTGTTATCTACATCCAGGTAACCTAAAAAACCGGAATAGTATTTTCGGTCGTACCCTTCGTTCTTGGTGATGAAATCAAATGCTTCTTTTTTAGGGAAACCACAAACGGCAGGACTTGGGTGAAGCAGACTCAATAAACTTCCGATTTTGGAGGAATCATCTATATGAAAAGAAAATTCACTTTTGAGATGTGCCAGATTTCCCGACCGAATAGTCTTGGCTTCGCTGTAAGAAGATTTTATTCCGGCTTTAATCAATTGCTGCTGCATATATTCAACAACAATGTGTTGTTCGAGACGGTTTTTGTCATCCCATATTATTGGCTGATCGGTGTCCGGTACTTTTTGCGTTCCGGCTAATGCATCCGTTGTCCAATTTCTGTTTTCTCCCGATACAAGTATTTCAGGAGAACAGCCTAGCCATGTTCCTGATTCGGGAGTATGGCATAAGAAAATGAAATTATCAGGATATTTTTTACACGCATTTTGGAAGGATAGTCCGGCAGAAAATTTCTCGTTTCGAGAAAGCTCAAAAGTACGTGAAAGAACCAGTTTTTTCAATATGTTACCGCTTAATGCTTCATGAAATGAATCATATCCGTTTTTATACTGTTCAAATGTTACAGCTTTCGATGGTTCGAAAAAGCTAGAAGAGGCTTTATTTGTGTAATTATTGAAATCGGAATTATAAAGATAGCTAAAAACGGCTTCTTCTCCGGTCAATACTTGGTCGGGACGTATAAGTACTATTGGAGCAGTTTTAGATATCTGAAAAGGTGCAATAACAAATCCTCTTCTGTTATTCAGTTCTAATAGGTTCGTGAATGTTTCGGATTGGTCTGAGGTTTGTAATACCAAACGTATGTCGTGCTCGCCCGGTAAGCGGTATAGGGCAAAACTAATATTCTTATTGATCAGTAAATCAAAAAAACTATATTTTAGATGTTCTCTAAATTCCATGATTAAAAATTCAAACTAAGGTCTCAGACCTTTTTATACTATTCAGGTAAGATATAATCGCTGCAAATGGTTGTTAATCTTGAAGTATATCAGTAACTACTTATATTTACCCATTCTTTGGATTACGGCGATCCGTAAAAACATGCTAAATTAGAGTTTATTCTATTGAAAATTGTATTTTTTTTCTTAATAAATACTCTAAAAGTTAAATAGGTGATTAATCGAGGCGAAAAATGAAGATACATCGAATCAAAAAAGACTTACGTCTTTGGTAAGCCTTTTAAGTCGAATAGAGTTTTTTTAGGCTTTAAACTGTTTTTCTATGATTTTTTCACAAGCTAATAAAATAAGATCGTAAGCATAGTCAAAATCTTTCTCTTCGCCATGAAAGGGATCGGGAACATCCTGAATGACCGAAGCATCAACCTCGCTCATTAATAACCTTAATTTATGATGTTTGTCTTTTGGAGCCATTTCTTGCATAAAATCAAGTATATCTTGAGACATGGCATAGATGATATCAAAATCGTCAAAATCCTCTGTCGTTAATAGTCTGCATTTATGGCAACTGATATCTATATTGTGTTTTTGGGCTGTATGAATAGCACGCGAATCGGGTGCTTTACCAATATGAAATGCTTTAATAGCAGCACTATCAATCTCCCAGTTGAGTTTATTACTTGCAGATAATTCTCTTAAAACCCCTTCTGCTAGAGGTGAGCGGCAAATATTACCTTTGCAAACCATTAATATTTTCATTTCTTGTATTTTTAGTATTATACGTTGCTAAATATTTAAAATAATAGTAAATGTAACATAATTTTGTGTAAACCAGATAATTTACTACTTTTAGAAATCCTAATCTAGAATTCTATTTTGATTAGTATATGTTAGTATCAGCACAATCTTATTAATAAAAGAAATGGAGATCATATTAATTGGTAGTCAAGCTGACACCCAAACGCTATCAACTATTATAAGCGAAGAGTTACATCTTCAATGTTGCTCTATGAGTTTTGAAGATATCTCGACAAAAAGACCTTGTGAGAGTAACGATCAGGTCTTTATCCTTGCTGCCCGAAAACCCTCTTTTCAAGCAGCAGGAAATGCTTTGGCATATCTCAAGACGTATAAACCTACGGCTTATATTATGCTACTAGCCGAAGATAAAGATGTGGAGCTAATGGGAGCAGCTTTGGAATATGGAGTAAATAATTTCTGGGTATTAACTGTAATCAGCGAAAGCGTCAGAGATAAAATTGTAGACCAGCTTAGAACACTTGTTCTGCAAAAAAAGAGAAAAAGGATACTTGCTATTGGAGCACATCCGGATGATGTAGAGATTGGCTGTGGAGGAACTATGCTTAAGCATATTGCTAGCAATGATGAAGTCATGATCTTAACATTAACCAGAGGAGCGGTCGGTGGTGATACGGAGAAACGTTATCTGGAGGCAAAAGCTGCGTCCGAATTTCTTCATGCTACTTTGATAATTAGTAATCTCGAAGATACATCCGTTTCGGAAGGACCTAAAACTATTCGGGTTATAGAGGAGGTTATTCACAATTTTCAACCGGATATTATTTATACTCATAGTGTTAATGATAATCATAAAGATCATAGAAACACGCATCTGGCTACTATAATAGCTGCCCGAAAGATAGATGAAGTATATGCGTATCAGGCTCCCTCTACCAATATAAATTTTCATCCTCAAAAATTTGAGAGCATTGATAATTTTTTAGATTTAAAGATACAACTCATCGCTTTCCATGAAACACAAAAAAGTAAAGCTGTTTATTTAAAAGACGATATAATAAAAGCTACTGCTATCTATTGGGGACGTTATGCAAACTATAAAGCAATAGAACCTTTTGAGATAATTAAATCTTAACCAAATAATTTAGAATATGGCTGTAAAAATATTAATTACAGGCGCCGGAGGCCCCGCCGCAATTTGTGCTTACAAAGCATTAAAAGACAAATCCTATGATTTCTTTATGGCCGATATGGACCCCTTGGCAACAGGTCTTTATTTTGTAGAACCGGCCAAAAGATTGGTTATTCCGGGAGGAGTTACACCCGGGTTTAATGAAGTTATTTTGCGTTTGTGTGAACAACATCAGATAGATATACTTATTCCTACCGTTGATGTTGAGTTTGTGCCAATAATGAAAATAGAAGAATCATTTAATGCAATAGGCTGTCGTATAGTTAGCTGTAGGGCAGAAGTCTTAGATATAATTCTGGATAAACTCAAACTGATGGAAAAATGTAACGGTAAAGTTCTTTTACCTGAATTTCAGTCGTTGGAAGAGTATTTAATAAACCCACAGATCAGCTCAAATCAACTTGTATTTAAACCACGAAGCGGTAGTGGTTCGCGAGGTATTATTATTACTTCTGCTCCTGATCGCAATATTTTGGAAAAGCTGAGGATGGAAAATTACATGGTTCAGGAATTTATTGGAGGAAAAGAATATAGTATCGATGTAATGCTTAATAACGATAGCTCGGTGGCAGCAGCAGTAGTTCGAGAGCGTCTCAAAGTAGATTCGGGGGTAGTTGTTGCTTCTAAAACTATTAAAAATGAAGCGATACAAGATTACTGTATAAAAATAGCTCAAGCAGTAGGAGTTACATACGGGGCAAACATTCAGGTAATTGTAGATGAAAAAGGAACCCCTTATTTACTTGAAATTAATCCTAGATTTTCAGGAGGATTGAGTTTGGTTGTAGAAAGTGGCGCTAATATTCCGTTGATGTGCGTTGAACATGCACTTTCGGGTGAGCCTATACCCTATTCCGATTATAAAGAATTAGCTATGGTTCGTTATTATGAGGAAATATATATGGCCGATTCGGAGTTTGGCAAACATCAGAAGGCACTCGTGCCAAAGGCGCTGGAAGTCTTATAAAAACGCGATTGTTTAAAAAAGTTGAAGTAAATTATAAATATGATTATAGGTCTAAAAATTCTTTTGACTTTTTTTGTCCTCTTAGGTGCTCTTCCTTTATTTGCATCTCTATATCAGTTTTTTTTGGTCATTTTTCATTCAAAACTTAATCATTATCAACTGGCTAGGCCTATTACGCCTAAGGTAGCGGTGGTGATTCCTTCTTGGAATGAGGCTGATGTAATAGGAAATACAATAGAGCACTTGTTGTCTATGGATTATCCACTTGAATCTTTAAAACTTTATCTCGTAGATGATGCAAGTACGGATAATACTTTCGAAATAGTTAATGAAAAATTGAAATTATATCCTGACAATATACGGTATGTAAAGAGAGAAAAAGGCGGTGAAGGAAAGGCACATACGCTTAATGCCGGAATCAAAGTACTATTAGAAGAGGATTGGGCCGAAGCTATTTTAATTATTGATGCGGATATTCTTTTCGAGGAAAAAACCCTTAGGAAGATGGTTCGACATCTTGCCGATCCGGATGTAGGAGCTGTAATGGCCTATATAAAAGAAGGGTCAGTATCTAACACGTTAGTCCATAAATTTGTAGCATTTGAATATATTTGTGCACAAGCTGCCAGTCGGAGAGCACAGAATGTGTTAGGGGTTACCGCATGTCTGGCAGGAGGTGCACAGCTGCTTACTAAGGAAAATTTGATAGCGATAGGAGGGAAGATAGACACTTCATCTCTGGCTGAAGATACTTTTACTACTTTTAATACCCAGCTTGCCGGGCGAAAAACCATTTTTGATCCTTATGCCATTGTTTGGGCAGAAGAGCCGAATTGTTTGGTCGCATTATGGAAACAAAGGCTGCGGTGGGCAAGAGGTAATATTCAAGTGACCAAAGCTTTTAAGCATATATGGCTTAATAAGAAAATTGGAAACCTGGGTTCTTTTAGTTTTTCTTTTATCTGGTTTACGATTATGCTTATGCCTTTGTTGATGATATTGTCATCGATAGGACTTACAGGTTTATTTTTTCTGGACTTCCCTTATTCATGGTTTATATTTAAACAATTTTGGATACTCAATACCTTTACGGATCTGTTTGTTATTTTGACTTGTAATTTTTTAGACCCGAAAACAGCAAAAAGAACACGACTCGAAGGTCTTTTGTTTCCCGGTATAATATCCCTTTGTTTGATTATTCTTTCCGTTTATCCTAATCTTCTGGATAAATTGTTAGATATAATGGTTCTTGCGAATGAAGGAAATCATCTTTATTTCGGGCTTGATTTCAAATCATTTATTATTGTTTTCTTCCTGTATCTTTGGGTTGCTTTATGTATGGTTGTATCTTTTATGGCATATTATACCGAGAAAAAAGGTTTTCCATTATTTATCTCACGTACACTCTTGCTTATTGGTGGGTATGGTCCTTTCTTATGTGCTGTCACATTTGCTTCTTACATAAAAGAAATAACCAAGTCGGAAATGAAATGGGATAAAACTCAGAAAACAGGTAACTTACAGAAAAATGGCTGATTAATGAAGAAAGAAGAAAAAGATAAGATGGACAATGATGCTCGAAAAGAATTAGCGAGGGAAAGAAAAATAACTTACCTACAGATTATCTCAATCGTAATTCTTTTGATTCTCGGTACTTTACTGGCTCTCTTTTCAGACGATGAAGCATATATAGCAATCTGTATACGAGAATTATTTGGTAGGCAGTAGAATGTAGATGTTGCTGTTTTATAGAAGTTTATAGCTGATGCCTAAGCTGGCAATATGTAAATTCCAACTACCGACATTATCATTTTTCTTAAAATGATTGTAAGTATAGTTAACGCCTAGATATAGTTTTTTCGAAATAGGGAATGTTGTGTTAAAATTGAATCCGTAGTATTTCTGGTATTGCTTAAGTGTTGTTACATTCGGAAGATTTCTAAATTCGGGGATAACGTTATTATCTCCAGTGAGTAAATTAAGTGCAATTACCGAGTTTTCATTGAAATAATATCGGTATCCTAAAATAAAATCGTTATTAGATATGCCATTGTTGAGATATATCCATTTTGCCAGAAATAGATTTTTATGTACAGCATAACTTGCTCCTGTATTTATCATCCAGATATCTTTCTGTCCTGAAAGGGCTATATACTTTACTCCGTTTTCAATTTCCAACTGTTTAATCCCTATGTAGTAGTTTGAAATAGCAGCAGTAAAATTAGGGTACCATGCTGTGTTCGAAAAAGAAAGGGAAGCGTATTGGTAGGTTTTCTTTTTTTTAGGAGTATAATAAAACTCATTCGCTGATTGCCATCCTGTTTTGGTGGTATTATTATATGCCATCTGGAAGTTACTTATCAACGTATATTGTGCCTTCTTTAGTTTTATTCCTGCTGAAGACTGATTTAGGTTCATTGTGCCGAAGTCAGTATACTGTTGCTGTGCACTAATGTATAGAGAGGTACTGTCGGCCTTTCTTAATGCAAGATCTTTTCCGATAAGTGATTGCGTTTGGGCATTGAGTGTTTGATGAGAAGAAAAATAAAACACAGGTACTAATAATAGCAATAGTGTGGAGAATTTTCTCATATTAGAACTTGTTTAGTTAAGATTATTTTTTCCAATCAAAGCAGTAGAACTATTATCCCGCAATTATAGCTGTTGACTGTTATTTTTGGTCAGCAGGCTGCTTTACTTTTTACTTTTTATTTTTTCTCTGTATTCTTTAATCAGAATTTCACTTTGTGTAAGACTTTCCTCCAAATTTAAAATGGCTTCATTTAGCAGAACGGGGTCTGTGTTATTTTTTATTTTCTCATCAAGAAGTTCTATCTTAGCCGAAATAGCCGAAAGACCTATCATGTTGAAAGATGAAGTAAAGTTTTTTAGAAATTCGATTTTCGAAGCTAAACTTTCCTCTTTATTACTGTTTAGAAAACTGGTAATTTTAGGAAAAGTTTGTTCTTGCATCAAACTCATCATTTTATCGACCATTTCATTATCGGGACCTCCGTATAATTCAATTAAATCTTTTTCGTTAATACTGATATATTCCATAAAACTTGAAATGAATAAAAGTATAAATGTTTCTTCTTCAAAGATATAAATTTATATTATTATTTGTGTCCTTTATAAGAAATTATTACAGGAATGTCTTTTAAAAAGAAAAAAGACCTACATTTTCATGTAAGTCTTTTTATTTTAGGAGGTGGTCCCACCTGGGCTTGAACCAGGGACCCCCTGATTATGAGTCAGATGCTCTAACCAACTGAGCTATAGGACCTGATTGAGATGTTCTCTCTAAATCGGATGCAATATTACTGCTTTTTGTTTATATATGCAAGTATTGAGACGAAAAAGCATCACCTAAATTAACGAAAAAAAGAAAACCTGCACGATATATGCAGGTTTTCAGTATTATAGGACTAATCAGTGATTAGTTGTTTTCTGGTCTAAGCTTTCTTACAACAGCACCAGTACGCCACATTTCGCTTTCACGAAGAGCTTGAAGTTCTTTTTCAAGACCTTCACGGTAGTCTGGTTTTGAATTTGTGTCGATAGAACGTTGAGCTTCGTTTCCACAAGCTACCTCTGCATATAATTTTGCAAAAACAGGTTTAGTTGCATCATGAAAAGGTCCCATCCAGTCTAAAGCACCACGTTGTGCAGTTGTAGAACAGTTTGCGTACATCCAGTCCATACCATTTTCAGCGAAAAGAGGCATCAATGATTGAGTAAGCTCTTCTACAGTCTCATTGAATGCTTCTGAAGGGCTATGTCCATTCTCACGTAGAACTTCGTACTGAGCCAAAAGAATACCTTGTATAGCACCCATTAGAGTACCACGTTCTCCTGTAAGGTCAGAATATACTTCACGTTTGAAATCTGTTTCAAATAAATATCCTGAACCTACACCGATACCTAAAGCGATTACACGCTCTTTGGCACGTCCTGTAGCATCTTGGAAGATAGCGTAACTTGAATTTAGTCCACGTCCTTCCAAGAACATACGACGAAGGCTTGTTCCCGAACCTTTAGGAGCAACAAGAATTACATCAATATCAGCAGGAGGGATAATATTTGTACGTTCTTTGTATGTAATACCAAAGCCGTGAGAGAAATACAATGCTTTGCCAGCTGTCAGATATGGTTTAATACGAGGCCACACTTCGATTTGAGCTGCATCTGATAAAAGATATTGAATAATAGTACCTTTTTCAGCAGCTTCTTCTATATCGAAAAGAGTTTCACCCGGTACCCAACCGTCAGCGATAGCTTTTTCCCAAGTTTTACCACCTTTACGTTGACCGATGATTACATTGAAGCCATTATCACGAAGATTCAATGCTTGACCCGGACCTTGAACTCCATAACCGATTACAGCGATTATTTCGTTTTTTAATACTTCTCTTGCTTTTTCCAAAGGAAATTCTTCACGAGTAGCAACTTGCTCTACTACTCCTCCAAAATTCATTTCTGCCATTTTCTTTTTTTGTTATATATGTAAATAGTATTATTAATTAATCTGATATATAAAGGTTTGCAACCTTATTGCCAAGTAACTCTGGCTAAGCAAATTGTTTTGTCATGATGCTTCATTTCTAAAACAGATTTATTCAGTTCCGTTTTACTTTGTAAGATATCAAGAGTTGTCCCATATTGACCTTCTGCAATATAGTTAATTTCGAAGGTTTTAATTTCTTTCTCCTGAAACATTTCGAGAGGGAATACATCTATAAAGTGTTCTATATATTTCATGCTGTTCAGATGTTCGTTTATATCAATATCGCTGTACTTTACAGTAAAGGATGTTGTAAACTCAACGTCTTTGATCGATGGTATTTTAGCTGCACTTGGAATAGCGCAAACTCTGTCCGATTTAAGTTCAATCATTCTTTGTAAGTCGAGAATATTGGTTGGACGTCTTGTTTCAAGATCAATAGATGCCCACATCGACCGTGCATAACCAATATAATTACCATCCTGATCCTCGAAAGCGAAGCATCTTTCAGAAAATAATTTATTGATATCCGACACCCATGTATGCAACTTAATGGTAGTATCATTGCGTGGATATTCGGATAATTCAATAGTCATACGCATCAATACCCATGCTCGCTGTTGATCGGTCATAAAAGAGTAGCCAAAATTTCGTTCCTCGGCATGTCTTGTTGCAGCTTGCAGCAAGAAACCTCCCAGCATCGGCAATGTGGCTTTTCCCCTGAAATCGGTGAGATAGGCATCAATTGTATATGTATATATTCCTTCTTTAGGTGACATGTGTATATTTTAAGATGAAAGCTTATGAATTCTTTTTTTCACGCTCCTGCAGCATGTCACTTAATCGTTCGATTTTTGATTTTGTGATGGCAACCCGTCCGGAACGGATGAATTGAAGTACGCCAATCATTTCGCTTAATTCTTCAAATAATGCTTGAGTCTCCGCATAATGTCCTGTTTTCTGGATAACTACGCAAATTTCATTGATTTCTAAGATTTGAGCATGAAATTTTCGGATAAGAGCTTCTGCTGATCCTATTTTCAAGAAATCAGGCGTCGAAAGTTTGTATAAGGCAATTTCCTGATGTATTAGTTCTTCGTCTGTATTGAAGTACGATTTCAGTACATCTACACGCTTATCTATTTGTTTAACTACCTTTACAATATCTTCTCTGTTAGAATATACTGTAATTGTAAATTTATGGATCCCCTTAATAGCCGACGGAGATACCGAAAGTGTTTCGATATTTAATTGGCGGCGTGTAAATACACTGGTTACCTGACTTAACAGACCCACTGTATTTTCCGAAAATATTGTAACGGTATATAATGTTTTATCTTCCATAATTTCAAATTAATTAAAATTCACTTCCACATACCTGCTTTAAGTTCTGAAACTTTTATCTATCTGAACTATTCCTTTCGACCGTAAAGAACTGCAAAGTCATAGTATTTGTACAAGCAATCGACTTCTTTAAACCCTGCATCTCTTAACCATTTTATCTGGGTTGAAACGGGAGTCCTTTTATCTAGCTTTATTCTTTCGTAAGATGCGTCGATATCCTCTCTGCTTAAATCACTGGCTTCGACCTTTTCACGCCATTTCTTGTCATATAATCGACTGAAATACTCACTTTCTCCGGCAACTTGTTCTGCGTTAATAAATATTCCATCAGGCTTCAGGAGTCTGAAAATTGTGTTATATAACTCGGCTTTGGCTTTGTCTTCTAAATGATGAATGGCTAGAGATGAGATTACAGCATCGTATAGTTTTTCGCCCTTAAAAGTAGTAAAATCCTGTTGGATTATGTCGATATTTTTATTTGACGAAAATCTTTTTTTAGCAACATCTAACATTTTTCGGGACAAATCGACAAGTGTGATCTTTGCATTCGGATATTTTTGTAGGACAAATTCAGAAAACAATCCGGTGCCTGCTCCTAAATCCAGAATTTCGGGAGAAGTTGTCGATAAATTAAGATTATCAATGGCTACTCCATAAAAATCCGAGAAGCAGGGAATCAGAGATGGTCTCTGCTTATCATAGAGTTGGGCAATCGAATTGAATTGTGATTCTAGGGTCATCTTATTCGTTTCCTAATAATATATTTGTAACGCAAGTTCCCGAAGGAATCATAGGATATACCATTCCTTTGGCTTCTACCTGTACATCTAAAAGGTAAGAACCTTTGTGATTTATCATTTCGGCAATAGCATCATCCAATTCTTCGCGTTTGTCTACAATCTTAGATTTGATATTGTAAGCATTGGCAATCATACAGAAGTTAGGGTTCTTCATTGTAGTTTCGGAATATCTTTCGCTAAAGAACAGTTCCTGCCATTGACGCACCATCCCTAAGAAATGATTATTCAGGATAATGATTTTTACATCAACATCGTACTGCATAATGGTTCCTAATTCCTGTATGGTCATTTGAATACCACCGTCACCCACAAATAAACAAACTGTACGGTTAGGAGCACCTATTTTGGCTCCAATGGCTGCCGGTAATCCGAATCCCATAGTACCAAGACCACCTGATGTAACCACACTGCGTGATTGTTTGTATTTGAAATAACGAACAGCCATCATTTGGTGCTGACCTACGTCTGTAACCAATACGGCATCATCGTTTGTGGCTTCTGAAACTTTGTGGATTACTTCACCCATTTTCAAACTACCCGAAGTCGGAAACAATTCGTCTTTGATGACAACGTTATATTCCTTCTCTTCACATGACCGGAATTCTGCCAGCCACTCTGCATGAGTGGTCGTATCAATAAACTTGGCTACTTCTGCCAGAGATTCTTTTACATCGCCTAATACCCGAACTGTAGTTTTTACGTTCTTGTCTATTTCGGCGGGGTCTATATCAAAATGAATAACTTTAGCTTGTTTAGCATACGTATTCAGATCACCTGTAACACGGTCGTCAAAACGCATTCCAATGGCAATAAGCACATCGCATTCATTCGTTTTTAGATTAGGACCAATGTTCCCGTGCATTCCTAACATACCAACATTAAGCGGATGATCGGAAGGAATAGCTGATAGTCCTAATACCGTAAGAGCCGTAGGTATTCCCGATTTTTCAAGAAAAGCTTTAAGTTCTTCTTCTGCAGATCCAAGTACTACACCTTGCCCAACTAATGCCAGAGGTTTTTTAGCGTTGCTGATTAGTTCTGCAGCAGCTTTTATTTCTTCCGGATTTATTTCGGGTTTAGGAATATAGCTTCTGATGAAGGTGGCTTTTTTATATTCGTATTCTATTTTTCCGAACTGCGCATCTTTGGTGATGTCTAGTAATACGGGACCCGGACGACCTGATGCTGCGATATAAAATGCACGTGCTACTGCCGCAGGAATGTCTTCTGCACATCTTACCTGATGCGCCCATTTGGTCACAGGCTGTGAAATACCTACCACATCGGCTTCCTGAAAAGCATCGCTACCCAATAGGGTAGAGGCTACCTGTCCGGCAATAACTACCATAGGGGTGCTGTCCATCATTGCATCAGTTATACCGGTTATTGCATTTGTAGCACCGGGTCCTGAAGTAACAAATGCTACTCCAACTTTTCCCGAAGTACGTGCATAACCTTGTGCAGCATGGGTTGCTCCTTGTTCGTGACGAACTAATATATGGTCTACCTTGTCTTTATAATCGTATATAGCATCAAATACGGGCATAATAGCTCCTCCGGGATATCCGAAGATAGTGTCTACGCCTTCATTTATCAATGACCGTATAAGAGCTTCACTTCCTGTTATTTTTTCACTCATGATTAGTAAATGCTTATGAAACTTTAATTAAGTACTTTGTTTGAATATTATTAGCTTTCATTTCAGCTAAATGCTTGGCGAGGTTATCGAATGTTTCGACTTTGTTATCCCTTATTCTGAGGGTTCCGCTCGCTATTTTATGGAGGAGTAATTCTCCTTGCTGCATCAGTTCTGATATCTGTTGAGGTGATCCGTATTTATGAAATGCCCCTAACGCTACTTCGTGTAGCGATATACAGGTGGTGAATGCAGGTAAAGGAGACTGCCCGACTCGATCTTGGATAGCTACCAAATGTCCATAATATCCTAGTAGGGATGCCATTCCTGTTGCATGTTCTCCGCTTACAGTATCTATTATGGCTTCAAATGAATTTCCATTCAAATGATTCTTTATAGTTTCTTTCCAGTTATTGTCTTTATAATCTATAGCTTGTATAACACCCATTTTGAGAAATTCGGCATGGTGTTTTTTACTAGCCGTAACATAGACCCGTGCATTGGCTTCGAGTAATAATTGAGTGAGGAAATATCCCACTGATCCACCTGCACCACTTACTAAAACTCTTTTACCTGCTATGTTGGGTATCTTTTGGAGAGTTTGCCAAGCCGTAAGTGATGGACAGGGAAAAGATGCTGCCGCTGTATCACTCAATTTGTCGGGAACATGCATAAGTGCATGCCCTGAAACAATTGTGTGTGTACTGAAACTGCCGTCTTTCGAAAGATCGGTATGATAACATACTCTGCTGCCTATACGCAAATGAGTCATATTTCGTCCAACTTTGAGAATAACTCCCATTCCGTCAACACCGGGAACTGAATCGGACTTCCATGCAGGATGTCCCCATTCGATTAATTTCCAGTCGACAGGATTTAGACCTATTACACTGTTCTGAATAAGGACTTCGTTATCCCCAATTTCTCTTATTGCCTTTTCTTTCAGAATAAGATCAGTTGGTTCACCTTTCTTTTGCCAACACCAAGATTTAGCTTTTGTCTCCATCTTTCAGATGTTTTAGTCTATCAATCTAACCGCACCTAAATCTGCTGAACTTACCATACTTGCGTATGCTCTTAGGGCTTTAGATACATTTCTTACACGGTTGGGTTTGAATGCTTCATTACCTTTTGCGAGTTCTTCTTGACGGCGTTTTTCTAATTCGGCATCCGATACTTTTACGTTGATAGATCGGTTGGGAATATCTATTTCTATAATATCACCATCTTTTATCAGACCGATTGCTCCGCCTGCTGCGGCTTCGGGTGATACGTGACCTATCGAAAGTCCTGATGTTCCTCCTGAAAAACGACCATCGGTAATCAAAGCACACTCTTTTCCTAAGTGTTTTGATTTTATATATGAAGTAGGGTAGAGCATCTCCTGCATACCGGGACCTCCTTTAGGCCCTTCGTATGTGATGACTACTATGTCTCCTGCTTTAACTTTGTCTCTCAAGATTCCATCACAAGCATCATCCTGAGAATGGAATACTTTAGCTGTACCTGAGAATTTGAAGATGCTTTCGTCAACACCTGCAGTTTTAACCACACAGCCATCTAAAGCGATGTTTCCTTTCAGAATAGCTAAGCCACCATCTTTAGTGTATGCATGCTCGTAATCACGGATACATCCGTTTGATCTGTCGCTATCAACATCTTTATACATGTTTGTCTGTGATCCCATTACTAAATTGGGTTTATTTCCGGGAGCCGATTTATAAAGCTCAAGAGCTTCAGCCGATGGATTTGCAGATGTTATATCGTATTTGTCGATTGCTTGTTGAAGAGTAAGACCATCTACGCGAGGTAGAGAAGTATCTATTAAACCGGCTTTAGCCAATTCTCCCATGATACCTAATATACCACCGGCTCTGTTTACATCCTGTATGTGGTATTTATCGGTATTGGGTGCTACTTTACAAAGACATGGAGTCTTTCTCGAAAGTTGGTCTATATCGGTCATTGTGAAGTCTACTTCAGCTTCGTGAGCTATTGCCAGTAAGTGAAGTATTGTATTGGTAGAACCTCCCATCGCTATATCCAAAGTCATTGAATTAAGGAAGGCTTGTTTTGTAGCTATTGTACGAGGAAGTACGGTGTCATCCCCATCTCGATAATATTTGTAAGTGCTTGCAACAATCATTTTAGCTGCATCCTGAAACAGTTTCAAGCGGTTTGCATGAGTAGCAAGAATAGTTCCGTTTCCGGGTAATGCCAAACCTATAGCTTCGTTTAAACAGTTCATTGAGTTTGCAGTAAACATTCCTGAGCATGATCCGCAAGTGGGACAAGCGGCACGTTCGATAGCTGATACTTCTTTATCCGAAACATTGCTGTCTGCGGCTTTTATCATAGCATCTATCAAGTCGAGATGTTTGTTGTCTAACTCTCCGGCTTCCATTGGACCTCCCGATACAAAAATGGTCGGGATATTCAATCGCATGGCTGCCATTAGCATTCCGGGAGTGATTTTGTCGCAGTTGCTTATACATACCATTGCATCCGCTTTGTGGGCATTTACCATGTATTCGATGCTGTCTGCAATCAAATCACGAGAAGGTAGGGAGTAAAGCATACCGTCGTGCCCCATTGCAATACCATCATCAATGGCTATGGTGTTGAATTCGGCTGCAAAGCAACCCAATGCTTCGATTTCTGCTTTTACTTGTTGACCTATATTATGTAGATGCATATGCCCGGGTACGAACTGAGTAAACGAGTTCACCACCGCAATGATTGGTTTACCCAACTGTTCCTCTTTCATACCGTTTGCTCTCCAAAGAGCTCTGGCTCCTGCCATTCTTCTGCCTTGTGTGCTGGTAGAACTTCTTAATTCTATTGCCATCTTGATAGTTTTTTGATAAAAAAAACCTTTCTCATCTAATGAGAAAGGTTTATATCTAGTGATTACATTTAGCTATTTTAGTACACGATTATCGTTATACATACCTTCCTCATTTACTCTGTCCGACGAGCAGAATATCAAGAATGAGGACATGTAAAATACAATTTGACATAAATAATGATACTGTGTATTTCACAAAGATATAAATGTTTTTTTATTTACAAGCTTTTTGCCTGTATATTTTATTCATTGCTTAAAAAAATAAGAATCTCTATTTACTCCAAAGTCTTACTCCCAAACGGAGTACAGGAGAAAAATCAATATTAGAAATATTGTATTTAGTACCTTCAAAGTCTAAACGATGGTCTTTTCTGCAATAAATATGTAAGGCGGGTTGTATATAAAAATAACGTCCAATGAAGAACTGATAACCTACACCACCTCCAAGGTCAACAGTATGTATGTCTTTTTCTATTCTGGTACTTCTTTGTTGTATACTGAAAGTATGGAATTCGGCAAACCCGTAAAGCTCGAGATTCTTCCAAACGTTATATCCTAAAAAGATTCCGGGTGATGTTTTGTAAAAACGTTTAAAGTCATCAGAGTGATTATTTATGCCTGCAGTTTCTGCATTATAGCTTCCTCCGTTTATCACGCTTGCACGTACTCTAAACTTATCGTATCTATATCCAATGGCGAAGTGATATCCTCCAGTAAAGAACATGGGAACAAGGCTTTCGACCTCAAAAGCTTGTTTTACCTCATAACTGCGAGGCTTTGTTATTGTCGACTGATCTTGTGAGAACACCACGGTTGCTATGCTTACCAGCATCATTAAAGAGAATAATTTCTTTTTCATTTTATTCGGAAATTTGCATTTATTGTTTCTGCAAAGGTCAGAATAGAATGAAGATCAATTAATCCACATTTGTTACCAAATTAGTCTTTATTGAAGATTTCACCTCTAATCCTACTCAGCGATTTGGCAGCTATGCCTAAGTAGTTAGCTATATGGTATTGGGGGATTCGCTGAAATATCTCCGGATGATTCTTTAGTAGTTTAAGGTAGCGATCTTTAGCAGATAGTGTTTGTAAATCAATATTATGTTCCACCATTTTAAGGAAGAAACGTTCAGTAACTTCTCTTCCTAATCTCTCTAAGGGGAGAATTTTCTTATAAAGTTCTGTTAAGTCTTTATTCTTTAGAATGTATAATTGAGATTCTTCTATAGTTTTGATATTTATTAGTGAAGGGCAATTATTCAATCGGCTGTAGTTATCGGTTACCCAATCACCTTCGAAGGCAAAATCAGTAGTCATTTGATCACCATTTTCGAGATCTTTATAATAAATAAGAGCTCCACTACTGATGAAAGCAATAGAGTCTGATACTTCTCCTTCTTTTAGTAGATGAGTGTCTTTAGCTAATACTTTGCTTTCTAGTACTTCTAATACTAATTCCCATTGATTATCTTCCAGTGAGATAATCGAATTAATATATTCTTGTATGCTAATAGCGTTTTGCAAAATATTTTTATTTATCTGAGTTTGTTTCTGATAACGAATATAATAAATATACTACAAACAAAAAACGGCTACTTATAAAGTAGCCGTTTTTATAGAATTATATCTTAAGATATTTATCAATCTTTAAATTTAGCTGAGATAAATTCGCGATTCAAACGAGCGATATTGCTGATCGAGATGTTCTTAGGACATTCAACTTCACAAGCACCAGTATTGGTACAGTTACCGAAGCCTAATTCATCCATTTTAGACACCATTGCTTTAGCACGTTTTGCAGCTTCTACACGTCCTTGAGGTAATAAAGCAAGTTGACTTACTTTAGCCGAAAGGAATAGCATTGCCGATCCGTTTTTACAAGCCGCTACACAAGCTCCACAACCGATACATGATGCCGAGTCCATAGCCTCGTCTGCATCTTCTTTCGAAATTGGAATTGCATTAGCATCCTGAGCACCACCTGCGTTGATTGAAGTATATCCACCTGCCTGAATAATTTTATCGAAAGCAGTACGGTCTACGATCAAGTCGCGGATAACAGGAAATCCTGCTGAACGCCAAGGCTCGATTGTGATAGTTTCGCCATCTTTAAATTTACGCATGTGTAATTGACATGTAGTGATATCTTCGTCCGGTCCGTGAGGGTGTCCGTTGATATATAAGCTACACATACCACAAATACCTTCGCGACAATCGTGGTCAAATACGATAGGCTCTTTTCCTTGGTTGATAAGTATTTCGTTTTGAATGTCTAACATTTCAAGAAAAGAAGTGTCTACCGATATTCCGTCCAATTTGTATGATTCAAAAGCTCCTTTTTCCTTAGGACCTCTTTGACGCCAAACTTTTAATGTTATATTTATTGTCTTATCCATTTTTGTTACTCTTTTACTAATTGGGTTATGCTTTATAGTTACGTTGTTGTCTAACTACAAATTCGTAGTCAAGAGGTTCTTTAATTAATTCAGGTTCTTGATCTTCACCTGTGAACTTCCAGCATGAAACGTAAGAGTATTCATCATCGCGGCGAAGAGCTTCACCTTCGGGTGTTTGGTACTCTTCACGGAAGTGTCCACCACAAGATTCGTTTCTTGTCAACCCGTCAATAGCCATCAAATAGCCAATTTCAAGGAAGTCAGCTACACGGAGAGCTTTATCTAACTCAACATTTAATGTATTAGCTTCACCCGGTATGCGTACATTGCTCCAGAATTCTTTTTTCACTTTCTTGATATCTTCAATAGCTTTCTCCAAAGACTCTTTAGAACGAGCCATTCCCACAAAGTCCCACATAATAAGGCCAAGTTCTTTGTGGATAGAATCTACAGAACGAGTTCCTTTAATGCTCATCAGTTTGGCGATCTTTTTATTTACATCGTCTTCTGCTTGTTGGAATTCAGGAAGTTCAGTACTGAAACGAGGTACAGTAATCTGATCAGCCAAATAGTTCTGAATAGTATATGGTAATACGAAATATCCGTCGGCAAGACCCTGCATAAGTGCAGACGCTCCCAAACGGTTAGCTCCGTGATCCGAGAAATTAGCTTCTCCGATAAAGAAACATCCGGGTATTGAAGTCATCAATTCATAATCAACCCAAACTCCACCCATTGTATAATGGATAGCAGGGTAAATCATCATTGGTGTTTCGTACGGGTTTTCATCTACAATCTTGTCGTACATTTGGAATAGGTTACCATATTTAGCTTCTACTACATCTTTACCCAGACGTTTGATAGAATCCGAGAAATCAAGATATACGGCTAAACCTGTATTACCTACACCAAAACCTGCATCGCATCTTTCTTTAGCTGCGCGAGATGCAACGTCACGAGGTACAAGGTTACCGAATGCAGGGTAACGTCTTTCCAAGTAGTAGTCACGATCTTCTTCTTTCAATTGAGTGGGTTTAAGTTTACCTGCTCTGATAGCTTCAGCATCTTCTTTTTTCTTAGGTACCCAGATACGTCCGTCATTACGAAGAGATTCCGACATCAAAGTCAATTTTGATTGGAACTCGCCATGAACAGGAATACAAGTAGGGTGAATCTGAGCGAAACAAGGATTCGCAAAATAAGCTCCTTTTTTGTAACATTGGATAGCAGCCGAACCATTAGAACCCATTGCATTTGTAGAAAGGAAGAATGCGTTTCCGTATCCACCTGTTCCAACAACTACTGCGTGAGCCGAGAAACGTTCGATTTTACCTGTTACTAAGTTACGTGCGATAATACCACGAGCTTTGCCATCGATGATAACAAGGTCTAGCATTTCGTAACGAGTATATAATTTTACAGAACCTTTTTGTACCTGACGGCTCAATGAAGAGTAAGCACCAAGTAAAAGTTGTTGTCCTGTTTGTCCTTTAGCATAAAAAGTACGAGATACCTGAGCACCACCGAATGAACGGTTGTCTAACAAACCTCCGTATTCGCGAGCAAAAGGTACACCCTGAGCCACACATTGGTCGATGATGTTGTTCGACACTTCAGCCATACGATATACGTTTGCCTCACGTGCACGGTAGTCACCACCTTTGATTGTATCGTAGAATAAACGGTAAACCGAGTCACCGTCATTTTGATAGTTTTTTGCAGCATTGATACCACCTTGAGCAGCGATAGAGTGTGCACGACGTGGAGAATCCTGAATACAGAAGTTAAGTACATTGAATCCCATTTCTCCAAGAGATGCAGCAGCAGAACCTCCTGCTAAACCTGTACCTACTACAATAACATCAAGACGACGTTTGTTCGCAGGATTCACCAGTTTTTGGTGGGCTTTATAGTTTTTCCATTTGTCAGCCAAAGGGCCTTCAGGAATTTTAGAATCTTTTTTTGGATCTAATATAGTAGCCATATCTGTTTTTTTCTTTTAGCGGTTAAATTATATACAAGAAGAACAAAGGAAATGCTTCGCCAGGAAGAAAATCGGCACTATAGCAAAACCTAAACAAATGATGGTTGCTACTGCATAACCGATAACTTTGAAACGAGGTAACCATATTCTGTTGTTGATACCTACTGACTGGAACATACTCCAGAAACCATGTGCAAGGTGAAACCAAAGTGCTGTGATACCAATAAGATAGATAAGCACGTGCACAGGATTACTGAACAAATCGATTGCAATTACCGATCCGTGAGGTTCAGCGCCTTCTAAATGGAAAAGTTCAGAGAACTGCATTTTATACCAGAAATCGTAAAGGTGCAATACAAGGAAAGCAACAATCACTAATCCCAATACGAACATGTTTTTAGATGACCATTCTACAGGAGAAAGGTTGGATGATGCGTACACATCGCCACCTCTGGCTTTTCTGTTCTGTAATGTCAATACTACAGCATACAGAATATGTACGATAAACAATGCAGCTAAACCCATAGAAGCTACAATCGCATACCAGTTTGTTCCAAGGAAATCGCAGATCATGTCATAAGCTTCGACCGAAAAGATCAAGACTAAGTTCATGCTCATGTGAAATAGTAGGAACAAAATCAACGCACAGCCGGACAAAGCCATGATGAATTTGCGGCCAATAGAAGAATTAAGTAACCAACTCATAAGATTTAATAGTTTTTTAGTTATTTAATGGTTATTGATTAGACTCTTATAAATAAAAGTAATAGTGCATCTTTTTTATCAATGATTCGCACTGCAAAAATAGAGTAAATAACCTAGTAAAGAAAGTAAAATACAACTTTTTTGCGTGTTTTACCTTGTTATGTAGGTTAATTACATTTCGTTGTGAATATTGCAGATGACAACTCAATTCATTTATTATTTGTCTTATGTGATAGATATAAGATATAGCTGCCCCCGGAAATACAGATTATGGTTGTGTAAATGACTGAATTTGCATCAATAAAAAAGCCGAACAAATTATTTGTCCGGCTTTTTTATATGTAAGAAGTTGAAAAAGTACTAGCCTTATTTCACTTTATTTACAATAGCTGTGAATGCTTCTGGATGATTTAACGCAAGGTCAGCTAGAACTTTACGGTTAATTTCGATCCCTGCTTTGTGAAGAGCACCCATTAAACGAGAGTAAGACATTCCTTCTGCACGTGCAGCTGCATTGATACGTTGTATCCAAAGTGCACGGAAGTTACGTTTTTTAGCACGACGGTCGCGGAATGCATATGTTAGACCTTTTTCCCAAGTATTTTTGGCAACTGTCCAAACATTTTTGCGGGCACCGTAGTATCCTCTTGTTAGTTTTAATACTTTTTTTCTGCGGTTGCGCGAGGCAACATGATTGACTGATCTTGGCATAATTGTAAGATGTTTTGAATGTTAGCGGTTCTCCTTTTATTATAAGAACTCTTTTGATGCGTACATTCGGTTAATAAACCTAATTGAAAATTGCTTTAAAAAACGTTGAGATTATTTCAATCTAAGCATTTGCTTAACATTGTTCTCATCAGACTTGTGAACAGTAGCTGAGTGAGTTAAGTTTCTTTTGCGTTTTTTAGTTTTCTTAGTCAGGATGTGACTTTTGAAAGCATGTTTTCTTTTGATTTTTCCTGATCCGGTAAGGCTGAACCTTTTTTTGGCACCGGAATTAGTCTTCATTTTTGGCATCTTATTAAACTTATATTTAATTATTTAAAATAGCACCATTACAGGTGTTTTCTTCTAGTGTCTCTTGGGATTACTCTGCTGTGGGGGTATCCTGAATCTGAGTTTCTCCCTCAGGTTCTGCTGTTGCCTGCTCCTCAGTTTTTGGTTTCGCCTCTTTTACCTTATGTGGCTTTTCTTCCGCCGGTTTTGGTTTTGGCTGTACCTTTTTAGGAGATAGCATAATGATCATTTTTTTACCTTCTAGTTGAGGTAGCTGATCTACTTTTGCATGATCTTCTAATTCTGTGGCAAAACGAAGCAGTAAAACTTCTCCTTGTTCTTTAAATAAGATCGAACGACCTTTGAAGAACACGTAAGCTTTCACTTTGCAACCTTCTTCCAGAAAAGATTTGGCGTGTTTTAATTTAAAGTTGAAATCATGATCATCAGTTTGAGGACCAAAACGAATTTCTTTTACCACCACTTTTACTGTCTTCGCTTTTTGCTCTTTCAGTTTTTTCTTTTGTTGGTATAAAAACTTCTGATAATCAGTGATTCGACAAACAGGAGGATCTGCACTTGGAGAGATTTCGACTAAGTCTAAGCCTTTCTCATCGGCGATTTTCAAAGCTTCATGTGTTGAGTAAACTCCTTGCTCAATGTTTTCTCCAACCAGACGAACTTGAGGCACACGAATTTTTTCATTAATTCTGTGAAGTTCTTCTTTTTTGTTGTTATTTATTCTGTTGTTCCTCATTAAAAAAGATTATTTCCTTTCTGTTTTGTTTTTTATTTTTATCCTGTTGATTATCCGTTTCGTCATAATGAACAGTGAATCAATGATTCCAAGCATTCATCATTTTCTCAACTTCTTGAGTAATTTGATCGGCAAAGGTAGTAAATTTCATTGAACCTTTATCACCTTCACCCTGTTTTCTTACAGAAACTTCTTCACTCTCTGCTTCTTTCTCTCCAACAACGAGTAAATAAGGGATTCTTTTCAATTCGTTATCGCGTATTTTTCGACCGATTTTTTCGTTTCTGTCATCTACTTGCGAACGAATATCTTTGCTTTTCAAAAATGCAGATACTCTGTAAGCATAATCATTGAACTTTTCGCTGATAGGCAGAATAACTACCTGATCGGGTGTCAGCCAGAGAGGGAATTTTCCCGCAGTATGCTCTATAAGTACCGCAATGAAACGTTCCATAGAACCGAATGGTGCACGGTGAATCATTACAGGGCAATGTTTTTGATTGTCGGCACCTGTATATTCAAGTCCGAAGCGTTCAGGTAGATTGTAATCTACTTGTATAGTCCCAAGCTGCCAGCGTCTGCCGATAGCATCCTTCACCATAAAGTCAAGTTTTGGACCATAGAAAGCTGCTTCGCCAAGTTCTACTTTTGCAGGTAGGCCTTTTTCTTCACAAGCCTCTATGATTGCACGTTCTGCTTTTTCCCAATTTTCTTCAGTTCCGATATATTTTTCTTTATTATTCGGATCTCTTAAAGAGATTTGAGCTTCGAAGTTGTCAAAATCAAGAGCTTTGAAAATAATAAAGATAATATCTACAACCTTCAAAAATTCAGCTTTAAGTTGGTCGGGAGTACAGAAGATATGTGCATCATCTTGAGTAAATCCTCTAACCCGAGTTAAACCATGAAGCTCTCCACTTTGTTCGTAACGATATACAGTTCCAAACTCAGCCAAGCGAAGAGGAAGGTCTTTGTAGGAACGAGGTATTACCTTATATATCTCACAATGGTGAGGGCAGTTCATCGGTTTTAATAAAAACTCTTCGCCTTCTTCGGGTGTGTGGATGGGTTGGAAAGAATCTTTTCCGTATTTAGCATAGTGACCCGATGTTACATATAGTTGCTTGCTTCCGATATGAGGGGTCATTACTTGTTCGTAGTCGAATTTCTTTTGGATTTGTTTCAAGAAATCTTCCAGTTTAAGACGAAGCTGTGTTCCACGAGGTAACCAAAGCGGTAATCCCTTTCCTACATTTTCGGAGAATGCAAACAGTTCAAGCTCTTTTCCTATTTTTCTATGATCACGCTTTTTTGCCTCTTCCAATAATACCAGATATTCATCAAGCATTTTTTGTTTAGGAAAAGTGATTCCGTATAAACGTGTCAATTGTTTTCTCTTTTCGTCACCACGCCAGTATGCACCTGCAGCACTAAGTATTTTTACAGCTTTGATGTAAGAGGTGTTTGGTAAGTGAGGACCGCGGCATAGATCGGTAAACGATCCTTGCGTATATGTAGTGATGGTTCCGTCTGCCAAATCGTTGATAAGTTCAACTTTATAGCCTTCGTTACGTTCGCCAAACATTTTTATAGCATCGTCTTTAGAGATACTTTTGCGAACGATCTCTTCTTTTTGAGCGATAAGGTCTTTCATTTTTTTCTCGATAGCCGGAAATTCTGCATCTTTTACAGATGTATCACCAAAATCGATATCATAATAAAAGCCATTTTCGATAGCCGGACCAATTCCGAATTTAGCATGAGGATACAACTCCTGTACTGCTTCGGCCATTAAGTGTGCTGAAGAATGCCAAAATGCGTGCTTGCCTTCCGTATCATCCCATTTCAAAAGACTTACCGTAGAATCTTCTTCTATCGGACGTGTTAAATCCCACGTTTGTCCGTTGACGCTAGATGCCAATACATCTTGGGCCAATCTTGAGCTAATACTTTCTGCAATCTGCATGGATGTTGTTCCTTTGGGAAATTCCCGCACCGAACCATCAGGAAATGTAATTTTAATCATTAGTATACTTGTTTTATTTGTCTCCATACAAGCGAAGACAATGTTTTATGATTTTAACTTGCAAAATTAAACATTTTATAGACTTTACCATCAGTTATCGCAAAAAATAGTTGTCCGATTTCGATATTGCTCTGTGATCTAAATTTCCTATTTATACTATTGATTGTATCGGTATGATGCTTTTACAACAAGGTAGCACAGTAACGGAGCGGAATTGAAAAGGTGACAAAAGTAACAAGGGCGGTACTTTTTTGATCGTTTTTTTGCGGGGTGGAGTGCGGTTCTACTCCACCTGTTCTACTCGTTTTTCGGGCTTCTGCAACATGTTTCTACATATTTGCTTCTGATGGTTTTATTTATCTCTTTGCAATTTGTTGATATCCTACAGTTTGATAATTGGCTATTGCATTTTTCAGATAAAGAGAATCCGTTTTGTCAAGAAAGGATAAGTTGAACTCTAAATTGGCCTTTTGTTGAACTTTATATTGTTCGACTTTTCGAATCGGTGAAAGAATTGTCAGAATATCACTTTCCAAATAACCGAGATTTTGATAAGTAGCTACAAATGCTCTTGGCTTATAATCGGGTGAAAAGACATTCTTTCCATAAAATTGAGACTTGTATGTAAAATGCAGTAGGCCAAAAACAGTTGGCATTATATCAATTTGAGAAGTTAGTGTGTTGACTTGCTTTGGCTCAATAAATCCCGGAGAATAGATCAGAGCCGGAATGTGGTATTTATCTAAAGGTATTTCGGTTTTTCCTGCACTCGAAGCACAGTGGTCAGCAACAATAACGAATATAGTATTGTCGAACCAAGGTTGTTTGCGAGCCTCGTCCATGAACTTACCTATGGCATAGTCGGTATATTTTACACCTCCGTTTCTCGATTTTATATTGGTGGGAATATCTATTTTGTTTTCCGGATATGTAAAGGGGCGATGATTGCTCACGGTCATTATATGTCCGAAAAAAGGTTTTCCCATCTCAGCATTCTTGCTGAATACTCCTAATGCTTTATTGTACATATCTTCATCACAAACTCCCCATATATTGCTAAAGCTTATTTCGTCTTTGGTAAAATCTTTTTTGTCGATGATATCATATCCATTGCCCGAAAAGAATGTTTCCATGTTGTCAAAATAACTGTCCCCTCCATACAGATATTGCACCGTATATCCTTTGTCTTTCAGTATTTCTCCTGTTGAGAACAAATCCTGATTATTGGGTCGTTTGATAATACTTTCGCCTGCACTGGGTGGTAACGATAGGGTAACAGCCTCTAAGCCACGCACAGTTCTGTTTCCTGTTGCAAAAAGATTGGTGAAAGAAAGGCTTTCATCCATCAATTTATCCAGATTGGGAGTTATATTATCGGTATTGCCATAATGAGCGAGAAAGGATGCGCTAAGACTTTCGATAGTAATAAGTACAATGTTTTTATGCACTTCGGGTAGTGTGTCGGTAATGACTTGTATGTTGTTTATTCCCTGACTATTATATTGATTATTTATAATTTCGATTGTTTCTTTTTGGGGCAGTGTTACATAAAATTTATTATAATCGAGCTCACTATTCATAAAAGCCATATAGAACTTAAAAACTCCACTGGCTTGCAGCTCATTTACATACACATTGGGTTTGTTCTGAAAGTGAGTATTGATATTCAATAATGTACCCGAAAGTATTAGCAGTATGCAATATAATGCAGACACAACTAATTTGTTTTTAAAAGAAGGTATATTATTGATTGTTTTTGTTGTTTTCCTGCCAATAAAATAAGTAATTGCCACTGATATGATTACTAGAATACTAAATAGTGGAACAATAGGGTATGACTCGAGTATATTACCAATAACTTCATTGGTATATATCAGATAATCAACCGCAATAAAGTTATACCGTACTCCAAACTCGTCCCAGAAGAAGTATTCTCCTATAGCATTTGTTAAGATTGTTATTATATAAAGAAAAAGGATAAAATAATAAATAATAATACTCCAGTTCTTTCTAATAGCGGGGATAAAAAGACGTAATCCAAAACTTAGCAGCTTATATAATAAAAAGTACCAGACTATTTTAGATACTACACTCCCATATTCGTCAAATATTGTATTAAAAAATGTGATATACACAAAGACTGCAGCTATGAGCCCGAAAATAATATAGCCCCAAGGTGAATAATATTTGCTCTGGGACCTGAATATAAGGTTTAACCACATGAAAAAGAAGGCTATTGTAGTAATACAGACATCGTTTATTATCCCCAGCAGGAATATCTGAATCCAATCTGTAAATGAGAAAGCGATTTGTGTTTGTGGGTTAAGCAGCAGAATAATCTCGGCAATTATTTCTATTACTTCTATGGATAAGGAGAAAATAATTAAATAAAGAAGTGTTGATGTAAATAGCTTTGTTTGATTTTTATTGCTACCATTAAGTGTATTTTGTCTTCCGGAAATCACGTGATTAAATATTTAGTTTCTATTTTAATGAGAAGGAGATCTTTTTTATAAAATTTTATATTTTTGCTTTTACTTTACATCTTCCTGTACTCCCCAATCTTTTTTACAGATACATTTGGTTATATCTCTCAATAAATCCACTTTTGGGGCCAATGTTTTGTTATGCCTTGTTAATTTTGTCTATCATCAAATCCCATTAATTGGCGAATTTTGTCAGCATTACTTTTTGTCGTTAAATTCTCCAATAATAATAAAGCAACATCTATCGCTGTTGACGGATTCCATGAAGTAATGATATTGTCATCTATTACAATCGGTTGATGTAGTACATTAACACCGAATCCTTTTAATGCTTCTCTTCGAATCGGGTTATTATAAACAGTTCCATTCTTATTTTTCAAAATACCACTCTTACCCACTGGCAAAGCTCCAACACAAATAGATGCAATAATTTTATTACTTGTTTTAAACCCTCGAATTAAATCTAAGAATTTATCATCATAAGCATCGTTGTAAAATCCATAAACCTCAAATCCGCCCGGAATTGCTAATGCGTCGAATGTAGAAATATCGATATCTTCAACCAGATAATCTACAATAAACCGTTGGTTAAACGAACTTTTAATTTCCTTTTTTAATCCGCAAGTAAATAATTCGGTAGAGTTATCACCTTCAACAAGATTCCAGCCTATAACATCAATAAATACACTTGCTTCAAATATTTCAAATCCATCCGCTAATAACAATAATACTTTTTTCATTTTTAATCATTTGGTTATTATTTGAATCTAAGTCATTATTAAAGATTAGCTTTATGCTAGTTTCTCTCCCCGTATTCCTTGATCTTTTCCTCGCAAATCTTTTTGGTAATATCCCTCAGCAACTCCACTTTTGGAACCAACGCATCAACATCCTCTTTGGTTACTATAAAATCGGGATCATATCTGCCATTTACATAAGCAGCTTTGATAAGCTCGAAAAGGCGTTTCTCCTCAGGCGTATCTTGTGGAAAGACTTTGATAAACAGGCTGGAATATTTCTTTACCGAGTTTAATAGCTTTGATAGGTTATGTTGTTTGGGATTTTCTAATGTGAAAACTAAGCGGATGGCATAAATATAACTTTCACAGGCTTGATGAAGCATAAAAGATGATTTTTTATACCATTCTTTACTATAATTAAAATTAGCATTTTCTAGAAATTCATTAGCACTCTGGAATTTATCATTAAAATATTCCTCAGCTTGTTGCTTTATTTCTTCAAAGCTAAGTTTTCGCCTTCGTGCTAATTTATGCTTTCCACTATCATATAGTATAACACCTTCTTGTTTTATTTGGGTATAAAAATATCTACCCTCTTTCAGATATTTATTCAGCTTTTTCATATCCTCGCTGATAAACTGAACAGGAGGCTGCCTGTCGGGATCTTTCGCCCTGTCGTAATACAAATCTTCTATATTACTGAGGGCTTTGATTGCCACCCCGTCCGACACTCCGCTCGTAACAACCAATATATCATAATCGCTTACATAGAACTGCAATTTGCCAAACTCATATTTCTCATCATACGCCACATAATCATTACGGGCATAACTACCGAAAAGAATTATCATTTCGGTCTGCTTGATCCGTGTCAGGATAGATTCAACAATATAATGCAAATCTCGTTGATTAGTAGGCGGCAAATAGGATATAGACTTTTTCATTCGATCAGTTTACTTATTCGGTCATCCTTTTTATGATACTGTATGCACTCACAATGCCTAGTTCTCCTGCTTTGCGAAGATCGTCAAGCCCTCGGTCGGTATCCTTTATTTGCAATCTGTTTAAGCCTCTGTTGTAATAAGCTTCGCCAAATTCAGGATCACGTCTAATTATTTCGTTATAGTCTAAAATCGCTGCTCTGTAATCTTTTTGCATCGATTTTATCTCGGCTCTATTGTAATATGCAAAAGTAAAATCAGGTGATAACTCTATGATTCTATTGTAGCTTTTCAGTATAGATTCGTATTCGAGCCTTGCACGAATTGCTTTTGCATCTATATCCGAATTACTTCCTGACGGTGAAGATGCCGACTTATTGTCAATACCGGTCTGCATGCTGATGCTTAATTCGGTTTGAGGCGTTTGACTATACAATTCGGGCAGAATATCTTTCGATTTTAACTGTTTGGTATAAGCTACGGCCAAATTAAAGTAAGCAAGTGTAAATTTCGGATCTATAATAGTTGCTTTCGTAAAATCTTCGATTGCGCTGCTGAAATCCTGAACCAGCATATAATCAATACCTCGGGCAAAATAGAATATCGCATTTTCAGGTTGTTGGTCAATGAGTGTCGAATATTCATTGATCGATGCAAAATGGATGGCAACCTGAGTACTGTCTAGTGCTACTTCTTGATTTGTAATGATTAATTTTCTGCTGAGCGTATTGCGTTTGTTGATATTCTCCAGATCTTGATTGTAATGAGTATATTTCTGGTAATCATTTACTTTCTCATAATAGGATACAATAAATGTCGGAGCCAATTCAATATTAGCTTGTTTATTTTGTACTTTACCACGAGTTTCGCTGTTGTACTTGCTCTTTTCTGTCTCTTCCTTATCGGCTACAACAAGTAAGTTGAATTTATCAATTGTTTTATCTGATTTCTCACGAGTTTTGGTTGTACTCTCTTTTCCGGCAAATGCATCTTTTTTAGTTTGCTCTTCTTTCTTTCGGGCATACAGGTAATCCTGTTCCGCACTTCGTAAATCATTTTGTTTACGTTTGATTTCCGATCGCAAGTAGTACCCCTGATAAAAATCGGGATATTCTTTCAGCACTATATTCAGATCGGCTAATGCACCTTTTATATCGCCAATATTGTTCTTCAGTAATGCTCTGTTCATGTATGCGGTATAATTGTCGGGATCATTCGCCAGAACGAAATCAAAGTCTGCTATCGCCTTGTTGTCATCTCCTACCTGAGCTCTTAGAAGGGCTCTGTTGAAATGGGCTATGTGGTTGCTTGGTTCTATCTCGATAACGTGATCGTAGTCGGCCATAGCTCCCCGCAGATCGTTTTTATAATATCTGGCAAGTCCACGATTTATATAATTTCCCGTTAAGATAGGATCAAGCTTTATGGCTTCGTCAAAATCGGTGAGTGCCTTGTCATATTCTTTTTGAGAAAAATAGGTAGAAGCACGCATAGAATAAGCCGGAGAAAAATATTTGTCTTTCTCGATAGCCAAGTTGTAGTTTTCTAAAGCTTTAATAGTATCTCCTCTTTCAAGATACAAGCTTCCTCTGGTTAATATTCCTTGTGTATAGTTTGGGTTTTTCTGAACGAGTTTATCTAAATATTTTTCAGCTTCATCGTAGTCTTTCTTTTCAATGTTGACTATACCCATGTTAATCAGGATAAATTTATCATCCGGATTATTCTTAAGGCTGGCTTTGTAATCTTCCAAAGCTCCATCATAGTCTTTTTGATTCTGACGGGCATCGGCACGTAGCTGATATGCATTTGTATAGAACGGATTTCGCTCCAGGCATTGTGTACAGTCTTCGCCCGCACCTTTAAAATCATCGAGGTAATATTTTGCTATTGCCCTGTAATAATAAGGCTCAGCCAAATAGGGTTTCGATTTTATTACCTGATTAAAATATTGTATGGCAAGGATGTAATCCTCAAAATACAAAGCGTTACGCCCGATTAGTGTAACTCTCTCTGTATTTATTTGTGCAGAGATTACTATCGAATAAAAGAGCGTAAAAACGATCAATATATATTTCTTCACGATTCAATAAAATATTATTCTGGGCAAATATATAAATTCTATGTATATAAACTAAAAGAGAGGCAGTTGAAGCCTCTCTTTTTATATATTTTTATTTTTCAAAATAATCGTCGTGATAATATGAATTTCGTTTCAGGTAATATGATTTGTCTCCATAATATCTGGATGTTCCATAATAACCCTCTCGTCCTTTCACATCGTTGAAGACTAAAGCTGCATGCTCAAGTCCATCGTTACGCATCTGATTGACAACGCTTTTGAAAAAGGCTTTATTTGTTTTAGCTCTACGGACAACAAACAAAGTTGTATCTACATACTTAGACAGGATATATGCATCAGACACGAGACCTATAGGGCTACAGTCTACGATAACATAATCATATTTGGTCTTCAGATAGTCTATCAAGTCCTTTGTTTTCTTCGTCTTAATCAATTCACTGGGATTTGGAGGCAATGTTCCGGCAGTGATAATATCGAATTCATATTCAGGGTGAGTCAATGTGATTTCGTCAAGAGTCACTTGACCAATCAAAAAGTTAGAAACACCTTTCTTGCTTTCAATATTAAGTAATTTTGCAACCGAAGGACGTCTTAAGTCAAAGTCTATTAAAACTACTTTTTTACCAGTTAATTGATACACCGAAGCTACGTTACCTGCAATGAATGTTTTTCCATCTCCGGGCTCTGCCGATGTGATCAGTATTGAAATTCCCGATTCTTTTTGAGCCATATACTCAATTCGAATTCGCATATTTCGAAACGATTCTGCAAAACTTGATTTCGGGAAATTCTTCACCAGAGTAGTTGATCCGGAAGAAGATATCTTTTTGGATATATTTTCTATTGTACCGATTACCGGTAGACCCGATAAGCGTTCGCAATCTTCTTTTGTTGATATAGCATGATTGAATATCTCTTCTTTACATACAACAAATGCAAGGGGTAGAGCAAGTCCAATCAAGAAAAAGAATGTATAGTTTTTAGACTTTTCGTCACCATTTACAGGACCACCTTTTTGTCTGGGTTCTTCCATTATAAAGTTATCCGGAATATTGGATGCCTTCTGTATGGTAGCTTCATATCGTCTCTGTCTTAGATATGTATAATACGCATCATTAACCTGATATTTTTTCTCATATCGAGCATATTCCCTTTCCTGTGCAGGTAAAGTCGACATTCTACTTTCTATTTCTCTGGTGCTATTGTTCAGATCTTCCTTTTTATTTTGGATTCGATCCTGAAGCCCTCTTAACTCTTCAAGTATTTTAATTCGAAGATTTGTCAGTGACTGTTCGCTTTTCGCATACATAGGATGTGCAGAACCCATACTTGCCAGTTTGTTAATAAGGCTGTTGTATTCTCCTATCGACTGAGTCAGTTTTGCTTCTGTTATACCCAACGCTGATGGTTCAACAAGTTCCGTCCTGTTTAATATTGAACTGTTGATTTCATCGGTTAGTCGCAATATCATATCTTCTTGAGCTTTTACCTCTCCTATTGATTGCATTACATTCTCTAACTCAGATCGACCATCTGTTTTAGTCAATCGGTATAATCCTGTTTCATCTTGAAAATCTTTAAACGATGCTTCCGATTGTTGCAATGAATCTGCGATTATGCCCATTTGTCTATCAATGAAGGCAATTGTTCTATCGGCAGCTTCATTTTTTAATGTTAAGTTGTAATCTTCAAATTCTTTGAGTAATGCTCGTAAGAAATCAACATCTTGTGCTGGGCTACTTCCATATATTGAGACTCCCAATGCTGTAGAGCCCTCTCTAATCATCCCTGTAGATATTCTGCCTGAATAGCGACCGATTAGTTCTTCTTTCGAAACAAACCGAAAACTGAAAGGCTCAAAATTGGCAGCAAATCGAGGGGATTTGTTTATTTTTATATAAAAGCGTTGCTCTTGTACAAACTGTCCATAAGGTACTTCCATCGAAAACGGAGCAGTAGTTTCAGATCCGGCATAGAATATTCTGCATTTCTCGGAATTGATAGGTTCTATTTCAAAAACGATACTATATGCACTTGGGGCAACGTATTTAGCTTCAATAGTTACAGGAGTCAAACCGTACCAGTTGTCTGCTTTAAATTTCCCTTTTTTGAAATAGTCTACGCGCATTTGAGGAAGTTTTGCAATAGTACGAACTACCATGTCGTACGAATTTAGAATCATTTGCTGATTGACCGAATTCTGAACTAAACTTCCTAATTGAACAGCGCCCATAGCAACACCGGAATTACCTCTTTGTTCCATCATCAAAACGGCTCCCGACTGGTATAAGGGAGTCCAGCTTTTATTCTTAAGATAAGCGTATCCCAAGAACAATGCTAAAGATATAGCAAATAAGTACCAGTATTTAAGGATTCGATAGAACCAAAGCACAAAATCAAAAGAGAATTTTGTCTTTGCTTGGACTTCATCAAAGTATGGGTCTGTACTGAAGTCCGGCGATCTGTTTATATTTTGTTCCATAATTTACAGAATCCTTTAGTTTATACTGTTTACTATACCTATTACTGCAAATACAGTAGCTATTGGTGCTATGATAGTAGTTATCAGCCCTGTGAAAGAATTTATCCGGAAGAAAGCTCTCTTACTTGTCGAATAATAGATTAAATCATTTGGCTTTATATAGTAGAACTCCGATTCGATAATAGACTCGGATCTGAGATCAAATTCTTTAATAATTGATCTGCCTGTTTCATCAAGTCGGATGATTTTTACTTTCCCTAATTCTAAATCGGGCCCAGGCTCACCATTTATGGCTAAAGCCTGAAATATGGTCATGTTATCTTTGTAGATATTTTGTCGCCCATTTTGTGATTCAGAAACAACATAATAATAATTGTTTTTTAGAAATATTTTTACCTGAGCGTCAGGTATAGCCTGTCTCATTTTGTTCTGGATAACTTCTTCCGCCTCAGGTATAGTCAATCCTAAAATCTGAATATCTCCAAAAAACGGAATCGAAATATTGCCACTTTCAAATATGGCATAGGAAGCTTTAGTCGATAAATCAGTGCTTGATAATACTCCGTTGAAAACGTCAGAAAAATCTTTGTTACTGGTTAATATAGAACAATATATCTCATCATTAATTTGTAATTGATAGTCCTTGAAAGGTTTTGATGTATATATAGGACTTTTATCCTGTAATAAATTCGTTGCTTTAGGAGATGTACACGAACTGTACATCATTATAGCAAAACCTATAAATAGGCAGTATATAAAGTATTTAAATCCTGTTTTCATCTTTAAAAGTTATTTTTAATAACAAAGTATGCTCCTACAACTGTTCCTACGAGACTAACTAAACCTAGAATTCCGGTAAATGAAGTTACACGTCCAAAGAAGGTTCTGTTCATCTCAGGTACATATATAACATCATTGGGTTGAATATAGTAATATTCAGAATCGACAATATCTTTAGATCTGATGTCGAAAGTCTTTACTTCTGTTCCATTAGGGGTTTGTCTAACAATTTTTACTTTTGTTCTATCTCCAAATGTTTGAATTGGACCGGACATGGCTAATGCTTGAAATATCGTTAACTTAGGTAGAGGCATAGCTATACGGCTTTGTCCGGCTTCACCTAAAACACTAAAAAAACGATTTTGAAGATTTAGCTCTATGACTATGTTGGGTGAAAATGTAGAAAAACGTTCCTCTATAATTTTCTTCGCTTCTGTAGTAGTATAGCCTTCTACCGATATTTTTCCTAAATAGGGTATTTTAACAGTACCGTCGGAATAAACATTAAGAACATTCGCTCCCGTTTGATCAGTAGCTGCTGCACTTAGTCCCGAAGACTGATCTACAATATATACGGAGAAAAGTTCTTTCATACTTTCGTCCAATGTATAAATTCTGAGCGTCAATTGATCCCCCAGAATAATTTTGTAATCATTGTTAAGATTCACATCAATGGGATAATCCTTCTTTATATCCTGCAAAAGATTTGTGTCACGAGGGGTAACACATGAACTTAATATTGATATTATCACTATTTGCAACAATAGTAGTTTAATTTTCATACGTCTCAAGGTTTGTTTTGAATGGCTTTTGTTCTATAAGAACAATTTACTCGCCCCTTTGTTAGATTATTTAGTTTCGATTTTATCAATTGTTTTCTGATCCCTGAAATTTTGTCTATAAATAGCTTGCCATCTATATGGTCGTATTCGTGTTGAATACAACGTGCAAAAAAATCAGAATAAACTTCTTCATGTTCAACGAAGTTTTCGTCGAAATATTTGATTTTAACAGTTTCTTCTCTAGGGACATTTTCATTAATTCCGGGAATGCTAAGGCAGCCTTCCTGTGTGGAGACTATCTCTCCGGTGCGTTCAATAATTTCGGCATTAATAAAAGCTTTCTTGAATCCGTGATACTTTTCATCATCTTCAGCAAGAGGCTCTAAATCAATTACGAATAAACGGATATCTAGACCTATTTGTGGTGCAGCCAATCCAATGCCATCGGCATTATACATGGTTTCGAACATGTTTTGGATAAGCTCATTCAGATTAGGGTAATCTTTATCTATGTTATGAGCAATTTTTCTCAATACCGGTTGACCGTAGAGATATATGGGAAGTATCATAAATTCTTATTTTTGTATGTAAGACTCTCCATGTAGTCTTGTAATATAATAGTTGCACTTATTTCGTCAATCGTTGCCTTATTCTGACGGTTTTTCTTTTTCATTCCACTCTCTATCATAGAACGTTGTGCTATTACTGATGTAAATCGCTCATCATAATACTCAATAGGAGTGTTGGGGAATTGAGCACAGAACTTTTTCACAAAGGGTTCTATATGCTTCATATTTTCGGAAAACTCATTATTCATTTGTTTAGGCATACCAATAATCACATATTCGACAGCCTCTTTAGCGAAATACTCTTTTAAATATGTTAATAGTGTATGGGTTGGAACAGTCGTAAGGCCTGTTGCAATAATTTTTAAAGGATCTGTAACGGCTAAACCGGTACGTTTTGTTCCATAATCTATTGCTAGCAATCTACCCATGAGCGGCAAAGATATAGTTTTTTTTTAATATATAATTATTTTGGTCGTTCTATAATACGTCTTTTTAACTCAAAGTCGCGACCTAGATACTTTTCTTTAACTGTTTCATTGGCTGCAAGTTGTTCGGGTGTACCTTGGAATAGAACTTTACCTTCGAACAGTAAATAGGCCCTATCGGTTATACTAAGCGTTTCATCCACATTGTGGTCGGTGATTAATATTCCGATGTTTTTGTATTTTAGTTGAGCAACTATTTCCTGGATATCCTGAACGGCTATAGGGTCTACTCCTGCAAAAGGCTCATCGAGCATTATGAATTTAGGATTTATCGCAAGGCATCGAGCTATCTCAGCACGTCTTCTTTCTCCCCCCGAAAGTCTATCTCCCAGATTTTTACGAACTTTATGTAGCCCGAACTCCGAAATTAGACTCTCTAGTTTTTCTTTTTGATATTCTTTTGATTGTCCCGTCATTTCGAGGACAGATCTGATATTGTCTTCTACAGTAAGTTTTCGGAATATGGATGCCTCTTGTGCGAGATATCCAATTCCGTTTTGAGCCCTTTTGTATACGGGGAATTTTGTAATTTCTTGATTGTCAAGAAAAATTCGCCCTTGATTTGGCATGACTAATCCTACAGTCATATAAAATGTAGTAGTTTTGCCTGCTCCGTTTGGACCAAGTAAACCTACTATTTCTCCTTGCTTAACTTCAATGGAAACATGATTAACAACTGTCCGGGATTTGTATTTTTTTACCAAATCCTCGGTCCGTAATACCATCTGTGAGTGCTCTGCTGACTGCATTAATTTAACTTAGTTGAGTTGTTGGATAGTTAAATATTTATTCGATTATAGTAATCCAATTGTGCGTATCGGGCTCATTTCCATACTGTATAGCTCTCAATTTGTTGTATAGGAGAGTAGATGTTGGTCCGGCCTGTCCGTCTTTAACAAACGAATACGATTTGTTTTCTTCCAGATCATCAATACGCTCTACCGGACTGATTACCGCTGCTGTTCCGCAGATACCTGCTTCCTCAAAAGAGCTCAGCTCTGCTTCGGGAATGGGACGTCGTTCAACTGTCATTCCTAAATCTTTGGCCAACTGCATTAGGCTATCATTTGTGATAGACGGGAGTATGGATGTTGACTGAGGGGTTATGTATGTATTGTTTTTTATTGCGAAAAAATTGGCTGGTCCACCCTCGTCAATATATTTCTTTTCTTTAGGGTCAAGATATAATACTGCCGAATATCCTAATTCATGAGCTTTGTTTCCTGCAACAAGACTCGCGGCGTAGTTGCCTCCTATCTTATATGTGCCTGTGCCTAGAGGAGCAGCTCTGTCAAAACTTCTGAATATAACAAGAGGTGTAGGTTTGAAGCCTTCTTTGAAGTAAGGTCCTACGGGAGTAACAAAAACCACAAACAGATATTCTTTAGATGGTTTTACTCCTACTTGTGGACTGGTGCCTATAAGAAGCGGACGTATATATAGAGATGCTCCACTTTCGTATGGAGGAACAAATTTTTCGTTAAGCTTGACTGCCTTTAATACTGTTTCTTCAAATATTTCAATAGGAAGCTCTTCCATCATAATGCCTCGACAAGATGATTGCATACGTAATGCATTCTCTCTCATTCTGAAAATTCTGATTTTTCCATCTTTTCCTCTAAAGGCTTTTAGTCCCTCAAAAGCTTCCTGTCCATAATGCAAGCAGGTTGCAGCCATGTGAAGTTCGATAGTTTCGGATGAAGTTTCGGTAGGTGTACTCCATTTTCCGTCTTTGAAATAGCTCCGAACATTGAAGTCGGTTTTTAAATATCCGAAAGATAAATTTGTCCAGTCAATCGTACTCATATCTTATATTCTATTAATATTAACTCTAAATAATGATAATATGCGCGTGTTCCCCGAAAGCGTATTCACAAAAGTACAATTTTAGTTTAATTAGTTGATTGTTTTGCTTTAAATATTATTTGTATAAATGTTACTTACATATATTTTGCTTAGATATAGATTGAATCTATCAGAGATGTACTTTTGTTGGTATTTCTTTTGTTCATTAAAAAAAAGCTTTACTTTTGCATCGATTATGACAAGTGGACTTGATAATTTTGCCTTTCATTTGTCTTTTCAGTCTTATAATGTGTAGCCTTTTTGAATAATCACGTATATGAACTCTGCTTTATTTTTAGTTGTTTTTGTCACCGGACTAGTTTTAGTCTGTGCTGGTTTGGGTATGGCTATTTTGCTGTCTCCAAGTTCTTTTAATGCACAAAAGGGACAGGCGTACGAATGTGGTATACCAACAAAAGGAACATCTTGGATGCAATTCAGGGTGGGTTACTATTTGTATGCGATACTTTATTTAATGTTTGATGTCGAAGCGATCTTCTTATTTCCTTGGGCTAATGTTGTTCGGGATTTGGGAATGGCCGGTTTGTATAGTATATTATTTTTCTTGTTAATTCTAGGTTTAGGTTTAGCTTATGCCTGGAGGAAAGGAGCATTGCAATGGAAGTAAAGAACGTATATATAAAAGGAATACCTAATGAGGAATTCCGGGACAATGAATATCTTGAGAATTATGTTAAGGAACTTCAGGCGAATGGAGTCGGCATAGTTGTCGGTAAGCTGGATGACCTTATCAATTGGGGTCGCTCAAATTCAATCTGGCCTTTGGCTTTTGCAACCAGTTGTTGTGGTATTGAATTTATGGCAACGGCTGCAGCCAAATACGATATAGCTCGTTTCGGAATGGAGGTTACTCGTAATAGTCCCCGTCAAGCAGACTGTATTGTGGTGGCCGGTACGATTGTTCATAAAATGGCTCCTTTGTTGAAGCGTATATATGATCAGATGGCCGAGCCTAAATATGTTGTTGCAATGGGTAGTTGTGCTATTTCGGGAGGTCCTTTTCTTGATTCTTACCATGTGGTGAGAGGAATTGATGAATTTCTTCCGGTAGACGTATATATACCCGGTTGCCCACCTCGTCCTGAATCATTACTTTATGGATTAATGCAGTTGCAGCGTAAGATAAAGCTGGAGCGTTTTTTATTTAAAGTGAAAAAATAAATTCGAGAGACTTGTTCTTAAGAATGACAAATGTCGATAAACGATTAATTATAACAGGCTTTAGCCACGTTATTTACCAAAGCAATATAAAGGTCTGAGACCTTCAGAGATCAATGGAAAATATCAAGAATGTAATCTTAAATGCGGTACCCGAAGCAGTTATCGAAGACAAAAAAGTCTTAACCGTAACTGTGGAGTCGGACAAATTGCACCATTTAGCTAAAACGTTACGTTATAATGCTGAATTTCCTTTTGACTTTCTTGTCCAGCTGACAGGAGTAGACAGAGGTGAGATGCTGGGTGTGAATTATTTGCTGTCATCTTCTAAAGATTTATCAGTAGAAGTCCTTCTTAAAACAAGCACCGCAAATAGAGTAAATCCTTTATTGTATACCGTTACCGATTTATGGGCAACTGCCGATTTTAATGAAAGAGAAGTATATGCTTTATTGGGGATAAGATTTATAAATCACCACGATATGCGTAAATTTTTCCTGAATCAGGATTGGAGAGGTTATCCCTTAAGGAAAGATTATGATGCCGATCCGGCGTTAAATCCTGTTACGGTTGAAAGTAAGGATATGGTTGATACCGCTCCTCGTATTTATGAGACTCCTCAAGGTTTGAAAGAGGATGTTGTTAAAGTATTCGAGGATGATGATTATATTATAAACATTGGTCCGCAACACCCTTCAACTCACGGAGTAATGCACTTTAGAGTTTCTCTTGAAGGTGAAATCGTGAAAAAAATAGATGTTCACAGTGGATACATACATAGAGGTATCGAAAAATTAAGTGAAAATCTAACTTATCCTCAAATACTTCACTTTACAGATCGTCTAGATTATCTTTCTTCAAATATCAACCGCCATGCTTTGTGTATGTGTGTTGAGAAAGCCGCAGAAATAGAAGTTCCTCAAAGAGCACAATATATACGTACTATTATGGATGAATTGAATCGTATAGATTCTCACCTGATAGCATGGGGTACTTTGTGTATGGACTTAGGTGCTACCACTGCTTTTATTTATGGAATGCGTGAGCGTGAGCGTATACTCGATATTTTTGAAAAAACATCGGGAGGTCGTCTTATAATAAATTATAACGTTGTCGGCGGAGTAATGTTCGATATTCATCCCGATTTTCAGAAAGATATCAAGGCTTTCATTATCGAGATGAGAGAACGTTTAAAAGAATATGATAAATTAGTTACAGGTAACCCCATTATTATCGGCAGGCTTAAGGGAATAGGTATTCTTTCTAAAGAAGACGCTATATCATATGCTGTTACCGGGCCTGCAGGTCGTGCTTCGGGATTTGCTTGTGATCTTAGAATACATCATCCATACGCACTGTATAACAAAGTAACTTTCAAAGAAGTGATTCGTCACGAATCAGATTCATATGCCCGTTACTTAAATCGTTTGGATGAAATCGAAGAATCTTTACAGATTTTAGAGCAATTGGTTGACAATATACCTGACGGAGATTTCTTAGCTAAAGTAAAAGCTATTATCAAATTGCCCGAGGGAGAATACTTCCAACGAGTGGAAGCTGCACGTGGAGAATTCGGTGTATTTATTGAAAGCCGTGGAGATAAAACTCCATACCGCTTGAAATTCAGATCGCCATCTATGGCTTTAGTTTCGGCAATGCCGACACTTTGTGCAGGTGAGAAACTTTCGGATTTGATTGGTATCGGTGGATCAATGGATTATGTGATACCTGATATTGACCGTTAGGTCGTACCCTTTTGTCGAGTTGGATTAAGTAAATTATCCTATTTAATGATACATGAGTTATAACAAATTGTAGTTGTTATACTAACCAAAGCAATAAAGAGGTCTGAGACCTTTAATAGATTAGTTATTATATTTAAAGATATATGTTAGAACTTTCACGTTTGACTGCCTTAATCGATAGCTTACTTCGAGAAACTTGGGGATTATCTGAGTTTTGGGTGTTGTTTATCGAGTTTGTATTAGTAGGTGCTGCTTTATTGACAGCCTATGCAGTATTAGCTCTGATCTTGATTTATGTAGAACGGAAAATTACCGGATTTTTTCAATGCCGTTTAGGTCCTAATCGTGTAGGGAAATATGGTATGGTGCAGAGTGTTGCCGATATGGTAAAGATTCTTCTCAAAGAAATTATCCATATCGATAATGTCGATAAATTCCTTTTCTATGCTGCTCCATTCTTTATGATTGTGGCTTCTATGCTGACGTTTGGAGCTATTCCTTTCGGAAGAGGATTGCAAGCTGTCGATTTTAATATCGGAGTATTTTATGTAGTTGCTGTATCATCTCTTGGTATTATTGGCGTTTTACTGGCAGGATGGTCAAGTAACAATAAATATTCGATGATTGGTGCTATGCGAAGCGGTGCCCAATTTATCAGTTATGAATTGTCTGCCGGATTTGCTCTGATAACCATGGTTGTGCTATCGGGATCAATGCAGTTTTCTATAATTATCGAAAATCAAACGTATTGCTGGAATTTATTCAATGGTCATATTGCTTCTGTAATAGCCTTTGTTATATATCTTATATCGGGACATGCCGAAACAAACCGTGGTCCTTTCGACTTACCGGAAGCTGAATCGGAACTTACAGCCGGATACCATACGGAGTATTCAGGGTTGCAGTTCGGATTTTTCTATTTGGCCGAATATCTGAATATGTTTATTATTGCAGCCATTGCTACTACTGTTTTTCTTGGAGGCTGGATGCCTATCCAACTAAAAGGATTTGATGGTTTCAACGAAGTGATGAATTATATTCCATCTTATATATGGTTCTTCGGTAAAGCCGGATGTTTAGTGTTCTTAAGTTTATGGGTTCGATGGACATTCCCTCGCTTACGTATCGACCAGTTATTGAATCTGGAGTGGAAGTATTTATTGCCTATTAATATGTTTAATCTTCTGCTTATGGTAGTCATCGTATTGGCAGGTTTGACATTAGAAGATATATTTCCTAGTATATTTAAATTTATAGCTGAATAAAAATGAGTTCTGTATCACAATATTTTAAAGGTTTATTCCAAGGTATCGGCGGACTGCTTACGGGTATGTCTGTTACTTGGACAGAGCTGTTTACTAAAAAGATTACACAACAGTATCCTGAGAATAGAAAGACTCTGGTTATTTCGGATCGTTTCCGAGGCGAATTGGTTATGCCTCACGATGCAAATAATGAGCATGCCTGTACTTCTTGCGGTATCTGTCAGATGAATTGTCCAAATGGCACAATTGTAATAAAGTCTAAAACAATAGAAACAGAAGACGGCAAAAAGAAGAAAATTCTGGATGAATATTATTACAATCTGGGTTCATGTACATTCTGTAACCTGTGTGTGTTGACATGTCCTTCCGATGCTATCAAATTTGATAACACATTCGAAAGTTCGGTATTCACCAGAGGTAAACTGAATATGAAGTTAAATCAATTGGGATCGAAACTTCGTGAAAAGAAAAAGCCCGAGCCAAAACCTGTTGCAGAGAAACCTGCTGCAGTAGAAACAGCTCCGGCTGCACCTAAACCTGCTGCTGCACCGGCACCGGTAGAAACAGAAAAGAAAGAGAATATCACAAATCAGGATAGTGCAGACAGTGCAGCTTCTGATAATGTAACAAAAGAATAATAATCAAAATACGTAAAGGTTGATTATGGCAGAGTTTATTATATTTGGAGTACTAGCAATCGTAATTGTCGTTTTTTCATTATTGGCGGTTACCACTCAAATGATTATCCGTTCGGCAACTTACTTGCTCTTCGTATTGATTGCAACAGCAGGTCTGTATTTATTGATGGATTATCAGTTTCTTGCAGCAGTGCAAGTAGCGGTATATGCAGGCGGTATTATGGTCTTGTATATATTTTCGATATTGTTGACTAACGATCCCGGGATAGAAGTGAAATACGAAAAACCCGGTCGAATGATATTAGCAGCTCTTGTAGCTGTAGTTGGTTTGGGCATCTGTGGTCATATCATCTATTACAATGTTTCCCGCATTTATACATATGCAGATTCGGCGATAGATATGACTCAACTGGGTACTACCATGATGGGTACCGAGAAATACCAATACTTACTTCCTTTCGAAGCTATCAGTTTATTGCTTTTGGCTTGTATAATAGGAGGTATAATGATTGCCCGTAAACGATAACGGTCTCAGACCGCTTTGTAACAGGTTTGTTACAGAAAGAAAAAAGAGTTATATAGCTTAATAATATACAATTATGAATGAATTTCTAGTAGAAACCTTTTCCGTTCCCATGGAAGCATATTTGACTGTAAGTACACTTATGTTTTTTATTGGAGTATATGGTTTTCTGTCTCGAAAAAACATGTTGATGGTATTGATGTCAATGGAATTGATGCTGAATGCCGCAGACTTGAATTTTGTGATTTTTAACCGGTTTTTATATCCCGGTCAATTCGAAGGGCTTTTCTTTGCTCTGTTCTCTATTGCCATAGCAGCAGCCGAAACAGCCATTGCTATTGCCATTATCATCACTATATATCGTAATGTGAAGAGCGTATATATAGATGAGAACATAACAAACATGAAACACTAATAAGGTCGTTGACCTAATTTATAAAGAATAAATAACGATATAGATATGTCTTATACATTATTAATAATCGTACTACCGGCAATAATGTTCCTTATTCTGGGATTGTTGGGAGGAAAAATGAAACCAATCATTGCCGGAACTTTGGGTACCCTGTCTCTGGCGGTTATGACAGCATTGTCGTATTTTACAGCTTACGAATACTTTTTCAAAATAGGAAAAGGAGCTTCGGGAGCCTACGAAACAATAATGGCTGTTGAGCCTTACCAATGGTTGAAATTCACCGATAAACTGCATATCGATTTGGGGATCATGCTTGATCCTATTTCGGTAATGATGCTTGTTGTGATTACTACCGTTTCGCTGATGGTACACATATATAGTTTAGGCTATATGAAAGGCGAAAGAGGATTTCAACGTTACTATGCTTTCCTTTCACTGTTTTCATTCTCGATGTTAGGATTGGTAGTTGCAACTAATATCTTCCAAATGTATATATTCTGGGAGTTAGTAGGGGTTTCTTCTTATTCGCTTATCAGTTTCTACTATACTAAGCCTAGTGCAGTGGCTGCTTCTAAGAAAGCATTTATTGTAACCCGTTTTGCAGACTTATTCTTCTTAATAGGTATACTGATATTGTCTTATTACTCGGGAACATTCGACTTCCAAACATTAACGGCTTTGGATGCTCCCTATTTATCGAGCTTTGTTGGTGCTTCATTCTTAGGAATATCGGCATTAACTTGGGCAATGTTATTTATATTTATGGGTGGTGCCGGTAAATCGGCAATGATGCCTTTCCATATCTGGTTACCCGATGCAATGGAAGGCCCAACACCTGCCTCAGCATTAATCCATGCTGCAACGATGGTTGTTGCAGGCGTATTTCTTGTAGCACGCTTATTCCCGATATATCTTTTCGGTACACCCGAAGTTCTTACTATTATCGGATACGTTGGAGCAATAACCTCCGTGTATGCAGCTATTGTGGCATGTACTCAGACGGATATTAAACGGGTTTTAGCATTCTCAACTATTTCGCAGATTGCATATATGATTACAGCCTTAGGCGTATCGGGTTATTCCGGTCACGATGGATTAGGTTATATGGCATCTATGTTCCACTTATTTACACACGCATTCTTTAAAGCATTGTTATTCTTAGGAGCAGGAGCTATAATTCATGCTGTACATAGCAACGAGATGGACGATATGGGAGGATTGAAGAAGTTCCTACCAATCACGCACATCACATTCCTGATTGCATGTTTGGCTATTGCAGGTATTCCTCCATTTTCAGGATTCTTTAGTAAAGATGAGATTTTAGCTGCAGCTTTGCACCACGATAAGTTCTTGTTCGCATGCTTATTCCTATGTGCAGGTCTTACAGCATTCTACATGTTCCGTTTGTATTACAGAATATTCTGGAACGACACAAATAAACATTATCACCATGCTCCTCACGAAGCAGGTCCTACAATGACAATTCCATTAATTATTTTAGGAGTGTTTTCAATATTCTCGGGATTTGTTCCCTTTGCGGACTTTATATCAGCAGACAGAATGCCTTTCGAAGCACATATAGATATGGCTGTTGCCGTATCGAGCGTAGCTGTAGCCCTTCTTGGTATAGGAATCGCAACGATGATGTACTTCAAGAAAACGGATATGCCGGACAAAGTATCTAACGGAGTTGGTAACTTTTACAAATGGGCTTATCATAAATTCTATTTCGATGAATTATGGTTGTTCGTTACACGCAAAATAATATTTAACTGCATATCTAAACCTATTGCATGGTTTGACCATACTATTGTTGATGGCTTTATGAATGCTTTAGCTTTTGTAACCAATAGTACTTCGGATAAGATTAAAGGATTGCAATCGGGCAGAATACAACAATATGCCGGTGTTTATTTATCGGGAGCTTTAGTTATTGTTGCAGTCTTTGCTTTCTGTTTGGTGTGTTATATCTGTGGTTAAGTAATTATATATTTGACGAAAAATTAAAATTAAATAGGTCTGTGACCTCTTAAATAATAAAACAATGAATATTCTTTCATTATTTGTCCTGATTCCTGTTTTAATGTTGATTGCATTTATTCCATGCAAGAACATCAAACAAGTAAGAACTGTTGCTGTTTTAGGAACGGCTATTGAACTGATATTTTCGGTGGTCTTTTTATTTATGTTCTTAGGAGCAAGAGAAGCCGACCCAACCAGTGCAATGCTATTCCAACACGATATAGTTTGGTTTAAAGCACTCAATATTCATTACGCAGTAGGTGTCGATGGTATATCGGTATTGATGTTGTTGTTAACAGCTATCATTATGTTTACCGGAGTATTTGCGTCATGGAATATGGATCCGCTTCCTAAAGACTTCTTTATGTGGCTTACCCTGCTTGCTGTAGGAGTATACGGATTCTTTATTTCGCTGGACATGTTTACCATGTTCTTCTTCTACGAAATAGCTTTGATACCGATGTACTTGTTGATAGGTCTATGGGGTACGGGAAGGAAAGAATATTCGGCAATGAAACTGACTCTAATGCTGATGGGGGGATCTGCCTTTCTTTTAGTAGGGGTTTTTGGAATTTATTTCAACTCGTCCGAAACAGGTGAATATACATTTAATATATTGCAGATTGCTCAAAACAATGTTATTCCTGTAGAAGCTCAGCGATGGATATTCCCGTTGACATTCTTAGGATTTGGTGTGCTGGGAGCATTATTCCCATTCCATACTTGGTCGCCCGATGGTCACGCTTCGGCACCTACAGCAGTATCGATGCTTCACGCAGGGGTATTGATGAAATTGGGGGGATACGGATGTTTTCGTATTGCGATGCATTTATTGCCTGAAGCAGCAAGTGAACTTTCTTGGATTTTCTTAATTTTAACCGGTATAAGTGTTGTTTATGGAGCGTTCGGTGCAATTGCTCAAAACGACTTGAAATATATTAATGCATACTCTTCGGTAAGCCACTGTGGCTTGGTATTATTTGCTATCCTTATGATGAATAATACGGCAACTACAGGTGCTGTAATGCAAATGCTTTCTCACGGATTGATGACAGCATTATTCTTTGCATTGATCGGTATGATATACGGACGAACTCACACACGTGATATCAGACAATTAGGTGGTTTGATGAAAATTATGCCTTTCCTTTCGGTTTGTTATGTGATTGCCGGTTTGGCTTCATTAGGGCTTCCGGGGTTGAGTGGATTCGTTGCAGAAATGACTATATTCGTTGGATCATTCCAACATCAAGATATGTTCCACAGAGTATTAACCGTAATGGCATGTTCATCAATCGTGATAACTGCGGTTTATATACTTAAGGTTGTTGGAAAAATATTATACGGTCCCGTCGTAGATGACCATCACTTAGAGCTTACAGATGCAGTTTGGTATGAAAAAGTTGCAGTTGTGGGATTAGTTCTTAGTGTTGCCGGAGTAGGATTATTTCCCGGGTGGATCTCCGATTTAATTCATACATGCTTACACTAAAAATTGACGAGATGAAAACGATTGTAAAATTATTTTTTCTAATTGCATTTATATCCGTATCAGCTTTTGCTTCGGCTCAGAGCTTTAATATAGCAGAGTTAATAGATTTGGCTCCAAATGGAAAAGAACATTTCGAAAGTGTTGTCACAGCAAAAGGATACAACCATCAAGATAGTCCGGTAAGTGACTTATCTAATAACTTTATTTTTACTCATTCGGGAAACTCTAAAATAACATTGATTACTCCATCTTTTGAGAGCGATGTAAGAATGGTTTCTTGGGAGTTTAATTCTGCTGCTGTTTTCAATAGTTTGAAAAGTGAGTTAGTGGCCAATAAATACAGATTGAATAATACCGAAAGACGAAATGGTGGCAAATACGTGTCATTATTTTATTCAAGACCGGGTATTGAAGTTATATTGACAACAGATAAAACTGTTGATCCTAACGGTGTTTATATTGCTTCAGTAAAGTATACCAATGCAGCGAAGTATATTGTAAAATAAGGTCTGAGACTAGTTTGTAGCTTTATAAGAATTATTTATAACGCCTGTTAAAATTGGAAAATACTGTATAAACATTATTTTCCTGTACTTTAAATAAATAAAGAGATTTACGAAATGAATTTGAGCAATTATTTGTTGATGAAGCCCGAATTGTCACTTATAGTGGTATTTTTGTTATTGATCTTTTACGATCTATTTGCTTCTAACAACGCAAAAAAGTATTATTTCCCTGTAGCTTGTTTGCTATTTCTGGTACATACGGTTTACTGTTTCTTTATAGATAAAGGTGTTGCTACATCTTTCGGAGGAATGTATGTTTCGGGAGCGGCTCAAATAACAATGAAAAGCGTACTGAATATAGGTGTATTTCTTATATTTCTGCAAGCTAATGAATGGTTGAAAAAGCCTGAATCGATATTTAAACGCGGAGAGTTTTTTATGCTTTCGATACTTACTCTGTTGGGTATGTATCTGATGATATCTGCGGGAAGCTTTATGATATTCTATATCGGTTTAGAAACGGCATCATTACCTATCGCTGCATTAGTTGCTTTTGATAAGTATAAGAGTAATTCAGCAGAAGCAGGAGCTAAATATATCTTTAATGCAATATTCTCATCAGCCATAATGGTGTTTGGTATCTCGTTCCTATACGGAGCTTGTGGAACATTGTATTTTGAAGATATGGCTCAAAATATCTACTCATCACCATTGGTGATTATGGCTATGATATTTTTCTTATCAGGATTATTCTTTAAAATATCGTTGGTTCCCTTCCATTTGTGGGCACCCGACGTATATCAGGGAGCACCCACCAATGTTACACTTTACTTGTCGACAATATCAAAAGGAGCAGCAGTGTTTGCTCTGATGATTATTCTCTATAAAGTATTTCCTGTTTTAGCAAGTGTATGGCAACCCATTATATGGATACTTATCTTGTTGACTATAACAGTCGGTAACTTGTTTGCTCTAAGACAAAAGAATTTGAAGCGTCTGCTTGCATTCTCTTCGATCTCTCAGGCAGGTTATATAATGTTGAGTGTTTTCTCAGGCTCATCAGCAGGTATGGCAGCCACTATATTTTATGTGTTTGTTTATGTTTTCTCTAACTTGGCAGCATTCGGAGTTATTTCAGCCATTGAAAACAAAACAGGTAAAGTGAATATGGATGACTATAAGGGGCTTTATCTAACTAATCCGAAATTGGCTTTAGTGATGATGATCTCTATGTTCTCATTGGGAGGTATACCATTTACAGCAGGATTCTTTAGTAAATTGTTTGTCTTTATGGCAGCAATGGAATCGGGTAATCCATGGAATACTGTATTGGTATTCTTAGCATTGGTTAATACAGTAGTGTCATTGTATTATTATTTGCTTGTTGTAAAAGCGATGTTTATAGAGAAAACCGATTCGCCAATCGAAACTCTGAAAACTGATAGCTATTTGAAGATATCGTTGGTCGCTTCGGTCGTTGGAATCTTCTGTGTTGGCGTTATTAGTTGCTTCTATGAGTATATTAATACAGTAAGCTTTGGTTTTTAACAATATTTGTTCAAAATAAAACTAATTCGATAAACACTTAGTCTTAACTTTGCGTTTATCGAATTAGTCGTTTATAACAATCGATATATACTTATTTTGACAAAGTGATAAATAGGTTTTGGAACTTAATCCTCTTTTGAAATATGAATTTATTTATTTTATTACAATCTGTTACTACAAATCTGGAACAAGTAGCGCCCGCATCAGCTGAAAACTACTTCAGTCTGATACTTAAAGGCGGTTGGGTTATGTTACCTATAGCTATTCTTTCGATATTAGCTGTTTACTATATTATTGAACGAACTTTGATTATCAGGAAAGTAGGAAAGTCCGATTCGATTTGGCAATCACGCATCGTTGAACTTATCTCAGAGAATAAGATTGAACAAGCTCTTAAATTTTGCTTTGAGAAGCCTTATATTCTAGGAAAAGTGATTTCTGCCGGATTAAAGGAGAAAACAGATACCATCGAAGAGATAGAAGAAACGATGGAGGTTGAAGCCCGTCAACAAGTTTCGAAGCTAGAGAATCATATGAATTATTTAGGTATAATTGCTTCCATAGCTCCCATGTTGGGATTCTTAGGAACTATCTTCGGGGTAATCAATATCTTTTACAATATTTCTCAAACAGCAGACTTAGATATTGCAACCATCTCCGATGGTTTGTATCAAAAGATGATATGTTCGGGAGCAGGTCTGCTTGTAGGTATCGTTGCTTATGCGGGATATTATGTTTTAAACGGTAACATCGATAAGATCGTTACTAATCTGGATAGAGATTCCAACGAAGCATTAAGAGCTATCAGAATGTATAAAAAGAACCAAAACACAATGAATCTTTCAAAGGATTAATGTGTTTTTTAAGAAGTGCTAAAATTGGGTCTGAGATGATGACCTTAAGAGCCGAAAAAATATGAAGATTCAACGTCGTAAAAATAGAGCCGCAGAGGTTTATACAGCATCACTGAATGACATTATGTTTTTCTTATTGTTGTTCTTTCTTATTGTTTCAACAATGGTGACTCCTGCAGCTATCCGTGTTTTATTACCCAATTCGTCGACAGCCGAAAAAGTTGCCACTAAAAAAAATATTAATCTGATTGTTACCTCAGATCTCACTTATTACGTAAATGATAAGCAAGTGCCTTTTGAAGCACTTGAAGGAGAATTAGCGAATACAATAGGAGAACGTCAGGAGGGAGATGATGTTAATGTGCTTTTACAGGCTGATAGAAGTCTTAATTTACAGGATATTATTAATGTAATAGATATCGGGAATAAGCTTCGTGTAAAGATGGTACTCTTTACACAAAAGGATTAGAACTAATCTGCCTGTACCGAAAATAAGATTATAGAAAAAAGAGCTGCCATAATAGAAGCTCTTTTTTTTCGTTATATAGCTGAGTAGATAAGTAACTATTTATTGACAGCAATAATTTACAGACGTATTTATTCTTGCCGAAGGAATAAAAGGTCTTCTTGTAAAATAGTTATTTTTGTATTATTCAACATGATGGATTCTACTACATATTGTACTTATAAAAAATAATGAATAGGTTTGTGATTTGATGTTTCACAGAGCCTTAAATAAAAGTAAACGGTATTCATTGGGACGTTTTTATTGTCTTTTTATCTTATTCTGTATAGCTATAAGCTCTTATGCCCAGAATGTCACAGGAATTGTATGTGACAGTCTGAATCGTGAAGCCATTGGCTATGCTTCAGTGCGTATACTCGATATAAAAGACAGTACTTATATTAAGGGAGCTGTCACTTCTTCAAACGGAAAATTTACAATCAATCAATCTAAAGGAGATTATATAATTGATATCTCCTATATGACAAATACCCGATACACAAAACAAATCAGGCTCGAAGACAAACAGACTCTTGATCTCGGAACTATTTATCTCGGAGAAGCCAGTTATATGCTGGGTGAGGCTGTAGTTGTAGCACCGGTTCCAGACATTGTTGTTAAGGGAGATACCATAGAATATAATGCTGACGCATATAGGGTGGGAGAGGATGCTCTCCTTCTCGACTTAGTGAGAAAGATGCCCGGTATTGATATTAGTTCCGATGGAAAACTGATGGCTAATGGAAAGATCATCTCAAAGATACTTATCGATGGTAAAGAGTTCTTTGGTAATGACATTGATCTGGCATTGAAAAACCTACCTGCGTCGATGATCAATAAGCTTCAATTATTTAAGGAACAATCAGAAATGTCGAGAGTGACAGGCTTTAATGATGGTAATGCAGAACAGGTGTTGAACTTGACGGTTAAAGAAGCTTTGAAGCAGAGTATATTTGGAGAGGGGCGGTCAGGCTATGGTAGTAATGGACGATATTCCAATAAACTGAATGCTCATTATATGTTAGATGATAATCAGTATTCTCTTATTGCAAATTATAAAAATATAACGGACGATTTTGAGTATAGCGGTTCTTCCAGTCAATACGATGGTATTACTAAAAACGCTGAAGTTGGTTTTAACTTTAATGCATTAAGAAGTGATAAACTGAATGTTGGCGGTAATTTGCATTATGACAATAATAATAATGTATTTGAAATGGATAGTAATACTAAGACTTTTATCGAAACCGGTAATAGACTTAGCACCCAATCGTCAGCCACTCAAAGTATAAAAAGGGATCTTTCTCTTGGTTTGAATATGAAATGGACTCCGGACTCATTAACTACTATTTATGCCCGGATGAATGTGAATACAGGTACAAGTGACGATATAAGGCACAGTACAAATTTTTCTTATGTTCAGGGTTTGCAGGATACAACTTCAGGATGGACTGATTATAAAACGAGTGGTGATACCCATAACCTCAATGCCTCAATTATATTCGGACGAAAGTTGAATAGTGCAGGCCGAACCATAAGTGCCAGCTTGAACGGAGCTACCAGAGGAGGACGGAGTTATGGTACCAACTACTCTCCTGTCTTTTATCAGGCATCAAATAAGACCACAGTTATCGATCAGGAACTTTCTATTGATAATACGGGAAACAACTGGGGTTTTATGGTCTCCTATGTAGAGCCCATAACCAAGCATAACTCAGTAAAGGTAGCCTATACCTATCGGCGCGATTATTCGGACAGAAACAGGCTTACATTCAGGAGGGATGGCGAAGGTGAATATACGATTGTGGATACAGCCTTTACCCGAAAAACGACTTCGGACTATACAACTCAAAGAATAAATGTAGGATTCCAGTCAGCAATGGACAAATATGAGTACAATATTGGTTTCAATGTCGATCCCTCAGTATCTTCTTCAAAAACAACGATGCAGGATTCTATTATCGAAAATCAGAAACAAAGTGTAGTTAATTTTTCTCCCACATTTAAATTTACATACACACCTAAGAATAATATAACTTTCGATTTTGATTATTATGGGGCGACAGAGCAGCCTACACTGAAACAGATTTCGTCTGATACAATTGTAATAGATGCCTTAAACCGTACATATGGAAATTTGGATTTAAAGCCGAGTTTCGACAATACTTTTAGTATGTATTTTCAGAAATCGAATTATGAGAAGGGATCTTTTTTTATGATTACCGGTGGAGGTAATTATATTTTCAATAAAATAGTAGATTATACTACCATTGACGAATTCGGAAACGTAGAATCATCGTATAGAAATGTTACCGGAAACTGGGGTCTGAATGGTGGAATAATGTTTAATACTCCATTGAGAAATAAAAAGTTTACAATCGATAATAGCTCTTTCGGTTATTTTGTTCGAAATATAGGATATTCAAATAGTGTGAAGAGTATAACCTATAATCTGACAATGAGTGAATCGTTTTCGATAAGCTATCGCTCGGATAAGTTTGATCAGCGTTTACAGGCTAATATATCATATAATATAACAAGGAACAACCTTCCTAACCAAGAAGGGATGAATACGTCTAATTACGGGCTTAAATCATCTACCTTATGGAAGCTGCCTTATGATTTTGCAATCCAGAATGAAATAAGTTTCACCTATAATAAAGGATACGCTGAAAATTTTCAGAAATCAGAAGTGTTGTGGAATCTTTCTGTCGCGAAACAGTTCCTAAAGAAGAAACAAGCCACGGCTAAGTTCCAATGTTATGATATATTAGACGATCGTAATAACCTGATGCGTGTTGTTTCCGGAAATTATATATCAGATACAAGGACTAATATGATTGGTCAATATTTTATGTTTAGTTTTGGATATCGATTTAATATTACCAATAAACCTGCTCGAAACGTTTCGGAAACGCAAGGTGCAGATGATTATAATTAATTATAATCCAGGATTAAGATAATTCTAAAAAAACGGGTACTAATTTTATAATTAGTACCCGTTTTTTGTTTTTGCTGCTTCTTGAAACAGGTACATAAAAAAGCGGGATGTAAAATATATAGATATAGTGTGTAAATAAATTTTACATACAGTGAAACTTTCGGTTTGTGTTTAGTTGTTGTTTTTCAGTGTTTTATGTTTTTTGGCATGCCTTTGGCTTAATATATAGTAGAAACGTAAACAAAAAACAATATAAAATAAAACATTATGAAAGCAACAATTATCACATTGGCAGCACTAGCATTATTATCAATCGGGAATGTATTTGGAAAGGATCAGTTATATAAAAGTGTAGAAACGAATAACGAGGCTCATTCTATGATAACTACTATTTGTAAGGGTGTAAATGAAAAATACTTGTCACCAATGAAGCGCTATATTGTAACTTCTGACTTGAATGGTAATCCTGTTGAAAAGGCAATTTATGTATGGAATGATGATAGTGGAAGGTGGGAAGCTTTTCAAAAATATAATTATGATTATGCTATGGATGGCCAACTTCTTTCTCTTGCTTTTACCGAATGGGATAAAACTGCTGATTCATGGGGTGAGAGCGTGCAATATGCTATGCTTATCAATAATAAATCAGAAGATATAAACTTCTTAAGTATTGAGTTAATAGATTCGAACTTAAACCCGAAACAAAACTTTAATTAATCAATGCAATCGAATATTAAAATTAATATTCTTAAAGTTGTAACCAAAGATACTTATCGTTCGTCTTATTATTATAACACCAAAATTAGTAAATAAATAGCATAATGAAAACAACAATTATAACAACAGCAGTCGCAATTTTATTATCAATAACAGCTCCTGTTTTAGGAAGTGATAAATTATATAAAAATGTAGTTGGAGATAAAGAATCGGGTGTAGTTACCACTACAGTATGTAAAAGTTCCAGTAATGGCAGTTTGACTCCGCTAAAACAAACTGTATTCTATTATAATTCTGATAAAAGTCTAAAAGAAAGAACTTCATATAAATGGGATTCGAATACACAAGAATGGGTTTTAGTTGGACAACACAGATATGAATATAATTCCGAAAGTAAATTAATGAATATATCCTATCTGTGTTGGAATAAAACTACCAAATCATGGCATAAAGATGTTCGGTATGCTATGTATGTGTATGATGCGAATAATATTGACCATCCTGTGAAATATTTATCTGTGAATGCGAATTAAACGAAATAGTATCAATAAGCATCAAAATTATAAGATAATGAAAACAATTATAGCCCTTTTTATAGCCCTTTTTATAGCCGTATTCTTTTTATCAACAGGAAACTCTTTCGCAAAGGGTAATGATAAATTGTACAATAATGTAATCGTGAATAAAGAAAAGCAAACAGTAACTACAACTATCTGTAGAGGACAAGATGATATGAATTTGGTCCCCTTAACACAGCATGTTCTTAAAAACGATATAGCAGGAAAGCCTCTCGAAAGGATTTCTTACAAGTGGGATGCTCGTAAAAAAAGATGGATTGCAGTTCAGAAATACACCTATGAATATCATAATAATGGGCACTTAGCTACTATTTATTATTCCGAATGGAATAAGTCAACCAAATCGTGGGGTGGCGATATCCAATATGCAACGTATGTATATGGTTCGAATGATAACCTTACATCTGTTCTGGGAACTAATCGGATTGAAAATTTCGATTTAAGTTTGAAGTAATTTTAGCAGACTAAAAAAAACAAACCCTCAGATAAACTAGTTTATCTGAGGGTTTGTTTTGTGATATAGATATACCTGTTAAGTATATTATATGGCTCAAAGCTGAATATTACAGTTTTTTGAATGCTTGATCTAAATCGGCTTTAATATCTTCTATGTTTTCGATTCCAACAGAAATACGTAACAAACCGGGGATTGCACCTGTTGCGATTTTATCTTTTTCGTCAAGTTGTTCGTGAGTAGTTGCAGCCGGATGTATGATTAACGATTTGGCATCTCCCACATTGGCTAGATGGCTTATTAGCTCAAGACTGTTGATCAGTTTATCGGCTTTTTCGGCACCACCTTTTATTTTAAAAGATAATACACCTCCAAAACCTTTCTTCAAATATCTTTTAGCAAGTTCGTGATATTTGCTGCTTTTCAATCCCGGATAATTCACATATTCCACTTGTGGATGTTTTTCGAGCCACTCGGCAATGTTAAGAGCATTCTCAACATGGCGATCAACACGTAACGAAAGCGTTTCGAGTCCTTGTATCAATAGCCATGAATTTAGAGGGCTGATTGTATTTCCCCAATCACGTAAGCCTTCTACGCGGGCACGTATGATAAATGCAATATTTCCGAATGGGCTGTTAGCACCAAAAGTATCCCAGAATACCAATCCGTGATAACTATCCGATGGTTCTGTAAATTCGGGGAATTTACCATTACCCCAATTAAATTTTCCACTATCGATAATTACACCACCTAGCGAAGTACCGTGTCCGCCAATCCATTTGGTCGCACTCTCAACAACGATAGTCGCTCCGTGCTCCAATGGACGGAACAAATATCCGCCTGCACCGAAAGTATTATCTACAATCAAAGGAATATTATGTTTATCTGCAACAGCAGCTATAGCTTCGAAATCGGGAATGTTTAGATCGGGATTTCCGATTGTCTCCAGATAAATCGCTTTTGTTTTGCTGTCGATTAATTTTTCGAACTCTTGTGGAGTGTCATCCGGAGTAAACTTTACTTCAACCCCTAAACGCTTAAATTGGTTTTTGAATTGATTATATGTACCTCCATAAAGATGCGAAGTAGATACAAAATTATCTCCTGCCGATACGATATTATTCAGAGCAATAAATTGAGCCGATTGACCCGATGAAGTTGCCAGAGCAGCTATACCTCCTTCAAGAGCAGCAATACGTTTTTCAAAAACATCGGTGGTTGGATTCATCAAGCGAGTATAGATGTTTCCGAATTTTCTTAATCCGAATAAGTCTGCACCATCTTGTGCATCTTCAAACACATAAGAACTTGTTTGATAAATGGGTACTGCACGTGAGTGAGTTGTGGGATCTACTTCTTGTCCGGCATGTACTTGTAGGGTTTCAAATTTATAATTGCTCATAACTCTTTAATGTTTAATGAAGGGGTGAAAAATAGAGAGCTATTTATACATAGCTCTCGGATATAACTTAATAAGACACTTTATTGATTGCAATCAAAGGTCACAGACCTTTTTTATTATAATGGATATTCTTCGAAAGAATAAAGAACTGTCGATAAGTAACGCTCTCCTGTATCGGGAAGTATTACGACAATGTTTTTACCTTTATTTTCAGGGCGTTTAGCTAATTCGGTTGCGGCGTGTACTGCTGCACCACATGATATACCAACCAATAAACCTTCTTCGCGTGCTAAGATTCTACTGGTAAGAATAGCATCGTCGTTCTTAACCTGGATAACCTCGTCCACTACCGATGCCTCGTAAGTTTTAGGGATAAAGCCTGCACCTATTCCCTGTATTTTGTGAGGCCCCGGTTTGCCACCCGATAATACAGGTGAGTCTATCGGTTCTACAGCTACAATCTTAACATTCGGATTGCGTTTTTTCAATACTTCACCTACACCGCTTACAGTACCACCTGTTCCCACTCCGGCAACAAATATATCGACCTGCCCGTCGGTATCTCTCCAGATTTCTTCGGCAGTAGTCGTACGGTGAATAGCAGGGTTAGCCGGGTTTTCGAATTGTTGAAGTATAATTCCGTTAGGTGTACTTTCTTTCAATTCTACAGCTTTTGCAATAGCTCCCTTCATTCCTTCAGGTCCCGGAGTCAAAACTATATTTGCACCTAAAGCTTTCAATAAATTTCTACGCTCGATACTCATCGTTTCGGGCATCGTCAGAGTCAGTTTATATCCCTTTGCTGCAGCAACAAAAGCTAAACCTATCCCTGTATTTCCACTCGTCGGCTCTATGATAACACTGTCAGCCTTTAATATTCCTTTTTCTTCGGCATCTGTGATCATTGCAAATGCAATACGATCTTTTACACTTGATGCGGGATTAAAATATTCTAACTTTGCAATGATTTTTGCATCGATATGGTGATTTTTCTCGTAATTTGATAGTTCTAATAAAGGAGTGTTACCTATAAGATCAGTAAGTTTTTTTGCTATTTTAGTCATGACCAATATATTTTTTTGTTTTATTATTAATTAATACAAAAATACGAGCTTAAAATCATTTATAAAATACCATAAATGGGGTATTTTTGTGTAATCGAAAGATACGAAATATTTAGAAGTATCTAATGCTATATGATCAGCAATTTTTAAGGAACATTAGTGTCTTTCTTGACAACAAAACAGGTGGTTTATATGTTTCTTATCAAGCATAAGTTTTATTTATTATTATATATACGCAATTTATGGAAATTTCTCAATTGTACGAAATATTCAAACAATATCCGTCAATAACTACTGATACTCGTAATTGTGCCAAGGATTCTATATTCTTTGCATTAAAAGGTGCTAATTTTAATGGCAATCAATATGCGAAAAAAGCATTGGATCTGGGTTGTAAATTTGCAATTGTAGATGAAGCCGAATTTGCCGATGAATCTCAGAATATCTTTTTAGTAGATGATTGTTTGACTACATTACAACAATTAGCAAGCTTTCACCGAAGCAAATTATCGATACCCGTAATTGGTGTAACCGGTACTAACGGTAAAACAACCTCTAAGGAATTAATTACAGCAGTGCTTTCTCAGGAATTTAATGTACTGTCTACCCATGGTAACCTTAATAATCATATTGGTGTGCCCTTGACTCTTTTGAAAATGACTAAGGCTCATGAAATTGCGGTCATTGAAATGGGTGCTAATCACGTGGGTGAAATAAAAGTGTTGGTTGAAATAGCAAAACCGAACTATGGTCTTATTACAAACGTTGGGCATGCACATATCGAAGGGTTCGGCTCGTTTGAGAATATTATCAAAGCGAAAGGTGAGCTTTATGATTTTTTGAGAGGACAGAAGAACAGCAAAATATTTATTGATAACGATAATCCGTATCTGAAAAATATATCTGAAGGAATAGCTACTATAAGTTATGGTAACGACGAATCGCTATTTGTTTGCGGTAGAGCGGTGGCGAATGATCCCTACTTGAGTTTTGTATGGAAATTCTCGAAAAATGATCATCTCGTACAAACGAACTTGATAGGGGAGTATAATCTTTCGAATGCTTTAGCCGCAGTAGCAATAGGTAAGTATTTCGGTGTGAAAACAGCTAAAATATGTAAAGCTATTGAAGAGTATGTGCCGACTAATAATCGCTCTCAGTTGAAAAAGACCAATAAGAATACATTGATTATAGATGCTTACAATGCCAATCCGACAAGTATGAGTGCTGCTTTGCAGAATTTTACGAAGATGGATGTTCCCAATAAAACCCTTATTTTAGGAGATATGCTCGAATTGGGAAGCGATAGCATTGCAGAACATCAGAAAGTAGTTGATTTGATTGTGTCAAATGATATTGATAAAGCTTTTCTGGTGGGTGATCATTTTTCAAAAACAAAGACATCCTATCCCTGTTTTACGTCATTAGATGACTTTTCGAAATTTCTGAAAGAGAACCCGATGGAAAATCGCTATATACTAATTAAAGGATCCAGAGGTCTACAATTAGAAAAATGTGTAGATTTGTTGTGATTTTTTAATTGTAAAAACATAAAAACAAGGTCTGCGACCTTAAATATCTCAAATGAAGAAGTTCTTAATCCTTAGTATTCTTGCTGTTTCTGTTTTATTTCCATCTCAATTGTTAGCGTGGGGCATGACCGGTCATAGGGTTGTAGCTCAAATAGCCGATCAAAATATCAAATCGGGTACACGTAAGAAAATTAATAAATTGTTGGATAATATGCCGATTGCCTATTGGGCAAACTGGCCTGACTTTATAAAATCGGATACAACAGGAGAGTACGATCATACGGGAATCTGGCATTATGTGAATGCTCCCGGAAATTTGCCAAAAGAAGATTTTATAGCGTATATCAAAAATATTAAGCAGGATAATGTCTATAGTGAGATACCTAAATTGGAACGCATTATATCTGATAATGTATCATCGGTAGAACAAAAAAGAATTGCGCTTTATTTCTTGGTACACCTTATGGGTGATGCTCACCAACCAATGCACGTAGGTCGTGAGGATGATTTAGGAGGCAACCGTATCTCTGTATTATGGTTCAATGACAAAAGTAACCTTCATTCGGTTTGGGACGGAAAGCTGATTGACTACATGAAGTATAGCTATACTGAATATGCTAATCTTCTGAATACTATATCGAAAGAAAAAAAGACAACTTTGCAAGCCGGTACTTTAGAGGATTGGTTGTATGAATCTCACTGTCTGGCTAATGAAATTTATTCGTCAGTAAATAACGAAGACAGGCTGTCATATGATTATGCTTATAAATATACCGATGTTGTAGAACTTCAATTGCAACGTGGAGGTTTGCGTTTAGCTGTAATTTTAGATCAGATATTTCAATAAAGAAATAATCATTATAAATGAATTAAATATCGACAGTATTCTCATAGAATGAGAAGATTGTCGATATTTTGTTGTATCTTTGCAGCCTCAAAAATTAGGTATGCAAAATATTAGAAATATCGCGATTATCGCACACGTTGACCACGGCAAGACTACAACGGTAGATAAATTATTACTTGCTGGGCAGCTTTTCAGAGACAATCAAACTGCGGGTGAATTAATTCTAGACAATAACGACTTGGAGCGAGAAAGAGGAATTACTATTCTTTCTAAGAACGTTTCGATAAATTATAAAGGAACAAAAATCAACATTATTGATACTCCTGGTCACGCTGACTTTGGGGGAGAAGTAGAACGAGTATTGAACATGGCCGATGGCTGTTTACTATTGGTTGACGCCTTTGAAGGTCCAATGCCTCAAACTCGATTTGTGCTTCAAAAAGCAATTGAAATCGGCTTGAAGCCTATTGTTGTAATAAACAAAGTTGATAAACCCAACTGTCGTCCTGATGAAGTGCACGAAATGGTTTTCGATCTAATGTTTAGCTTAGATGCTACAGAAGAGCAACTTGATTTTCCTACAATCTACGGTTCAGCTAAAAATGGCTGGATGTCGAATGATTGGAAAACTCCGGCTGAAGACTTTACTGCATTGCTTGATGCTATTGTAGAGCATATTCCTGCTCCCGAAATTCTACAGGGAACACCTCAAATGTTGATTACATCACTTGATTATTCAAAATATGTAGGTCGTATTGCAATCGGACGTGTACATCGTGGCGAAATAAAAGAAAACATGGATGTTTCTTTATGTAAGCGTGATGGCACGATTGTAAAATCTAAAATCAAAGAACTTAATATCTTTGAAGGTTTAGGTAGAGCTAAAGTTTCGTCTGTACAATGTGGTGATATTTGTGCATTGATTGGTATCGAAGGTTTCGAAATTGGTGATTCTATTGCAGATATTACTAATCCCGAACCTCTTGAACCGATTGATATCGATGAGCCAACAATGTCGATGTTGTTTACTATAAACGACTCTCCATTCTTTGGTAAAGACGGTAAATTCGTTACATCTCGTCATATATATGAGCGATTGATGAAAGAATTGGACAAGAATCTTGCTTTACGTGTAGAACCTACCGAAACTACAGACTCATGGATCGTTTTTGGTCGTGGAGTATTGCACTTATCTGTATTGATCGAAACAATGCGTCGTGAAGGATATGAGCTTCAGGTTGGACAACCTAAGGTTATTATCAAAGAAATTGATGGCGTGAAATGCGAACCGATCGAACAACTTACAATAAATCTTCCAGAGGAGTATTCAAGTAAAATTATCGACCTTGTAACTCGTCGTCGTGGTGAGTTGACAATGATGGAATCGAAAAACGGAAGAGTATTCTTAGAATTTACAATACCTTCGAGAGGAATTATCGGTATCAGTAATGCTGCTTTGACTCTTTCGGCAGGAGAAGCTGTTATTGCTCACCGTTTCTTGGAATTCCAACCTTGGAAAGGAGATATTGAAAAACGTCAAAATGGTTCTATCATTGCAAGTGAATCGGGTAATGCTTTTGCTTATGCCCTAGATAAACTACAGGATAGAGGGCGTTTCTTCATCGAAGCTCAAACCGATATTTATATGGGTCAGATCGTAGGAGAACACTCAAAAGAAGGCGACTTAGTTGTGAACTTGACTAAATCGAAGAAATTGACCAACGTACGTGCTTCAGGAACTGATGATAAAGCGAAACTTGTTCCGGCTATTATCTTTAGTTTAGAAGAATCTCTAGAATATATCAAAGAAGACGAATATGTAGAGGTAACTCCATCTGCAACACGTTTGCGTAAGATATATTTGGATGAGAATGAACGTAAACGTTTCACTAGAAAATAAGAAGATTTTAATCTGATATATAAAAGCCTCTGAAATTATTTATTTCAGAGGCTTTTACTTCTTATATCATCGATGAAAATGAATATGTCAAAAAATGCCGCAGTATTTACAAATTATATAAATTGGATTAACTTTGTAACCTTCTCGAGAATGTAATAAAAGAGACCTAGTATTATGAGAAAAACTGTATTATCGCTCCTCCTTATTTTATTTGTGGTTAACGTATTCGCACAAAACAATGTGAATGTTGATAACTATCGTTTCAACTATACTTATCGGGCATTGCCAACGAAGCCTCAGATACCCCTGTTTTTTTATTACAGTGTATATATTAATATGCCTAATAGTGTTGCTCAGGTTGTTGATGTAGATATGTTGTATGATCAGCTTATTATTGAAGGGCAACGCCGAACCGATGAAATTAAGCAGGGCGATGTATCTGTAAATTTAGATATGGGTTTTGTTGAGATCGTTAGTAGTGATGTAAAAGAAAGAGAAGGCGATTCGAAAGATAAGGACTCACAGAAACGAGGTAAGGAAAAGGATAATAAATATTATTCTATGGTGATAACTTATACCTTTGAATCTAAAGTTGTTGTAGCTAAAAATGGGAAAAATATAGATTATTATCCTTTATATAATCGAATTAATAAGCTGACTTTTCAGACAAGGGAATATAGTTCACGCAGGGATTTATCGGAGTACTGGAAAAATAATAGAGAGAATCTGAGAGAGGCCTTTACCCGAGAACTGGTTGCTGCCTCTGTTAGCAGAGCTGCTGCAAGGATTACTTCATTGTATGGGTTTCCTACAACTAAGGCATCAGATATAATAAAAACGATTAATGAAAAAAAGCATCCCGAGAATATTCCTTTCAGGGCAGCAAGTGACAATTTGAAGTTGAAGCTGGAAACAATAAATGCTTATACTCCGCTGTTAGAAGATGATGTTACGGATTTGATCGATTATTATGAGGGTATTCTTAAAAGATATACCGATCCAAAGTTGAATGCTGATATCAGATTGCGTTATGCTGCTTTATACAATTTGTGCAAAATATATTTATATCTGGAGCAGCCTGAAAATGTAAAACAGTATGCTGACTTAATTCTTGAGAATGGATATGATAAAGGGGATTGTAAGAAAATGAATGAAGCAGCTCAAAAGCTCGAATTACTGTTTAATTCTTCTGATAGGATTAAAACAAGGCATTTTGATCCTGATACTTTTTTTGAAGACTAATTTTTAAATCTATATAAAAACAAAGGCTGATTGTAGAAATACAATCAGCCTTTGTTTTTATTGTTAATCAGTTAAGCAATTATTTCTTATCTGTTTTACCACCACCTGAATTACCGGTAGGACGTGCTATTGAATCACGCATATCAGTATCAGCTTGAATGTTTTGCATTTTGTAATAGTCCATTACACCTAAATTTCCACTGCGAAGGGCTTCTGCCATAGCGATTGGGATTTGTGCTTCTGCTTCTATTACTTTTGCTCGTGCTTCCTGAGCTTTCGCTTTCATTTCTTGTTCAAGAGCAACAGCCATCGAGCGGCGTTCTTCGGCTCTTGCTTGAGCAATGTTTTTATCAGCTTGAGCTTGGTCGATCTGAAGTACTGCACCAATATTCTTACCTATGTCGATATCTGCGATATCAATAGACAGAATTTCGAATGCTGTACCTGCATCCAAACCTTTCTTAAGAACCAGCTTAGAGATAGAATCAGGATTTTCCAGCACTGATTTATGACTTTCGGATGAGCCGATAGACGACACAATACCTTCGCCTACACGAGCCAAGATTGTTTCCTCACCTGCACCACCGACTAGCTGTTTGATGTTGGCACGCACCGTTACACGGGCTTTAGCGATCAATTGGATACCATCCTTTGCAACCGCAGTTACAGGAGGTGTGTCGATTACTTTCGGATTTACCGACATTTGTACTGCTTGTAATACATCACGTCCGGCAAGGTCAATGGCTGTTGCCATTTGAAACGACAGATCGATATTTGCTTTAGAAGCAGAAACAAGTGCATGAACTACTTTTTCGACGTGTCCGCCGGCAAGGAAGTGAGCCTCCAGTTCGTCACGTGTAATGTTTTTCAGACCGGCTTTGTGGGCTTCGATCATGGCATATACAATGGTGCGGGGTGGTACTCTACGCAATCTCATCAGGAATAACTGAACGAGAGATATACGCACACCTGCCGAAAGGGCATTGATCCATAGAAAGAATGGAACATAGTAGAAAAAAATGAGTAGAAGTATAATTGCTGCTACTGCAATTGCAACTACGAGAATTGGCATAATTATTAATTTATTAGTTAATACTTGTTTGATTTTCGCTTTTAGGTACGGTTTGTACCATAACACTTGATTGTTCTATTTTTACGATTTGGATGTCTTCTCCTTCGTCAATAAATTCACCCGTAATCGATTTCACTTCTACAATGTATTGGCTGTCGAATTCGGCTTTCCCGATTGGATTAAGACGAGATAGAGTAACTCCGATTTGTCCTGTTTGAAGCTGTCTGATCTCTGTTTGATCTACCGTTGCTTCAATGTCTGTTTTTAGAGCAATATGATTCAGAGCATTCGATTTCATGATGAATATAAAAGCCGCTACCGTAATTATCACATTTGCTGCAATAGTTATATAACCGGCAGTTTCTCCCATGTAGTAAAAGGCGTATGCAATGCTACCTATTAGCATAACTCCCCCTGCAATACCCGCTATTGTAATACCCGGTAAGAGAAAAACTTCTGCAAGGAAAAGCCCGACTCCCAGTAGGATTAAAAAGGTAATAATTATAATTTCGATTGCCATTTAATTTAAAGTGCTATGAGTGTATGTGGTTATTTCAAATTCTTAATTTCTTCATTGCGAGCCTTAATCTCCAATTCTTGAACCTCTTTGTAGAGTTGGGCTTGTCTGGTCTCCAAATTCTGGATTATACTAGCCAGGCTTGAACGTTGGTTACCCGAAACTGTGATATACTCGGTTCTTTTATCCTCCAACTCTTTTTCCGTAGAAACGAGGGCTTTTCTTTTCTCATTGGCCTCGAAATATAAATTGCGGGCACTCGCGCTTTTGAAATCAGTATAAGCGTTGTAAGTATATCTGTCATTGATTACAAACGTAAAGTCTGCCACTTTTTTTGCGGCTACCACTGCTTCTTTTCGAGCATTTGCAATCAGAGTCGAATAATTCTTTCCTGGCTTCCATGTGCTTTTGATAGATGCAATCTTAGCTCTGTTTTCTTTATATATTTCGTCATCGCTTTCTATTAAAGTAACTTCTTCGTTAGGAATAAAGGTGTAAACACAAACCAGTCCTTCGGGTTGAAAACGGTCTGTTGCAAACCATCCGATACCTTTTTCTTCATCAAATACATAGAGATAATCATTGGCTGTTGAATTGAACGGCATGTTAAGCAGTTCAGGTGTCAGATAAGTATCGTTATTCAGATTGTATCTGGTTACATAAATATCATAGCCTCCTAATCCGTTTTCGTCCTCACCTGCAAAATAGATAGTCGATCCGTCTGTTAATACAAACGGATAATTGGTATTTCCTGTAAGCCCTAGATTATTATTTGATATTTTTTTCTCATTGCCATATCCGTTTAGGAGTTTATCCATTGAGAATAAGCTTATCTTGTCATTTGCTGGTTGTCCGAAATATATTTTAGAACCTTTTCCATTTGTGTAAACGGTAGATTCTATTTTTCTATTTGCTTCAAAAACATCATTAAATGCAGATAATGATCCTGCATCGGGCGAGAGTTTGTAAGCGGATAAAAAGGCATCTTTGTTCACAATCAAACTATCGATGATCTGTATATCTTCGGTTCTTGATATGGCTCTCTGCAATTTTTCGAGATATTGGTTCCGATTGGCAAGAGTAGTCTCCTTTTCTTTTGGTCGTGCTTTTGCATATCGGTCATATTGTGCTTTTGCTTCACTTACCCTGTATTGGTTCACGTAAATATCGCCAAGATACAGATATGATTCGGGTAAATTCCTTTTTGAAGCAGTCAGTAGATATTCTTCTGCTAATTTTATATTACCTCCTGTTTCAAAGATACATACGCCCGTCCATAAGTTGAGGAACGGATCAGTCGGTTTGCTGCTTAGCTCTCTTTCAAATACAGGTAAGGCTTTTGAAAACTCACCGTTCTTATAATCAATTTTAGCTTGAGACAAATCGTTCTTTGTTTGAGCTGTAATTGTCAAACAAAAACATAACGATAGTATAAAACTAATGTATTTCATCTATTACAATCTATTAAATAACATTTAAAAATTCAAGCTATATTGTATAATTATAGCTATCTCTGATTGTCTTTTACCAAAGCAATAAAATGGCTTAAGACGTAAAGTGCAAAAATATATCCTTATCTTTCTAATTGAAAATATTCAGATTATATTATCGGTAAAATTAATACACTAATCACGAATAACCTCAGATAACCAAAGATAAAAATAATATGCGAATGTTGTAGTGTTTGACTTTAATTTTAGGATGAATGAGTATTATTATATGCCGAATGTTTTGATTTTGTTTTTAAGGTTCTATTTTTGTGAAAATTTAAGGTCTTAGACCTTTCTTGCTATTCGATAATAGCAGTAGTTACAGAATTGCGATCAATCTGAAATGTATTCAATACATAGTATCATTTACTAATAAAACGGTATGCCCAAGATATTTCATTTGTCAAAAGCCGGAGCTCGATTGTTGTATAAAGTACGGCATCATAAGGGGCATGGTATACATTCACCATTTGTTTTTAACTTTATAACCAAAGTAATTGAAGAAAAAACTCAATACCATGCGTATGATGATGTTCGTAATTATCTGAGTCATTTTCCCGATTTATCTTTTCGGGAGAATAAGACACATCGTCTGCTTCTTAAAATTGTTAATTATTTCAATATAAAGAAAATCGTTGAGTTGGGAGGCGGTACGGGAATTAATACTTTGTACATGACAGTGACTGCGTCGGATATAGAATGTTTAAGCGTAGAATTGTCACCTTTAAAATTCAGTAAAGCGCAAATGCTTTATAATGAGTGGAATCGAAACATATTACAATCAAATGAGCCGTTTCCACTTATAAACGAAAAAAAAGATTGTATCTTCGTTGATCTGAAAAACTACAAGGTGTCTCATAATGAGATGGTTACTTATTTGATGTCTTTGATACACAAAGATTCTGTAATTATTATTGATGGAATCCGAACAAATCGAAAGCTACAAACGTTATGGAAAATGTTAGTTCAGCAAGATGATACAGTAGTGTCTCTGGATTTGTTCCATCTTGGGATATTATTTTTTGATAAAAAGTATTATAAACGCAATTATAAGTTAAGTTTTTAAGGATAAGGTCTGCGACCTTTTTGTTACTTTGGTAAATATGATGATTACAGCTGTTTACCATAGAATCTCGAAAAAGATATTTAATATTACTGATTGATGAAAAAAAGTTTAGTATATACAAAAACGGGGGATAAGGGAACTACTGCTTTGGTTGGAGGGATGAGAGTTCCTAAATCGCATGTTAGATTAGATGCCTATGGTACTATTGATGAGTTAAATTCATTTTTAGGATTGCTTATTTGTGAGATCAAGGAAGAAGACATTCTGAAAATCCTTTCCTTTATACAGAACAAGTTATTTACTGTAGGGTCGTATTTAGCTACAGAGACCGAGGCTATTTCGCCTAAAGCAGCAAGTATTATAACAGAGGAAAATATTTCGTTACTCGAAAACGAAATGGATCGTATGGATAGCGAGTTACCTTCTCTGCGACAATTTGTATTGCCCGGAGGAAGCGAAGCCGCAGCACGTGCTCATATTTGCCGTACCGTAGCACGCCGTGCGGAGCGTTGTATTTATAAGGTGAAGTCTGATTATCCTGTAGAGGACAATATTCTGAAATTTGTAAACCGTTTGTCTGATTATTTTTTTATATTAGCAAGAAGAGAGTGTAACAAGAATGGGAAGGATATTTTTTGGGATACGACTTGTTCCTAACAAATATTCTGTTATTTTTGCCGCAAATAAGAATTTAAAAGAACTATAATAAATACATTATCTATGTACTGGACTCTAGAATTAGCATCGAAGTTAGAAGATGCACCATGGCCTGCTACTAAGGACGAGTTGATTGATTATGCTCAACGCTCGGGTGCGCCGTTAGAAGTTATAGAAAACCTTCAGGAGTTGGAAGATGAGGGCGAAATTTTTGATACCATCGAAGATATTTGGCCTGATTACCCAAGTAAAGAAGACTTTTTCTTTAACGAGGATGAATATTAACTCTAAGAAGGAGTAAAACGCTTTAAAGAGAAGCAGATATAAAGGAGATTAGGGTAACAAAAAATTGCCCTAATCTCTTTTTTATATGTCTAAATTTGACCTTAATCTTTTTCTATACTTCTCATTTTCTATTCGAAAGTTGTGTTTTTTATAATTTTTCATCACAAATGTGTTAACACTCTTGTTCTTTTTGACAGGACTCTGTATTTATTGTAATTTTGTATTTAACATGTTTTTAACGAAAAAGAGATACTCTTTTTAAGGTTTTGCTATAACACATTAATTGCATATTCTACTATTTTCCCTTTACTTTATATTAAAGTTTATCTGGTTTAGACCTTATTATCTACTCTTTTACTAATACATTCATGTGATTTTTTTTTATATATAAAACAAACTAACAAAATTCCGGATATAATATCTTTCCTAAAACTGGCTAGCATTTGCAATTCCTTATGGTATTATATCCTATTATTAATTATTTATACACACAACGTTATGAAAAAAATTCCGTTATTTATGTTATTACTGATCATCGCCTTATTGGCTTCTTGTTCAGATGAATCGAGATCCGATTCGGAAATTGATGTCGGATCTACCGGGTCGAAGAGAAGCTATGTATTTGCATACAAACAGGATGCGGATGAGGCTAAACTAGAAACAAGAGCTGGTGTATTGACGAGTAGACGTTGGACTAATGGACAAACAATTCGGATTAAATTTTTAAATGGGAGTGCTGCCGCCCAAGCTAAAGTGAAAGAGGTTGCAGATACGTGGCTGAATTATGCTAACCTAACCTTTGAGTATGTTAATGCTTCGGAAAATGCAGATGTTAAAGTTGCTTTTCAGTGGGAGAATGATCATATCACATGGTCGAAAATAGGAACAGACTCTAAAGCTGTTTCGCAAACAAAGCCTTCGGTGAATTTAATGTTGTATAATCAGAATGATATTGACGAGATCAATTCTGACGATTTTTCAGCAAGTATACTTCGTGAGTTTGGTCATGTGCTGGGCTTAATATATGAACATCAAGGTCCTGATGCAAGTATTAATTGGGATGAGAACCGAGTTGTAAATTATTTCAAAGCTCAAGGCTGGAGCTTAAATCAAATCGATATGGTGTTTGATTCCTATAATAAGAAGCAAACAAACTATACTGAGTTTGACGGTGAATCTATTATGTTACTTTACTTTCCTGATTTCTTGACTACAGATGGAAAAGGCACTAAATGGAATACTAAACTATCCGAAACAGATAAGCAGTTTATAAGCACAGTCTATCCGGGAAAAGCTCCTGTTACACCGGTTTTGCCGATGACTGTTGCATTGCAATATACTCAGAATGGAGGATCGACCTACTTTCCTTATACCGGAGTGCGTATTGGGGAGTATTACTGGGTAAATAATAACTTTTATCACGAAGTACCTAGAAATGGTAACAATCTGGAGGGATGGGAAAACGATTATCCTATCACACAAGCACGATTAGATAAATACTTACCCTGTGCCCGTCTTGATGTATCTCAATATCAAATTAATATTGCTGATTTCAAGAAATATTATGGTATCTACTATAATAGACAAAGTGTTGATTATATGACTACAAAAGGTAAAGTGTATGAGGGAGAAGATCGTAAGCTGACAAGTTGGGGACTGCCTGCGGCGGCAGATTATCAACAATTGTTTGCCATGTGTCCTTTTTCCACAGATCAGCATACAGCCCTGAATGAGCGCGATGTTCGTTTTGCCTTAAGTGCAAAAGCCGGAGATAACCCTTTAGCTTTTAATATATCTGATCCTAATAATGGACCATACAAGACCTACTGGTTTTTGACAGGAAACAATATTAATATTTATAATTTTAATATGATGCCGGGCGGAGCGAAGTTAAATGGATCAGGTACTTGGACAAATGGGGTTGATGATCCTCATTCTGGTAATGTAGGTGATATCTATCATTTATTCTATACAGTAGGATTTCATACAAAAGAGTCTAACATCTATATACACGATTTTCTGGATACACGTAATTCATTCAGTTACCATTGGTATAATGTACGCTGGTGCCGTCAGTTAACTGATGTCGAGTTAGGATATAAATTGTATATAAATACAGCTAAAACAGATATTAAGAAATTGGGTGTGTATGATGCAGTACCTTCCGGATATATTGAATTGGCAAAAGGATATTTAAGAGGGTTTTATGTGCAATACATCTTGGATAACCCTACTCCTAAATATACCATTGCCAATATTGTTGAATTTGCTAATAAAGTTGAAGATCATACACTCTAAAATAACTAAATTATGAAGAATATTCCTTTTATAATCATATTATCAATTCTAGCCTTTTTGACCTCTTGTAGTAATGAGGATGAGTCGATAGGCACAAAGCAAGACCCAAATTCGAGTTCGAAAGAAAGAAATTATGTTTTTGCTTATAAAACCAGTCCTGCATCAGGTCTGGAGACCAGAGCCGGAGTGAACAAAAGAAAACTTTGGGATAATGGAGAAACTGTCCGTGTGAAGTTCCTTAATGGTACGCCAGCCGCACAAAATAAAGTGAAAGAAGTTGCAGCGGAGTGGTCGGAGTATGCAAATATCGATTTTGAATATGTTGGAGTTGCTGATGAGGCTGACGTAAAAGTGGCGTTTCAGTGGCAAGGAGACCGGGTTACTTGGTCTTATTTAGGAACCGATTGTCTTGATGTAGATCAAGATCAGCCATCTATGAACATCATGTTGTTTAACGGTAATGATTTATCTGAGATAAATTCCGCAGATTTTGCCGCATTGATATTACGTGAATTCGGGCATGTGCTAGGTCTTATCTATGAACATCAAGGACCAGAGTCGGGGGTTGATCTGGATGTGAATAGAGTATATTCCTATTTTCGTCCTTTCGGATGGAGCGATGCTCTTATCTCGGATGTGATATTAGATACATATAGTAAGTTTCAAACCAATTATACCGAATTTGATGCGAATTCTATTATGTTATTATTCTTCCCTCCACATTTAACAACAAATGGGGTAGGCAGTAATAAATGGAATACTAAACTGTCGGATACCGATAAAGCTTTTATAGAAGAAGTTTATCCGGGAAGAAAAATATATCCCGATCCTTATGAGCGAGGACCAGTAGGATCTGTTTATATGACAATGCCTACTTATTACAGTGGTGGTTATGGAACATTAGGCTATAATTACGATACAGGCGTGGAACAAGCCGGAGGGCTTATCGAGAAAACCTACAAGACAATAGTTGTAGGAGAATATGAGTGGACAGCCGAAAATCTTAGAATTAAATACCGTAACCTATGGGGGACGCTTTATGAATTCATGAATCATTCAGAGGCAAAAATCCATGCTTTAGCTGGTGGAAACAGTTGTCCGTTACCTGCATTTGAACAAACATTTGGAACTTGGGTTACCGAGTATGGAGAGGCACGTGCTTATAGAGACAATTATAAATTCTATAAAGCAAAGAATGGCGAAGAGGTTTCAGGATTCGAACTACCTGCTACGGCAGATATATGTCAGTTATTGGGTACTGCTCCTGTGAATCCCGGCAATACAGTATATGGAAATGTTGAGACTTTTCTTTATGCATCGGATTCTGATATACCTGCGGCGGTTAAGCCTTTGGTTGATATGAAATTCTATAATAATACTTCAGGTTTGAGTATGACTCCCCTTGGATTCAAAGGAAATAATCCTGATGATAGCGGCGTTCACTATTCATTTGGCTATGGCTTTGGATTGCGTATGAAGAATTATGCAAGAATATTTGCATTCAGCCATATTTCAGGAATAAAAGTGAATACCGAACTTTATCACTTTACTCAAGCTCGCTATTGCAGAAAGTTGACCGATGCCGAATTGGGTTATAAATTATATATAGATACAACTAACGATAAGGTTTTAATGTTAGGTGTTGCTGACAACGCTAACGGTTTAGCAGAGCTGCCCAAAGGTTTAGAGCGAGGTATTGCTTTACGCTATGCGAACAAAGAGAAAAAAGTAATTACCAAGAGCTGGACTGATATAAAGAATGAAGCAGCTGAAATGAAAAAGAGCATATCAATAGAATAGGATATTATTCTTTGATGATATGTTTTACATAGTAGAAAGACTGCCTTTTGGGCGGTCTTTCTTAGTTATATATTATCTTTACTCAATTTTTTAGAAAATCGATAATGAAACAGGCATTTATTAAGTTGCATCTATCTATATTGATAGCTGGATTTACAGGAATCTTTGGCAAACTTATCTCTTTAAATGAAGGGGTATTGGTTTGGTACAGAGTTTTGATTACTTCTATCGTTTTCTATTTTATCCTATTAGCGACTAAAAAGCTCCCCCGAATATCGAGACAAGAAATTCTTAAAATTGGAGGGGTAGGGGTACTGTTGGTACTGCACTGGATTTTTTTCTATGGAAGTATCAAAGCCTCCAATGTTTCTGTTGGAGTTGTTTGTTTTTCGGCAGTCGGTTTCTTTACAGCTATGCTTGAACCTCTGATCAATCGCCACAAAGTTTCGTATAAAGAACTCCTCTTTAGTCTGGTTACTGTATGTGGTATTTTACTTATTTTTCAGTTCGATGTTCAATACCGTATGGGGATTATCTTCGGGATAATATCTTCAGCTTTTTGTGCCCTGTTTACTATCATGAACAAGAGAATTGGAGCTAACCATAACTCTTCGTCCATGTTGTTGTATGAGATGATTGGCGGCTTTGTTTTTATGAGTTGTATCTTACCGTTTTACCTTCATTTTATTCCTGTGGAGTCGCTTATTCCGAGCATACCCGATTGGATATATTTATTTCTTTTATCTACCGTATGCACCATTGGTCTATGTCTTTTGCAGATACAGGCACTGAAACATATTTCTGCTTTTACAGTCAATCTGAGCTACAACCTGGAACCGATATACAGCATAATTCTTGCCATAATAATCTTTGGTGAAGCAAAAGAGTTGACTATTACTTTCTTCATCGGATTAGGGATAATTATTCTATCGGTTCTGATGCAAATGTTTGATGTTTCACGCCAGAGAACAGGTAAAAAACTTAGTCCTTCCGAAACATAAACGATAAGATTCCTTTCATCAAATCATTTCTTTGATCTTCCTCTTCGATGACTTCAAATGGAAACCCTAAGACGCATGTCTTATAATTTGTCTGTGAAGCTATCCCTGCACTGAGGTTGTTTTCGGGATATCTGAAAATCGTATAACTGTTATCTCCCGAAGGCTCTATTGCATCAGGTGACTCTACACCATATGAAGTTGTATTCGGTCTGTTGTAAAACTCTAATTCGCCTTTGTACACAGGAAATGGAGAGGCAACGCTATTTACATTTCCTGTAGCAGATGCCCTACCTGCTTGCCATTTGTACTTTAATATGTTAGAAGCAAAATCGATATCTTCTCTTTGAGGATTTTCATTGTTCCAAAGATCCGAGCCGACAAATGCCCCACTAACCAGAATATTACCTCCCTGTTTACAGTAGTTTGTTATTTTGGATTGTAGTTCTGCCGGAAATGTTTTGAAATCGGGAACAAAGTAACCTCTCCCGATATAAGTTTGCCTTTGTTTGCCGAGAATAAGGTCTACCAATGGATAGTTGTTCAGATTTACTTGTCCATTTATCACAGCATCACGGCTGGTAGATATAAAAGAATACCCTGCTTTTACTATTGCTTTGCCATGTACATAAGGATAGTCGAATGTATTGCCTGCAACTACAGTTGTTTCGAAATCGGCATTACTGCCCCCGAAACCGGGAGTATCATTACCCATATAAGGCATATCCCTGCGGAATTCGTATTGGCTGCCTGTATAATTATATTGAGACTTATCGGGAACACCATGGTCTATGCCATCCCAAAATCCGGCGATACTATCCTGCATTGTAAAGCTTGCCGGAGCAGATATCCGATCGAATCCGTTAACGACAAGGACACTGCCTTTTTCATTCGACTTTCTGCAAACCGACAGTATTTCGGAAGGGAAACTTTCACCGCCATCATTAACGGCAGCTACCTTGAAACTATATATTTTATCTTTCTGTATCTCTATCTGAGCATTGCTGTAGGGTACAATCTCTCCATTATCAAAATCTCCATTGTCGACACGCATGTACACAACATATTTAGTTGGTTTTGCAGTCGGTTCCGTATTGTCAAGAGTCGGAATCCAATTTAAGCGTACTTTGGTATCGGTTACAAAGTCTAAGCTGAAACCTGTTACAGGAAGAGGTTGTACTACATAATCGTAGTCATATTGATGTGCCACAAATTTAAGTATTCCTTTGTATACAGATCTGCTTACCGTAAACTGAAACTGAGGATCGAGCCCGTAACGCATATCGGCGAAGTTCTGGTGCGATAACAATTCGAGCAACATAGTGGGAACTTCGGGCACACGAGCCTCACTGTAAGAGCGGTTCCATATAGGTCGGCGAGTCCAGTTGGGTTCGTAGTTCTGACGAATATCAGTAATTATTTCATCCGTAATCATATCAGCCAAATGTCGTGAAGCTAAACGAGGTTTTCCGTTTTCGAACTTTTCATCATTGATATGTGTCATACAGATTCCTAAAGTACCAATTATGGAATCGTTGGGAGTAATTCCTGCATCGGAGTGAAACGCCATTGCCAGATCAATAGGAATATTCAACCCACCTTTTTCGGGCAGTACGCTAGATCCTCCTGCAATGTAATTAACCCAAAAGCCACGGCTTTGGAAATCGTCCGAATAGTCGTTCTCTCCTGCTGTACGGCTGTAAATCGTATCGGGAACACCTGCCCACTGTAACCAGTATCTAGCTCCTTCCGTATATCGGGGGTAGTTGCTTGTTGTGGGTTGATAATTGATTTTATTCGTTTCTTTGGGAAGTGGCGATCGGGCAATATTTCCCATACCTCCGCCTATCTTAACGGCGTCAGCAGTAAGAACCCGTCCTGACTTTTGACTCTTGTTAGATAAGACTACCTTGCAGTTGTCGTTATTTCCTTCTTCGAAACTAAAGAAGCCAAGAAATATCCACGTACCTCCACCCATTGTTTGATTTATCTTAAACTCGGTTTCTCCCCCCAGATGATATACTGTGTAAAGAGCGTCGTCGGTACTGTTTTCCAGAGTTTGGTAGGAGACGTATACTCCGTATTTTCCTGTTTCGGGAATGTTGGGTATCCATTCACAAAAGCTTTCTTTACCTTTCGATATAGTTGTCGTTTGGCGGAACGTACCGGTCTTAAACGGATTCTCACCATCCTGATAAGTTCCCTTTAAATTTGCGAATCCGGGAGTTTCCCCTTCTGCCCATTTTTCTTTGCCTTTCTTCTCTTTATAAGTCGATTGGTTTCTGTTATGATCATTGTCGATGATTATCTCACGTAATTGAGTATCACGTTCGCGAGGAAGCAAAACATTTGCACCGGCATTTTCCAGCATAGGCACAAGGTATGGTAATACATAACTTTGTGTATAAAGATCTTCAACTGTTTGAAATATACGTGCCCGTTGCCATTGCCATCTGCCCAGTTTTTGCTCATAATACCAGCCATGACTTTGCCACAGGGCCAGATGATGTCCTAGCAAACCTCTGTCGGCCTCGAAAGGGCGTGATGTGTTTGTTATCAAAGGCTTGTCCAGGCGGTTTGTAAAACGGTCGTTAAGACTCGATGGTATATAGTCTTCTATCTTGTATTTATCTGTGTAGATTGCAACAGTATAATTTTTATATTCTTTGGGTAAACGTCTTTTTACTTGTGCATAAATTTCGTTCACATTCTTCTTTCTGAAAGGTATGTAAGATAACTCTACTCCCGCATACAGGTTGATTGTTTTTTTTGCGATGATAACCGAATCGATAGCGATTGCTTTTCCGGCTACTTCCTGTCGAGCAACGGAGGTCAGGTATTTACTGATATCGGCTGTTACAGCTTTGGGCAGATTTTGAGCTTTAAGTTCGTGAAAAGAGAGACACGTGATAAATATAAATAGTAGCGCTGTCGATCTGTTTATTATTTTAGAGAAGCTCATTATTTGCTGAAATTTTAATTTAATGAAAAACAAGACAAGTATTAAGAACGTTTAAAGGCTTACTTATGTTCTGCCACATAATAGAAGGAAATCCATTTTGAGAGGATGTACCTTATCTGATAAGTTTCGGTTATCTGCCGATAGTGTCATATTTTGATATAGATTTTTCTTTTGTATAATATGTTTCCTACAAACCAGGTAACAGTTACAAATAACAAGGCGAAAACCAATGAACTTAAATAATCTCCCAGATATGGCTGTAGAGCCTGGTCGTATATAAATCCGTGTAAACTGATATTTTCGCCGTGATATGTAAATGTAATATTACCTGTTAAAATAGATAAAACTCCTGCAAGAACGTATATAAATAAAGGGTTTACTCCGAATGATTCAAAGAACACACTCCATTTCTTATAGCCTTTAATATCAATAATCCATATGAGAAGAGCAAGAAAACTAGATGCCAGACCACAGGTTGCCAATACAAATGTAGGTGACCAGATTTTCTTGTTGATAGGACATCCGTAATTTAGAAGGAAACCCATAAAGGTAAGTATTGTACCTATGATGAATAATCGGGTAATTCGTACTTGATTATCCTTAACCTCCATCAGTATCTTTCCGCATAAAAATCCTACCAACACATGGCATGTTGCCGGAATGGTACTTAGTAACCCTTCGGGGTCAATAGCTACACCTGCATCTTTATATAGATGGTTTACTCCTAATATTCCTCTGTCTACCAATGAAATTATATTGTTTTCGCTAAATTCAAAACCATTGCCAAAAAGTAATACTAAGAAATAAGCTGATAGAGTGACAACAATTATGTAAGGGATGTATTTGTGTTTAACAAAGACTGCAATAAGTGATGTGATACCATATGTGATTGCCAACCGTTGCATGACTCCTAAAATGCGTATATGTTCAAAGTTCGTAATGGATTGGAATAGACGTTCGAAAAAGCCCAATCCATCTTCCGATAAATCTCTGAAGGTGCTGAAAGAAAGACCAAACCACGCTAAACCCAACCCGATAAGGAAGATGACTACCGTGCGTTTTATTATTTTTTGTACAGTTGCCTTGCTGTACTCAAAATTAAACTTGCGTAACGATATATAAGTAGAGATCCCCATGATAAACATGAAGAACGGGAATATAAGGTCGGTAGGAGTCAATCCGTTCCATTCAGCATGTCGTAATGGAGCGTAAACTGATCCCCATGATCCTGGGTTGTTCACCAGAATCATTCCTGCTATAGTGATTCCTCGTAATATGTCAAGCGAAAGTAGTCGGTTGGATGTTGTTTGTTGAATCATGGTAAATTATAAGTTAAGCATCTCACAAAATTAATCTTTCTTCTCTGTTAAATATGAATAAGCAAAAAAAAATATTCGATGTCCTATTTTATGTCAGCTACTTCAGCTCTTGTAAAATCAGAGGGTCGAAAAGGTGACAAGCCGATTGCAAAAATGTTACAAACATGACCATTGTAGGGTTACTGAATGTTCATTTTTGTAATCTTTTGTATGGTCTGATTATCAATGGTTAATGACTGAAAAGATTACAAAAATGACAAAAGTGACATCTTTCTGCTGTTTTTTATTTTTTCTTATCCAATGAGCTCTTTATCTGTTTGATAGATAAACTTTCGACTGAAAAATCAAAATGTGACATTAAATCCTCTCTGTTACTTATGTATCGACAAAACAATAAACAAGAATAGCATTAAGTAAAGAATAAAATTTATTGGTCTATTCTATAGTCATAACAATCTGTATTTGTTATACTTGCCAAAGCAATATAAAGGTCTGTGGTCTTAGTACAGATGCTTAATATCTGCACCTACATAATAATGCAATAATATTTTGTCATACGAATACCCTTTTTCGCCCATTACAGCCGCTCCTATTTGGCATAAGCCTACACCGTGTCCCCAACCTGCTCCGATGATTGTAAACTGTTTGCCTTCTCTCTCTACATAAAAGGCCGAACTATAGAGGTGAGAGTTTGACAATATACGGCGTATTTCGAGTTCTTTACCTACTATCAGAGTCTTTTTAGAACCTACAATCTTCAGTTTTATTAATCTGCCCGAAGTTCCGCGTTGTATAGGAATAAGCTCTTGAATTACTCCAAAGTCTATACTTGAGCGTTTTAATATAAGAGCAGATAATTCTTCCTGAGTATATGTGACTTTCCATCTGTAAAAATCCATTGTCTCCTGATCGTAATTATTGAGAACCTGACTTAATATTTTTTTATCCTGAGTATTACAGAATGCTGTAGGGCGTGTTTTTATCCATTTCAAAGATTCCGCTTCTATCGTTAAGTCAGGCAAATCGTTTGGATTCACATCATCTCTTAATTTTACAAGGTATGAGAATTTTGTATCTTCCCAACAGTTCTGAAACTCTTCTACAGCTCCCCCGCAACACTTCGAAAAACGGGCGTCGCATATCTTATCCTCTGAGGTTAGTACTTGTCCCCGGGTTTCAGCAATAGCCTGTTTTACAGTGTCGATATTGGATGATGCTCTGGTTATACCCTGATAGCGTTGGCAATGATCGTCTGCACATACATCAAAATGAATATGGTCTTCGCGGTCGTACCATCGGATAAACTCATTTTCGGTTTCTTGAAATGCCGAATAATCAGTTTTATCGGCTATTATTTCTTTATTCTTTTGGATCTGTGCCAGAAGCCAGCTGCGGGATATTACAGCATGTGCCTTTAATAATTCGAGAGATGCTGTTGCACTCATTTCAGACGAAATTACGCTGGTCAGATAATCCTCAATTTTGATGAGGTTTATAGCTGTTATCTGGTCGTCTTCAATAATCAGTTTTAAGGCTCCCTGAAATTCTTGATCTTCTTTTCGTTCCCAATGAAAATTAATTCCGATGATTACATCTTTTATTACAAAGGATGCATTTTCTTTTGTGGGTTCAAATAATAATTGTTCGTAAAGCATCCCGTTCCAAAGTATCTTTCCATCTTGATAAGCTACCGAGTTTTCGCTCTTAACTTCTTTTTCAAGATGTTTGTAATCAGAATGGAAGCTAAATGTGATGGTTTTACTTGATAAAATACCAACACTTACATTGGGTTCTGTTGACATATATTATTTGTTTTAAATTTGCTGAATCTTGTCTAATTATTGAGCGAATAAAATAGCACTTCTATCGATTAAAACTAAATTATTTGCTTTAATCGGATGCAACTTCCTTTGTTTACGAGGTAGTGTCTTTGCTGTCTTAGATATTGGTTTCATACTCTTGAGCAGAGTGGGTTTGTTTTAATAAGTAAAAGAAAATATTAAAATTGCATAACTGTCTATCGTTGTTTTGCTTACCAAAGCAACAAATAGTTCTGCAAACTTATTTTAAACACCACTAAAGATAATCAACTATTTTATATTGTCTAATATGTTATTTAGCATATCCAGCTAAGGAGACGTGAGTCTGATTATTTACTTCATTTTGCGAGCTACTGAATTTTATGTCTAATGTTTTGTTTATTAGTGTTTTTCTATTTTGTTTGTATTGTTCTTTGTTTAGCCCAGTCTTCTTTTACTTATAATTAAATTAGGTTTTGATTTATTATATTTAGATAATTTAACTGTTTTAAGTTTTAGTCTGGATCTCCTGAAAAGATATCAAATCACTCAACTGTACCATAGAAAGAGATACTTTGTCTATTGGTTGGCAATGCATTTAATGTTGCGTATCCATCAGGACTGATTTTTAACAAAAACGAAATACCTTCATTTTCTCGATTCGCTATATCTTTAGGTACTATCTTTATTTCATATGCCCCATCTTTCTTCTTGTTTTCGGAATAAAGAAAATTTGTACTGGTAAAATCGATACTAATATCCCTTGGATTTATTGGTGCAACATACGAACGTCCGTAATAGGGTAGGTTGGCAATGACTGTATCTTTGCTTACTTTTAGATAATAGTTGTAGTTTAAATTGATAGATCTTCCCGACATCGGTTGGGCACTGTTTGCATTGAATATGAAATTTCGGCTTTCGATCTTGTCTACATATTCCTGTGCTTTGATTTGTTGCTCAGGACTTAACTCTTTTGTTTTACATCCGATAAATAATATTATCAGAAAGAGGCTGATTATTCCTAATATCTTTTTCATATCTGTTTTCTTTTTTATTAAACATACAGAGATAATAATTGGTTCAGGTATAGAATGTTTTCAGGTATAGACAGATTAGTCGGTTTTAAGCGAGGATTATCTATAGGTCGAATAAATGAGTTATTTTAGGCAAAAAAATGAGAATGCCTATGACTACGGATGATATAGTACAAACGAGTACTGCAGCAGCAGAAAGGTCTTTCACTTTTTTGATTAATTTGTGATGTTCTGGAGATACAAAGTCCGAAAGATTCTCAATGGCTGAGTTGATAATCTCCATTGAGATGACTAGTCCTATTGCAAAGCAAATAATTATCCATTCCACAGTGGAAATATGGAATATAAAACCGCATGCTATAACAATAACCGATACGATAAGATGTATGCGTGCATTATGCTCTTCTATGAATACAATCTTTAATCCATTTAAAGCGTATTTGAAGCTTTCAGCTCTTTTTTCTAAAGAGAATTTCTTATGTGACTTGTTACTCATTATTAAGCAGATTAAGTTAGCAGAATTATTTATTTCTTCTCTACTCCAAAATAACAACTTACAGTTGAGCTTTTTATTAAAGTGACAAAAAAAGTTGTGGATTTATTTGATTTTACGAGAAAATATCAAATGTACAAGCAAAAGTACTATAACAAATATTCCGCCTGTAAGTACCACTCCATTCCAGCCCATATATTCCCAGGCTTTCCCTCCTACAAAAGTTCCGAATGATCCTCCTATGAAATAGCTGGTCATATAAACGGTATTTAATCTGTTTGTAGCATCAGGATTAGTTGAAAATACGATAGTCTGATTGCTGACATGTATTGACTGCAGTCCGACATCCAGAACGAAAATACCGACAATAAGACCCGCATATGTAAATCCCCAAATGCCGAAAACTCCCCATGATAATATCATTAAAATAGCAGCACAGGTTATCAAAGTGTTTTTGTTGACTCGGTCGGCGATCCGTCCTACCATGGCAGCCGCCAAAGCTCCCCCAATACCCACAGCTCCTAGTTCTCCTGCAATATCACTGCCTGCAAAAAAAGGAGATCTTTCGAGGTGGAAGGTAAGCGTAGTCCAGAAGGCAAGGAATGAACCTAAAGCTAAAGCTCCTCTTACTGAAGCCAAACGCAAACTAGGCACAGCCTTTATATAGTGAGCGATAGATTTCATAAGTCCCCAATAGCTCCCGGTAAAAGTCGGTTTGATATCAGGAAGTAAGAAGAAGATTGATACCCATAAAATGAATATAATTCCTGCTGCTATATAATACACTTCTCTCCATCCGAGGTATTCACCTAATACCCCACTAAATATTCGTGAGGCCAGAATGCCGATTAATAATCCGGTCATAACCATTCCTACGTTTTTTCCTTTTTCTTTAGGGTCTGATAGTTGTGCAGCTAAAGGGACAAACATCTGAGGGACAACAGAGCTTAATCCGATAAAAAAGCTGGCAACAATCATTGTTGTGATATTTTGGCTGAAAGCAAAAGCTAGAAGTGATGCTATAATAAGTATAAAATCTATAATTATGATTTTTCTTTTTCTGAACATATCACCTAATGGAACGAGAAGAAATAATCCTGCTGCATATCCAACTTGAGTCACCATGGCTACATTATTTGCCGACGCTTCTGAAATATTTAGCTCTCTGGCTATTTTTCCTAATAAGGGTTGGTTGTAGTAGTTGTTTGCAACCACCAAACCTGCTCCTATTGTCATGAGCCACAGTGTAGTTTTGGCTAATTTTGTTTGTTGATTGTTAGGGTGTATATCTTTCATTTATTACAAATATTTTACGCTTCTATTGCTTCTTTAATAGAGCTATTCTAAACAAAGTTAGAATTTTTCCTCCTAAAATTTCATTTTTTAAATAATAATACTACCTTTGCACTCGCTTTGAAAGAAAAGCAAATAGGTAGATTCTGTAGCTCAGTTGGTAGAGCACATCACTTTTAATGATGGGGTCCTGGGTTCGAGCCCCAGCAGGATCACAAAACAAGAAAAGGTCGTCAATTTGGCGATCTTTTCTTTCGTTTATAAACCTTCAACATCTCTTCGAACATTAACCCTCCATTGTATACCGTATTTTGCATCAAGAAATTTGAAAATTACTTCATTGTATTTTTTGACACAATCAAAAAAAGGAGGTGTATCCCCATAATCAAAATATTTGAGTTTGTATTTTCTTTCAAAGTCATTATCTAGATAAGTATTAGCTATAGGAACAACTCCTCCGATTGTTATAAGCCTAATATTGTTATTTTGAATGTCTTTTTCGGCGACAAACTGATCAACTTTACAATCAACATTGCCGTATAACACTAAATTATTAGTTGATTGCTTATCAGAATCAATAATGGACTCAATTTTATAACCCCACCCAATTATTCTGAGAGAATGTTTATTTTTCTTTGATACCGCAATCTTAAAGAAACCGATAGAATCTACCATGTCATAATTTAATTCTCTGTCAATAAACACTAAAGGTTTATCTGTAGCATAAATAGTATCAATATCATTTATTATGACTTTTACTTGCCCTGCAAGTAATATGCTGTTTGTGTGTTTATTCTGTCCATGAATAATATTTATAAACAAGATAGAGAATATAATAAATAATAGATTTTTCATAGTATGAATCGATCAGGAGTTTGATTTCAAATATACTCTTTTAGCTGATACAACATATTCAAATCCTCTATAAACTAGTTTGAAAACAGTTGCAAGAGGTTCATAAAAATAGAAAGATATTTCTCGTAGAAATTAAACAAAAAGCTGCACTTTACTCAAAAGCTAAATTAAGTCTCTTAGAATTGGATGTCTAAAAACTGTCTCAGATAGAGGTCTGAAAGAGTATTTAAAGAGTTGTTGTGTTTACTTTCGATTAAAGAAATGTTTACATTAAACAAATTTAACTAAAATAACTTAATTAATTGAATGGGATATATAAATAAATAATTTAGTTTTGTGTTAAAATAACAAGCTTATATATTAACTAACAATCGTATAAAACATACATACAAGACTATAATCGATTTTTAAATAAACTTAAAATAACAATCGGAGCCAATTGAAACAATAGTTGTATTTTTTAACTATTGTTTAATACTCCCACTATGAGATGTTCTCTGAAACTTCCCTAGGCTATATATTGTCAGAAGCTTCATGCTTGGCTTTTAGAAGTTTATCTATACTTGAATTGCAAACTACCAATAATATTACTTTTTTATGAAGAAACGATTTACGCATTTACTTCTCCTGTCACTATGTACAGGAAGCCTCTTTGCGCAGTCGCCCGGAGGTGTGGGCAGTCCCGAACTGTGGTTTCAGGCAAGGCCTACAGGCACAGATCTGAACGGAACCTACCGCTGGCAGGATTTCAGTGGCGATTCCTTACGCCTGAATGTATACAGTGATCAGGGAGCCGCTTTCGGGGATGAGTTCACCAATAGTTCTGTCCGTTACTATAATGGCAATCCGGCTTTGAGCCTGAATAAATCGCTTGATACAAAAACAAGGGAGGTACGCCTCAAACGCACCAACCTGTCTCAGGCAACTATTATAGGAGTATTTGCACCCAATGCCAACTTCGACAAGGAAATGATTCTCTACGGGTTAAACGGACGTTCCGGGCAAGGTGTACTGGTAACTACTGATAAAATCATACCGAGCATTGAAAGTGGTAAAAGTAAATTCGATTACGGTCAGTCCGAAGGTATGGATTTAATGTATTCATCTAACGACTCCGAATCAAATGTTAATGATTTCCGGGTTAAATCTATGCGGATAGCGGCCTATTACCGCAGTATTCCTCCCGCCAAAAGTATCTGGGGAGAAAAAGATATAGCTACCTTAAGTTTAGGAAGCACATACAATAAAACCAATGTCAACTACAACTCGACTTTTTCGTTAAGTTCTGCCGAAAATAGGGCTTTCAGCGGTTATATACCGGAGCTGATCGCTTATAATCGCCTGCTTACACCGATAGAAAGACGCCGGGTCGATTCCTATCTGGCCATCAAATACGGCTTATCTCTTCCGGTTTCCTATATCGGAAGTGACGAGCAACTGCTTTGGGACTATGCAGCTAATCCTAACTACAATAACCGGATTACTGCTATTTACAGGGATAAAAACAGCGGACTTTATCAATGGGAATCAGGTACAAGCTACGAAGAGTTAACCAATTACTCCGACCAGAACGATTATTTCTACAACAGCAACCCTTATAACCGTTCGTCGGCCTCTCGTCTGCTTGTTTTAGGTCGTCAGGATGCCAATCCGTTAAAAGACAACAATTACCTTTTCTGGGGAGACAATAACGACGCTATTAAGATCAAAGAGATAGAAGGCAAGCTGGGATATAAAATAATGAGCCGCCAGTGGCTTGTTAAAACCAATATACTTGCTACCACACCGGCTGAAAGAACACTTGCGTGGCAGCAATACGATCTTGTTGTCGGTACAAACGGATTTAAATCTTCTGTAACAAAATCCTCCACAACTACAGCACAGGGAGTAGCTTATACTGCTATTCCTTTAGCGGATTCGGACGGCTATCTGGGACTGAGCGGATTCTCCATCAGTGGTAATTTCTATATTAAATTCGGTTCGAATCAAAGCATTTTATCTAACGGCAGTCACGACTACGGCTATTACATCACCACATCAGGAAGCGTATATCCAATCATACAAGGGGTAGTGTCTGAGAACTCTGCACTTTCAGTGGTATTGGCCTCAAAGATAGAAATAGAAAAACGCGGTAATATCGTATTCCTGCGTGTGAACGGAACCAGACAGGCTAAGACTGAAATTCTGATTGCTGATTCAGATATGAATAAACCTTTTTATGGAGCTATCAGTATGTTAAAGGGTAGCAGCGACAGTAAAATAGGGGAACTACGTCATGGCGGATTTACCGATACGGGTAATAAGATAGAACTCTCTTACGCATCGACGCGTGCCGCTGAATTCAAAGATAATAGCAAGGGGCGCAGCTTTTTGGTTATCGATCGTTCAGGATCAGGTAGCATTGATTTGAATACAGCCGAAGTCATTGAAGTAGATGAAGTCGATATCACACGTCAAAAGGCTATTTTCAATAATGTTTTTCTGAACACAGGCGATGAATTTACCTTTATGTACCGTGAAACCGATATTGGTGGAGAGATTGAAGTAACCGATCCCACCTGTAACCTGGCGGACGGAAAAATCAAGATAAGACTAACTTCGGGAAATCCCGCATTTAACTATAGACTGACCGATTTAAATACAGGACAGGTTGTCAAATCAGGCAAAGAATTCGATTACACCATTGAAATAAACGGGCTCAGAGGAGGAACTTACGACCTTGCAATCACGGAAACCGGAGGATTTAACTTCCAGAATACCGATGCAACTATTAAACCCACCCGTGCCAAGACAACCAACTGCTTACCAGTTATGGACGGAGCTTTGGAATGGACAATCTCCAATCTCACCGATTCGTATATGATTGGTTACACCACCTTTGTTGAAGATGTAAACAATACTAAGAATATCATTCATTACGGATTGAAGAAGCAGGGTGCAAACCTATATGTCGTAACCAACGGAAAAGTAGCTACATCCGTTCTGAGCACAGTTGCTGTAGGCGATGTTGTCCGTATTGAAAAAACCATGAGCGGTCTTAAATACAAGAAGAACGGTACTCAAATTGGCACAGGCAGTATTTCATGGCTCGATTACCTCTTGAAATTCTATGGACTGATCGATACCAGCTTTGGTCCTGCTGAGATACTCAATGTAACAGCCACCGGATTCTTCAATCTGGCCGATTACAACTGGACAAAGATGGACAACTTGACCATCGGACAGTCGAATAATGCCACCCTTACTTATAGAGTAACACTCGAAGATTCGTGTAACGGAGATCCACTGGGAGAATCTCAGCAAACTGTACAACCTCAGGCTGAAAGTGATAATATGAATGTTTTCTACAAGAATGCAGGAGATACGAAATCTGTCACTGCCCGTGTAACATTTGCAGAACCCGAAGTAGTAACCTTTACGGCTTATAGTATGACGGGAATCCTTATCAAGAAGGTTGATCTACCTACTCCTCGTGTATTGCAGGAAGCTGATTTTGACTTTACACAAGCAGGTGTATACATCATCAAAGCAATTACAACTAATGGGGAATACAGTAAAAAAGTAATGGTTAAATAATAATTCTTAACACACATCGAATAAGAAAAATAAAAATATGAAGACCAGAAAGAAACAATATATACTCATCGGCATACTGATAGCGTGTGCCGGGATTTTGGGAGCGGTGACCTTCTCTCAGAAAAGTCCGCAAGAATATGCTTCTGTTTCGGCTGAAAGCAATACCAAGCAGATAACGGCAACAACTGCAAGCAATGCGGTGGATGTGCAACCATTAGATTCAGTCCAACAAGGGAAAGAAGCCGTAAAAACAGCCGTAATTCAATATTTATCAAACAATAAAGAGGGAATTATTGGCAGTTATGCAGGTAAACAACTAGACAACCCTTCGGATAATATTTTCACCATCAGCATAGATCAGACATTCTCTGAAAATGATAAAGTCTGGTTGAGTTATGAACTGGAAGGTGTATCCGATTATACCAATGTGCCCAAAAGCATTAACGACCGATTGGCAACAGGCGGTTATTTAGTAAAACTATCGGATAAGTCGGCTTTACAACGAGAACAACTAAATGTTGCATGGCTGAAAAAAGGAGACAATCAGATTCAGTTCAGTTTACCCGAGAATGCGGAATACGGATACAAGGTAAAGAACCTATCCATTGAAGTGGAAAAAGGAGCAAACCAATCTCCTCTGATCGTAAACGCAACACAAACAAGCTATGATAATAAAGCCTATGTACATGGTTTTATTCAAGATAAGAACATAGCCGGTTCTAAAATTTATGTCGATGGAAAACAGATAAATGCTTCCAAAGGCGAATTTGAAACTGTTGTTCCGTTAAATGCAAACAGAACAATAAATGTAAAAGCCATACTTGCAAATGGTAAGGAAGTAAGTAAAGAAATCAACTTTACAAACGGTGCTTCTGCCGATATCGAGTATGCCATGAATAACAATACCAAACAAACTTCTAAAACATTCAAGAAAGGTATTGCTGAAGATTTGAAACTTGAAACAGCTCTGTTGAATGTGGATTCGAAAGCTCTTCTGGCAACAAAAGATATCTCGATCACTACACTGAGATACATCGACCTTCCTGCTTTGGATATGGCTATGAGTAATGTAACGGCTTCACATAAAGGGTATCGTTTCCTTCCTCATGGAGAACATTTTGCCGACGGAGCTAAAGTAACTATCAAGTACGACCGTACAAAATTACCGAATGGTTATACTGAGGATGATATCAAAACTTATTATTTTGACCTCGATACAAAACACTGGGTCGCATTAAAACGTGATACGATCGATAAAAAAAATCAACTGATTGTATCTACCACTACTCACTTTACAGATATGATAAATGGGGTGATACAAACACCCGAATCACCCGAAACACAAGGGTTTGCCCCGACTATGATGAACGACATCAAGGCAGCTGACCCTACAGCAAAAGTACAGGTTATAGCACCTCCTGCAGCTAATAACAGAGGTTCGGCAGGATTGAGCTACGGTTTTGAAATGCCTCCGGCACGTAATGGTATGCAACCTAGCCTGGGTATTCAATACAACTCCGATGGTGGAGCCGGTTGGTTAGGCGAAGGCTGGGATTTAAGCACTCCAGGTATATTGATAGATACACGTTGGGGCGTACCTCGCTATGACGATGCAAAAGAAACCGAGACCTATTCGATGGGCGGAAGTCTGCTTATGATGATGGATGATGCAGGACAAAGTGCTGTAGCTCACCGTGGCGATAAAATCAACCGTAAGGCAGACCGCCAGTTCTATCCAAGAAATGAAGGCGGTTTTTCAAAAATCATTCGTAAAGGAAGTAGTCCAGCCAATTATACATGGGAAGTAACCGATAAATCGGGAACAAAGTATACATATGGAGCAGTACTTAAAGGTTCGGCAAAAACATTAAGTGGCAACAAGGATGTAATTGTAGAATGGAAATTGTCACGCATTGAAGAATTGCACGGCGATTATATCGAATATATCTACGAAACAGTTGATGAAGTCGTTAAAGGCAGTCTTACAGCCAAAGCTATTTACTTGAAAGAAGTAAGAGCCGGTAATAAAGGCAGCGATCCACATACGGTAGTTACTTTAACAAGTACTACTCAGAAAGATAAGAAAACCAATTCGGCAAGATATGGTTTCCTTACTTCAAGCAATAAGTTACTGAATAAGGTGGATATTGCTTTTGAAGGGCAAACACTCAGAAGCTATACTTTCGCTTATAAAAGCGGTGCTTTTAATACCAATATACTCGATAAGATAACGCATCTGGATGCTTATGGGGCCGAGTTTGCAAGCCATACGATGGACTATTATGATGATGTGGATTCAAAAAACGGATATAAGCCGTTTAAAAGTGATGCTGAGACATGGAAGTTACACGATGATGGTATAGATGCCGGATTTATTAATCCCGTTGCGAATTTGGGTGTCCCCGGATTTAGTGATAAAGCGAGTGCTTTGGGTGGTAATGTTACAACATCCGCAGGAGGGTCTTTATTTGTCGGTATCGGTCCTTGGAATTGGGATGCCGGAACAAAAAGCGGAACAATAGGCGGTAGCTTAGGTTATAGCAAAAGTACCTCCAAAGGTTTATCTGCATTGGTAGACATAAACGGAGACGGTTTAGCAGATAAGGTTTATCAAGAAAACGGCAAATTATATTACCGTCCTAATATTTCCCAATCAACTGATTCTGAAACTAAATATGGTGATGCCATAGAAATAAAAGGTATTAAAGAATTCTCAAAATCAACCACCAGTACAACAACAAAAGGGTTTAATATTAATGTCGGATATTTAGGATTGACAGCCGTTAAAGGATATGATAACAGCAATACAACCAATAAAACCAACACTTACTTCTCTGACGTAAACAATGATGGATTAGTCGATTTAGTAACCAATGGCAAAGTCTATTTTAATCATATTGAATTAGTTGGAGGAAAACTTGTTCCAACCTTTACCTTAAGTAGTAGTGATACACCCAGTCCGATTATGGGTGGTGGAATTGTTGATACCAGTGATACAGAAGTTAACGATGAAGAGCAAAGGGAATTAATCAAGAATTCTCCATTACAAGATATAGTTCGGGTATGGGAAGCTCCTTTTAGTGGAACTGTCAAAATTGAAAGCAATGTTCAATTGCAAGCACCACAAGCCGGATACGATGAAGAAGAATATGCCAAAGCTGATGGAGTACGCGTTGCTATTCAGGTAGGAAGTAGCGAAAAATGGAATCAACTGATTGATAAAGGCGATTTCTCTAATTATCCTGCGAATGTAAGTAGTATAACTATTACGAAAGGACAAAAAGTCTATTTTCGTGTACAATCGGGGGTTGACCAAATGTCGAATGGTGCATTTGACCAAGTTTCATGGTCACCAGTCATAACGTATACCGATAGAACCAATATTACAAATGCTAATGGTCAAGGAACAGCCATATATAAGGTTACAGAAGCAGATGTATTAAGTGAAGATAACCTGATTCGGATAAGTAAACCTGTTTCATTACAGATTACTGGAAATTTTGAAAAACCAGTGACTTCGGATAAGATTACACTGAAAGTTACTTTATCCAATGATGAGAAAAACGAGGATGGGACAACAAACCCTTCCTACCAACAAAGTGTAGTATATCAGAAAGTATTCGACTGGAATGAAACTCATTCAGGAGATTTAACTATCAATGTTGCTAATAGTATTTTGGGATCAAACCTCAAATTCGAAGTTCTTAGTGAAACTAACGTGGCTTTAGAAAAAATCAAATGGGCTCCCAGAATTGACTATATGGTTGATGGTATGGATCTGAAAACGCAAGCCACCGTTACTTATTCGGTGTATGCCAATCATGCATTTGAAGGACAGGCTTATAATTTAGCTTCAGATGGAAATATTGCTATCGCTCCTTCTTTTTCAGGGCTTCCAGTGATGCCTGATCCTGCGATCAATGGTAAATTATTAATGGCTGTCAAAAATGTTACAGGTTTGTTGGCTAAGCAAGAGGTTACAATTACTAATGGAGTTGTAATGCCAACCTCTAATATCATTAATTTAACTGCAACAGCAGGACCTATTTGGGTGGAATATTATGTAGCTGACAAGACCTTCTTGACTAAATTAGGAATTCCTAAAGCAACAATTACAGCAGGTGTAGTAAGTACCATAAACGTAAATACGTTTACAAGCCGTGATTATGACGGATTTGGTGTAATGTATCGTGGTTGGGGACAATTTGTCTATAATGCCAATGATGGGCGTTTTGGCAATCCGATCAATGAATCATTATTGAAATTACCTCAAAATGAGAGTGATAATGTAGATCCTGTAACTATGGTCTTTGTTCCGATGACAATCAATAAAGACAATAATAATTCATGGTTGGGCCAGGATATAAATAGCTATATAAAAGGGTCAATAATAAGTAGTTCTCGGTTAAACGAACAAGATGTCGTTTTAATAAATCCTTTAGCTAATCTGGGAAATACCAGTGGTGTTACCGGCAGTTGTCTTCAAGGTTCGGGAGCAGTTGGAATTACATTGGAAAACAAAAGTTCCAGTAAAGCGGATATGACAGGTGCAATGGGAGTAACTACCAGTGCTTCGAATGGTAAGAGCTGGATCACCCTCTCCTATGCCGATATGAATGGAGATGGATACCCTGATATTATTACTGGAAATCAGATTCAATTTACCAATTCGAAAGGAGGATTTGATGGGGAAAAACTAGAAGGTATCGGTAATCATAAAAGTGAAAGTAAATCAAAAAGCTGGGGACTTGGTGGTAGTGCCGTTCATGCCTTTTCGAATGTTTCTAATACTGCTAAATTTATTGGAGCTAGTGCTGCTATTAAAAATGGTTTTAAGGGAAAAGGATCAGGAGCTTGGTTAACAGACAATGACAAAAAACAAGGCGAAGCTTTAACCGCGATTGAGAATGCCAAAAATATGAAAGTTGCTGTTAGTGGTGATGTTCCTAAAAATGAAGATTGGGCTACCGAAACCTTTATGGATGTAAATGGAGACGGATTACCGGATAAAATATTATCAAACAAACAGGTACAATTAAATCTGGGATATGGATTTGCCGATCCTGTTGATTGGGATTTACAATCGATCCAAGAAGGAGAAAGCAACACGATAAATGCCAGTCTCGGCGTTAACTTTGGTGGTGGTAGCTATTCAGCCGGATTTGGATTAACTACAACATCCAGCAATGAAAACTATTCATTGATGGATATTAATTCGGATGGATTACCTGATAAGGTTCACAAATCGGGCAATAATATCTATGTCTCGTTCAATACAGGTAATGGATTTACCTCGGAAATACTTTGGCAAGGTGTTAGCAGCGTCAGCAAGTCAGCTTCTACTGCCGAATCCTTAAATGGTGCATTCTCTGCAAATATTCTGATTCCTATACCATTTGCACCATTAAAATTATCGATCAATCCGAGTGTCAATGCTTCCAAAAGTATGAGCCGTTCTTTGATGGAACTTCGTGATATTGACGGTGATGGCTTCCCTGAAATCGTCTCTTCCGACGAAGACGGAAAGATGACCGTTTATCGCTCTACTATTGCCCGTACCAACAAACTGAAATCTGTAAATAATCCATTAGGAGGAAGCTTTACTGTAGATTATGACCGCTCACTAGCCACCTACGATCACCCCGGAGGTAAATGGGTTATGAAATCTGTAGAAATCAATGACGGTATTTTAGACGACGGAGCCAATATGAAAACCATCTTCGAATACGCTGATGGAAAACAAGAACGTCACGAACGTGAATTCTTAGGCTTCGGCAAAGTAATCACCAAAAACATAGACACCGAATCCACAGATGCAGACAAAGTGTATCGTAAAGCCATACAGGAATACGATGTAAATTCGGTTTATACCGCAGGCAATAAAAAACGCTCGGTTGTGGAAGATGCATCAGGTAATAAATTTGCAGAAAGCGTAAACGAATATCACAGCTACAAAGTAACCGCTTCAGCAGATACTTACAGCTTCGTTTCGGATAACTCGATCTGTTCAGACCGTGCCATAGCCTTTACCCCGATGAAATACGCCAAATCGGTAGTATACGAAGGACAGGCGGACGGTATGACAGCTAACGAAAGCTACTACGAATATTATTTGAACGGCTATTTCGGAGATCTTAAAAGCTATAAATACAGCGATAAAGGAGCTTTGGGTAATGCAGGAACAGGAGCATTCAACTACCAAACATTTGTTGAATATACTAACAATCTGAACAAGCATATTCTTGGTCTTCCAGTCAAAGTTCAGGTAAAAGGTTCGGACGGTAAACTTTACCGCCAAACAGAAGCGGCATATGATCTTGCCTATGCCAACCACCTGACTAAAGTAACTCAGACTCTTGATGAAGGAGGCAATAAAGCAGAGATCGACATTACCTATAACAAATACGGTAATATTACCAAAAAAACACTTCCGGCCAACAGCAAAGGACAACGTATGTTCTATAAATACCTGTATGACCGAGACTACAATATGTACGTGGAACGGGTGGAAGATGCCTTCGGCTATCGCTCGGAAATGGAAAACTACGATTGCCGTTTCGGTATTCCGTTGACAACCCGTGACATGAACGGTTACACGCTTGAATCTACTATCGACCAGTTTGGACGTGTAGAAACAATCACAGGACCTAACGAACAGGTATTGGGGCTACCTTATACTATTAAGTTCCAATACCATCCACAGATTGTAAAAGATGCAACAGGAATTAAATCGCCTGCCTATGCCGTAACAAAACATTACGATCCACAGAACCCGACAGATGATCTGGAAACGGTAACATTCACAGATGGATTAGGAAGAGCAATACAGGTGAAAAAAGACGGTGTGATAACTGAAACTACTAACGGAACCAATCCGGTGGATAAAAAAGTAATGATTGTCAGCGGACGTGCTAAGTTTGACCCATTTGGTCGTGTAAGAGAAGCATTCTATCCTGTATCTGAAAATATGGGGAGCAAAACAGTGTTCAATCCTGCATTCGATGGCGTAACTCCAACCAAATCGGAATACGACATTATGGACAGGGCGATAAAAACTATCCTGCCCGATAACAGTGAGTCACTGATGGCTTATACCAAAGACAATAACAGCCGTACACTAGTAACCACCGTTACTGATGCGATGGGAGGAAAACAATCGACCTTTACCAATGGCTCCGGGTTGACCATCAAGACCGAGCAACTTTCGGGACCTGACGGAACGATTACCACCCGTTTCGAGTTTGACCCGATTAACCAATTGATAAAAGCGATTGATAACGGAGACAATGAAACGGTATCGGCTTATGATATGGCAGGTCGTCGTACGCAGGTCATACACCCTGCATCGGGAGTAACAAACCTAAAGTATGACAATGCAAGTAATCTGTTAAGCAAACAAACTGCTAATCTGGAAGAAGAAGGTAAGTTTATTACCTATGATTACGAGTACAGTCGTTTGTTATCAGTTAATTATCCGAATCATCCTGGAAATAATGTCAAGTACAGTTACGGTAACAAAAATGCTTCACACAACCGTGTGGGACGATTGATGTTACAGGAAGACGCCACCGGAGCACAGGAGTTCTTCTACGGCAGACTGGGCGAAATGACGAAAGTAAAAAGAACGGTAATTATCCCTAATCAGGCGATCGCGACTTATGTTACCCAATGGAAATACGACTCATGGAACCGTATCGAAGAAATGATCTATCCCGACGGCGAGAAGATTAGCTACAACTACAATACTGCAGGATTGCTCGAAAGCATGAAAGGCGAAAAAGCTTATTCATACAACTATGTGAACAAGCTGGGTTACGACAAGTTCGAGCAACGCATCTACATGAAATACTGCAACGGAGCCGAAACCAACTATAGTTACGATGCTCAAAGAAGAAGATTATCTAATCTGATGGTAATTTCGGGTAAAGATACTCGCAAGCAGATTATGAACAATGCCTATTCTTATGACAAAGTAGATAACGTACTAAGCGTAATCAACACTGCACCTGCACCCGTAACAGGCATGGGAGGGCAAATGAGTCATACCTATAATTATGACGGTTTGTATCGTCTGCAAAGTGCAACGGGTACTTATCTGGGAACAGGAACTAAAACAGCTTCCTATACGCTGGAAATGGCATATGACAATCTGCACAATATCACAAGCAAGAAACAGCATATGCAGCAACAGGGCATCCAGTTTGATGGTATCCTTAAAGCAGGTTATGATTTGTCTTATGCTTACAGCAGTGAGAAACCTCATCAGATTGCTAATCTGAAAGATGAGAATTACCGTACCGAAGGTGATGCCGCTAAGGATAAGATTACCAAAGACCATGCTTATGAGTATGACCCTAATGGCAATTTGGTGTATGTAAATACAGCCAGAGAAAAGCAGGACGGACAGGCAACGCAAAAAGCCAATGAACGCAAACTACTTTGGGACGAAGAGAACCGTTTGCAGGCTATCAACGACAACGGATTTATTTCCGGTTATTGGTATGATGCTTCGGGAGAGCGTGTGGTTAAGACCAGCGGCGATGACGAAGGTATTTATGTAAACGATGTGTTTAGCGGAGGACGAACCCAGACGGCTGACTTTACGGCTTATATCAATCCATATCTGGTAGTCAGTAAAGGCGGACAGTATACTAAACATATTTATATCGGATCACAACGAATAGTCTCCAAGCTTGGTGATCTGGACTCTTACGGACAAGACCCACGCAGGGTAGAATACGCAGGATCGGAAGTCGATGGCGCTAAAGTAGATTACAAGGCTAAGTACCAGCAATCACAGCAAACGATTAAAGACCGTTACGCATATTTTGAAGTACCTTATTATGGAAAGGATAATGATGATTATGTAAATGGTGGTGGTTTCTGCTGTAATGATAATACTACTCTGCGTTCTTTTGATCCTTCTAAAAACGACAATCCTGAGTTGTACCAATTTTATTATCACTCCGATCATTTGGGCAGTTCGTCTTTAATTACTAATTTGGACGGAGAAATTGTTCAGCATATCGAGTATGTGCCGTTCGGAGAGGTTTTCATCGAAGAACGCAACAATAAATGGAATACTCCATTCTTGTTTAATGCCAAAGAGTTGGATGAAGAGACGGGACTGTATTATTATGGGGCTAGGTATTATGATCCGAGAGTGTCTATCTTTTATGGGGTTGATCCATTAGTTGAGAAAACAGGTACGCCTTATCAGTATTGTTATCAGAATCCGGTTAAGTATATTGATCCGACAGGAATGGAGGGGGAAGATGGAGACGGGGGAGGATTCCTTGCTACTTTGAGTAAATGTTTAGATAGGTTTTTCTTTGGCAACGAGAATAATGCCTCTTCCAGTTCGCGGGGTATTGAAAAAGCAAAATCTCAATTACAAGAATTAGAACAAGGAGCGCAAAGAGCAGAATCGGCTGCTAATTATGTTAATTCCTTAAATGAAGGTATAGCTGCTGTTCACCCTTTGGGTTCTACCATGACTACTATTGCTAAATCTGCAAATGGGCAAGATGTAACGGGTTCGGATATTGGATGGTCTGCAGTAGAGCTTGGTTCATTAGGTCTACTTAGTTTTGAATCTACTGCATTAAAAGGTGGAATAAGAGCTACCAAAAGCAGCTCTTTTCTAAACTTAGCAAATGAAGCAAGAACTACGCATATAATAGCTGGAGATCTCACCGGAGGAGGGCATGCATGGTTTGGTAGTGTAAAAAGTTTTATAAATGGATTATCAGGCAAAAAAAGTATGTTTCCTATGAAATGGAGTAATGACAAAATAATGCATGCAATATCTAGTGTCGCAGTAAATAACCCATGGGTACAGCAAACAGGAAAAGTAGGTGAAACTTTAACAAAAAGTGGTAAGCCAGTTAGATTTGTAGTAGAGGGAGTTTATGAAGGTACAAAAATGAGAGTAATTACAACTCATACAGAAATAATAACAGCTTTTCCTATAAAATGATGAATAATAAACTAAAAGAAAAATTGCAGTTACTTATAGATAGATCCTCTATGCTAGGGTTGGAAAAACAAGATGTCAGTACTGCTCAAGAATTATTACACAATTTAGAGTTTGGTCTTTCTTTAGATACTGTAGTAGATCAACTATATGAATATGATATCCATATAGATAAAGAAACATTTGATCTGATTGAGTATATAATTGAATATATGAATTTACCGAAAGAAGAATATTCTTTTGTAAAAGATCTTTGTTCTTAACGAATAATGAACTATTTAGAATATCCTGCAATTTTGCGTTGCGGGATATTTGTATATCTCTTTTGGCAGGAAAATGAAATAGTACAGCATATTGGGTGTATTCCACTCGGTGAAGTGTTTATCGAAAAATGCAACAATAAATGGAATACGCCATTCCTGTTTAATGCCAAAGAGTTGGATGAAGAGACAGGACTGTATTATTATGGGGCTAGGTATTATGATCCGAGAACTAGTGTTTGGATCAACAATGACTGCCGGCTTGATGATGTGTGGAGTTTTATTAGCTGATGATGTAACAGTTACTTAGAGTCTTTTTTTATATCAATACTATAGATTCCTATTAGTAGAATATCTATCTTAGTGGGATTAGATAAATAGAAAATAAAATGGATTGTAAAATACGCCAGTGGAGAATAGAAGATGCAGACGATCTTTCGAAAGCTCTAAACAACAAAAAGATTCTTGATAATTTAAGAGATGGTATACCTTTTCCTTATACACCGAAAGATGCCAAAGAATACATTGCTACAATGCTCGCCGCAGACAACGAAATAGTATATGCTTTTGCAATCACTATTGAAGACAAGGCAGTCGGTAGTATAGGCCTATTTCGCCAGACAAATATACATTCAAAAACAGCCGAATTGGGATATTATATTGCAGAACCGTATTGGGGCAAAGAGATTGGAACAAGTGCTGTAAAACAAATATGTGATTATATTTTTCAGAATACTGATATTATCAGAGTTTTTGCAGAACCATTTGCTCATAATATAGGCTCATGCCGTATACTTGAAAAATGCGGCTTTAAATGCGAAGGCACTTTAAGAAAAAATGCAGTAAAGAATGGTGCTGTTATAGATATGAGAATGTATTCAATCATAAAAGAATGAATTTTTAGCAACCCATCATCATTTCATCCAACTCCTTTCCCTTTTATTCAGAAGAGCTTTTCAACCATCTCAGATGATTGATTATTGATTTAATATCCAGATAGCTATATTCTTTTGGTAAGTTCTCTTTGATACTCGATAAAGGAGTGTTAAATGGTATTTCCTTTAATCGGGGGATGAGATAATCCTGCTTGTCTTTAGAGATTAATTTATCAACAGACAAATCACCAGTAAGGATAAAACCCGATAAATGCCCTTCAATTGTAGTAGTGGATAAATTACGTTCAGCTACAATCTCTTTTACCGATTTTCCTTCATTAAATAACGAAAGAGTAATACGTTGACTATCTCCTTTTTGAGCTTTCTCTTTCTTTTCAGCAACTTGTACCTCTTCTGCTTTTTGAATGATTACTTTGTCAAAAATAATATTTTCAGTGAGGTTAATATTACCATAGCGTATATGCTCTAACTTAGCCAGAAATGATAATAAAGTAGCATCAATCTCACGTATCCCTTTCAAATACGCTTTTACCTTAGAAGCATTCTTTAAACTGTTAATGTGATTCTCTATTGGTAGAATAATGTTTTGTTGCAGATCTTTATGAAAATAAGAGACAGCCTTATTTACCCTATCTTTTATTAAATAGATATCAGGGTTGGATGTATATAATATGGAATGAAGTTCCTTTCTGAAGTTTTGGGATATCTTTTCTTGTTCTTCAGCCTTACAATACAATTGTGAAACTAATTTTTGAACTTCCTCTTTGTTGGGAATGGTCTTGCTTGAGACTAATTCATAGAACGAACGCAAACTACGGACTACGGGTGACCAGTCGAATGCCTTTTTTAATCGTTCAGCACAATAATAAGGTTTTTCCTGCTCTAATATTTGTTGTAGGTAGTCTTGCTTCAACTCTTTACGGCTAAAAGCTATAGCTCCCTCATCCGTGCGAATACTGTCTGCCGTAATACGAGAAAACAATACTATCCCATTCAGAGAAGTACAGCGGCTGAGTGCCACGTACACCTGACCGGCAGCAAAAGCATGTCCTGCATCAATTACAACGCGGTCGAAAGTTAAGCCCTGACTCTTATGTATGGTAATAGCCCAAGCTAATCGGATCGGATATTGAGTAAATGCTCCAAGCTCCTCTTCTTGAATATCTCCGGAGTCTTCGTTTAACGAATAACGGACATTGCGCCATGTTTCTTCCTCCAGCTCCATTTCATGACCGTTTTCGAACCGGACGATTATCTTTTTTTCTGATAAAAAACTAACGACTGCCAGTTTTCCATTGTAATAACGACGTTTCTCTCCTGCATCGTTTTTTACAAACATAACCTGTGCTCCAACCTTTAGCAATAGATTAAAGTCGGTAGGCAAAGAGTTCTCCGCAAAATCGCCACTTATCTTCCCCGAAAAAGATACAGCTTTTGCAGTCAGACGAGCCAGCTCATCATTATTTATTTTATCAGCTTTATAGTTATGGGTACAAAGAACAATATATCTGTTTTCCTCTGTTAGCTTAAAAGAAGGATTATAACGCTTATTCAGTATTTGTAGGTCAGCAGACGTTGTGCAGCTATTGCGAATACGATTAAGAATATCGATAAAAACCTGATCGCTTTGCCTGTAAATAGTCTTTAATTCTATATACAAAGGCATATTCTTTTGCAGTGCCTGAGCATGGAAAAAGAATGGGGACGGATAATACTCTTTCATTTGATCCCACTCATGCTGTTGTACCACCGGTGGAAGTTGATACATATCTCCTATGAAGAGAATTTGTACACCGCCAAATAATTGCTGATTATTGCGATAACGTTTCAATAAATAATCTATAGCATCGAGCATATCTGCTCTAAGCATACTGACTTCATCTATAATGAGCAGATCGAGTTCACGTAACATCTCAATCTTCGACTTACGCAATTTGAAATGAAATTCAAGTTTCTTTTTACCCTCAAGATTCGGTATAAACGGCTCGAATGGAAGCTGTAATAAAGAATGTAAGGTTACTCCCCCTGCATTTATTGATGCTACACCTGTTGGAGCAGCCACTATTACATTTTTATCTGCATGCTCACGGATATAATGCAGGAATGTTGTCTTACCTGTACCGGCTTTACCTGTTAGAAAAACCGATTGCGACGTATTAAGCACAATATCGGCTGCAAGAGTAAATATTTCGTTTGGTGATGAATTTCCCATTAATTAGTCATTATTCTTACAAATATAATTATATTAGAGTTGTATACCTAGCCAACAGAAGGTAAACAATGTGTAGAGTACAATCAGTTCATTATATATATCTGTATTAAAGTATTTAATGACGCGATTTCGGATTGCAACAGACTATCACAATTTAATTATCAGAGTAAAAAGGACAGGTCTGAGACCTTAATTATCAAAACACATGGAAATAAATGTCAATAATATTACGCTTAACTACCTTGTAAAAGGAAATGGTAATCCGCTCATTTTATTACATGGCAATGGAGAAGATTTAAAAATATTCGATAAACTGGTAAGTAAATTAGAAAATCAATTTACGATCTATGCTATTGATAGCCGTAACCACGGTGGCAGTACAAGAACCGAAGATTTCACTTATGAAACTATGGCCGAAGACATTCATCAATTTATCGAAAAACTAGAATTGAAACATGTGTCAGTAATAGGATTTAGTGATGGAGCAATTATAAGCTTATTACTTACTTTAAAATATCCTCAGACGTTCAACCGAATGGTGTTACTTGGAGTTAATCTAAAACCTACCGACTTTAAATTGGATATATATAACTCGATTGCTGAAGAATACGAAAAGACGCAAGATCCATTATTTAAAATGATGCTGGAGCAACCGAATATCGAATTAGACGATTTAAAAGAAATCAATACTCCGACCCTGGTTATCGGAGCAGAAGATGACCTGTATTATGAAGATAGCTTTCAAAATATTGTCAACACAATGCCTAATGCAGTATTAAAGATAATAAAAGGACATGATCATGGAAGTTATGTTGTGAATAACGACGTTTTATATCCATATGTGGTAGAATTCCTGCAATAATATAAAGAAGCAGAATTTTACATTGTGTCAAAAAAAAGGAGTCATAAAGTGATATCTAATAATTAAAAGATATATTTGTAAATACATAAAAATAAGTTGTTTTGTTATTTATTATCATATGAAGATTACTAAACGCATTCTCCTCATTGTCCTGTGCTTGACATTGTCGAGTTATCTTTTTGCCCAAAAAGATAGTATAAATGATAATGAACAACTTCAACATCGAGTAGAGAATTTAGAGCGAATCGTTAACCGACTCAATAATATCAAGCTAAGCGGATATTTTCAACCTCAATTTATATCGGCTCAAAAGGACGCTAATATACGAATAGGCGGACCCAATGAAAATCCGGACAAAAATTTTAACCGTGTAGGTATCCGAAGGGGGCGTATAAAAACGACTTACGAAGAAGGTTTAACCTCTGTAGTATTTCAGATTGATATCACAGAAAGAGGTATTGCACCCAGAGATGCTTATCTGAAAATAAAAGACCCTTGGTTTAAAACCAGCTTTATTCAGGCAGGACTTTTCTTCCGTCCTTTCGGGCACGAAATAGGATATTCATCTTCACGCAGAGAGTCCCCCGAACGTTCGAGAATTATTACCACTTTGTTTCCGGGCGAACGTGATTTAGGGGCGAGTATACAATTCAGAGCAAAAGATGGGTCTCCTCTTGATATATTCTCTTTGGAAACAGCTTTAGTCGCCGGAAATGGTATATCTATGGAAAGTGATAACCGACGGGATTTTATCGGCCACTTGACTGCATCTCCTAAAATTGGAAAAAATGCTTCCCTCACAGTCGGAACTTCTTATTATCTGGGTAGTGTATATCAAGGAACACAAAATGTATACAGAATGCAAGATGGTGGTTTTGTCTTGAACTCAAACCCTCAAAACTTAGGTCGATTTGCCCGACGTGAATATCTTGGTTTTGATCTGCAAACAAATTGGGCAAACTCATTTGGAGGAACACAGCTAAGAGCTGAATATATATTTGGTAAACAACCCGGTTCGGCAAATGGAACAGTAAGTCCTCAATCTTCTGTACGCCCGTCGCATGATACTTATCTGCGAAATTTCACGGGAGCGTATATTTTCTTAATTCAGGATATTGGTAAATTACCTTTCGAAGCCTTACTTAAGTACGACTGGTACGATCCGAACACAAAAGTATCGGGCAATAATATTGGATTGAACGGCACAAACAGAGCTGACGTCAAATATAGTACGGTGGGATTCGGTGCTATTTGGCATGCTTACAAAAATGTCGAACTACAAGCTTACTATGAAATAATTAGAAATGAAACATCCGCTAATCTTCTTGGTTTCGAGAATGATCTAAAAGACAATGCGTTTACTTTAACTCTTCAATTCCGATATTAATCAAAATAATCTTCTGTCGGTGAAGTCTCTTTTATCTAATCTATAAAAAGGACTCTGTTGTTATTTGTCTATACCTTAAAAAATATATCCTTCCTATTTCTTGTCTAAAAGCTATTTTCGACAAGAGAAATAAACTTTCATAATTGTATTTATCGAACAGAGTTGTTCTTTTTTACTGAAAAGTAATAAAGAAATTAAACATCTCGTGTAAAATTATTTTACACTAATAAAAAAGCAGAAAACATGTAATAGTCTTTATTACATGTTTTTATATGTTTTGGCATGAAATTGGTTTGTAAATAAGTAAAACTGTAAATATTATTATGAAATACTTAGCTGCTATACTCTTTATTCTGATAAGCCTAACAGCTTATTCTCAAGAAAAAAAATGGACTCTTATGGAGTGTATGGAATATGGAATAAAACACAGCCCCAGAAGAAATAAACAAGAAGCACAAAATAGCATTTATCATCAGAATTATCTGGAAGCCATCGGGCAGTTATTGCCATCCATAAATGCAAATACTTCAGCATCATTTAACTTTGGTCGTGGACTTGATTCTGAAACAAATACCTATACAAATGTAAACTCTTTCAGCAATAGTTATAATCTATATTCATCCTTAACTCTTTTTGATGGGCTTGGAAATATAAACAGATTAAAAATGCAGAAAATGAGTAAACTTATGGGGAAGCATCAACTCGAATATACCGAAGATATGATCGCTTTTGAAGTTATGGAAGCTTTTTATAATGTCTTATACAATATAGAAAGAGTTAAACTTGCCGAACAGGAGCTAGCCGAGAGTACCGCCAATTTAAAGCAAGTACAGAGAATGATGGAATTAGGTGTAAAAGGATTTCCCGAAGTGGCAGAGATGACTGCTCAGGAGGCAGCCAATACTTATAATCTGACACGGCAAAAAAATATTTTAACCATCGGATTTATATTACTTAAAGAAAAAATGAATTTTCCGATTGATGAAACTTTCGAAATAGAAGATTCCGATCCGCTGGCAATAATTGCAAGATCGGAAGAATCGGCCTATACTATTTTTGAACAGGCTAAAACGTACTTGCCTCAGGCTCTAGTCGCCGAAACTACTGTAGAAGCTCAACAGTTAGCCTATAAGGCTGCCAAAGGAGGATTGTTTCCATCGATAGCCGTAGAGGGCGGATATTCTACAAATTTCTCCCGTTATATGGATGGCAGTGATTATTCGTCATTCGATTATCAATTCAAAAACAAGATGGGTCGATATATCGGTTTCTCTCTTCGGATACCTATTTTCAATGGCTTCTCTCGTACAGCTGAAATGAGACGGGGAAAAGCTCAGGTTGTGATAGCTCAAACCCAACAGGAGGAAACATTACGGGTATTATATAGCGAAATAGAGCAGGCTGTTGCCGATATGAATGGTCAGGTAGACGAATATTATCAGGCAAAAAAACAAACGGAGGCAATGGAGGTTGCTCAAAGAGTAAATGAACGGAAATTTTCAGAAGGGCTCATCAGTGCAATAGAACTTCACACAAGTGCTAACCGCTTGCTTCAGGCGAGGGCAGAAGAGCTAAATTCCAGACTTAAATTTCAACTAAAGCACGAATTAGTTCTTTATTATAAGGGAGAACCATTTGTTGTCAGATAATAAAAAATAAGCAATAGTAAACATTTAGTAATACATCTTACAACCAGAACTATCTATTGTGGTTACACTTGCCAAAGCAACAAATAGTTCAGTGAATTTAATATATTGATATGGATACAATTATAGAAAAGAAAAAAGGGTTAAAGAAAAAACATATCCCCTTTGTGATTGGAGGAGTAATCTTATTGGCTGCGATATGCTGGTTGATTTTTGGCAACCATGCTTCGAAACTGAATGTTGATAAGCAAAAGTTAAGCATCCAATCTGTAACAAAAGGACAGTTTAACGACTATGTGCGTATCAGCGGGCAGGTACAACCTATCAATACTATTCAACTGAGTGCTATTGAAGGAGGAATGGTTGCACAAAAACTGATAGAAGAAGGGTCGGAAGTGCATGCCGGAGAAGTCATTGTACAACTGACCAACCCTATGTTGAGCCTTAATATTTTGGATAGTGAAGCTCAGTTAGCCGAAAAGCAAAACTTCCTCCGAAATACCCAAGTTGCGATGGAGCAAGAGAAGCTAAACTTAAAAAAGGAAAAGCTTCAACTGGATATGGATGTGGAACGAAAGAGGAGAAAATATCAGCAATACAAGCAGCTATATTCTGAAAACCTGACTTCAAAGGAAGAATATCTTCAGGCACAGGAAGATTATCAATATGCTGTGGATGGCAGAAACTTAGTTGTTGAACGTCAGAAACAAGACTCGCTGTACAGAGGCATCCAAATAAATCAGATGGAAGAAAGTTTATCTAATATTCGCCGGAATCTTACGCTTGTGCGTCAACGCGTTGATAACCTGAATGTAAAAGCTCCTGTTGACGGACAATTGGGATTGTTGGATGTAGAGATTGGACAAACGGTTGCAACAGGTGGGCGTGTAGGTCAAATCAGTGTTTTGTCGGATTACAAAGTAGAAGCACTGATTGATGAGCATTACATTGACAGGGTGAGAACCGGATTAGACGCCACTTTCGAACGTCAGGATAAAAACTTTGCCCTGCGTGTTCGTAAAGTATATCCTGAAGTGAGAGAAAAACAATTCAAAACCGATTTTATATTCGAAGGCGAACGTCCGGATAATATCAGAGCAGGACAAACCTATTATATCAACCTCCAATTGGGACAACCTGTAGATGCGATACTAATACCAAGAGGAGCCTTTTATCAGGCAACGGGTGGACAATGGATATTTGTTGTAACTGCCGATGGAAGCCGTGCAATAAAAAGGAAAATAACTATAGGTCGCCAAAACCCCAATTACTATGAAGTCATAAGTGGACTGGAAGCCGGTGAGAAAGTGATCACATCGTCTTATGACACCTATGGAGATGTACAAGAATTAATCTTAAAGTAAAAATACTACTATTATGAATTTCATACTGAAAAATATCAAACACCTGCTGAAGCATTATAAGATGTCGTCTGTAATAAACATCTTGGGGCTATCTGTTTCGTTTGCAGTATTTATTGTCGTTGCAATACAAGTGTATTACGATTTTACGTATAATAAATCGCTTGAGAAAGCCGATAATATATACCTCTTCAGTTATTACAAGATTACAGATAAGGTACAGTCTCCATGGGCCAGTATCCCGAATGCTAAAGATATAGCAGCAAAATTTCCGGAAGTAAAAAGTTACAGTACTGTATCTTTGAACGGAAATATTCAGCCTCAGATTGATGTGAAAACAGAGAATGGCGATTTACAAACATTCGAAGTGCCCATGTTGTCGGCCTCTCCCGGATTTTTAGATGTATTTACTCCCCATATTTTGTATGGAAATGCTGTAGATGCTCTAATTTCAGATGGTAAATTATTGATTCCTGCAAAATTTGCTATAAAGCTATTCGGGACAGAAAATGCAGTAGGAAAAACTGTCTTCGGACATTTTTCAAAGAAAGAATATACCATAGCAGCCGTTTATAAGGACTTTCCTAAAAACAGCACTGTAACAAATGCCTGTTATACTTATCAGCCCGATAATAGCAGAGAAAATAACAATTATTTTCTATACCTTGAATTAGAACCCAACAGCTCTGCTTCTCTACAAGAAAAACTAAACAGCAAAGAATTTCTGGGAGAAGAAATCATAAAGTTTATGGAAGAGCAACCCGATAACAAAATCGAACTTCAATTAATACCCTTTTATGATTTACACCTATATGTTGAAGATTTACGGGATGGAAATATAAACACGACCTTATCATTGCTCGCTATTGGTGTTTTAATTTTGATAATAGCATTTATTAATCTGTTGAATATTTCGATGGCTATGGTACCCTCCCGTATCAAGACATTAAATACACATAGAATATTGGGAATCAATACAGGTCTGTTGAGATTAGGCTTGGCTCTGGAAGGAACCTTCCTGGCTCTGGCTTCTTTCATACTAGCTCTGTTATATATTCAAGTCTTTAGCGAATCGGTGCTAGCCGAATTCTTTCAGGCAGATATAGCACTATCATCTAATATATGGATAATATTGACTATTGGGGTATCACTTCTGCTGATTACTTTTTTGGTAAACTTATACCCTGCCATATACGCAACTTCTTTTAAGATGGATGCCGCGATAAAAGGCTCATTCAGTTTATCAGCTAAAGGCAATCAGATCAGAAATATGTTGATTACCATACAGTTCATAGTTGCTATTGTCTTAATCATTATTTCGGGTTTTATTAAGATACAGCAAAACTATATGCAGAATTATGATTTGGGTATCGAAAAAGAGAATGTTGCTTATTTGCCACTTCGAGGACTTAAAACCGACTATAACACATTTGGTAAAGAGTTGACTCAAAATAGCCATATTACAGATTATACAGCATCACAATTTATACCTGGTTATATAGGTATGAGCTGGACACGTGGTCTGGAAGGAAAGCAGGTTAATTTTTCATCTTGGCCTGTTACACCCAATTTCCTGAAATTTTTCGGGGTTAAGATTATCGAAGGAAACGATTTCTCTGAAGAGAATCCATCGGGGTTAGAGCAAATTGTATTTAACAATGAGTTCATGAAAAAGTACGAATTCGACAATTCAATAATCGGCAAGGACTTCGAATGTTTCAATAAGGGAACAATAGTAGGTGTAGCAAGTGATATCAATTTTCAGTCGTTACGAAACCCTATTCGCCCGATGGCATTTGTAATTCTGAACGGAACCAATATGCTGGACTTTATTTTTATTAAAGTATCAGGAGAAAATATGCCTCAAAATATAGAATACATCCGGCAAACATGGACCAAATTCAGTGATGACGAGTTCAACCTCACTTTCCTTAACTCCCGTTTAAATGACTTATATAAAAATGAGAATAATATGGCAAAACTGATTGGTCTGTTTGGTATAATCACTGTTGTTATTGCCATTATGGGAGTATATGGTTTGGTGTCATTCAATACAAGATATAAGCAAAGAGAGATTGCCATACGTAAAGTAAACGGGTCTACTATTGAAGAGATAATGATCTTACTCAACAAAAACCTTTTACTACAGCTCTTCATATCTTATGTGATAGCCGTTCCGATAGCTTATATATTATACAACAGTGGCTCGATCAGTTTGCTTACAAAGCGCCTATACCCTGGTGGCTGTTCCTGAGTGCAGGCATGCTTGTTTTGGTAATATCTGCTATAACAGTAAGCTGGCAGAGCTGGAAAGCAGCTACACTAAATCCGGTAGAAGCGATTAAAAACGAATAATAACCTTCAATTCAAAGATTATGAGAAATATATTTACACTGATTCTGATTATTCTCAGTCTCATCATGGCTCAAGCACAGAGCAGCTTTACACAGCTCAGTTTATCAGGGTTTAAAGTAAACCTTATACCTTCTGAAACACCTTCTATTCACCTTGATGACTCAGTTGGAATAGAAAGAGTAGTTGAAGATGGTATTCTCGAAATTAGAGTTTTGGATCAAACGGGTAGAGTACCGAAGAGTGAGATTACAATATATACCGATCAGTTGAATTATTTGAGTTTGCACAATTGTCAATTGGAAATGGCCAGTCCAATAATAGCTGATTCTTTGACTATAGTTACAGCATCATCTTTTGGTACACTGAAAATCAATTCAGATTACCTTTCAGTCAATATAGGAGCCGGAAGTAATTTTAAAATTGAAGGAGAAACCAAATTCTACGATTGTGCTGTAGGTGCAGGCAGTACATTACAATCCAAAAAATTGCTGGCCGAAAAAGCGACTGTCAATGCCATGGGATACAGTAATCTGTCTTTCAGTGCAAAAGAGATAATCGAATCGAAAGTTGAAAATGCTAATGTGAAAAATTATAATGAATAACTTTAAATTAATATTTCGCTCTTTATTGAAGAAGAAAGAAAATAACTTCATCAAAATCTTGTCCTTGGGGACAGGCTTGGCTGTGGGGTTAATCATCATATCCAAAGTGTTTTTTGAGCTTAGCTACGATAACTTCTATCCGGATGCCGATCGAATCTATCAGATACAATCGCATGCGATAGTCGGGAACGAAGAACCAGACGAATTTGGGCAGGTAAGTGGTGCTATAGCTCCCGGAATGAAAGCTGAAGTGCCCGGGGTAGAAGTTGCCACACGACTGACATACATGGGATGGGATGCATCATTCTTTACCCCCGACAAAAAACGTTACACGGGTACATTTATTATGGCAGACAGCTGTCTCTTTGATGTATTACCTCGTCCGATGGTTAGCGGAAATGCAAAAGAAATACTATCGAGACCCTTATATGGATTGGTATCCGAATCTATCGCCGAAAAAATGGGCAATAATGTTATAGGACAATCTATTCAGCTCGATAATTATCCCGGACGTATAATTACTATTGGAGGTGTTTTTAAAGATGTACCCGAAAATGCACATTTAAGATATGATCTTGTAATATCACTGGCGTCCATAACAAATTTCATGTGGGATGGTACTCAAAACTGGGTAGGCAACGACCGTTATCTGGGATATGTGAAACTAATACCCGGTACCGATCCGGCAAGTCTTGCACCTGCTATGCGTAAGATGCAGGAACGCAACCAACCGATGGCAGATTTAAAGAAAGCAGGTATTGAACTTTCATATACTTTATCGTCGCTCACTCAATTACATAGCGATACGCCTGAGACGAAGCGTATGACCCTTTTATTGTCAGCGATAGCCTTTGCCCTGATATTTACTTCTATTATGAATTATATTCTGATTCTGATATCAACACTGGTAAATCGAGGAAAAGTAATTGCAGTATATAAATGTTACGGAGCTGAGCAGAAAGACATCTCGAAGCTAATATTTGGAGAAACATCGCTGCATCTGGCTATTTCTTTGATAATTTCCCTATTTCTAATTTTCTGTTTTAGAAGTACGGCGGAAGATATTTTATCGGCTTCTGTTTATTCCTTGTTTTCTCTTCAAACCTGTTTGATCCTGCTGGTTGTCTGCATAATTATTTCATTGATTATAGGAATTATACCTGCTTATTTATTTTCACGGATTCCTGTATCTTCTGTCTTCCGTAGTCAGACTATGACCAAGCGTGGCTGGAAAATGGCTCTTCTGTTTTTTCAATTGGTCACTACTACCTTCCTTGTTACACTGCTTATTATAGTAGCACGACAGTATGATGTTATGGTTAATGACAATCCGGGCTACAATTACGAGAGGCTGCTTTACTACAGTACCAGAGGAGTGAGTAATAACGAAAGACAAAAAATAATAGATGAGCTCCTTACTATCCCTCAAGTCGAAATAGTTGCTACTGCCGATAATCTACCATTCAATTTTGCCTCGGGTAATAATGTATATATTCCGAATAATGACCAAGAGCTTTTTAATGTTGCAGATATGTATGGCGCAGACGAGAATTATCTGACACTAATGGGAATACCGGTAATTGAAGGTAAGGATTTTGATGAAGAATCGGTATCAGGTAATGACATCCTGATCAGTAAGAAGTTTGCAGATAAAATATCTGCATTGGCAAACTGGCAGGATGGTGTGATTGGTAAAGAAATCCTCATCTCGGAGCATCAACAGAAGAATGGAGCATCACGTATCATAGGAGTTTATCCAGACATCCGATTAGGCTCTATAGGAAGTGAAGACACTCGACCTTCCGTTATCTTCTACTCAAATGAACCGGCTTCAACTATTATAGTAAAGCTTAAGGATTTGAACTCAGATAATATTCAAAGTGTATATGATCTATTCAAAAGATCGTTCCCCGATAAAGATATTACACTTTCTCTATATAAAGACAGTATGGTGAAGTTATATAGCAACTCTCGTCGGTTTATGAATGCGATAACCATCGGAGGAATAGTTACCCTGATAATAACTCTCATCGGTTTGATTGGCTATACCAACAATGAAGTCAATCGCCGTAAATCGGAGATTGCTATACGCAAGGTTAACGGTGCTACATTGGCTGATATTTTGAGACTATTCCTTAAGGATAATCTGTGGATTACTATTCCTGCCCTTATTTGCGGAGCATTAGCTGCGTCTATTGCTGCTGCAAAATGGATGGAAGACTTTTCGGAAAAAGCACCTTTATCACCTTTGTTATTTATTTCGTGTGGGGTTGGCGTCTTAATAATAGTATTGTCTGTAGTATGTTTAAATTGTTTGCAGACAGCAAATCGAAATCCGGTAGAGACACTCAAAAGAGATTAAGATTACAGACTTTTTATCGTCAGATATAGTTAAAAATAAAACAATTAAAAATCAATATTATGTTACAAATTAAAGATCTAAAAAAAGTATTCCGTACCGAAGAAGTCGAAACGGTTGCATTAAATGGAATTTCGATGCATGTTACCCAAGGTGAATTTATTGCTATTATGGGGCCGTCAGGATGCGGAAAATCAACTTTGCTGAATATCCTCGGATTGCTAGACAACCCTACTTCCGGGCAATACCTTCTTGATGGAAAAGAAGTAGGTAACCTGAAAGAAAAAGAACGTACACAATCTCGAAAAGGAAATATTGGATTTGTATTTCAAAGCTTCAATCTGATAGAAGAGATGACTGTTTTTGAAAATGTAGAGTTACCCTTAACTTATTTAAAAGTGAAAGCATCGGATCGTAAAAAACGTGTTGAGGAAACGCTTCGGAAGATGAGTATCAGCCATAGAGCCAATCACTTTCCCAACCAGTTATCGGGAGGTCAACAACAACGTGTGGCTATTGCCCGTGCGGTAATTGCAAATCCGAAGTTGATTCTGGCCGATGAGCCTACAGGTAACCTGGATTCTAAAAACGGAAAAGATGTGATGGATCTGCTTACCGAGCTTAATCAGGAAGGTGCTACAATCGTTATGGTAACACACTCTCAGCATGATGCTTCATTTGCTCACCGCACAATAAACTTGTTTGACGGGCAGATTATTACAGAAGTAGAAAGCAAAATGTAAATAAAATTCCTGTAAATCTCTGGAAATAATAAAAAAGATGAAACAATTTCTCAGGAATTTTAGTAAACAAAAGACTGTAGGCATACTTAACATTTGTGGCTTAAGTCTTGGTATCATGGTATCTCTTACTGTGGGATTATGGGCAATTAATGAATTGACGTTCGATAATTTCCATACCAATGGCGATAAGATGTATCGGGTGGTACAAAGTTTTGTTTTAAACAACGAACCTATAAAAGCAGCGACTTCATTTAAACCCCTGGGGGAGTTGGCTGTAGCCGAAATTCCTGAGATAGAACAAATGTGCAGGGTGGTAGTACGGGCAGACGGAGTAACTATAAATAATATAGTTAACTTTGGTGTGAAGGTACTTATTACCGACCCCAATTTTTTCTCATTCTTTTCTTTTCCACTAAAAACAGGTGATGTAAATACAGCATTTTCGGCTCCCGATAATGTAATCCTAACGGAGACTGCCGTTAAAAAATATTATCCGCACGAAGATCCTATCGGTAAAACAATTTACATTCATGGCAGCCGGTTTACTGTTTCGGCTGTGATGTATGATATACCTCTAAATTCTCATATTCAGGGCGAAATGGTATTTCCCTTGTTTGGTGAATTTAAAGATTTGGGATGGGACAGTAGTTTCTCGTATGATACTTATTTTATTATACCTCCTAATTCCGATTTTGGAGCTATAGAAAAGAAACTTATAGAAATCAATAAACAAGGATCGTTTTCTTTTTTAAAGGATGCATTTTATGAGGTTAAACTCGAACCTTTAAAAGAAGTGCATTTTAGTAAAGCAAATTCCGGTTTTGATAGTGCCGTAAAGGGCGATAAGCAGCTTCTGGGAATATTCCTGACTACGGCTCTTGCGATTCTTATTATAGCTTGTATAAATTTTACTAATTTATTTATTTCTACTTCTTTTATTAGGGCAAAAACAATAGGAATAAAAAAATCACAGGGAGCAACTAAAACATCCCTGATCCTGGATTTTTATAAGGAGACCATTATGTATGTTTTAGTCTCCGTTGTCGGGGGCGTGCTACTTGCAGTACTTATACTTCCTGTCTTTAATAACTATACAGGCTCTCAAATAAAAATAGATTTTTTATCTTTTGATCTATATCTGTATATTTTCTGTCTGATAGTCATTACAACATTATTGGCAGGCTCTTTTCCGGCTCTTCAGATGACGCGATTTGGAATTATCGAGACTCTGACCAGTAAGTTTAGAGGTAAGAAAATGTCAGGCTTTCAGAAGGTTTTAATAATCATACAATTTACCTCATCTATCTGTTTGCTTATAGTGGTATTCTTTTTTGGCAGACAGATTGATCATATTCTGTCTCAAGACCTAAGATTTGATAACAAAAATATAATCTATCTACAGGGATGGGGAGATTTTGGTTCTGACTATAAATCTTTACGAGACGAGTTGATTCAAGACCCATCTATCGGCGATGTTGTAATACGACAGTATAATTTGCCATTTAAGATGGGTAATGGAATTGGAGGAAAGAATTTTGAGACAGGAGAGGAAATATTACTCGACCTATCGGAGGTGACACCTAATTACTTTGACTTCTTCGGGATGAAATTTGTCTCCGGCGAAAACCCTCTGAGTCTCGAAAGTACATCCAGTGCTAATTACTGTGTGATAAACGAACGTGCAGCCGAGGTTTTAGGTCTTAAAGATCCCGTTGGTAAATCTTTTACTTTAGTATCTATTGGAGGTAAACTTAGTGAGAATGATGGTGAACCGTATATCGTAAAAGGAGTCATACGAGATACATATGTAAAATCACTGCATCAGGAACCCGATCCTCAGATGTATCTCAATGCATCTCACACCGCAAATAATCCGATATTCTTTAAAATAGCAGGAGACCCGCAAAAAGCGATAAAAACCATAGAGAAAAAATGGAAAGAGATGGTTCCTAATGTTCCTTTCGAATACCACTTTCTCGATGAAACTTATCAGAAATTATACTTGTCGGAGATGAATACACGGAATGTATTAAGTTATGCTTTGATCATAACATTTATAATTACAATAACAGGATTGTATGCTATGGCTTTTTATTCAACTCAACGCAGAATAAAAGAAATCGGTATTCGTAAAATCAACGGAGCTACTCTTCTGGACCTGTTATTGCTATTGAATAAAGATATTGTAATATGGGTAATCATTTCTTTTGTTATAGCCTGCCCAATATCCTACTTATTCTTAAACAACTGGCTCGATGGCTTTGTAATAAAAGTAAATCTAAGTATATGGGTATTCTTACTGGCAGGAATTGTATCGTGTTTGGTCGCACTATTGACGGTAAGCTATCAAACCTGGAAGGCTGCAAGAGCCAATCCTGTGGATTCTGTTAAAAACGAATAATTTCTGTTTCCATATTAAGTCACGAAGGAGAAGTCGAGTTTATATTTTTTCATGTGCAAAGTGATTATTAGTTAGATAAAGCTTCTCCTTCGTTTTATCGAAAATTTAAACAAATACGAGAATGAGAATATCAGATTTAAAAGTATATCAGAAATTTCTGTTCAGAAATAAGTTATACACTTTAGTGTCGATTGTTGGCTTTGCAGTATCACTTACATTTGTGATACTATTGGGTATATATGTGAAGCAGGAATTATCGGTGGATAGTTTCCATGAGAAAAAAGACCGGATATTTTTGCTTGCTCATGACGAGTCATCTAAATTTGGTAATCCTGTAGCCGATTTTGTAAAAGACAATTGCCCTGAGGTTGAGTCATATACCCGAATATTCCCCCGGTCTGTAGTCTTGGGTGAAAAAGGACAGCCGAAAGTAAAAGCAGAGGCATTGTTTGCTGATCCAACCTTTTTCACTATTTTCTCCTTTAAACTGATCGAGGGTAGCCCTTCTCAGGTACTGACTCCCTTAAAATCAGTAGTGGTGACAAAATCATTTGCTTATAAAACATTTGGCGACAAGAGTCCGATAGGTGCCCACCTTATTATTAATAATACGGAGCATACTATTACGGGTATAATGGAAGATATACCTCAAAACACGCAGATACCTAAAGCTGATTTTATCGTTAATTATAAGTCTATTAAGATGTTTTGGGGTGGTATGGGGGAAGAATGGATATTAAATACTGCTAGTAATTTTGGTTTCACTATGTATTTTCTGGAAAAAGAGGGTAGCAATCTGTCGGCTAAAGCTCCTATGTTATTGGAGTTGTTTAAGAAAGAATTTTGGTTCTATAAGGATGGTTTTACTCAGGATCTTAAATTTATACCTCTTGAAGATGCTTATTTCGAGATAAGTGAGCCGTATTCTAATCTCAGTACAAATAGCAAGACACTTATTACTGTATATACGGGTATTGTTATACTTATATTGGTTATTGCTTTGCTTAATTATATTAACATGACTGTTGCTCAAGCCGGGTTCAGAGGGAAGGAAGCCGCGATGAAGAAACTGCTGGGTTGTAGTCGAAGACAAATCGTTCTGCAATTGTTGGCAGAGTCATTTCTAATGACTTCTTTCACTTTTCTGCTGGGGCTCTTTATGGCTTTTTTGATAGAGCCGTTTTGCAATAATCTCCTAAATACCAATTTAAACTTATCCAGTCAGTTTACTCCCTCGTTAATCTTTATAGCTGTTATTTTTGTATTGTTTATTTCTATTGTCGCCGGTTTTATCCCGGCAATAATTATTTCAGGATTTAATCCTTTGGAAATAGTGAAAGGTACTTTTGCACGGAAGGTAAAAGCGAAATATTCTAAAGTTCTTATCATATTCCAGTATATTGTTGCAATAACCCTCCTTATATGTAGTTTTTTTATCAATCAACAGTCTGATTTTCTGGTAAATTACGATCAGGGATTTAACCGTGATGGTATTTTGGTTATGGATAATGTTTTGGACAGTGCCCAGCTTGACGGATTTAAAGATAAATTACAATCAATATCAGGAGTTGAATTGGTATCTTATTCAAGAGGCACTCCGGTTACAGGAAGCAATAATTACTCTTTCGAGGTAGATGGTAAGCAGTTTAGTTTTCAGGAACTTGTTGTAGATTCTACATTCTTCAAAATATTTAATATTAAAATAAAACCTACGGGTATAGAACCATCTAAGGATACTTATTGGGTGAATCAGGTAGCTTATAATGCATTACATCCCGATTCTATTACATATATGGCAAATTTCGGGTATAACAACTATCATCAGATTGCCGGAATAGTTAGTGATTTCAACTTTAAATCATTACATGAACCCATTGGGTTAATGCGTATAAGTAAACTCTTACCGAGTTCTTGGGTGGACAATATTATTGTAAAAATAACAGATGGAGCAGATTTATACAAAACAGCAGAAAAAATAAAAGATACATATTCCAAGTACTCCGGAGGAGAATTCTTCGAATCTCGATTCGTTGATGATACTGTACAACAGGCATATGAGAAAGAAAAAAAGACTTCGCAGATAATATCAGCATTTACCATACTGACTATTGTTATTATGGTGATGGGAGTCTTTGCTATGTCGCTTTACTTGATTCGACAAAAAGAAAAAGAGATTGGTATAAGGAAAGTAAATGGAGCTACTGAAAGTGAGATTTTAAGAATGCTCAATTTTGACTCTTTTGTCAGAGTGTTCGTTGCTTTTGTATTTGCCTGTCCAATTGCTTATTATGCTATGAACCGTTGGCTGGAAGGATTTGCTTATAAAATAGAACTTAGCTGGTGGGTATTTGCAGCAGCCGGTCTGATAGTATTGGTGCTATCGCTTCTTTCGGTAAGTTGGCAGAGTTTAAAGGCGGCACGAGCCAATCCGGTTGATTCATTAAAAAGCGAGTAAAAGATATAATATGTATAATATTCCATTTGTAATAAGACGTTTTCTGAAAAGTAAAAACCTTAGGATTGTCAACTTATTAGGCTTGGCTTTGATGTTTGCCTGTATACTTGTTTCGTACACTTATGTGAAAAGAGAACTTAGTTATGATCGGTTTTATTCCAATGCAGACCGCATTGTCCGTATGGCGGTGAGCTATGACGGACAGCAGGCTGATGGACGTATGTATGGAACCAACTTTAATCAAATACTGGAAAGTGTATCCGAAATTGAGGATGGACTAAAATTGTCGAAAGTAACGCCTGCAATATTAAAACTCAATGGAACGAAGCAGGTAATAAACGACTTATACTTTTCGAGCGAAAACCTTTTTCAGATACTTGATATTCCTTTACTGAAAGGAGATGCTAAAACTGTGTTCGCATCTCCGAATAGTGTTGTAATCAGTGAAAAACTGGCCAATCAATTATTCGGAACAACCGATATCATCGGATCAAAGATAGAATTGAGTGGACGTAAATTTCCCGATATGACATGCTCCATAAATGGGGTCTTTAAAGATTTGCCTGATAATACGCATTTTCATACAGATATTATTGTTCGTGAAACAGATTTCGACAATTCGTTCTTTTACGCTTATCTATTAATAGTAAAGGGACAGAATTATTCGCAGTTGGAGCAGAAAATAACCGATATCTTTCTGAAGGATAATCCGCAAAGACCAAGTGCTAAAATAAGTCTCATGCCTATGACCGACATACATTTGCATAGCCATGTTTTGAGGGAAATGGAGCCCAACGGAAATATTTATTATATCTACCTTATTATTGGAGCTAATGCACTACTTTTCATCATTGTGATGTTTAATTTATGGCTCAACGGGACTGTTATTTTTTCTTATAATAAAAGGTATTATCAATTGTTGAGGCTTAATGGTGCTTCGTCGGCTTTGGTGGCTAAGGATGAATTTCAGGTGGTACTTTGGTTGGCTATTATAGGAATATTGATCGGTAAATTGATATCTGTATTTGTTGCCGATTATTTTTCAATTTCTTTTGAAGCTATTAATATTAGTGAGGAGATAATATTAATCCTGCTTTTTTCATTCTTCACTCTTTTTGTTTCGTTATTACCTGTTTTTGTTAATCTTTCATCTACATTCTTCTTCAATGATCGTATTGATTTACGGATGACCCGTTTTTCTTTTTCCAATGTAAAGTATGTGCTTATCATACAATATAGCATCGTTATTTTTATCATTATTGTAACTATAGGCATAAATAATCAGATCACTTTGATTAAAAACACTCAAATTGGGGGCAACGAAAGTAATATTGCTGTTCTCGAAGAACAGCCTGCAGAAGTGATCAGTAACTATTCTTCATTGAGAGAAGAGCTACTGAATCATCCAGAAATAGAATCGGTAACCGGAGCGATGCAGTTACCTGGATCGGCAGTAAGAGATATGGTTGGTGCATCTATAGACGGCAAAGAGCAAATACATTTGCCTGTATTAGTAGTCGGTGAGGATTTCTTTTCTTTTTATGGGATCAGATTGGTTGCCGGAGAGATTTTTCCTCCTCTGAAGATGACTCTAAAAGAAGAGGAAGAGCTTGTCTTCAAACGAATGGACGAAAAAATATTTTCAAATCTAAAAGAAGACGTTATTGTCAATAAGAAAGCTTTGCAAGTGTTTGGATTCTCTTCATCCGAAGAGGCAATCGGAAAAGAAATAAAGATCGACCATGGTATGCTCGATTATACCCAATCGGCTGTAATATCGGGAGTTGTAGAAGACTTTACTTACACTAATGTTTATGAAGATGCTGTTCCAATGATCATACTGCAACGCAATATGTTTATGAATTGTTTTATGATCAAATTCGTGCCGGGACAGGAGAATCAGGCTATGCAAACTCTGAATTCAGTTTGGGAAAAAGTAAACCCCGATTATCCTCTCAATTATAAGTTTCTTAGTGACAGCTACAATGTTGTATACAAGAATGAGTTGAATGCCGGAAAAGCCATTAAATTCTTTTCGGTATTATGCTTAATAATAACGATTCTCGGATTGATCGTCTTTATGGCATTTATGATAAAATCACGCACAAAAGAAATCGGGATAAGGAAAGTAAACGGAGCTGCCAATTGGGAAATTATCGAAATGCTTAATTTCAGTTTGCTAAAATGGGTTCTACTCTCTGTTTGTATAGCTATACCTGTAGCCTGGTTTATAATAGATAAATGGCTGGAAAATTTTGCATATAAGGCAAGTCTTGGCTGGTGGATGTATATTGCTGCAAGTATTTTTGTTGCTCTGCTCTCTCTGATTGCTATTAGCTTTCAAAGCTGGAAGGCAGCAAAGATAAATCCGGTCAATTCAGTAAAAAACAGCTAATGAAAAAGAGATCAATTCTGATTTGAAATTTACAATCTTTACTTTGAAAATCACTTCTGTATAAAAAGGAGCGGAATTTTTTCCGCTCCTTTTTATTCTTTACTATTACTATATTTTTTAATCCAGTCTATAATCAGATAACAACCAGGAGCATACACCGCTCCATGATCGAACCCTTGTAATTCATATAAGGTAATTTCCTTGTTGCCTAATGTTCTTAGAATTGCATCTAAATGTGCGTTTTCTTCATAACGTGCAGGTAATTCAAGTCTCCTGTCTCCTGTAACAAGAAGTGTCGGCGGAACATCTTTTCGGGCATGAGCCAAAGGTGCGTAATTATCGATATAAGGTATTTCGAAAGGAAGCCCCCGCTCTTTTTTTATTGTATAATGTGTATTTGTTTGTCCGCTGATCGGTATCAATCCTTTTATTCTGTTTGCATCTATATTATACTTGTTCAAATAACTTTTATCGAGTCCAACCATAAGAGCCAAATACCCACCTGCCGAATGTCCAGCAATATAAATATCATCGGGATTACCTCCAAAGGATGCAATATTGTTGAAAACCCATGCTACCGATTCTGCTGCATCTTCGATATATGCCGGATTCTTGGCTCTGGGGCTTAAGCGATAATTGACTGCTACCACTGCTATCCCTTTATTCTTCAATTCGTCGGGGATGCCTTTTTCTCCACCTTCGAGTCCACCTCCATGAAACCAAATAACCGTAGAATAGTTTTTCTTGTCAACCGGATAATAAATATCCAATTTGCAACGCTCTAATTTATAACTGTCTTTTTCAGAATTACCGATGTAAGGTATATTTTCTTTTAGCATATAATTACTGCCAATAGAGCTTTGAGCTGTAATAACTGCTATCGTAGATAATAGAAAACACAAACTTAAGATTAATTTTTTACTCATATTTTGTTCTAATTAGATATTAAAAATAAGACTGAAAACAGTCCACTCATTGGATGTATGATGCTTTAGATTTCCTCCATGCAATCGCATGATATAGCGTGATACACTAAGTCCGATACCTGTTCCATAATCTTTTGTGGTAAAAAACGGAATAAATATATGGGCTGCAATTTCCGATGGAATGGGGTCTCCGTTATTGTAGATATCGATAGAAACTTTGTTTTCGGACTCCGATACTCTTATTTCTATTTTCCCTTTAGAATTATTTATAGCTTCGACAGCATTCTTTATTATATTGACTAATATCTGAGTGATTTGTCCCTCATCGGCATTCAGTTCAATATGTTTATTCGTATAAATAATGCTTGATTCAATACCTTTTTCCTCCATATTGGATGATTCGAGATGTAGCACTTTTTCGAGTAAAGGTACCAGCTCAAATTTACGGAACTGAGGGGTTGGAACTCCTGTAAATTTACGGTAAGAATCAACAAATGTAATCAGCCCTTTAGCTGTAGAACTGATAGTTTCAAGAGCATCTACCGTATTTCTTCTGAGTGAATCATCGGGTGCTTCAGCCGATTGCATTTTATAAGAAAAGAGTAAAGTTTCGGTTAAAGAAGTAATAGGTGCTATCGAATTCATTATTTCGTGAGTCATTACACGGATCAATCGTATCCACGACTCCATTTCTTTAGCTTCCAATTCATTGCCGATGTTATTAAGCGTTATAACCTTCATCGTGCCTTTCTTCAATGTAATTTTGGAAACATTCAGGCTTATCTGGATTTCTTCGCGCTCGTTAGCTATTTTTATTTGGGTATTATCTTTTACCTCTAAATTCTTAAATAATTCGGGTAACGATTCATCAATCGGTTTTAGCTGATTAAGATGCGTAAATACGGGTAATCCCAGCAACTGATTGGTGGCATGATTGGTGGCATGTACATTATTATTAGGATCGAGTATTATAATACCGGTCGAAACACTTTCGATAATAAGACTCAGGAATTTTTCATTTTCTATGACTTCTTTTCGTGCCCGTGTTAATATATCCTTGATCCTGTTCATCATTTGGTTCAGTTCCTTTTCTCTTTTCGAGGTTTTGGCTTCGGTAAAATGGAACGAATAATCTCCATTATCTAATGCATTCAGCAAAAAAAGGATATTCTGATTGAACTTCTTATAATGGCTATATAAGCTTTTCAAAGAATATAGCATAAGCAGAACAGATACTCCAATGTATACATATTCTTGCTGAGTTATCAGATAAGTGGTTAAGGCTACTGATAAAATCAGCAACAAAACAAAAATAATAAGTTTGTATTCGATAGATTTAAACATATTTTATAAAGGATAAGATTAAAAGATCTTATAATCCATACTTTTTCATTTTACTATATAACGTAGGTCTTGTTATGCCCAATTCGGCGGCGATTGCCGATATGTTCTTATCGTACTTTGTAAGGGCTTTTTCTATTAAGATTTTCTCCATTTCTTCGAGGTTCATCGATTCTATTACGGCTGCTTTATTTTCCATCGGACGCATGTAAAAGTCTGTTGGTTGCAGCTCGGTTCCATCGCTTAATATTACAGCTTTTTCTATGGCATGCTGTAATTCACGGACATTACCCGGCCATGAATAGCTTTCTAGTTTTGCAGCGGCTTTATCGCTTATCGTTAATGCTTTTTTGTTGTATTTCTTTGTGAATTTATTAAGAAAAAAATTGGCAAGTTGCAATATATCCTCACGTCGTTCACGTAAAGGGGGCACTTCTATCTGTATGGTATCAATACGGTATAGTAAATCTTCACGGAATTCACCGTCCTGCACAGCTTTAAATAAGTTTCGGTTTGTGGCACAAATAAGTCTTATATCCACCGGAATGGGTGTATTACTTCCCACTCTTATTATATATCTTGACTGTAAAGCAGTCAGCAACTTAGCCTGTAAAGTATAACTAAGATTGCCGATTTCATCGAGAAAAAGAGAACCTTTGTCAGCAGCTTCAAATTTTCCTGCTCTATCGGTTTTTGCATCAGTAAACGACCCCTTGGTATGTCCGAACAATTCACTTTCAAACAAACTCTCGGTTACAGCTCCCATGTCTACACTTACCAGAGTTTCATTAGCTCGTAATGATAGGTGATGTATCTTTTTTGCGATGAGTTCTTTTCCCGTTCCATTTTCTCCCGTTATCAAAACATTGGCATCGGTACTTGCCACTTTTTTCATCAGATTCAAAAGGTTCTGCATTACTTCTGATTTTCCCCAGCAGACATCTTCTTCTTTATTCAATTCAGAATTCAGTACGTTTTGCTTCTCTCGGAGCTTCTTCACCTCTTTGCGTGATTGTCGTAACGAAAAAGCGGCTTGTAATGTAGCCAACAGTTTTGTATTATCCCAAGGCTTAACAACAAAATCGGAGGCTCCTTCTTTTAACGCTTTCACGGCTAGTTCTATATCTGCATATGCTGTGAAAAGTACAACGGGTAGTTCCGGATCTATCTTTTTCACCTCTGATAGCCAGTATAACCCTTCGTTACCGGAGTTGATTCCGGCTGAATAATTCATATCTAACAAAACAATATCGGGATTCTTTTCCCGTAGCATAGAAATAAGCATGTTAGGCGTAGACAATAAATAGACGTTTTCGAAATAGCCATCTAACAAGATACGTAATGCACTCAGTACATTTTTATTATCATCCACAACAAGAATACTTCCTTTTTTCATTTTTAGAGTTCATTAGGTAATGCGAAATATTTATTATTTTAAGCTTAATAGTTAGTGGTAAACAAGCTTACAGGAAACAGATGCCGGTTTATTTGTGTACCTGTTAAAGAGTCAACTGTTTTATATATTAATCTTAGTAATAATAAAGGTTTGATAGCTTAAGCTGATACTACAAATGTAATTAATAATAAGATAATATAAATCGTGTTTTATAAAAATAGGGGAAATGATTGCGTCAAAAGAGTGATATTCTAATGATCTAATTTTATTTTAGTTTATGAATTTTATGTTTTCATGAGAAGAAATGTTAATTTAGCGGTTTCTTAGCAATGAACAAACTTAAACAACTATACACTTATTATACACAAAATTATTATGAAAAGACTATTATTATTTTTTCTGGGTATATTTCTTATATCCATAAGTACGAGTGCAGGTCCTGCTCAACCTCAATTAATCAAAGACACACAACCCGATGGTACAGTTATCGAGTATTATTTAAGAGGTGATGAGAAAATCAATTGGATGGAATCTCCCGATGGGCATACACTTTTATTAGACAATGATGGACGTATTGTTTATGCCCTTAAAAATAGTGAGGGAGATATCGAGCCATCAGATATTGTTTATAAAAATTCACAAATGAAAAGGTCATTTGATCCTCGGATAAATGCCATACCTCAGAAGTTATTTTACAGTACTTCTCAAGTTAACAGTATGCTCCAAATATGGAACATCGAAAAGGAGCAAGTCAAAGGTCGTGCATTTGTGACCAGACCTTATGAAGGGGAATTCCATGTCTTGTGCGTATTGGTTGATTTTGCCGATAAGCCCATGACTACAGAAAATGTAAAATCTAAATTTGAGATGCTATTAAATCAGAGGGGCTACACCGGAACATTAGGAAATCCCGCCCATGGCAGTGTCAAAGATTACTTTTTGGAAAATTCTTATGGAAAGGTAAATATTACTTTCGATGTGGTTGGTCCTTACCGTGCCGAAGAAATGTCCAATTACAGAGGAGCCGGGGTATATCAAGTAACAAACCTGAGTAAACTGGGCAAATTTCTAATAAAAAATAAAATACAAAATGAACCCGAATTAGACTTGTCTTTATATGCAGATCCTTCGGGTGAGATAAACCGATTGCATATTATTTATGCAGGAGAGGATCAGGCCTTTGCTGGTCTCGCCAATGGGTTTGCCTGGTCCCATCAATATGGTTTTGGAATGGGAGGTTCTTTAGAACCCGGAAATCCGGACGATTATGATTGTGTGAGTTCTAAAGACGGACAAACATATACATTTAAGAGATATTCTTGTTCAGCCGAATTAAGTCCCAATATGCGAAACAGAGACGAGAAAAAAGTTTCGACAATAGGTACTCCGACTCATGAGCTTGCCCATCTTCTTTTTGAATCAAAAGATTTTTACGATGGAAATGGCGTATATAAAGGTACAGGACAATGGGATTTGATGGCGGGTGGCTCTCATAATTATATTACAGATAATTTTTATACATCCATGTTTTATGGTAATAGCCCGGCACATATGAATATGTATGAGAAAATCCGGCTCGGATGGGTTAAACCTCAGGTTTTAACTACTTCGGGTTCTTTTAGTCTTGAAAATGCGGCAGAGAATCCGGTTGCATATATATATCAAAAGGGAAATAATCTCACTGATTTTACTTCTCTGGAAAATGTTCAGGACGACTTTTTTATTCTTGAAAACCGTCAAAAGAAAGGTTTTGATGCCGGATTATTAAATGGTCCTCAATACAATGGTCCTTTATTTCAAGGAGGCTTACTGATATATCGTGTCGACAAGAATATAAGAAATAGTTCCGGTCCGAATTACACTTATCCTCAAAGAATATATCCAGTATGTGCGTCATCTACGTATGCTTTTCCGGGTCAGATAGAAGGTGGGAATATTGTTGATTCTTATGGAGATATAAATAATATCGGTTGTGTTTTCGGAAATGAATATACTTCATTCACTGATGAAACCGTACCTTCGGCCAAAACTATTTTAGAATATTCTAACGGAAGTGTTACTAGTTCTACCGAAACAGGGAAATCTTTGACCCATATTGTGAATCAAGATGGTATTGTGACTTTTAGGTTTGGAAATTTATCTAATTTCAAATATCATGAAGATGATAAGGAGGGACTAAGACAATTGTTGAGACAAGGGAATAATGCAGTTACGGCTTTCAGACATACCTCAGTAAATGATACACTAACATGGTATGAATCGGAAGAGTGGGTTAAACAAGTAAGTGAATGGTCTATCCCTTTAACTTGGAATAATGAAATACCTAAAAGAATTACAAAAATCATTTCCTCTCCGGCCTTAACCCCTTCAATTGAAGGCTTATTAGATTGCAGATATTTTCAAAAAATAGAATGCCTTTCGGCGCAAGGGTTAGAGATATCTCAAATAATTGCTTCCGAATTACCATTTCTAAAAGAAGTTAATGCTTCATATCTACCCTTGTCATATTTGGATTTATCTGGTTCGACTTCTATTGAAAGATTGCAATGTCATTATGCATATCTCAAATTTTCAACATTGCCGGATCCTGCGATAATAAAGGAGGAATATTCTTATACCCCACAATATAAGATTAAAGGGGGTGAAGTTAATATCGGCGAAATTATCGATTTGAGTAGCGAATATAATATCAAAGGTAGTCTTACAACTTATACTTGGTATAATAAGTTTAATCAGGTAGTCACTCTAAATAGTCCGGAGAATGGAGAATTTATAGCTGATCCTTCTTTCAGAAATGAAGAATTAACCTGTAAAATGTCAAATGCGACATTCCCTGATTTAGTATTGGAATATTCTGTGAAGATTAATAATATATATGATGAAGATGATAAAGAAGGTCTTCGTCGAATCCTACGTATGCCAATAGAAGGGACGAACAAACTCGTGTATGAAATGGTAGGACTAGATACAGCCGACACACTTACATGGTATGCGTCACAAGATTGGATCGGTAAAATTACAAACTACATAAAAACTGATTGGAATACTGAAATACCCTCAAGGATGACATTTATCAGTATATATTCCCTTGATATTGCTGGGCTTCTCGATTGCGGTAATTTTAAAAAACTTCAACAACTAGATTTATATGGAACTAAAATATCACAATTGGATATCTCGAAAAATACGAATTTGGTTAGTTTGTGGTGCACTTTGAATCCGATTTTAGAATTAGACTTAACCCAAAATCTATCTTTAGTTTCATTAAATTGTAGTGCCAGAACGCTAACCAATATAGATGTTACAAATAACAAAAACTTAAAAAGCCTGATCTGTGTAGGTAATCCCCTATCTAGTCTTGATATATCAAATAATCTATTATTAGAATATCTTGATATTCATTTTACAGAGATCACACAAATCGATTTATCGAAGAATACAAAGCTGAAGCATTTTGAATCTCGTAGCACACCGACAGGAAACATTGATTTTTCGCAAAATACAGAATTAGAAACTATTTCTTGTTATAATAGCCAGATGACAATTCTAGATATATCTAAAAATACAAAACTTAAAAGTCTAACCTGTGATGATAATTGTCTGAAATTCTCTACATTGCCTATTATTTCACCTTTCAAAGAACAATATCATTCTCAAAAGCCTATCATTGGAGAAAAAACACCATCGGATCAGATCATAGACTTGAGTAGTGAATATAATATTAATGGCAATATCACTAATTATTATTGGCAGGAAGTTACCGGTACCCCTGTTTCGGTAAAAAGTCTGGGTAACGGTAAATTTATAGCCGAAGGATATGCAGGGAAGCATCTTGAATGTTTGATGTCTAATGACACTTTCATAAACCTGATACTTACTTTCAGAGTTGAAATCACAGAAGGAGATATTCAACTTAAAGACCACCTAAAAGTAAATCTTGAGAATAATCATTCGGTTAATAAAAATAAAACATTCCAGATATACGCTAATACAAATGTTGCTAATCCGGATGAAGTGCATTTTGGTTTGTATAATCCGGTCAATGGAGATTTGAGAGACTCATTGATAGTTCTTTTCAGAACAAACAACGTATACACTTGTCAATTGCGTTCTCAAACAACAAATAGTGCTTATATGTTGATGCCTTACATTTATAAAAATGGCGAACGAAAAGATATTGAGCGTCCTGCATCTTCACCTTGGATAGATAAGTTGCCAATCAAAGTAAATGAAGATATTTGGGGACGTTCTTTAACATCATATGCTCCAAGCGAAGATGTAAGTGCAAACAAATATATTCAGTTGAATATCAATAATAAAGTAAACGAGTTATTTGAAATAGATCAGTTTGTACCATTTAAAGTGTATATGCCGACTACTGCTCCTGCCGAAGCACGTATTGGTTTGTTTTACCCGAATGGAACATTCTATACAGATATTACCAATACTCGAAGTACCTATACTTACACATGCGAAATAACAGATGAAGTACAAGATGGTAATTATATAATAATGCCCTATATAAAACATGAAGGGAAGATTAAAGTGGTAGAACGTACAACGGGAAGTAAGCTGATGGACCGTTTACCTGTTAAAGTAAATGAAGTAGATATCTGGGGAGACGATATTTGGGCAGATACATCTTTAAAAGTTGCTTTCTCAGAAGGAGCTGATAAAAATACGAGCGTATCGGTTGTATTTGAAAAGGCTTCCAATATCTTGTCCATTTATGCACCTACAGAAGTTATACAAAGCGAAATATATAATATGCAAGGAGTTTTAGTGAAAAAAGTGAATCAAGATTCCCGCTTTTCTTTAAATAATCTGCATACAGGGGTATATATTGTAAAAGTAACAACACCTCAAGGAATTAGTACCCATAAAATCAAAAAAGACTAAAGTAAAAGTACTGGTTGATAGTAAATAAAAAGAGGAGATTTTTTAATCTCCTCTTTTATTGCTTATAAGGTTTATTATAATGTTTGCTTTGCTGATATAACTGTCACTTCCAATACCCTTGTTAGGAACGAAAATTTCTCTTTCATCATATCATAATCGGCTCCTTCGCTGAGGTAGTTCCCGGTCCCTGTGACGACAAAGCCTGTCCCTTGATAATCCTTATACCCCAGAACTTCGCGAGTGCCGAGTGCAAGTTTTACTTTGTGGTTTGCTTCTGCCTCTATATTTTTTTGCGTTTTACGCAGACCATATGCCGGGATTAAAATTCGCCCGTCTTCTGTAACTACAATATAAGAATTCCAAGTATTGGCAATGTGCGGTTCATCAATTCCCCAAGAAACAATCGATACAACTCCTTCATGATTGATTACATCAAAAAACTTTTCGGTTAGCATTGGTTTATCCATAATTCTACTGTTTATCTTTAATTATAACTGCCTCTTGCTATTATGCTTACCAAAGCAATAGATAGGTTTGAGATCTTAATTTTCTGATACAAAATTATGGATAAAGAATTCGGGAAAAATTAAGCTGGTTTAAGAAATCAGAAGTTAATATTCCTTTTTCGAATCTCACTCAAGTATTCAGGAGTAAGACCTAAATAAGAAGCAAGCATGTATTGAGGTACTCGCTGCACAAACTCAGGGAAATAAGAGCTGAAATGCAAATAAAGTTCCTCTTTAGATAAATCGTAGAGAAGTTTAATTCTGAGTTGTGATGCGGCAACTGCTCGTTGCATAATTATCCGGAAATACCGTTCCAAAGCGGGCAATTCTTCAAGTAACTTATGGAACGAACGATGATCAATTGCCAGTATTTCCGATTTCTCGATGACTTGTATGTTATATTCGGAAACGCTTTGATCTGCGAAGCTGAAATAATCCGTAATCCACCAATTTTCCAGTGCAAATTGGGTTATCTGTTCTGCCCCTTTATCTGTATAGAAGAACATCCTTGCACAGCCTTTTTCTATAAAAAAATAGGATTTGCAGATTTGCCCCTCTTCCAATAAATACTCTTTATTTTTGAGATTTAATCGTCGAAAATATTTATAAATGATCTGGATCTGATCTTCATCCAGTTCAATGTAATTGCGAATATGATTGATGAGAGTCGGATACATATTAACAGCTTATTATTAAGTGTTTAATAGATGATATTAACAACTGATTCTTGTTCGTCAAAGATAGACTCTATTTATGGAAAACAAAATAAGTCGCTCACTTTTAATTTTATATCGGTCTCTAAAGAGATGGTTCGGGTAAACAATACCAGCTTATTATTGTTTAATATAGTATATACTTCATATTTATATTGTTATACCTTTTTTAAGTATGGGAGTAAACGACTCTTATCCTTAAAAAGGGGTCACTTGCTAATTATGCAAAATATAGCAATACTGACACGGAAAACACAAAAACTGATACTTTAAATTGTACTGGGCTATAAACTCTAAAATTAAGATATATGGACTATAGAATCGAGAAAGATACTTTAGGAGAAGTCAAAGTTCCATCAGATGCATACTATGGAGCACAAACACAACGTAGTATCGACAATTTTAAGATTGCAGAGGACATAAATCGCATACCGAAAGAAGTCATTCATGCTTTTGCTTTCCTCAAAAAAGCAGCTGCAATAACCAATAAAGGAGCAGGAGTATTACCTGCTGAGAAATGCGATCTGATTTCAAAGGTTTGCGACGAAATATTAGAAGGTAAACTAGATAACTCTTTTCCTCTTGTTGTATGGCAAACAGGTAGTGGAACGCAATCGAACATGAATGTAAACGAAGTAATTGCTAATCGGGGACATGTGTTGAATGGCGGGAAGCTTACCGATAAGGAGAAAGTGTTGTTGCCTAACGATGATATAAATAAATCTCAATCATCTAACGATACGTTTCCAACGGCAATGCACATTGCTGCCTACAAAATGTTGATTGAAAAAACGATTCCCGGAATTGAGAAGCTTCGTGCGACTCTTGCCGATAAAAGTAAACAATATATGTCGGTGGTAAAGATAGGGCGTACACATTTTATGGATGCAACCCCGCTTACTCTCGGACAAGAATTTAGTGGATATGTTGCACAACTCGATCATGGATTAAGAACAATCAAGAATGCTTTACCTCATTTGGCTGAATTGGCATTAGGGGGAACTGCCGTAGGAACAGGAATCAACACTCCTAAGAATTATTCGGAGAATGTTGCTGCAAAGATTGCCGAATTAACCGGACTTCCATTTGTTACTGCTCCCAATAAGTTTGAAGCTTTGGCCACTCATGATGCGATTGTTGAAACTCATGGAGCTTTGAAAACAGTAGCTGTTAGCTTGATGAAGATCGCAAATGATATCCGTATGCTCAGTTCGGGTCCCCGATCGGGTATTGGAGAAATACATATCCCGGAGAATGAACCGGGCTCGTCTATTATGCCGGGTAAAGTAAACCCGACTCAATGTGAGGCTTTAACTATGATAGCTGCACAGGTTATGGGTAATGATGTTGCGATAACCATAGGTGGTGCTACAGGTCATTTCGAACTTAATGTATTTAAACCAATGATTATTTATAATTTTCTGCATAGTGCCCGTTTGATAGGTGAGGGATGTGTGAGCTTCAATGATCATTGTGCTGTTGGTATAGAACCTGTTCCGGATACCATAAAACGAAATCTGGATAATTCTTTAATGCTTGTAACTGCCTTAAACTCAAAAATAGGATATTATAAGGCGGCGGCTATTGCTCAAAAAGCCTTTCAGGATAATACGACTTTGAAACAAGCGGCTGTTGAATTAGGCTATTTAACCTCTGAAGAATTTGATGAGTGGGTGAATCCTGAAAAGATGGTGGGAGTGATAACTTAAATCTAGCTTATGAAACTATATGTCAAACACATGGTGAGCAATCGTTGCAAAATGCTTGTAATGGAAGAATTAGACAAATTGCTGATTCGTTATCTTACGGTTGATCTCGGTGTTATTAATGTAACAGGACATATAACAAAAGAACAAAAGACTCTGATAAGTATTGCCTTACAAGGATCCGGATTAGAATTAATAGAGGATCACAAGGAAATATTAATTGAACTAATAAAGACGGCAATTATCAAATTGATACATTATTCAGATGATCAGCCGAGAATTAATTTTTCAGATTACCTGAGTAATACACTCAATTATAATTATACATACCTCTCAAACCTGTTTACCGATGCACAGGGCATTAATATTGAGCATTTTATTATTACTCACAAAATAGAACGGGTCAAAGAGCTTATATCTTACAACGAACTAACTTTCTCCGAAATAGCATTCAAACTGCATTATAGTAGTATTGGTCATTTATCTAACCAATTTAAAAAGGTAACAGGTTCTACTCTTTCTTCGTACAGAACAAGAAAATGTATGAGACATACAAATCTCGAGAACCTGTGAATTATGTAACATCCAGCTAAAGTAGTGTAACACTATCTCGCGGCTGAAAACGTAACTTTAAAAGATATGGATAAATTAAGGTATTTGCATAAAAAAACAGAAGAACAGCCTTTACGGGATGAACTATTCACTATTGAACAGCTCGTTCAGCATGCTAAACAACTGGCATCAGATGAAAAACTAACCAGTGGAAGAAAAGATAATTTTTTACTTGAGCGTCTTAATCATAATGATAAGGTATTACGCGATTTTAATAAAGCAACTCTTATTCTTAAAAAACCGGACAATATAACGCCTGCAACCAAATGGTTAGTGGATAATTTTTATCTGGTTGAAGAGCATATACAGTTGGCCCGTAGGCATTTCCCTAAAAAATACAGCCAAGAATTACCCTGTCTCGCAACAGGAGTATCCAAACGACTACCGCGTGTATACAGCATCGTTCTGGAACTACTATCGCATGTGGATGCACAAATAGATAAAGAATCGCTTAAAGCATTTATAGAGGCATATCAAACCGAATCGCCACTGAAATTGGGCGAACTTTGGGCAATCCCTATTATGCTTCGACTGGCCCTTATAGAAAACTTACAACGTATTGTTCGTGGTTTGGAGGAGAAGCAATCCGATCGGGATATTGCAAATGCATGGGTTGATAAGCTTCAACTGATGGCAAAGAAAAGGCCTTCGAGACTTATCGAAGTGGTTGCCGATATGGCAAAGTCCAATATTCCGCTATCAAGTGCCTTTGTTTCTGAATTTTGTCAACGACTATCGTCACAAAATCCAATGTTGCATATTGCCCGTAGATGGTTGGAGCAAAGATTAGCAGAAGAAGGCCTATCTATTGAAGAGCTGATCCATTTAGAAGGTCAATCTCAAGCAGCAAATCAATTATCTGTAAGCCACAGTATCGGAAGCCTTCGCGCATTGGCTGTCACCGACTGGAAGATTTTCGTAGAAGCACTGAGTCTTGTAGAGATAACCCTTCGTAAAGATCCTGCCCATATCTATGCACAAATGGACTTTACGACTCGCGATCATTACCGCCATAGAATAGAAACACTTGCAAAATATTGCTCGCTTTCGGAGTTTGAGGTTGCACAGCAAGTTGTAAGTTTAGCCGCAAATGCTCAAGGCCAACAAAAGAATTCTCTGTATAGCCATGTTGGCTATTATCTGGTTGGCGATGGGCAACGCATTTTAAACAAAACGCTTAAAGTAAAGGAACCACTTACTGCTGTTATAGGAAGAGGTATTCACCGCTATCCCCTGATTTCTTACGGAGGTGGTATTGTCCTTCTTACTTTCATAGGAGGCGGAGCACTTATGGGAATCTTAGAAACCAGAGGGATATCATTTGATAATTGGAAAGCAATTCTTTTATCGATTATATTTCTTTCATGCGTGAGCCAATTGGGGGTAGACCTGATTAACTGGCTTGCTACGATACTTGTTAAACCCAAAATATTACCTCGTCTCGATTTTTCGGAGGGTATTCCTATCGAATACCGCACGATGGTTGTTATCCCAACCATAATTTCCTGCCCTGATACAGTAGACAGGTTAATAGATAATCTGGAATTACATTATTTATCGAATAGAGATCAGCAACTTCATTTTGCTCTTCTTACCGATTTCCCCGATGCTTCACTTGAAGTCACAGAGTCTGACGGTATCATACTCGAAAGAGCCAGACGTGGTATTGAAATTCTAAATAGAAAATACCCGTCGGACAACACTACCATTTTTTATTTATTTCATCGTCCTCGACGTTGGAATTCGGGCGAAAACTGCTGGATGGGGTATGAACGCAAGCGTGGAAAACTGATGGAATTTAATGCCTTGCTTAGAGGTAAAGCTCCGGATGCTTTTTCATTAATAGAAGGTGACATATCTATTCTTTCATCCATAAAATATGTAATTACTCTTGATACCGATACACAGCTTCCGGGCGACAGTGCTTATCAGTTAGTCGGTGCCATGGCTCACCCGTTGAATCATCCGATTATAGATTCCAAACGGAATATTGTGGTCAAGGGTTACGGTATTCTTCAACCTCGTGTATCTATAAATCTGGTTAGCAGCCAACGTTCTATATTTACTCGCTTAGTTTCAGGCGATCCCGGCGTAGACCCATATACCCGTGTAACCTCTGATGTATATCAGGATGTATTTCGTGAAGGTTCTTTTGTCGGAAAAGGTATTTATGATGTAGATGCCTTTGAACGAGTACTGGCTGATAGATTACCTGAAAATAAAATACTAAGCCACGACTTGTTAGAATCTATTTATGTACGCTCGGCACTTATTAGTGACGTTGAGCTATTTGAAGCTTATCCTCCGGGTTACAATCTGGATGCTATTCGCCGCCATCGTTGGGTTCGGGGCGACTGGCAGATCATTCAATGGCTGTTGCCATGGGTTCCTACATTCAATAAAAAATGGGCAAAGAACCCCATATCCCGATTAGGTGTATGGAAAATGATGGATAATCTTCGCCGGAGTTTACTCGCTCCTGCTTTTCTCCTCTTTTTAGTTTTGTTTTACATCTTGTTTCCTCAAAGTATATGGTTGATGCCTTTATTGGTAGGAATCATTGCTTTTTTACCCGTTTTGCTATCGTTCTCAACCAATATTCTGTATAAGTCAGAAGATCAGTCGTGGCCCATGCATCTCGAGGAGGCCTTCCGCAAAAGTTGGCGTCAATTTAAACAAGTATTATTCTCTCTCGTATTATTACCTTACGAAGCATATCTGAATATGGATGCTATTATAGCAACCTTATGGCGTTTGACGGTAACTCATAAACACTTACTGAAATGGAAAACATCTATAGATGCCGAGCAGACCGCAGGCGATTCCCTTTCAAATTTTTATCGCTCAATGTGGTTTTCTCCTGCATTTTCTATGGCTTGTGTAGTGCTCTTAGCTGTTTTTGATCCGATAATCCTATTATACTCTTTTCCGGTTTGGCTTGCTTGGGGAGCCGCTCCCGGCATTGCATGGCTTATCAGTCGCCCGTTCAAACAATATAAACCGGAATTTACGACTGAACAAACTTTACTTTTGCATCGAATTGCCCGTAAGACATGGTATTTCTTCGAAACATTTGTAAATGCCAAAGAAAACTGGCTGGCACCCGATAATTTTCAGGAAGTACCTGTGCCTGTTGTAGCTTCACGAACTTCGCCCACTAATATTGGTCTCTCGCTGTTAGCTAATCTGTCGGCATACGATTTAGGTTATTTATCTGCCGGAAAAATGTTGGAGCGTACACAGCTCACCTTCACCACAATGGGAGATTTGAAAAAGTTCAGGGGACATTTATACAATTGGTATGATACCCGTACATTAGAACCGCTTCCTCCATTGTATGTATCGAGTGTGGATAGTGGAAATCTGGCCGGTCATTTACTGACATTAAGCGGAGGGCTTAATGAGCTTAAAGATGCTCCGATATATACACCTGTGATTTTTAGTGGACTATTAGATACTGTACGCGTAATGAAACGCTATACGGTTAAAAATGCAGCCATAGCACAACTTGAAAAAGATTTGGATGCAAGTCCTCAGACATTGCAAGGAGCACTTACTTTATTACAATCGGTAAAACAACAAACCGACAACATAGGCACTTCTTTAGCTGACAATAATAACGAAGTACAATCTTGGATACAAACACTGAAAAAAAATATAGAAGACCATATCGAAGAATTACTACATCTGGCTCCTTGGTTGCATATCTATCAGCCTACTCCTCATGAGGATTTAGACGGTAATCTGGATGAGGTAATTTCGCAAATAAAGGAATTAGATAATGGGCTTACACTGCGTGAGGTTTCGCAACTGGATGAAACTATTTGTCCTTTGATCGAAATAACATTGATGAGGCTCTCTAACCTGAAGAATCCGTCGGCAAAAGAGCATATAATATCATACCTTAATTTATGGTTGTCCAATTTACATAAAGCGGTAAGCCATGCTTCTCGAAGGATACAGATGATTCGGACGCTAATAGACCAGAGTGAGTCGTTTGCAAATATGGATTTTGCTTTTCTTTACAATACATCCAAGAAACTGTTCGTTATTGGTTATAATGTAACAGAGCAGCGTATGGATAATTCGTCATACGATATGCTTGCTTCGGAAGCCCGATTGTGTAGTTATGTAGCTATAGCTCAGCGGCAGGTTCCTCAGGAGCACTGGTTCTCTTTGAGTCGTCTGTTGGTAGTCTCTCAAGGTAAACCCGTATTATTGTCATGGAGTGGTTCGATGTTCGAATACTTAATGCCTCTTTTAGTAATGCCTAATTTTGAGCATACCTTACTTGATCAGACTTATAAAGTAGCAGTAAAAGCACAGATAGAATACGGTAAAACACTTGGAGTACCTTGGGGTATTTCAGAATCGGGTTATAACCGCACCGATACTTCTCAGAATTATCAATACAAAGCATTCGGTATACCTAGTCTCGGATTGAAACGGGGTTTGTCCGAAGATCTGGTTATTACCCCTTATGCAACAGTTATGGCATTGATGGTTTCACCGAAGAAAGCATGTGAAAACATGCAGCGTTTGAGTGAAACAGGTCATGAGGGTGCATATGGTTATTATGAAGCTGTTGATTATACACCGCTGCATCTTCGTCCCGATCAAAAAAGTGTAAATATCCATTCTTTCATGGTGCATCACCAGGGAATGAGTCTTTTATCACTGGTAAATTTGTTAAAGGACAACTCCATGCAGAGACGTTTTATTGGAGTACCGATGCTTAAGGCCTCAGAGTTATTATTGCAAGAACGTATACCTCATAATATTTCAGAGACTGCCATATCCGATGACTCGGAATTTGAAATAAAAGGTCTGCATCCTCTTCTGGTGGACAGCTCCGAAGTAATTCGCGTTTTCACCGATACCGAGATCGCTCCCGAGGTCAATTTGTTGTCCAACGGTCGTTATCACGTGATGATCAGCAACAGTGGAAGTGGATACAGTCGCTGGCAAAATATGGCTGTTAACCGTTGGCGTGAAGATGCTACAAGCGACAATCTGGGAATGTTTGTTTATCTCAGAGATGTTAATACCGGTGCTTTTTGGTCCAGTACGCATCAACCTACTTTACATAAAGGAAAAAAGGATGAGGCGATTTTCACTCAGGCTTATGCCGAGTTCCGTCAACAACAGTCAGACCTGGAGGTGCATACAACTATCTGTGTTTCGCCCGAAGACGATGTGGAATTGAGACGTATTCGATTAATAAATCGTTCTCAAACAACCCGTACGATAGAACTTACTACATATAGCGAAGTGGTTATTGCTCCTCAATCGGCAGATGAGGCACATCCCGCTTTTAGCAATTTATTTGTTCAAACCGAATTTCTACCCGAATTTTCAGCAGTACTTTGTACCCGAAGAGCCCGTTCCGAAGACGAAACGCCTCCGCATTTATTACACTTAATGCTTGTTTCGGATAATGGCAAAGGAGATATATCGTGTGAAACCGATCGCTCTAAATTTGTCGGACGTGGACGCACCTTAGCCAATCCTTTAGCAATGCAGAATGCAGGATTGCTTTCGAACAGTAGCGGCTCTGTACTTGATCCGTCTATTGCATTGCGTCGTACGGTAACTATACCGGCTGGAAAAACAGTAACGGTATCTGTTGTTTTAGGAATGGCCGAAACTCGTGAAAATGCAGTTGCTTTAGCTGACAAGTATCAAAATAGACGTATGAGCGAACGGGCATTCGAATTAGCTTGGACTCATAGTCAGATTATACTAAATCAACTAGGTATTATTGAAACAGAAGCTCAGTTGTACAGTAAACTGGCCGGATCTTTAGTATATGCCAATGCTCAGCGACGAGCCTCTCAACCAATTCTCAAAAATAACAGAAGAGGACAAGACGGGCTTTGGAGTTACAGTATTTCGGGCGATACTCCTTTAGTGTTATTACGGATAAGTGATGTTTCAGGAATTGATCTGGTGCGTCAGTTGGTATTGGCTCATGCCTATTGGCGAATGAAAGGCTTAACAGTAGAGCTTCTTATTTTGAATGAGGATGTATCGGTATACCGTCAATCGGTACACGATGAAATAGTTAATCTTATTTCTTCGGGTATTGAGGCACCGCTATTGGAAAAAGCAGGAGGAATATTTGTTCGTCGTATCGAACAGGTACCTCGTGAAGATATGCTACTATTACAAGCCGCAGCACGTATTGTTTTATGTGACGAATTGGGAACTTTGGCGCAGCAACTTCAATCGTTGAATATTTCGGAACTACAGGTATCATCTTTTCATCCTACACATTCTATTACTTCTAAAATAGATAAACCTTTACCCCCAAGAGAGTTGGTTTTCGATAATGGGTTGGGAGGTTTTACTCCTGATGGTCACGAGTATGTGATTACTTTACATCCCGGACAAACAACGCCTGCTCCCTGGAGTAATGTGATCGCAAATCAATATTTCGGAACTGTTGTTTCGGAAAGTGGAAGTGCCTATACTTGGGCCGAAAATGCCCATGAATTCCGCATTACACCTTGGAATAACGATCCGGTGAAAGATACAACCGGAGAGGCTTTCTATATACGTGACGAGCAAACCGGAGAATATTGGTCGCCCACACCCTTACCTGCAAAAGGATCTACTCCTTATGTGGTAAGACATGGTTTCGGTTATACAATATTCGAGCATAGCGAAAACGGAATCACTTCAGAACTGACTGTGTATGTTGCTATGGATGCTCCGATTAAGTTTGGTTTGTTGAAACTTAAAAATACTTCGGGAAGACCTCGCAAGTTATCCATAACCGGATATTATGAGTGGGTTTTGGCAGATCTACGTCAGAAAAGCTTGCTTCATGTTCAAACAGAGATTGATGTCAGAACCGGAGTATTATTTGCCCGAAACTTCTATAATATCGGTTTTGCCGGAAAAATAGCTTTTATGGATGTGGGTGAATCACGCACATTAACCGGTGACAGAACCGAATTTATCGGACAAAACGGAACTCTTGCCCAACCCTCAGCAATGAAACGCAGCCGCCTTTCGGGCAAAGTAGGTGCAGGGCTTGATCCTTGTGGTGCTATGCAGGTTGTATTTGATTTGGGTGACGGACAAGAACGTGAGACTCGTTTCCGTCTCGGATTTGCTCAAAGCAAAGAAGAAATGCGTGATCTGGTGGTGCGTTTCCGACATCCCGGTGCAGCCAAAGAGGCTCTTAAGGAAGTCTGGAGTTATTGGAATCGTACATTGGGATCCATCAATATAGATACACCCGATGCTTCTGTAAATATGATGGCAAACGGATGGTTGCTGTATCAAACATTGAGCAGCCGTATATGGGCTCGCTCGGGATATTATCAGTCGGGAGGAGCATACGGTTTCCGTGATCAGTTGCAAGATGTAATGGCACTTGTACACGCCGAACCATCCATCACCCGTAAACAGATTCTACGGGCTGCAAGCAGGCAGTTTAGCGAAGGAGATGTACAACACTGGTGGCATCCACCGATGGGACGTGGTGTAAGAACACACTTCTCGGATGATTATCTATGGCTGCCTTATGTTACTTGCCGATATGTAAGTACGGTTGCCGACACAGGCATTCTCGATGAAAGAATATCTTTTATTGAAGGCAGGCTGCTCAGACCGGATGAAGAATCATATTATGATTTACCCGGACGTTCTGCCGAATCGGCAACTCTTTATGAACACTGTGTCAGAAGTATCAAATACGGTTTGAAATTCGGTACACACGGATTACCTCTCATTGGTTGCGGTGACTGGAACGATGGAATGAATCTTATCGGAGAAGAAGGTCGTGGAGAAAGCGTCTGGCTCGGATTCTTCCTGTATGATGTGTTGATTAAGTTCTCTAAAATAGCCGAGTTAAAGCATAACACAGCTTTTGCTCAACATTGTTTGGAAGAGGCCGAGAAATTACGGACTAATATAAGGGAAAATGCGTGGGATGGCGAATGGTACCGCCGTGCTTACTTTGATGATGGAACGCCACTCGGATCGAAAGTAAACGATGAATGTCATATTGATTCGCTTCCTCAAAGCTGGTCTGTGATCAGTGGTGCAGGAGATCCTGAACGGTCATTGATGGGAATGGAGCAAGTGGAAAAACAACTTGTCCGTCGTGAAGATAAACTAATTCAGTTGTTTACCGCTCCTTTTGATAAATCGGAACTTAATCCGGGTTACATCAAAGGATATATTCCCGGAGTACGTGAAAACGGAGGTCAATACACACATGGTGCAATCTGGACAGTGTTGGCTTTTGCCCTTATGGGTGAAACGGAAAAGGCTTGGGAACTTTTCGGACTGCTTAATTCCATCAATCATGCAGATACTGCCGAGCGAACTGCTATTTATAAGGTAGAGCCATATGTTATAGCTGCCGACGTATATGCAGCCGAAGGACATCTCGGAAGGGGTGGCTGGACATGGTACACAGGTTCTGCGGCATGGATGTATCGTCTCTTGGTGGAAACGCTCTTAGGGGTAAATCTCATGGGCGACAAATTGCAATTGTTACCACAGTTGCCTCAAAAATGGGATAATTATAAGATACACTACCGTTATAAAGACACTGCTTATCATATTACGATCCTCAGAATAAAAGATTCGTCATCGCCTCGTCTGGTTCTTGACGGGCAGCAACAGGATAACAAAGATACCTTTGTTATGCTGGATGACCGAAAAGATCATTTTGTAGATTTATGGATTGTGTAATAAAAGTATATTTACAGCAAAGAAAGAGGATGATCAATTGATCATCCTCTTTCTCTTTTCATCCAATAGTTATTTGGTTTTACTTCTTTCCTAAAGTATCTTCAACACGTTCCTTGATATACTCTGCTTCGTGTTTTGCCGCATCTGCAGCAATCCTTATATTTCTTTTTGATTTGCTTAGGAATTTATCAACTTCATCGCAACAACAGTCAAGATGTCCGTCATTGTACATTTTGCGAACTAAACAAACAATTCCGATACCTATTCCTACTCCTAAAATTACTTTTTTCATAATTGTTTTATTTTTTAATTGATATTCTCCAATATGTTTTAGGTTGCCCCTACTTATTGTCTGCAAAAGGTCTTATTTTAAATAATGCTTTAAGACTGCTGCCGTATATGTGAATAGTGAGCGGGTTTGCGGTATGGTTGCAAAGCCGTTCAATAGTCCGAAATCGTGAATTACACCATTGTAACGAACTGTGGTTACATCTACCCCTGCTTCGTCTAATTTACGTCCGAGAGCCTCGGCTTCATCTCTTAAGATGTCGTTTTCTGCCACTTGAATGACGGTAGGCGGCAAATCCTTTAATTCGTTAACTGAAGCTTGCAAAGGAGCCAGATATATTTCTTTATGCTGTTTAGGATCGGTAGTATACTGATCGAACATCCATTTCATCAATGATGAAGTAAGAAATCTCTGTTCCCCATAAATAGTATATGAATCGGTACTAAAATCGGTATCTGCTACAGGCCATAATAAAACCTGTACTTTAATTTCAGGCCCTCCATTCGCTTTAGCCATCAAACTGGTTGCAATCGACATATTACCACCCACGCTGTTACCTACCAGAGCGAGGCGTTTGCCATCCACATTTATTTCATGGCCAAATTCAGCCACCCATTTGGTAGCTTCATAAATCTCGTGAATAGCTTGTGGATATGTGGCTTCGGGCGAAGGTGTATAGTTTACAAAAACAGCAGCATATCCCGATTCAACAACCAAATCGCGAACCATGCGTTTATGTGTAGGATAATCTCCCAATATCCATCCTCCTCCATGAGAAAAGATGAAGACAGGCAGTTTTTCTTTTATACCCTTAGGTCGAACAACTGTAAGCTTAAGAGTCTGAGAATTATATGTTATTGTTTTTTCGGATTCTTCGATGCCCGAGACATCGACTTTTACTCCTGCCTGAACCGTAACAAGTACATTACGAGCATCCTCCTTTGATAAGGTTTCAACAGCGGGACCACCTCCGTTCAGAACTTTCAAATATTCTTTAGTTTCAACACTCAGATGCGGATCTTTAAGATAATCCGGTGCTTTTTGAATCTTTTTTTCCATAAGAGTAATCTATTTAATAAACGGTAAAGTTAAATGACGTGTTTCTTTAGTAATCATGCGAGTCATTAGTTGATCTGTTATGTTTAATGTTCAATTTTTCTAACGTACCCTATCGGGTTTGTTTTTCATTTTGCCTTGATGCAAAACGAAACAAAAGATCAAGACTGAGCCTCTTTGCCCGACCCGCTACGGACTCGAAAGCTAAAACAAAAGAAAACATTTACTATTGATATCCTTTTGTTTCTTAACGCTTTCTTCATCCTGCGGGTACCCCGTGCAAACGCCAAGGTCGAGAAGCCTGACGGACAAAAGCCATTTGCAGGCGTCAGCCCCAGTGCATCAGAGGCACAGCCGTTGGCTGACAAGCAAAGCAGGCGTAAAACTAAACGTGCCGAAAGGCAATAAGTTTAGTTTAGCCTGCAAGCTAAAGTCAGACAGGCGAGCCACGCAGCACAAAGCCTTTTTGATTCCTTTTGTGGCTTTGGGCAAAAGGAATACAAGCAATCTTCGATTGTGCGTAGTAAAAGACAACTAAATTGAACATATAGTCCCAACTACTGATTGACATGAATAACCTATTATTGCAGCTATACTGGTTATCAATAAAAAAGGTTGAGACCTTGAGCCATCTTTTATTTAAACCGATTTGATAAAAGAAATGTTTTATATTTTGAGTCTATTTAACTGTTATTGAGTAAATAACATAAATATTGTTTGTTTATTTTTATTTTGCTTTCAGGTCACGTTCAAATTCAAAAACAAACCCTTCCGGTATATATTCGTTTAAGTAATTAGATTAAGAGTTAGCTTGCCACTAATTTTATCTATCAATAGGGTTAACCCCTTTATTTATAGCATTTAAAAGAGTAAAATGCAAAAACAGACTAAAAAGTGTAACTTTTGTCACTTTTGTAATCTTTTTAGAGGTTAATAGCTGTTATCCAGCTTCTTGGGGAAATGGCGAAAGTGTACAATAATTGTAAACTTTGTAACTTTTCCGTATCACTAATTGTGTACAATGTCACTTTTTCTTAAATTGTAGATTTGTATGGATATAGAACCATTGGCAACAAACATTTGTTTATTGATTATATAAGCTCTAATAATATTTTCTTTTAATTATTAACATAACATTTTGCAAATGAAAGATTCTGATAGATTATTAAAGTATTTCTTGTATATTTCGTTGATTATTATCGGGGCTATTATAGGTATAGCTTTTCATCATTATTATAATATACCACTTGCTGAAACTATTAATTTAGTAGATGTGGGAGCTTTGGTTGTCACCGTCTTCTTGGCTGTTTATATTCCCGAAGTATTGGATCGGAAATTGCAGATTAAAAGAGATAAGAAAGATCTTGTGGAAAAACGTATTGAAGAATTACAGGCATTGTATCGCAGAATTAACCTTATTGTACAAAGCGAACAGGTATTACGACCAAAAGATTTTCTGATAGTAAAGAATGTATCAGATATATGCCTTCACAAACTGGAGACAATTATTACTTTACTGACTTACTCCAATATGAATGTATCTTTTACGAAGGACATAACCAAGATCAAAAAACTATGCAAAGAGCATGAGTCTTTGCTTTTATCTGACAATATGGAAGATGAAGGATTTGTTTATTCCAAAGAGGTATCCGCAAAAGAAGAATTGTTATACAATGAAATCGATAAAATGACTTGTCTCCTGATATTCAAAATCAGTGAGGCATAAATACGGAGTAAGCATTGCATCTGTTTTTTATAGGGTTTTTGCGTGTTTGCCGATCATATAAGTATACCATACATGTTTACTAAAATAAAGTTCTCAGAACTATTTGTTACTTTAGTAAGCAAAACAGAGATAAACAGTTACAGTCTTTAAATATTTTCTTTTATATAATGACCTATGAAAAAATCAGCCTTAAACTTTCTTGCCGTTTTTATCTTAACTCTATTAGGCTTTTATAGCCATGCACAAACCGGTGGTTCATATGCCGGACATGTTCATTCCAAAGGTTATGCAGGCATGGACGCCAAAAGTGATCTTGTTCTCTACGAATTTGAACGTCGTGCAGTTGGAGATGATGATATCCTGATAGATGTTTTGTATTCAGGAATTTGTCATTCCGACATACACACCGTGAAAGGAGACTGGGGAGGTACTCCCTATCCTTGTGTTCCGGGACATGAAATTGTGGGACGAGTTTCTCAAGTCGGAAAAGATGTCCATAAATTCAAAGTGGGAGATATTGCTGGAGTGGGCTGTATGGTAAATTCGTGTGGAGAATGCGAATACTGTAAAGCCGGTGAAGAGCAATATTGTGCCAAAGGTGCAACTTATACTTATGGCAGCGGCGAAGGCGATGGATATACCAAAGGAGGATACTCAAATAATATAGTTCTTAAGGAATCATTTGCCTTGAAAGTGCCCGACAATGCTCCATTAGATAAAGTAGCACCGCTTCTTTGTGCGGGTATAACGACCTATTCGCCTTTGAGGTACAATCATGTGAAAAAGGGCGATAAAGTAGCTGTTGCCGGATTCGGAGGGTTAGGACACATGGCTGTACAATATGCCATTGCAATGGGTGCTGAGGTTACTGTTTTTGATATAACAGAAGACAAACGTCAGGTAGCTTTGGATATGGGTGCAGTGAAGTATGTCAATACCAAGAATGAGAGCGAGATGCAAGGGCTGAATAATTCATTCAATTTGCTTATCAGTACTATCCCTTTCTCTTTTAAAGTAGAACCTTATATGGCAATGCTTAAAGTCGATGGAACTATGGTGCTTCTGGGTGTGCCTCCGAGAGATCAGGTACCATCGTTAAGTACAAATGCATTGTGGGGAAGACGGAAAATATATTATTCTCTTATCGGAGGTATTCCCGAAACTCAGGAAATGCTCGATTATTCCATCAAAAACAACATTTATCCGAAGGTGGAAGTTATACCCATCCAACAAATAAATGAGGCATATAAGAATGTACTGGATGGAAAAGTACAGTTCAGATATGTAATAGATATGGCATCATTAAAATAACGGTTGCAGATTTATTTATTTTATCTATTTAATTGAAATATCTTTTTTCCTACTGACATAAGGCTGTCACTTGCCGCTTGTACTTTTGCTGATGATAACGAAAGTAAGGTCTCAGACCTTTTCAATACTTTACAGTAATAAAACAAGTAAAATTATGTTAGTAAAAGCCTACATTACATTTGACGGGCAAGCAGAAGCAGCCCTCAATTTTTATAAAGAAGTATTTAACGGGAAAATCGAAAACATGATCCGTTACGGAGATGGAAAAGGTGATACTTCAGCCGATCAATTGGATGATAATTCGAAGAATCGTATAGAGAATGCCCGATTGGATTTTGGTGATAATTGCTTTAATGTTTCGGACATTTTACCCGGTGACAAGTTTATCGTTGGTAATAATATCCATCTGGATATCGTTTTCTTTGACGATCAGAATGTGAAAGAAACCTTTGATAAACTGGCAGTCGGAGCCGAGATAATCGAACCTTTGGGAGCCAAGCCGTTTTCGCCCAATTATGGTAATTTGACCGATAGATTCGGTATAAACTGGAGTATCATGCAAATGCCAAAGCGTAACTAATATGATATAAAAAGAATGTGTTGACGGTAACAGGTCGGCGCATTCTTTTTATATCTTTACACTTGTTATCAATTGATTTTAAGATGAACCGACTCGAGCGAATATCTTCCATACTGGTGCAACTACAATCGCGATCTGTAATTACGGCTCAGCAAATAGCCGATAGGTTCGACATTTCTTTGCGTACGGTTTATCGGGATATACGAACACTCGAGGAAGCAGGCATTCCTATTATCGGGAATGTAGGTGTAGGTTACTCTTTGGTTGATGGCTATAAACTGCCTCCGCTAATGTTTACACGTGAAGAAGCTATTGCCTTTCTGACGGCAGAGAAGTTTATCGAGAAAATGAGCGATTTGCAGAATGTTCAGTCCTATAAATCGGGGATGAATAAGATAAAAGCAGTGCTTCGGTATGTTGAAAAAGACTACTTGTCTGATATAGAAAACAACATAGGTATTCTGGGAAAAAGCGATACAGGACGAGAGCTTCCCACAGCTATCACTCAGTGTATACTGAAAAGTATCTCGGAACAAAAGGTAATGCATATCAGCTATTCGACCAATCAAAAAGAGTCCCAAAGAGACATAGAGCCGATAGGCTGTTTTTATAGTCAGATCAATTGGTATCTCATCGCATTTTGTAAGATGAGAAACGACTATCGTAGTTTCCGTATTGACAAGATCAGTAGTTTCAGCTTAAAGGATGAGGCTTTCTCTCAACAACATCTGTCATTGCCTCAGTACATCGAGAAGTACAGATTGCAAGAGCATATTTATGAAGTGATTATCCGTGTAAAAAGCACAGACTTAATAGTAATAAACGATTATAAATATTATCACGGCTGGTTGAAAGAGGAAGTCAATGATGAGTATACTGATATTCATTTCAGGATATTCAATATAGAGCATTTTGCCCGATGGTATATGTCTTTTGCAGATATTGCCGATATCATACAGCCCGATATTCTCAAAGACAAAGTAAAAGATCAGATCAATTCCTTGATTCATAAATATAAGCTTGGAAGTATAGAATAATTAAGATAGAAGAAAGGTATAACCCTCTCTTCTATCTTATCTTATTACTTTTCGGCTATAATAAACATCTCATTGCTGGATGTGAAATCATTAGTGGATAGTAACTTATTTTGGATAATAACATTTTTGAAGCCAACAGCCTCAAGCACATTGATTATTTCATTCTGAGTATAATACCTGTCCCAGATTGTAAAGTGCTTCGTGTCTTTTCCTTGAAGCAGATTGTATTGATATGAATAAGCTTGATTTTCGGGATAATGAAAAGTCTGACTTAACAACAAGTATTCGTCTTCAGCCCAGAATCCGCCATCAGGGCTATATTCCCAATCGGAGCTTTCGTGTTTATCGTTGACTATATATTCATTGAAAACATCAAAAATAAGTTTGCCTCCTGCCTTTAGTGAAGAATAGCAGTTCTTTAATAACAAGTCGCGATTATTGTCCGAGTAGGTACCCATATCGCAATATATCATAATTATTGCATCGTATTCGCCATGAGGAAAGTACGAGATATAATCGCCCTCAATGTATTTAACACTAGTGTTTTGTTGGGTGGCATATTCTATTGATTTTTTATTAAAGTCAACACCTGTAACAAGGTGTCCTTTTTTAGAAAGTAGCTCAGCATATAATCCCGGACCACATCCCAAGTCTAGTAATCGGCTTTCTCTTGCAATGTGTTTATCTATAAAATCAATTATAATCTCTATCGATTCTTTATTGCGGCTGGCTGCATCGGAAGAAAAATCCAAATGAGCTTTCAATAGGTTTTCTTGAATATAGGGATCTGTCCATATCGAACAGATTGTCTTCCCGAATAATTCGGGTCTTGTATTTATGATATTCATTTTTCCTACCTTTTCTAATTTCCACCAGAAGCCAATATCCGATTCCCGAAATTTTGTCATTCCACATTTTTGCAATACTTTCTGAGAGGCGTAATTCTCTCTATCGGTTTCAGCAATTACAGATTCAACATCGGGTTGATTCATTGCCCACTCACACAAGGCTTGTACTGCCTCTGTCATATATCCCTGATTTTCGTAACCTGGGTTTATGCCATATCCGATTTCAATATCTTTATTCTCTACCGGTGAATTCTTGAAATTGGCACTTCCTATGGCTTTATTTTCAGCCTTTAGGATAATCTGCCTGTTTGCCAACCAATGATAATTTTCAAGGTTATTTAATGCTTTCTGATATTGTCTCTTCATTGCCTGCTGCGTATGCTCATCAAGACATTCATTAGATGGACTTAAGCCCAGTTCGAATTCCATCTTATCAACACCGCATAGCAACAGGGCGAATTGCTCCACTGTCAGTGGAATAATTCGTAGTCTGGCTGTTTCTATAATCATCTTTATTCGATTAAAATATTTTTCTGTTAACAATCTAAGTTATCTCTTACTGTAGGGTAACTGTACCATTGATTCCCTGTAGGGCATTGTCGGTTAGCTCACAAGTCAATACATACTGATCAGGAATTCCACAATCGTTCAGTATCCCAAAGTCTGTGGTTGCTCTGAAACCAAACCTGTTATAATAGGTAGGATCGCCACATAGAAATACTGCGGTGTACCCCATCTTCTTAGCCAACTCAAATCCTTTTTTAATTAATAGAGAACCCACTCTTTGGTTTCGATATTCCGGAAGGACAGAGATAGGAGCTAATAGAAGTGCCTCAAAGATTCCATCAAGAGTATGTATATTAAGTTTAGTAAACATAATATGCCCGATTAACTTTCCGTCTTTTTCTAATACCAGAGCCAGCTCAGGTATATAAGTTTCTCCTGCACGAAGCTTTACGGCGAAGTCCTGCTCATCTCCGTCTTTCACTTTAGCTGTCTCAAATGCTGTCTTTATAAGATTGTATATTTCGGCGTAATCCTGTTCTTTTTCTTGTCTGATAATCATCTGATTGTCTTTTAAGTGCTGTTTCATTTTTTTTCTTGCAATTATGTATCCAAAGCTTGTCCAGCGACCATTATCTACCTCCAGAGTTTTTGGATCTTCTTCAGGTTTTGATTTACATAACGGATCATGCTGTGCATACTCTCTCCACCAAAGTTGTGCATGGGGTGCATAATCTGCTTCGAGAATCTCAAAACCTGCTAACTTTAACGCTTCTGTAGTTTGTGAGATGCTTCTGAAACATTCTTTCCACGGGAAAGGTACCTGACTCACATAAGGCTCTAAATCTTCCGGCATGTCAACTTCGAGGTGCATAGGTTCAGCCAATCCGAATATGCCTCCGGGTTTTAGAATCCTTACGATGTCTTTCAAAACAGTAAGGTATCCTTCTTCTCCTTCCAGCATCCTGATCATCTCGAGTGCAGTGGTGCTATAGACATAATCGAAGGAGCAATCTTTAAAATAGGAATTTGGCAATCCGATCATCAATGCTTCCAAGTGCTTTTCAACATTCCAGAGTTGAGCATTTTCTTTGATGAATTGGATGAGAGGAACAGTAGGTTCTCTTAAGTCATACCAAGGGTCTATGGCGACTGTATGAGTTTGGTATTTCTTCGTTAAATAGCAAGTGGGGAAACCTCTGTTTGCACCAACATCAAGAAGTGATGACTTAGGGCTTATTTTCATTTTATCTGCTAAGAAATCTACAAGCTTAAGCCCTCCGGGACCACTGCACTGATCGTAGATAATATCTAAGCTGATGTTTTCGGGTTTGTTAAAGTCGAAAAATGGGATATGTTTTTTACTCATTATAATCTTTATAATTATGAATACGTAATATCACTACCTCTTATCAGGTATGAATATTATGATGTTATTCTGTGAAAATGAATGTAAGAAAAGTATCAGACAGATTAGTATGTCCGATAAATAGATGAGAGGATAGCATGTATTGATTAATACAAGCTATTTACAACACCAGATACTTATTAGTAGTAAACATAAAAGATTATATAAAGTGCAACAAAGATATGATGTTATTTTGAATAGCAAATGTAAGTGCGGTAAAATATGTTAATGCAGAATCAGATGTCTTAAATATTTATCTCGTCAAGAGGATTCCAAAACACTGTTTTCCAGTTTTTGATTTTATTATTCGAAACGATAACCCCTTCAGCTTCTAATAACTCCTGCATTTCGGACGAATCACCAAAAGCATCTTTCCCCGATAGTATTCCCTGACTGTTCACAACCCTATGAGCAGGGATATTTGTTATCGACGAATTACATTCACTCATGACTCGTCCTACCAATCTCGACATATTATAATATCCTACAGCCTTAGCTATAGCCCCGTAGCTGGTTGCACGTCCATGAGGAATAGTTCTCACAATATCATATACTGCCTGACTAAAAGCATCTTTATCTATTTTGGGCATAGTTATTCATTACAATTAAGAGACCCTATATTTTATCAAAAATACAAAATCTACATTGAATACTATTCTTTCGCACTTCTTTCTTACAGAGATTTAAGTACAAATTTAAAATGTACGATAAGGTGACAAAAAAGTATGTTTAATCTCCTCTGCAAAGGGCTGTACTAATCTGGCCTAAATTCGTATGTAGGCAAATATCGATTCCTCCTACATTGCAGACTTTATACCCAATCTAGTACTATTGTTGAGTTTAAATAATACCTAAAACAACACCTTATTACAAAATACGATTCGTTGATACATGCCTTTTCTGAATACCAAGTTGACCTAAAATAAAACTTTACTTTAATTCTTTAACTTAATAAACTATGAATAAAAAACCTTTATTTAATTGGAGGAATAGGGAATGGAAGATGCGGCTATGCTTAGTAGCTCTTTCAATACTCCCTCCGATATCGGGCAATGTAATTGCCTCTGCCGAAAATCAAAATACCATATTTAATGCAAATGAAATTCAGCAACAAAAGAAAGCTATAACGGGATTAGTTGTCGATAATCTAGGCGCTCCGATTATTGGAGCTTCTGTTAAAGAGAAAGGTACCTCGAATGGAACTATTACTGATATTGATGGTAATTTTTCTCTGAATGTCGACGCTAAGTCTGTACTGGAGGTATCCTACTTAGGTTTTTTAACCCAAACAATTAGTGTTGGAGGCAATGACAGGATAAGAGTTGAGATGAAGGAAGATTCTCAGGCTCTTAATGAAGTTGTAGTTACCGGATTCGGTCTATCGCAGAAAAAAGTTACTTTGACCGGTGCTATTTCTACTCTCGGAGCTTCGGATATTTCACGTTCATTTGCTACAACAGCTTCGGGCTCGTTAGTCGGAAAAATAGCAGGGGTCAATTCAAGGCAAACCGATGGGCGTCCGGGGGCATCTACTGATATTAGTATACGTAATATGGGAAGTCCCTTATATGTAATTGATGGGATTCAATCGGATGGAGGACAATTTAACAATATTGATTTCAACGATATTGAGACCGTTACCGTATTGAAAGATGCGTCGGCATCTATATACGGGGTTCGTGCAGCTAATGGGGTTGTAGTTGTTACCACTAAAAAGGGAAAGAGAAATACAAAAAACGTAGTTTCGCTGAACGCTTATTACGGCTGGCAGGACAATTTCAAATTTACCGAGCAATCTAACTCCAAAACATATGTAAGCAGCTATGTTCAGGCTGAAACCTTGCGTGGCGGTCAGCGTACATATAATGAAGAAGAGTATAAGAAATGGATGGATGGAACTGAAACCGGATATCAGGGCTTTGACTGGTATGATTATATCTGGAAATCTGCCCCACAATATTATACAAACTTAAATGTATCGGGAGGATCGGATAAGTCCAATTATTATATCTCTGTCGGGCATCTTAATCAAGACGCTACTGTTCAGAATTATGGCGGATTTAAACGTACCAATGCCCAAATGAATATCGACACACAGATTAACGAACGGTTAAAAGTGGGAGCCGGAATGAATGGACGGATTGAAACCCGAAAAAATCCGGGAGCACCCGGAGGTGATGACTATTGGTTGCCTCGTTTTGCTGTATTTCGAAACCTTCCTACAAAAAGACCTTACGCCAATGATAATCCGCTTTATCCACAAAAGGTAAGCGATGATCCGCAAACAAACTTTGCGGTGATGAATTATGCATTGTCAGGATATAATAAAGATGAATGGCGTGTAATACAGCTTCAGGCAAATGCAGAGTATGACCTGTTGAACGGGTTCAAGGTAAAAGCACTGGGCAGCTATTACTATGCCAATAGAGTAAACGATATTCAGGAATATCCATATAAGCTGTATCGTTACGATGAGGCTACGGATACTTATCCTGTTGATTATGCAATGAGCGATCCGTACCGTGAGCGTGTAAACGCATATGTCGAAGAAATCAGTACCAACATTCAGGTTGCTTATGATGGTAAATTTGGCGGACATTCTCTGAATGCTGTTGCTGGTATGGAAACCATTCAACGCCGCGACCCAAGCTCTACCATTTATAGCAGGCCGGTAGCCGATAATATGCATTTAATTAATTTCAAGGAGATTAAATCGTTTAATGATAACGGAGCCAATACACAAGCTCGTTTAGGCTGGATAGGACGTATCAATTATAACTATGTAGACAAATACTTACTCGAGTTATCAGGACGTTATGATGGATCGTGGAAGTTTCCACCAAACGATCGCTGGGGATTTTTTCCTTCTGCATCTATCGGATGGAGAATATCTGAAGAAAAATTCTGGCAGGACAGTAAAATCACCAATATAATAAGCGACCTTAAATTTAGAGGCTCTTATGGTCTTGTTGGAGATGATAATGTGGACGGTTACGGTGCTTTTGATTATATGACAGGATACGACTATAATCAAGGAGGGTCGGTTATAGACGGAGGATATGTAGTAGGTACAAAACCTCGGGGTCTGCCGGTTACTACTCTATCGTGGATAAAAGCAAAGATTTTGAATGTCGGTTTCGATATCTCATTCCTGAATAATCGTCTTACAGGTCAATTTGATTATTTCAATCGTAAGCGTACAGGACTACCCGCTGCCCGTTATGATGTGCTTCTTCCCTCCGAATTAGGCTTTGACCTGCCCAGAGAGAATCTTAACTCCGATGTAAACAGAGGTGTCGACTTTATGGTTCGCTGGACAGATAAGGTGGATGAATTCAACTACAGTATTGCTGCAAATGCAACCTATGCCCGTTTCTACGATTGGGAACAATACGATACCCGCAAAAGTAATTCTTGGGATGTATACCGTAACAGTATCTATCAACGATATGGTTATGTAAATTGGGGACTCGAAGCTATCGGACAATTTCAAAGCTGGGAGGAAATCGCAAACTATACGATTGATAATGACCGCAAGGGTAACTCAACCCTTATGCCCGGAGATATCAAATACAAAGATGTAAATGGAGATGGAGTAATCAACGGTATGGACGAACGTCCTATCGGCTACCGTCAGGATGGAACTCCTATTTTTAACTTCGGTTTCAATTTTGTTTTTGAATGGAAAGGATTCGATTTAGGTTTCGACTTTACCGGATCGACTTTAAATACTTACTGGCAGCGTTGGGAACAACAGATTCCTTTTCAGAATAATGGCAATACACCCTCCGAAATTTTGAAAAACAGTTGGCGTCTTGCTGATATATGGGATCCAAACAGCGATATAATTTCGGGTAAATATCCATTAGTAAGACTTAATATGGGTGATCACAGCAACTACTGGAACAGTACCTATTGGAAAAGCAATGTACGATATATTAAACTACGAAATCTCGAATTTGGATATAATCTGCCTAAAAAGGTACTGACTAAGGTCAACATAACAGGCTTGAGAGTCTATATCGGCGGTAATAATCTGTTTGCTTTAAGTAATGTAATGGGTGTTGATCCTGAACAAAAAGACGACAATGGCTTGGGTTATCCTACAATGCGTATGGTTAATATTGGCTTAAACCTTAAATTTTAATTAACAATGAAAAAAAGATATTATCTGGCAGCAGCTCTGGCTATCGTATTATCAATGGGCAGTTGCAGTGACTTTCTGGATCAGACTCCGGACAGAATATTGACAGAAGATCAGGTGTATAGCGATCCGAATCTGATTAAATCGGTCTTAGCTAATTTCTATGAACGTGTTAGTTTCGGACAGCATGTTCAGGGCGATTTATATGATTTCACCAGACTTGATGATGCTATGCGTTATGATTTTGACAATGTGAATCAATTTGACCGTAATAGGTGGAGAGTTTATGATTATGGTTTGATACGCAACATCAACCAGTTTATCCAAGGGTTAACTAAAAGCACGGCTCTTACCGAAGAAGAGAAAGCTCCTTTGTTTGGCGAAGCGCGCTTGATACGTGCATGGATTTATTTTAATACCTGTCGGGGATTAGGAGGAATGCCTATTGTTGGAGATGAAGTGTTCACCTATACTCCGGGAATGGATATCACTCCTTTACAGATACCTCGGGCTACAGAAGCAGCAATGTACGATTATGTTATAAGCGAATGCAATGAAATTTCGAAAATGATGTTGTCCACCAAAACGACCAACTCGGCAAGGGCTAATAGATGGACTGCAAAAATGCTAGAAGCTCGTGCAGCATTATATGCGGCTTCAATTGCCAGATATAACAACCGTATGGTAGCTCCTGTCGAAACCCCGGGAAAAGAAGTGGGCATAGATGCAGCCAAAGCCGAAGGATATTATAAAGTAGCATTAGCGGCTGCAAAAGAAGTTATCGAAAACAGTCCCTATTCGTTGCAGGACAGAAGACCCGAAGATAAAGCTAGAAACTTCTACGAAGCAGTTACAGTGAAAGATAATAATACAGAAGTGATCTGGGCTCGCGATTATATTTATCCGGGACAAACTCATGCCTTTACAAAGGATAATCTGCCTACAAGTTTTGCCGAAGATGCACAAAGCAGTTATTTATCAGTACTCTTGAATCTGGTAGAAGAATATGAGCCTATTGATACACCAACTCCGGGGCAGGGTAGCAAATTCAAAACAGGTGATCTTGCTGCAGGAACTCCGATATTCTATGAAACACCAGATCAGCTATTCAAAGAAAGAGACCCACGTTTAGGAGGTACTGTGCTATATCCGGGATCATTATTCAGAGGTTTGGAAGTAGTGCTTCAAGTCGGGCAATTAAATCTGGAAAACGGAAAATGGGTTAAAAAAGAAGGAAATGCAGGAGATAAGGATGACAAAGGAAATCTGATAACTTCACCTAATGGTCCTGTAAATAATTCAACATTGCGATTAGTAAATAAGACAGGCTTCTCTGTTCGTAAATTCTTAGATGAAGCCAAAGGTTCGGGTACAGTAGGTCGCGGGTCAGAAATCTGGGGTGTACGTTTCCGTATGGCAGAAGCATATATGATTGCTGCCGAAGCCTCCTATGAACTTTATGGAGGCGGAGATGCCAATACCGTTAAATATATCAATGCAGTGCGTAATCGTGCAGGGGTACAGCCATTAGCAACCGTTACGTTCGAAAACATTATACATGAAAGGCGTGTTGAGTTTGCTTTTGAAGATCAGCGTTACTGGGATATGAAACGTTGGCGTCTGGCCGATAAGACATGGAATGGTAATCAAGCCAGCCGAACTGCCAACCGATTGGGTTTATGGCCGTATCGAGTTGTTGCCGAAGGTAATCCCAATAATGGTAAATGGGTATTTGTTGAAAAAGACATGAATTTCATTTATCCCAATGCCTTGAATTTCGAACTGAGACATTATTATAATGAACTGGATAACGGATGGTTAAATAATAATCCGAAACTAGTGAAAAATCCTTATCAATAATTATGAAGTATATAAATATGAAAAAAACAATATGTTCTTTCTCTATAATCTCATTGCTGATACTATTTAGCAGTTGTGGAAAAGATAATTACGATGAACCCGAATCTACTTTAACAGGAAGAATTACATACAATGGTGAAGCCATAAATGTAAGGGGTACGGATGAACGTGTTCGCCTGCAATTGTATCAGGACGGATATGATAAACATGACCCAATCGAGGTATTTGTGGGACAAGAAGGTACATTCTCGGCAAAGCTTTTCAACGGACAATATAAGATGGTAACACGAAACAATAACGGTCCTTGGGTAAATACCCGTGATACAACATTAATTACGGTAAGCGGATCAACTACAATAGAGTTTAAAGTTACTCCCTATTTTACAATTTCAAATGCCGAGATTTCATTATCGGGTAATACGATGAATGCCTCATTGACAATAAATCGTATTGTGCCAACTGCCGAAATAGACAGAGTTATACTTCTGCTAAACTCTACGACTTTTGTTGACGATGGTTTTAATGTTTTACGTAAAGATTTTACCGGAAATGATGTAAAAACGGGACAGATAAACTATACTGCCGAACTGAATGAAAAAGCTCTTAACGCAAAATTCCTTTTTGGGCGTATTTGTGTATGGACAAAAGGTGCAGACCAAGGAATATATTCTCAAGTGGTTAAACTGAAATAAAATATATGGTCTTAGGTTTTTCTATAGGTTTTATTAGACGATTGTTTTAATTACGATAAAGGCTGCTCATTTGAGCAGCCTTTATTACATATATATTGAATGAAACAAGCGTTTATTTACGAAGAAAAGGAACGCCTTTAAACCAGGTTATTGTTCTCCACAGCCACTCTACAGGTCCGTAATAGTATTTTTTCATCCACCAATTACTATAACCCACTTGAATAATGTAGATAGCCATACCTAGTAAGAAGCATTGTAAGAAGCTTAGTTTTGTTGCTAAATTGGCACCAAATCCATAAAATAATATTACCCCGACGAAACTCTGTACCATGTAGTTGGTTACACTCATACGCCCTACAGGAGCTATCAGATCTAAGATACTACGGGTTTTAGTTTTATAATATAAAAGTGTCAAAATACATATATACATCATCATCATATTCAAATTCGCATATGCCTTGAATAATGTAGTACCTACATTGAGAGTAAATCCGTCAACATAATGTGGAAGAAATAATATTATACTGTAAAAAATAACGAATCCTACAATAGCATAAGGCAGAACCTTACTGCTGTATTTGATCATTTTTTCCTCACTCTTATGTATACCCAAGCGACCGATAAGCATTCCGGCGATAAACAATCCCAATAATTGGGGATAACGGGCATAAACTAATACCCATAACATTTTAGCTGCTAATCCCTTCCAAACATTAAACGCTAATACATCCGAAAATGACCCATTGGCAAAAACGTCCACAGCCTCATCATATAAATCATCCATATATTTAACCAGACTTGTCGGTTCGTTGGGTGCATTACCGCTCAATAACGAAACGAAATTGATAATGTCTGGAATCTGTAACAGAAGTAATATAAGAAGTACTACCAGCCATTTGGTCGGAACCTTATAAAGAGGGATAATAAAGACACCTACAACAGCATATACGAAGAAAAATTCGCCCATATATATAAGTCCATTGAGGTATCCTAAAACTAGCAAAATAGTCAACCGCCAAAGAAAGCGAAACCTGAAATCGACTCCTTTATCAGCCTGAGAATCCATCTGCATAAAAAAGCTCAATCCAAAAAGCAACGAAAATATAGCATAAGATTTTCCCGCAAACAAAAAAGTAATAGTTCCCAATACTATATTATCCACCGATTGCCAGAAAGGTGAACTAAAAGTAGGGGTATACGCAAGATCGAAATGCTCCATGCAATGAAATAATAAGATACCCAATAATGCAAATCCCCGAAGTGCATCAATCGAATTGATCCGTTTCTTGGGTATGATAGTCTGAGTCTGCTCCATTCTTTTAGTTTAATAGTGTTTTATTTAGTAAGATTTAATCATGATTAATGCCAATCAGTAGTTGAGATTATATGTTCAGTTAAATTCATTTTACTACGCGCAATCAGAGATTGCTTGTATTCCTTTTGCCCAAAGCCGCAAAAGGAATCAAAAAGGCTTTGTGCTGCGTGGCTCGCCTGTCTGAATTAAGCTTACAGGCTAAACTAAACTTATTGCCTTTCGGCACGTTTAGTTTTACGCCCGTTTCGCTTGTCAGCCAACGGCTCCGCCACTGATGCACTTTGGCTGACGCACGCAGATGGCTTTTGTCCGTCAGGCTCTACGACCTTGCCGGTTACACGGGTACCCGCAGGATGAAAAAAGCGTTAAGAAACAAAAGGATATCAATAGTAAATGTTTTCTTTTGTTTTAGCTTTCGATTCCGTAGCGGGTCGGGCAAAAGGCACAGTCTTGATCTTTTGTTTCGTTTTGTATCAAGACAAAATGAAAAATAAACCCGATAGGGTGCGTTAGGAATAACTGAACATTAAACATAACAGATCAACTACTGATTCGCATGATTAAGTAATGAATAAAATTTATTGCTGTATTTTATGATTATAACAGTCTTTAGTTATAATACTTATCAACGAAATAGAAAGGTCTGAGGCCTTATTTTATTTTTCTGGCTTTTACACCTTCAAAAGTTATCTTCACGGGATTAATAAATCCATCCTTGTCAAAGGTCATTTTATCAATACAAGTCACACGATGATCGCGTGCCTTATCGCCTAGCGGACGACGGTGATAAACGATATAATAGTCTTCCGAATTAGGTACATGCATAATGGAATGATGTCCTGCACTTGTCGCAACAGTGGCATCTTCCTCCAATATCTTGCCGATACGTTTAAATGGTCCGAAAGGCGAATCGGCTATGGCATAAGCCACCGAATAATCGGGTCCTCCCCATCCGCCTTCACTCCACATGAAGTAGTACTTGCCATTCTTTTTAAACATAAAAGGTCCTTCAACGTAGTTCTGAGGAGTTACCTCTTTGTACATTTCACCGTCATCAAATGGAACTAAAGCCGTAAAATCGTCATTCAGTTTAACCATGTTACAATGTCCCCATCCGCCATAATACATGTAATAGGTATTGTCGTCATCTTTAAAAACGAATTGGTCGATAGGCTGTGCCCCGTTCACATTTTCATTGATAAGAGGTTTTCCTATTAAATCCTTGTAAGGACCTTCGGGGCGGTCGCTTATTGCGACACCAATTCCTCCGATTTCACCCGGATGCACATCATTGGCTCCGAAGAATAAATAGTACTTATTGTTTTTACTGATAACGGATGGTGCCCACATCGCTATTTTTGCCCATTTTACCGCAGCCGTGTCCAATACGCTCTCATGCTTTGTCCAGTTTACGAGATCCTTGGATGAGAAGCAGTCGAAGAAGGTCTGTTTCTCATATAGATCACTCCAAGTCGGATAAATCCAATAGGTATCACCATAGATTATGCCTTCGGGATCGGCATACCAGCCTTCGAATACGGGATTACCGCTCATTGAAGACTTTACTTTTTTGTTGCTTTGTGCATTCAGATTGTAAGGAGATAGCAGTAAAAAGGCTGCTATTCCCATAAATAATAATTTTCTCATGTATATTTTAGTATAAGGTAAGGTCTGAGACCTTAGTTTCCATTAATTCGCTGTTGGGAAAGCCGAAATACGCAGACGTGCTGCACCCATCGGAACAAGTGTGATGTTCTCTACTTTTGTTTTTGCCACCGGACTTACAGGCACAAAAGAACATAAGCCATATTCATCTATTTTCCAGTCGGGAACAATACAACCTGTTGCCTGAATCTCGATAGGTACCGATTGCAATGTGAATGGAAAATTATCAGTAGGCCAGCTTTTCTTTACAACTTTGAATGATTTTTCCAGATTGTTTTGATCGAATACCAAAGCGTAATTCCACGATGAATTGGGATGAATTTCGAAAGAAGGCCATTTAGACGGATCTGCCGTTTTTTGCCATTTCGAATCACCTATTGCACTTTCTATACTGCTTTTTTCGATATATTTCTCGTCTATTTTCAGAGAATAGGTCAGTGGACCATAGTTCACACTTACACTATTTCCGTTTTGTGCCCAAGTATCGGTTTTCAGTTTCATAGGTAAAGTCAGATTAACAATATCTCCTGCATTCCATACATTATCAATGCGTATGTAATTAGAGGGTTCCGGTTTCACATTCATAACTTTGCCATTAATTTTTACCGTAGCATTATCTGCCCACTCAGGAATACGCAAATATAACGGAAACTCTACGTTTTTACCGCTTTTCACTTCGATGTTTATCTGATCATCAAACGGATAATGTGTTTTTTGTACTAATTCTACAGTCTGACCCTTGCTTCCCACTTTCGCTTTTACCGAACTTTCGGCATACAAAGCGGCGAGTAAACCATTATCGGGTGTTGCCATCCATAAATTTTCCGCATAATAAGGCCATCCCTGAGCATGATTGTGCTGACAACACCGACTGCTGAAAGGATTCATCATTAAGAAAGGTCCCGTATTATCTATTCCCGGGCTATGGTTCTTATCATCACTCAATACCATATTGGGTGAAGTGATGTAACGAAGCGACTTAAAATCGGGCATCACAGCCGCAGGATAGGTATTGAAGGCTACATTTTCGCAATGATCAGCCCAAAGCGGATCGCCTGTAATTCTTAGTAATATTTCATCGGATGCCATTTGCTCAACCATACCGCAAGTTTCTACTCCCTGACGTGGATCGTGATATCCTTTACGACAGTTTTCATCACCACCAAACATTCCCCCGGGCACTTGTCCGTACCATTTACGAATCAGGAAGTGATCGTCATAAGTAGCTTGCAGATGTGCTTTATCGTGTGTTTGAAGATAATAGGTTGCAGGCTCTCTGAATGATTGTGCAATGTTCACATTATGCAAGTTGGGTAGATTATCGGTTTGCATCCAATTGGCTGTATTACGATGAAGTTTTGTCGCCAGATCGAGCAGAAATTTATCACCCGTAATATTGTAAAGCCAATAAACACTGTAGATATTGTCGCCACCACGACTATTTTCCCAATAATCTTTAAGAAGCATAGAGTCGGGCAGATTATTCTCCCATTCGAAGTATTTAGTCATAAAAGGTATTACCCTTTGATCGTTCGAATACTCATAATAAGATTGAAGACACCAGACCATTATCATATTTCCCCAAATATCGGGTCTGCCCTCTTTTTCAACCCAAGGACCAAAATAACCGTCTTCACGTTGACTCGATAAAGCAGCATTGATCCATGTTTTGGTCTCTTCAATCATTTTAGGATCGTTGAGTATATATGCAAGGTTTCCGTAACCTTTGAGCCAGTAAGGAACTTCTTCCCATCCGTATTCGCCTTTTCCACTTTTGTCAAGCCATGCATTATTTTCCTTATTCAACCATGCACTGATTTCTCCCAACTGACCTGTTAACCCGTCACGTTGAAGTTCGAGGTATCTCTTTATCCATCCTTCGGGTTGAATACTGCCTACAGGAAGTTTGATAAAATTACTGGGTAATAAAGGTTGTCTGTTGCTTGTGTAGTATAAATTCTTACTATCGGTTGCGGGGCGTGAAATTACTGCCACCTTGGGTGTTGCTGCCGAACTCACCAAAAAGGATGCACATGCCACAACTAAAAGTTTTAACCGGTATGCCTTCATCTAGTATATTTCTTTGTTTGATTAATAATAGGAATAAGTCTTGAGCAATAAAACCACCCAAGACTTATACTTTAAATTAATAAAAAGGCTAAGAATGTATAGCCTATTTACCCAGAGAATTACTTATTTCAAGGTTGGCTTGTCTTATCTTTTGCTCATCAACCTTAATTACCTTACGGTCATATGTCATAAGTCCGTTTACTTCACCTTCCACATCAGTCGTTTGTGTATATACTGCTGCCGAAATACCTCTGCCAATTAGTTTCATCAGCATATTATTGTATTTGATATACTCGTCTGTTACTTCTTTTTCGTTTTTAAACTGAGTATATCCCCAATTTTTATCCGATTGCCACATATGACCATTGATAGGAAGTCCGATACCTCCATATTCGCCTAATACCGTTGCACGCTCAGGATCAAACATCATCAATTCGGGCGATGGGTATTTATGGAAGTCAAGAATATCGCCTACTTTATAATGGTTTCCTCCACTTGCAGGATTTACCAAACGAGACGGATCGTAAAATTTAGTCCATTCTACTATTTCTTTTGTCTTGAACTGTCCCCAAGCTTCGTTGAAAGGAACCCAAACCGCAATAGAGGGATAAGGTCTTAGGTAATCCATAATTTCTCTCCACTCTTTGCGGAAATTATTCTCAGACTCTATAGAGCGTACTTTTTCTACCCCTTCGAAATATCGGTGCATTTCCCAATGTGGAGAGGCATCTCCGTTGGGCATATCCTGCCAAACCAAAATACCCATTTTGTCGCAATGGGTGTACCAACGTGCAGGCTCTACTTTTACGTGTTTACGTATCATGTTATAACCGAAATCTTTGGTTTTCTGAATATCATATACCAAAGCCTCATCTGTAGGAGCGGTATAAAGTCCGTCAGGCCACCAACCTTGATCGAGAGGTCCGAAGTGGAAACAATCTTTGTTATTCAATTGAAGGCGTACTATTCCGTTCTGATCTTTTTTGATAGATACTTTACGCATAGCAGCATAGCTTTTTACTTTATCTGCTGCCTTTCCATTATCTAAAAGAACCACTTCCAAATCATAGAGAAATGGAGAATCGGGCGACCAAAGTTTAGCATTGGGAACATTGATATTCAATGATTGTCCTGCTACACCCTTTGCGGTTGATATCACTTTGTTGTTATCTTTCAAGGTTACTTGAACTATATCGGAAGGATTTGTCTTTTCGGTATTGACGTTTATTTTCAATGAATTATTATCAATATCGGCTACGGTATTTACTCCCGAAATATATTTGTTGCTTACAGGTTCAATCCATACGGTTTGCCATATACCCGAAACGCCTGTGTACCAAATACCCTCGGGGCGTGTTACTTGTTTTCCTCTGGGTTGATAGCCATCGCTCGTAGGATCCCATACTTTTACTACCAGCTTTTGATTTCCTGAGGTTAAGTAAGGAGTGATATCGAAACTGAAAGGCGTAAAGCCTCCTGTATGTGTGCCTATTTTAATGTCATTGATATACACATCAGTTTTCCAGTCTACTGCACCAAAATGAAGTAAAATAGTTTTGTTTTTCCAGTCCGAAGCGATATTAAAGGTTCTTTTATACCATAATTCTTTGTCTTTGCCCAAGTCTTTTTGTACTCCAGAAAGGCTCGATTCCACGGCAAATGGAACCAGTATATTGCCGTCAAATTTTTGAGGCTCATTTTGTCCTACGGGTTGAATCGAATATTCCCAAAGACCATTCAGGTTTACCCAATCCGGACGCTCCATAATAGGACGGGGATATTCGGGCAATACATTATTGGGGTCGATGGTTTCAGCCCATTTAGTCTTAATCCTATCTCCGGCAGGTTTCCATTGAGCAAACAAGGATGTTCCGGAGAGGACGAATGTTAACAATAAAAGATTCAATTTCATACTCTGTGTTTTTAATGATTCTATATTTTATATTCTATTATGTATTAAGGCAAAGTCTCAACCCTACTTCATGCGTCTGTCTAATTCGGAAAATTAAGAATGATTTTGTTTGTCAGATTTGTTTATTAAGACGGATTCAGAAAGAGGTTAATAAGTTGCTATCAGTATATAAGTAAAGAATAAAATCTATTGGTATATTTTATAGTTGTAACAATCTATATTTGTTATACCTGCCTAAGCAATAACAAGGTCTGCGGCCTTAATTTGATTCTCAACAAATACAAAACTATTAAAAAATAACATCCTCAGTATACGTATTTACGACGATCGTGTATTTTTCGAAAAAATGTCATCAGATCGTACTTATTTGGCGAAATACTAGACTTTATATTTATCGTATATACATATCTTTCAGCCCCCATTCCACTTAATAATAGCTGTCTAAAATGAGTTTATCTTGATCTTGATTTAAGATAAAACACATCAAATAGATAAGGGCATAGTAACAATGATGAACCTGTTGATTGGTACTATTTTGGTTAACCTCACACTTAAGCTTGTCTGGATTTATCTCACAAGATAGATGAAGATTTTTTACTAAATACAATACTCATGCATAAAGAGTATTGTAACCTTTACAAAAACATATTGTATATACCATAATGAAAACTACTCGATTCTACTATTCTTTACTACTCTTATTTTTTTTCACATCATCTTATAATATCGTATATGCCTATAGTATACGGCAATTTTCGAGCAAGAACGGACTCTCAAACAGTGCTATTCTGTCGATGTGCCAAGATAAGAACGGCTATATGTGGTTTGGCTCTTGCGATGGGTTGAATATGTTTGATGGAATAAATTTTCAGATATATAAACCAACAAATAGCCTTAATAATCTGTCCGGAAATTTGATTGAGTCGGTATTAGACGCCGAAGATGATATTCTGTGGATACAGACAAATTACGGATTAGACCGATTCAACAGTCGAAAACGTACCGTCAAAACATTCTCGGATTTTAAAGGACATAATAAGCTGATCAAGAGTATTCAAAATGATATTTATGTTGTAAAAGAGGATAATTACATCCATTATTACGATCCCGGCGAAGAAACGTTTAAACGGATTTTCGTTTATAATCTTGTTTTTGATAATATTCTGGAAATGGCTATTGATGATCTGAATGTTCTTTGGATATTTTTGTCTGATGGCAACCATCGTACTTTCGATCTAACCCGAAATAAGCAAGAGATACGCCTCAGCCCCAAAAAATATTTAGATCATGACAAACCCATTTTATGGTGCTTCTACGAAGAAAATAAGTTCTATTTTGTAGATAAGGTGCATGACTTATATGAATTTAGCACATTAGATAAGCGGAAAACTTATATCTATAACATCGATAAAGAAGTAACCAAATATGGTGAAATATCATCTATTATTAAGCAGAAGAATAATTTCTTCATCGGTTTTAAAAGCAGTGGTCTAATCAGATTAGAAGAAATTCCTGAAAATAAGAATCGTTTTTCGGTTTATGAGATCGAAATTAAATCGGGTATCTTCTCCTTAAGGAAAGATAGATACCAAGACATTGTTTGGGTTGCAACAGACGGTCAGGGCGTGTATATGTATTTTATGAATTCATATTCTATAAAATCGACCTTGTTCAGAGATTTTCATACACAAATAAATAATCCGGTGCGGGCACTTTTCTTAGATAAGACTCAGACATTATGGATAGGAACTAAAGGAGATGGAATTGTGAAAATTCACGATTATAATGAAACAACCAATAAAGGCAGCAGCACAGAGCATTTGCTGACAGGCAATAGCCAACTTAACGATAATTCGGTCTATGTTATTACCCCAAGTAAAAAGGATATTTTATGGATTGGTACCGAAAAAGGCTTAAATTATTATTCTTACAAGAGTGGTGAGATAAAACGTATTCCTATCAATCAGAATAACAATGATCCCATAAGATATGTACATTCTATCTGTGAAACGAATGACTCTACACTGTGGATTGCTACAGTAGGCGAAGGTATTATAAAGGCTCGAATCAGTGGAACAGCAGATAACCCTGAGCTTACTATTTTAAAGCATTTTATTTTTGATAAAGGAAAACAGTCTTCAAATTATTTCTTTACTATACATAAAGAGAATGATTCTACTCTGTGGTTTGGTAATAGAGGGTATGGAGCCTATAAATTAAATACATTAACTGAAGAGTTGGATATTTTGACCCTGAATGATGAAGGCGACAGCCAAACTTTGAATGACGTCTTTTCAATATATCAGAATAAAGACGGTTATTGGATCGGAACCAGCTATGGACTGGTTAAAATGAATAGCAATGGTAAACAGGTATTTAATGAATTAACCGGCTTTCCGAATAATACTATACATGGTATTTTGGATGATAAATACGGTAACCTTTGGCTCAGTACAAATCAGGGAATAGTCAAGTTCAATACAACTAACAATACTTTTCAGACTTATAAACAACAGAATGAGCTCGAAGTTACTGAATTTAGTGATGGAGCATCTTTTAAGAATGAAAAGACAGGAGTAATGTTTTTCGGAGGTATCAACGGATTTATCAGTATACGTAAGAATGAATTTTCAGATTCATTATATACTCCTCCTATACAGTTTAACCGATTGTCGATCTTTGGCAAAGAATATAATATCAACGATTTTCTGGAACAGAAGAACGGACAAGATGTTCTGACACTAGATCATAGTCAGAACTTTTTTTCTATTTCGTTTACTGCTGTTGATTATATTAATGGTAACGATTATACTTATTTATACCGGCTGAGTGAATTAAGTAACAACTGGATTGAGAATGGTACTTCCAACAGTGCAGCTTTTACGAATATTTCTCCGGGAAACTATTCCTTGCAAATAAAATATAGAAATAATATAACAGGTAATGAGAGTGCTGTATATTCTCTTAATATTCGCATTTTACCTCCTTGGTATCAGACTTATCTGGCATACTTTCTTTATTCTCTTCTGTTTATTCTTCTTTTGTATGTAACAATTCGATTTATATTGAAATGGTATAGAATGAAGCAAAATAATATAGTGGAGAAGATGAACCAAAAACAAAGGGAAGAGATCTACGAATCAAAACTTCGTTTCTTTACAAATATTACACATGAGTTTTGTACTCCTCTGACATTGATATATGGACCTTGCAATAAAATACTTACTTATAGAAATTCCGATAGTTATATAAATAAGTATGCTGGTCTGATACAACAAAATGCTGAAAAATTGAATTCGTTAATATTGGAATTGATTGAGTTCAGACGTCTTGAAACAGGTAATGAAGTGCTTGACATCTGTCGATTTTCAGTATCGGAATTTACACGTATTACAGCTGAATCTTTCTCAGAATTGGCAGAGGCAAAAGGTCTTATTTATGAAATAAATATAAAGGATAACTGTATTTGGAATTCCGATAAAAATAGTCTGAATAAGATAATAACCAATTTAATCTCCAATGCCTTTAAATATACATCTGACAATGGGAAAATAACAGTTGAACTGTTTATTGAAGATGAGAGATTGAATCTTGTAATTTCTAATACCGGTAAGGGAATTAAGGAAGAGGATATTCAAAAAATATTCGACCGATATACAATTCTTGATAATTTTGAGATTCAGAATCAAAAAGGGGTTTCTCCACGTAATGGATTAGGATTAGCAATCTGCCATAATTTGGTAAAGCTTCTAAAAGGCGATATTCAGGTAACTAGCGTTCTCAATAGTTTAACGGTATTCAGAGTTGTACTACCTATACTGGAAATTGATATTTCGGTTAATGAATCCACTCATACCCAATATATTTACCCAACTAATCCGGAGGTTTCCTCATTAGAGTTTGATAATATATTACCGGAATACGATAAATCGAAGCAAACGATTATGATTATAGATGATGACCCTTCGATGTTGTGGTTTGTTACAGACATATTTGTAGAACAATATAATGTTATACCAATTAATAATCCCGGTGACGTCTTCGAGCATCTGAAACGGGGAGCAGTTGATCTGATTATTACAGATGTAATGATGCCTGATATAGATGGTATTTCATTAACAAAATCGATTAAAGCAGATAAACACCTAAATCAAATTCCCCTTGTTTTACTTTCTGCAAAAAGAGATATCAAAGAACAGGTAAGGGGAATCGATTCAGGAGCCGAAGTATACATCACAAAACCGTTTGATGTTGAGTATCTGGAGAAAATAGTAAGCCGCTTGCTCCAACGTAAGGAAGATATGAAAGAGTATTATGGCTCGATATTGAGTGCTTTTGAATTGAAAAATGGGCGATTAACCCATGTTGAAGACAATGAGTTTTATGAAAAAGTGCTTAAAGAGATAGATACAAATATTTCAAATCCGAATTTGTCAGTCGAAATGTTAAGTCAAGCCTTAGGATGTAGTACACGTCAATTTTACAGAAAACTTAAAGCTATTAACGAAAAGACTCCCAGTGATTTGATAAAAGAATACCGCTTAAAGGCTGTTGAGCGATTATTGGTTACTACTAATCTATCTATAGATGAGATATTATATAAAACGGGGTTCGTCAATAGAGGAAATTTTTTCAAGATATTCTCCCAAGAATATGGCATGACTCCCAAAAGTTATAGAGATCAGAAAAAGAGAGAAATGATTTGATAATTCCTGAGATTATTCATTTTTTATTATACCTATTGAGGTAAGCTTTTATACACTTACCTCAATGAGTATAATTGAAATGACATCGTAAATTCTCCTATATATCAGTATTGACTCGAATAGGCTGTTTCTAAAACTACAATGTCGGAACTATGGGCTTTATGCTTCCATCCGAATTAAATTCCATTTTATCGATGCAAACTTCCCTGTTATATCCGGCTGCATCTCCCATATTTATACCGTTTGGACGACTGAAACGATGATAAACAATACGCCATTCATCCTTTCCGGGTATTTGCAAAACCGAGTTATGCCCTGTTCCATAGATTCCTTTCGAAGGGTCTTTAGCTAAAATCAGATTGTTTTCACTAATAGTCAGAACTCCTGTGGGAGAAGTTGAAGTTGCATACCTCACCCGATAATTCTCACTTCGGGTATCATCTTCCGACCATAAGAAATAATAGATACCGTTTCGATAAAAAACAGTTATAGCTTCCCGAAATGTTTTATCGGGAGTCATCACTTTTATAGTATTCTTTTTTACGGATACCATATCCTCATTCAGTTCCGCAACCGCCATATAGCCATTGCCCCAATAGAGATAACTTTTACCTGTTTTAGGGTCGGCAAATATTTCGGGGTCTATTTCCTGTCCGTCTTTTACACCTTCGGGTTTAAAATCGATAAGGGCTTTTCCCGAATCTACAAACGGACCTGTAGGATTATCAGCCACAGCCACCCCTATTTTTTGAGCGGCACTAAAATAATAGTAATATTTATACTTACCCTTTACCTTCTTTTCAATAATACAGGGTGCCCATGCATTACGATCTGCCCACGATACATCTTTTTTCAGATCGAGAATTACATCTTCATCTTTCCAATCTTTGAGATTATCAGATGAGAATGTTTTAAAGTAATAACCACTCCAACCTGTAAAACCATCACTTGTCGGGTAGATATAATACTTTTTTGTTTTCTCTGAATATAAAATATCAGGGTCGGCATAATACCCTTCGAGTACAGGATTATTGGCAGTTGATGGCATTTCAAAACCTTCAGGAATTCCCCATTTGTTGGTCAAAGCCTTCAAATCACGGCGAGTAATTGGGATTATCGACCCATGACGCGGATGAAAATTCATCGAGATATCCTGATCAATCACTTTAAATACATCCAGATCTTTACTCTCACAGAATTGGTATTTACCTTTCATGTACACATCATACATCAATATATAGGTATCGCTATTGATTCGTTTGAAAACACTTGAACCTTCTACTGCATCGCTTGTTTGTTGCTTGTACCCGGGTTGCTCTATCCATTTGTTGGAAGCAAGCGAGTCGGTCATTGCCAAACGGATGCCATTGCCATGTCCCTCGGTTTTATAAAACAGATGAAAAATACCGTTTTTATTGATTATATCGCCATCAATACACGATTTCTTGTTTTGAGGTGAAAACAGAATACGAGGTTCGCCCTCTAAGTCCGTAAAGTCTTTGTTGGCATAAGCATAATAAATAATGTCTACTCCATCATCGTGCTTCATAGACCAGTAAACCATATATTTTTTTACTGCCGGATCGTATATGGTTTGCGGTGCCCATACACGTTTCAAGCCTTCCTGACCCGTGTATTTTTGTTGGATATTAATAATACTTGATGTCCAGTTTACCAAATCGGTCGATTTAAGGAGTATCATAGCCCGATTAGACTCCCAGCCTTTAGAGGAAGTCATATCGGTAAGTACCATATAGAAAGTCTTACCGTCTTCGCCACGAAGAATATGCGGATCGCGTACTCCACCTGTCGAACTGATTTGTTTGGAATCTATGACCGGATTGTTATTATTCAAGCTCAGATAGTTGTATCCATCATTACTTATCGCATAACAAACAGCCTCTTCTTCTACGTTGTTTCCTTTAAAATAGGCGAAGAGATATGCTATATAGTCTTTTTCTTCGGGTCCCGATTTATATTCTTGGCTATAGCCTGATGGAGCTAAAAATACCAGAGCCAAAGCCAAGAATACTATTTTTACTTTATTCATTATTATTTATTTCAATTTATAAACGACAGTTACTACCGAATTAGGGTTTATTAAAATAGATCCTTGTATATCAGAAATTGTATTTTCAGCTAAATCCTGACTCTGATTTGTGGTATATGTCTTAATAGACTCAATCTCTACATTCTTAATACCGGCTTTAGCATCGTATTGCTTGGTTGATAGATTGGTATAAACCGCTACAACTTCTTTGTAATTCGGAGATATATACGCACTTCCGAATAAATCCTTGGAAGTATCAGCCATTCCTAAATCGATACGTTTGTAATCAGGTCGTATAAACAAACTGTAATTTCCCAATACCCAAAGAGTTTTGGTTGCTGCGTGTGTTCCACTCTGTTTAAAATCGCCATAATCGCCACCCGCAGGGGTCACTTTAATAAGTAAAAATCTGTTTTTATGGCTCCAGCGCTCCGGAGAAAGAGCTGTCCAATATGACCAAGAGGCAACATTGGCATAAGCTAAGTCGCAATGTATCACCTTCGACATGTACAAAGCTATATCCATGTATGATGCATTATCAAAACCAACAAATTCGCTACTGCTATATCCGTCTCCCAACATACTCCATTCTGTTTGGTATACCTTTAAGCCTGCAGCGTCGGCACTCGAAGCTACATTTTTTCTTGTACTTAAGAGGGTTGCCCAATCGCCATCTAACCAATAACTGTGTCCTGCGATTACGGGTGCTATATGTTTGAGGTTTCCAATATAATTAGATGATGTACTATTAAATAGATTTGAGATTACATTATTTCGGCCTGCATCGTTGGCATTCTCATAAATATAATTCCATGCAGCAGACTCGGCAACTAATATCTTGGAGGTTAGATTTTTTGATTCTAGCGACTTATCAAGTTCCACAGCAATCTTTTTTATTTCGCTGTTTTGCCAACCCGATCCCTCCTGATTGGCTTCATCCCAATTATACTGAGGTTCATTTACAGGACTGATATAGGTAAAATCGATTGCTTTATTATCTTTAAAATATTTGACGGCTGACGTAATATAGTCTGCGAAATCATCATACGAATCGGCTTTCAGATTCGAGTAAGCGCCCATCTGAGAATAGCCTTTTCCATTTTGAGTCATATATACGGGAGGCGTGTTACTGAACATCACAAACTGTGAGCAGCCATAGCTTTTCGCTTTGTCAATAAAATATTGCTGTCCTGCGTGTTTGCTCCAATCTAAGGTTCCAGTTACCGGATCCATAAAAGATTCGGCTCTTTTTTCAACATCAGCAATTCCGCTGGCTGCTCCCTGTTGTGCAGTACCGCCACCCAAATTGAAACGCCAGCCTGATAACCCGATACCTTCGGGTTGTCCATTTTTTATATTGCTTGAGAATAGGAGCTTTGCAATTTCTTCCTTTTCACTATTCGTCCAATATTCTCCGATATAATTTGCAAACCAGCAGTCGGATGCCGCAAAACTTTCTATCGTTTGATAGGTTTTGCTGATATCTATCACCACATTCTCTGTTCCCTCAGATGGAGTACTTTTATCCGGTGCAATTGTGTATGCCGGATCATCATTGCACGCAAACAATGCGATGGCAACGCACATGCATGACATTAATTTTATCTTTTTCATAATCTTGTTTTGTTACTTTATAAAGAAAACAATAGTGTACCCTCTGAAAACCAAAGAATCGAGGATACACTAAGTTCGCAGAACTATTTATTGCTTTGGTAAGCAAAACAGCGATAGATAGTTATACTTTTTAAATGTTTCATTAAATATTTTCTTGTGCTTATTACCAAAAAAGCAGAGATTTTTAATTAAAAATTGGGATTCTGTTCAATACTACCTCCTGAAAGAAGAACTTCGGTATTTGGAATAGGGAAAAGTAAATCCCTGTCTTCACGGAAAGTAATCCCTTTATTGCTGTTTTCTTTTTGGTTGGTAATCTCATACTGATCTGTAGATTCATACAAATTATAACGGACAAAAGTTCCGTTTTCCCCCATAATATTACACAATGCTTTTTTACCATTATCATCATTCCAACGGCGTAGGTCGTATAAACGTTGGTGTTCGAGTGCGAGTTCTAATCTTCTCTCCAATCTGATTGCATCGCGTAGAGTTTTTCCTGAAGATGTAACATCCGATAAACCTACACGGTCACGTACTCTTTTCAATGCCTTACGAGCTTCGGAATCGTTACCATTTTGATTGGCTGCCTCTGCATACATAAGCAAAACGTCTGCATAACGAAGAAGTCTATGATTCAGATTATTATGGTTTGCATCATAAGGTGTAGGACGCAAGTTATGAGGAATATAAAACTTTCTGTTGATACGTGCCGATTTATGCTTGTCGGGAGTTATCAAATAATTTTTAGCTTCGGGAGTATCGTCTCCGGGAACATCATCACCATTCTTTACAATTGTCCATTTAAGTCGTTCAGTATCTCCGGCATCCATAAAGGCTTTTTCTAAGTTACTGGTAGGCAAGCCCCATGACCATCCTGTGTCATCACGAGATCCTGTAAATACAGGAAGACGTCCTCCCAAGTTGTAACTTATATCGGAGCTATATTGTACTTCAAATAGCGATTCGATACTGTTGTTATTCTCAATAGACCATACATCTTTAAAATTAGTACACAGATCGTATTCATTCGAATCGATCAAGTCTTTAAGCACCTTTTCAGCCTCTGCAAATTTACCTTGATAGAGATATATCTTACCTAAGTAACCCATTGCCGCTCCTTTAGTTGCACGCCCTAAGTTTACCGATGAATATTCGCTTCTCTTTGGTAGATCAGTAATCGCATCCTTTAAGTCCTGCTCTATCTGAGCATAGGTCTCCTCTGTTGATTTACGATTAATTCCCAAAATTTCTTCGGGTAATTTCATCTCAAGTATAACCGGTACTCCACCAAAATTTTTCACTAATTCGAAGTATTGAAATGCACGCAGAAATTTAGCTTCCGCAATCATTCTTTTCCGTAGATTTTCATTGGTAATAGGTGCATTGGGTACTTTAGCGATTACTATATTACACCTTAAAATTCCTTTGTAACGGTATTGCCAATAATTTGAAAGCGGTCCATCTTGTTTTGGATTACCATAATGAGACATTCGTATCCAATCACTTTGCGATTGAGTTGTATTTCCCATCCACATGTCATCTGTCGCCATATCGGTTCCGATGTAGAAAACAGATACCTGCCACCAATCGTCCCAAAAGATCGACTGATAACATCCTGCCACTTGTTTCAAACATTCTTCTTCATTTTGGAAATAGGTATCCAGATTTTCGGTTCCCAATACAGGACGATCTAAAAAATCGGAGCAACTATTTAATAGTAGTATAAATGCACTACCTAGAAATATTTTAAATATCTTTTTCATTTTTCCTGTCGATTAAAAGTTAACATTAACACCGATTAAAAATGTACGGGGATTAGGATATCCCAGATTGTCGATACCCGACTCAAGCACATTACCCATAGCTGCACGTTCGGGGTCCATTCCTGAATAATTGGTAATAGTGAACAGATTTTGAGCCGATGCCGACACCCGTACACCAACGCCTTTGGTAATGTCTTTAGGCAAAGTATATCCTAATTGCAATAGTCTGCATCGGAAATAAGAACCGTCTTCAACAAAAAAGGACGATACACGACGGAAGTTCAAATTCTTATCATTTACCGATAAACGAGGGTAGAAATTACTGGTACCTTCACCTCTCCATGCTTTATCGTAGGCATCGGAATATACATTCTGACCTTCGGTACCTGCATAAAATCCGCCCATGGCACTATTGTAGATATCGTTACCTATAGTTCCGTAGAAATTCGATATTAAATCGAAATCTTTATAAGACAATCGTAGGTTTAATCCAACCATTAAGTCAGGAAATGCTTTTCCAATATATTTCTTGTCTTTATCATCCAAAATACCGTCATTGTTTAAGTCTTTGAAGCGGATATCTCCGGGTACAGCATCGGGTTGCAGCAAGCTTCCGTTGTTGCTGGTGTGGCTGTTTATTTCCGTCTGATTTTGGAATATCCCATCTGCTACATATCCATAGAAACGGCTGATTTCTCCGCCTTCTTCATTTTTTATAATATAATCATTAAAAAATCCACCTCGTAGGATCGGTGTATTAGCAACAAGTGTTTCGGCAGTGTTTTTTACTCCGGACAGATTCAAGCCTACCTCGTAATTGAACTTATTAACTCTATCTTTCCAATTGACGGAAAATTCCCATCCCTGAGCCTTCATGGCTCCTATATTCGTCCACATTTCTCCTGCCCACATCGGATAGCCTAATATGGATAGATTTTGCTTCTTCATCAACATGTCTGAAGATTTCTTTCGGAATACATCAGCTGTTATATCTAAGCGATTATTAAGAATACTTACATCAACACCCAGGTTATAATCTTCAACTGTCTCCCATTTCAACAGTTTATTACCAATACTACTAACCGCTGTACCAACGTAGCGGTCTCCATTGGGCCCGAATACATAATCGGCTCCACCAATCAGGTTTAAATAGGCATTCGGGTCGATGGCCTGATTACCAACTTTTCCCCATCCTGCACGTATTTTGAGGTTCGAAATAAAACTTTGATCTTTCATAAACCCTTCCTCCGAAAGTCTCCAAGCCATAGATACAGCGGGGAAGGTTGCATATTTATTTCCTTCGGGAAACATCGAAGATCCGTCCACACGTACAGATGCAGTGATATAATAACGGTTATCGTAGTTATACATCACACGTCCCAGATATGACATAAGCGATTTATAGATATTGGTTCCTCCATTTTGAGGATTCAATGTACCTGCATTTATATATTGCAGGTCTGAATAATTACTGGGTACTCCTTCACGTGAAGCCATCAGATTATACTCGGCAAACTGTTCCATGGTGAAACCTGCCATAAGATTCAGATTGTGCTTCTCATTCAAGGTTTTCATATAATTCAGGGTATTTGTCCAGTTCCAGTCTACCCAGTTGTTAGCCTTTCTTTCTATCTTATTCAGATCAGCTTTTTCAAGATTATCGATGAAAAATTTGGGAGAAAAGTTATCATTCATTCTGAAATGGGCATTTACACTAAATTGGGTACGGGCAATTAAGCCTTTTATGGGTTCAAGACTAATATATGGATTGGTTATCAAACCATATTCATTGGTATGTTTGTTCTGACGAGCCACACTTGCCACAGGATTCCATACCTGATTATTATAAGAACGTGCAAAATTATCCAAAGGGTTGGAGGTCCAATCTTCTTTCGCTCTGAATACAGGAGTTGTAGGATCCATACGCATAACGGCACTGAATAAGTCGGGCGTATCATCCCAATTCTCATAACGTGGAGCAAAGTCAACACCGGCTTTCACCATATTACTGAACTTATATTCGGTGTTAAGACGTCCTGTAATACGCTCCCAATAGCCGACATCGTATTGCGAATTTTGACGGAAATACCCCAGACTTCCGCTATAAGTAAACTTCGAATCTCCTCCCTGAAAGCTCAGGTTATAGGATTGTGTATAGCTGAACTTATTAATTGTCTGATCCCACCAGTCGGTACTTATATTGCTATCTACAGGAGTATTCCACACAGGCGTGTTCCCATCATTTGTATAACGTTCTTTAAATACTTTCTCGTACACTGAAGCATTTGCCATGCTTGGTTTAGTCAGAGTTTGGAAACCCGCAGAAGCATTAAACTGGAAAGTAGTTTTTCCCGCAGAACCTTTTTTGGTGGTTACCATAATAACCCCATTAGATCCACGTGTTCCGTATATGGCAGAAGAGGAAGCATCTTTCAAAACCTCAATACTTTCGATATCATCCTGATTTAAAAAGTTTATATTTCCGGAAATAGGAACTCCGTCAACCACATATAGTGGATCCGAACCATTTATACTGGTCACCCCTCGGATAATAACACGGGGTACGGCTCCCGGATCACCTGCTGCTGTAATTTGTACTCCGTTTGCTTTACCCTGCATCGAGAATAGGGCATTTCCGGCTGTCATACTTTTCAAATCATCGCCTTTCACCGTTGTGATAGAGCTGGTAAGATCACTCTTCTTTACAACTCCGTAACCAATTACGACTACATCATCGAGTAATTTTGTGTCGTCTTTCATCATGACATTTATCACGCTACTTTGATTCTTTTTTATTTCTTGGGTAGCAAGACCGATCATAGAAAATACAATCGTACTATTGTCAGAGACATTGGGTAAGTTATAATTTCCATCCAAGTCTGTTACCGTTCCATTAGTCGTCCCTTTTTCGACAACAGTTACTCCGATTAGAGGTTCTTTGTCGGTAGCCGAAGTTACTTTTCCGGTAAGAGTTGCTTTGTTTTGAGCCAAGAGGCATATAGGCAAAGTCAACAATAGAAAAATTAAATATTTTTTCATGAGTATTTTATTTATAATATTAGGTATTAAGCTGTTGATTGTATTTAATGTCACATTTAGAAACTATAACTAACAGTCGTAGTTATACTTGTGTGGACAATAAAAGGTTTGAGGCCTTAGTCAATCGGATAGAACTTAGAGCGTTTCAAATGACTGTCAAATTTGAATATATATTTACCAGATTTTTTTATTTGCCATTTCGCAGGATTTTCTCCGCCATTAGCTACATTCAATTCAGGATCTTCTCCTCTGTCCCAACGCCAATAAGGTTCGGGCCACCAACCCCATGAATGTTGTGTTTGTATGATAAACTCAATTTCAGTGCCTGCATTCAGGTTCATTTCAACAGAAAACAGATATTTATTTTCACTGTTTTGATTAAGGATAAGAGGTTCAGCCGTATTCCAACTACCTGCATTGGGTATTCCACCACCAACAAGCCCAATTCGCAAAGGTATAGAACCTGCAGCAGGATCTGTAGCATTCAATAACATCGGGCTACCGATTGCAATAGGAGTATCGGTCGGAATATAGGATGCAAAAGTATATGTTCCAGTCTTTACATTAAAGTTAATTTCATAATAACCTTTGGCAGGAAGTACAATCGGAAGAGAAATATCGGGATCGTCGGTTAATACTTTATTATCATTAGGATCTATACCAAAACAGATAGGGCTGAAATCGGTTTTTTGAGGAATGAAGCGAACTTTTGTTCCTGCAGCTTCCGAATAATATCGTGCTTTGTATGTATATGCACCGGTACGCTCTACAAGCATCGGAATTCCGAAAACATCGCTGTTTAATTGTGCCGCATCTGTAACATCTGTCAGATACATTTTTGCAAAATCGGGCATCTCCGAAACGGTTATCGTGCTATTCTTTTTTATCTCCAACCCGGCTTTATCTACAGCAGTTATAGAAAGTTTGTAAGTAGCCGAATTTGAAGGTAATGTAATCGGTTCGTTAAATTCAAGAGTCTTACCCGAATTTGTAAAGGTTGTTATTTCTCTGGAATAAGATATTTCGGGGATCTCAATTCTTACGATACTTAAAGCCTTATCGTCTTCCACTGTAAACTTAACATTCAAACGTGTCTGGGTTTTAATGAGTACGGTTAGTGCTTCATCGGGAGCAACTGTGAATACGGGATTTGTAAAATCACCATCCATTGTTACCATTATTTTTTCTTGGAAAACACGTCCGCCCAAGTCTGTTGCGATAATTTCTATCGGGAAATTATCGCCTTCGATATTTTTTGCAATCTTATATTTATAATTGAGATCAAAAGAGTAGACAATACTATCTAAGGTGAGGTCAATCACTTTATTCAGATTGAAATCTGTATTTTTCAGTTGTATGGAACGAAGCCCATCCTTGTCTTCAATCTTGGCTTTGATTATAAGCTCGCGTCCGGGTTCAGTTTTTATGTTTGATGAATTCAGGGTAATGGTCGGAGCCAATCCGTCAACATCTACATAATCATTATCATCATCGCTACATCCGTTCAGAGAAAAAAGGATCAGCAAGAAGTAAAAGAAGTTCTTTGCTTTCATGAAATTAGATTTTAAATTTATTTATGGTTTTTAAGGCTTTATCAGCAATAGGCAAATATATGGATGTAAGACCTCAGGCAGGAGATACAGATTGTTCATTAATAAAGCTCGAATCGGTCAATGACAGATTTGCACCTCTATTTGCTTGAATTATTATTATTTTTGATTTTACTCTTTAAATTCGCAGAATTATTTATTGCTTTGGTAAGCAAAATAACAATAGATAGTTCGCCTCTTTAAATGTTTTATTGAATATTACCTTTACTAAATCAGTCTGATCCATGAAATCGCTTCCTTGTTTGATCTTAATTCTTTCTTGTATTTTTTTTCCTGTAAAGGCTCAGCATTACACTATCAAAAAACTTGATATCGAACAGGGTATTTCGAGTAACTATGTAGTGAGCATTACTCAGGATAAGAAAGGCTTTCTATGGTTTGCAACAGAGTCGGGACTCAATAGATTCGATGGCAATAAATTTAAAGTCTATAAGAAAAATAATGCAGACGAATTAAACACAATCAGCGGCAACGAACTGAATAAAGTATATGCCGATAAATATGATAATGTAGTGTGGGTGGCTACCCAGCGTGAAGGATTAAACATGTTCGATTGCGATACCGAAACATTTGTTCATTATAAACATAGCCGCAATAATCCTTCGGGTATTATAACCAATGATATTACGGATATAACCAATTCTCGAGATAAAAATCTTTGGCTCTCGACTTATTACAGAGGTGTGGAATATATCAATAAAAAAGACAAAACGATTATTCATTACAACAGCTCTACTATTGCCGGAATGGTAAATGACAATGTGTGGACTGTTAATGAAGATAACAAAGGATTCTTATATATTGGTCATGTCAATTCGGGATTAAGTATACTCTCTTTAAAAGATAAAAAAATAAAGAATTTTAAATATGATCCCAATGATCGGGAAAGTCTTCCGGGAAATGAAGTAAGAACTATCTTCGTCGATAAGAATGACAATGTATGGATCGGAACCAACAACGGTCTTGCCTTGTATAATCCCGAGAAAGAGTCTTTTATCGTTTTCAGGCATGACCCGAAAAGCAGATCTTCTCTTATCTCAAATTATATATTCACTATAAATCAACTGGATGATGGCAGGCTTTGGATAGGAACAGAAAAAGGAGGAATAAGCATTCTTGATTTCCGGCAAAGTATGTTTCTTTCTCCTGAAAATGTTTCATTTGAGAATATTATATACAGTGATGATAATCGCGGACTTTCTAATTCGACTGTCAGAAGTGTTTTTCAGGACTCCTTCAATAATATATGGATTGCGACATATGGCGGAGGAGTTAATTTTATAAGCCATCGTCCTCCTTTCTTTAAGACATGGGTATATTCACCGATACCCAATTTGGATAATACATTGAACAATCCTATTGCATGGGGTATTTGTACGGATAAAGATGATAACGTGTGGGTTGGAACAGATGGTGGCGGAATAAATATTTTCGAAAACGGAAAAAAAGTAGCCATTGTAGATCAGGAAAAAACTAAAATATCGGATAATGCAATTTTAGCTGCAACAAGAGCCTCAAATAATAATCTATGGTTCGGAACATTCAGAGGGGGAATTAATCTCTTTAATGCGGCAAGCAAAACTTTTGAGCATCTTTTGATCGAAGGAAAAAATGCTGATGTAAGATGTTTCTACGAAGACAACGACAAGAATATGTGGATAGGCTGTGCAAATGGCTTATTCCATTACAATATAGAAACAAACCAGAGTCAGTTATACAGTTCCGAAAATTCGGGATTACCCAATAATCTGGTTCGTGCAGTTTCAAAAGATAATAACGGGCAGATTTGGATAGGATTCTTTGGTGAAGGCTTGGCTATTCTCGATAACGATTTAAAACTTGTCAGAACTTATACTACTTATAAAAACTTCCCCTCGAATACAATAGAGTATATTTATAAAGATACAAAAGATAGGATGTGGGTTGGTACCGGAGACGGTCTCGTCTGCTTCAATAATCCGACTGACACAGCCTATGTTACATTTAATGAGACAAACGGGCTTTTAAATACACATATAAGAGCAATTACCGAAGATTATAAGGGTAATATATGGATTAGTTCTAACGGAGGAATCATCAGCAGGTATATATCCGAAGAGGGAAAATTCTATAATTACAATCACCATGATGGGGTGCCTTTGGGTGACTTTATGAGCGGGTCGGTTACCAAAGATTCTAAGGGAAGAATATATTTCGGCTCACAAAACGGTGTCTGCTATTTTGAACCCTCATCGATCCCGTCTCAGATAAACCTTCCACCAACTGTAATTACAAGTTTCAAGATTTATAACGATCAGATAAAATGGTCGAATAATGAAATTGATGTACCTGTCAATCCCAATATAGAACTAAAGTACAATCAAAATACATTTACTATCTCTTTCAATGTTCTGGATTACTCTCTTACACAATTAGTTGATTACACCTATATGCTCAAAGGTTTAGATAATCTGTGGTATAATATACAAGGTAATAATTCCATAACCTTTCGTAATATTCCACCCGGAACCTACCAGCTTCTTATTAAATCGAGGCTTAAAAATCAGGAATGGTCAGATAATATAACCACACTGAAAATTGTGATCAACCCTCCTTTTTGGTTAACCTGGTGGGCAAAGTGTATTTATTTCATTATCATTCTAGCCATTCTATTCTTGATTCTAAAATTCTATAAACGAAAGCTGAATCTTGAAAACTCGCTTATTCTAGAAAAAAGGAATCATATTCAGGAGCAGGAGTTAAACAACGAAAGATTACGTTTTTTTACCAATATAACTCACGAATTACGAACGCCTTTGACATTAATTCTGGGTCCTTTAGAAGACCTGCTTAATGACGTAAGCTTGCCCGAAAAACATTCGTCGAAGATATCAATCATTTACAAAAGTGCTGCACGTCTCTTAAATCTTATAAATCAGATATTGGAGTTCCGGAAAACGGAAACGCAGAATAAAAAGCTCTCGGTATATTATGGTGATATTTTGCCATTGATTCAAGAGGTAGGGTTAAAGTATAAAGAATTAAATATCAGAAATTCGGTGACATTTGAGGTCGTTGTCGAAAATAAAATCCGGAATCTATACTTTGATCCGGATATAATAACAACCATCTTAGAAAATCTTCTCTCAAATGCATTTAAGTTTACTTCAAGCGGAGAAATCAAGCTTATATTAAGAGAGACTGAAGAAGATGGAACAACCTTTACCGAGATCGAAGTTCGGGATACAGGAAGAGGCATTGCCCCCGATGCAATGACCAAAATATTTGACAGATACTATCAGACTAATGATAATAAAGAGATATCCGGGACCGGTATCGGGTTAGCGTTGGTTTATAATTTAGTATCCATACATGAAGGCGAAATATTTGTGGATAGTGAGCTGAAGAAGGGTACATCATTCCGCTTTAAGATTAATTCCGATAATACTTATCCAAATGCAACACATCTGGATACAACTTTACAGGATAGTACAACAGGTATCGAAAATGAGTCTGCCAATAATACAGATAATAAACAAATCATATTGGTTGTTGAAGATAATGAAGATATCAAAAAATATATTAAAGACTCTCTATCAGAACAATACCTTGTATATACGGCGACTAATGGTAAAATCGGTTTGGAAGAAGCTTATAAACACATACCGGATATTATTATAAGTGATGTAATGATGCCAGAAATGGATGGTTTTGAAATGAGTAGATTATTAAAAGCAGATATAAGAACAAGCCACATTCCTATTATTCTGTTAACGGCAAAAGATTCTATCCAAGACAAGACATTAGGATATAATATTGGAGTCGATTCGTATATAACAAAACCTTTCAGCGCAGGTTTATTACAAAGCCGTATGATAAATCTTCTGGATACGAGAAAAAAACTTGCCGAATTGATAAGTAGGAATACGATAAAAAAGAGTGCAACCATAATAGATTCTCTAAACGAGATTGATAACGAATTTATTGAAAAAGTAAGATCGATAATCGAGCAGAATATTGATTCCGATAAAATTGATGTCTCTTTTATTGCCGAAAAGATGAATATGAGCCACTCTACGCTTTACCGTAAAATAAAAGCGTTATCTAATATTTCCGTAAACGAATTTATAAGAAAAATCAGAATCAGTAATGCCGAAAAACTATTATTAAGCGGCAAATACACTATATCTGAAATATCTTATATGGTGGGTATAAACAGCGTTACTTATTTCAGGCAATGTTTTAAGGACGAATTCGGTATGGCTCCATCCGAATATATAAAAAAGATATTGAATGGTGAAAATAGAGAACTACCATCATAAGATACAGACTTGCAATTCAAATAAATCATTAAATTCTTTCATTTATTGAATACGTGATGAATATGCTCACCTAACATGCACGATATGTATCCCGTATCGTAATTATATTCACTCTATTTTTGCTGCTAAAGATAAAGTAAGGTCTCAGACCCGTTTATTGTCGATCCTGATATAACAACAATTGATAGTTATAACTTGAAAAAATACGACATTAAATATTTTCTGTTACTTAATATAATAACATACTATGGAAATTAAAAAACTATTTTTAGCAGTACTATTTAGTTACCTCTCCCTTTCGATATTCGGGCAGGTTTCTTTTGGTCAACCGGAAAATATAAATGACGGTTGGAAGTTTACATTAAATGATATCAAAGATGGACAAAATACATCTCTTGATGATAAAAGATGGCAATCGGTTGACCTTCCCCACGACTGGAGTGTGAAAGGACAACTTAGTCCAACACTAGCCAGTGCCACAGGTTACTTGCCGGGAGGCATCGGGTGGTATAGAAAAACATTAGACATCCCCAAGGATAAACAAGGAGAAAAAGTCTATTTGTATTTCGAAGGAGTGTATAATCGCAGCGAAGTATTCATTAATGGACAGTTATTAGGGAAACGTCCTAATGGATATATCTCCTTCATGTATGACGTGACACCCTATATTAAATATGGACAGGAGAACGTAATCGCTGTGCGTGTTGACCACAGTCAATCGGCAGATTCACGTTGGTATACTGGATCGGGGATTTATCGTAATGTTTGGTTGGTATATGCTAATCCCATACATATAGCACAATGGGGGGTATATGTTTATCCTAAATCTGTTACCAAAAAACAGGCGACTTTATCTGTAGAAGTCGAAATAGATAATTCGGATGTAAAAGCAGCCGATCTTTTAATAACCAATGAGCTGTTGTTTGACGGAAAAGTTGTCGCAAAAGACGCTAAAAAATTACAAATGACTGCGGGGAATAACAAAATAGAAACAGAATTAAAAGTAAACAATCCTCAAATCTGGGATTTAAACAATCCAAATTTATATCAACTTAAAACAACAGTATCGAACAAGGGTAAAGTAATAGACCAGACAATTACTACTACAGGTATTCGCAATTATACTTTTGATGCAAACAAAGGTTTTGCCCTTAACGGAGAATGGATGAAAGTAAAAGGAGTGTGTATCCATCACGATGCAGGAGTACTAGGGGTAGCCGTACCACATGATGTGTGGAAAAGAAGATTGCAAACATTAAAATCAATCGGTGTAAATGCTGTACGGACAAGCCATAATCCGCAAGCTCCCGATTTATATGCATTATGTGACGAACTGGGTATATTGGTTCTTAACGAGGCGTATGACGAATGGGAATTCCCTAAACGTAAATGGCTCGAAGGTTGGAATGTAGGCACACCTGGATATCAAGGTTCATTTGACTTTTTTGAAGAATGGGGCGAAAAAGATTTGGCAGACTTGGTTCGACGTGATCGTAATCATATCTCAATTTTCGCATGGAGTATTGGCAATGAAGTAGACTATCCAAATGATCCTTATTCTCATCCTGTTTTGGATGGTGGTAAGAACACAGGGTTTACACAAGCACAATTTGGGGGATACAAAAAAGATGCTCCCGATGCTATGCGTTTAGGTGATATTGCAAAACGTTTGGTTGCTGTGGTGAAAAAATACGATAAATCTCGACCTACAACAGCCGGACTTGCAGGAGTAGCCATGTCGAATGAGACCGAATATCCCGGAGCATTGGATATTGCAGGATATAATTATACGGAAAGCAGATATATTTTAGATCATGAGAAATATCCGAAACGAGTACTTTACGGAAGCGAAAACCGTCACGAGCTGGAGGCATGGAAAGCGGTGAGAGATAATGAGCATATATTCGGACAATTCTTGTGGACAGGAATCGACTATCTAGGAGAATCAGGACGATGGCCATCCAGAGGATTCTATTCAGGACTATTAGATTTTGGTGGTTTCATTAAACCGAGGGGATATTTCCGCCAATCGCTTTGGTCTGATAAACCAATGGCATATCTAGGAACTTACCCAACACCCGGAAGAGGCAGCAAAAGCCAGATGAAAGACGTTTGGTCGCAGTTGGATGCTGATAATGATGGGCAGAATTACGAAGAAAAAGTACCATCTATGGACGCATGGCCTATATGGAACTACGATGAGGGGCAATCTATACGTGTAGTTTGTTACACCAATGCAGCTAAAGCAAAATTAGTATTGAACGGGAATGAAGTAGGAAAAGTAAAGGAGTATGATGAAAATACAGGCATCATCTATTGGGACATACCTTACAGAGACGGAAAGCTGGAAGTAATAGGGCTTGATAAAAATAACAATGAAATATCACGTTATGCTATACAATCATCTAAACAACCGTATGCTTTGACGATTACTCAATCTGAAACAGAGATTAGTAAAGACAAAGGTCTGGCTCAGATTGTTGTACAAGTAGTAGACGAGAAGGGCGTACCTGTTATGTTTTCGGACAATGAGGTTACCTGTCAGATACAAGGTCCTGCTAAAATTTTAGGATTAGAAGCCAGTAATAATGAAGACATGAGTGATTACACAGATAATAAACATCGAGTTTTTCACGGGAAAATTCTGGCGTATATTCAAGCTACAGGTCAACAGGGGGAGATCAAAATAAGATTCACATCTCCTTGGCTCAAAGCTGTTAATACAACCATAATTGCAAAATAATACTATTTATTAGAAAAGGAAGAATAAGCTATCTCAAACTTATTCTTCCTTTTTTTATATCTATACTAAACACAAACATCTTTTTTAATGATAAATTATATTTCAGAAAATCTGCTTACCTTTGTTCCCGAATGAAATCAACATTATCTACATATCGTCTGTTGATGATTGCCTAATAAGGAAAAGCTTGTAATTTTATTTACGCACAGGTAATCGGTCTTGGATAGTTTTATCCGAGATTATATCCTATTGATACTACTCCGTACAGCTTTTCCGAATCACTATTTATTTTTTAATTACTATTATTTTTAAATCAAATAGATATTTGACAATGGCAAATCTATGCTCTTATGGTTGGAACAACCAATGGCAACAACTAAAAAACGATCTATCATATAACGAACTCGAACACGGAAGAATCATATCGACACATAAAACCCGTTACGATGTAGCGACTACCGAAGGTGTATTGTCCTGCGAACTGACAGGGAATATCCTTTATACAAAAGAACCGCATGAATATCCGATTACGGGTGACTGGGTGGTCTTTCAGCGTTTTGGCGAATTGGGGATTATTATTGATATTTTACCCCGAACGAATGCTTTATCTCGTAAGAAAAGCGGAACTAAAGCAAGTGTTCAGCATTTTGCGGCCAATATACATAAAGCGTTTATCGTTCAAAGCTGCGATGCTAATTTTAATGTCCGAAGAACGGAACGATTCTTAATACAGATAGTCGATTCGGGTATCATCCCCATCCTTATTCTGACTAAAGCGGATTTGGGTATTGATATTGATAAACTGAAACAATCGCTTGGCAAGATAGGAGAAAAGACGGAAATCTTCGTTACCAGTATTTATGATATTGAGAGTATTGACCGTTTACGAAAAATCATCAACCCTGCTGAAACGTTTATTTTTATCGGTTCGTCCGGTGTTGGTAAAAGTTCTTTGATAAATAGGTTGTGTGACCATCAGTTACTTGAAACCTCGGCTATCAGTACATCAACAGGTAAAGGTAAACATACATCTACCCGACGTGAGATTTTCTTACTGGAATCGGGAGGTGTTTTGCTTGATACTCCCGGTGTACGTGAGTTCGGACTGGCAGTAGATTCGGATGATACGATTGCCGAAACGCTCGATATAGATCAGTTAATGGGGAAATGTAAGTTTCATGATTGTACGCATACGAGCGAACCTGATTGTGCAGTGCTGAATGCAATTGCTTCGGGCGATCTGGATGTAGGTACATACAATTCGTATCTGAAACTAAAACGGGAAGCCATGCATTTTAATGAAACCACATACGAGAGGAGAGAACGCGAAAGGCAGTTTCACCGTATGGTAAAAGAGGTAATCAGAGAGAAGAAGAGCAGAGATAGCTCTGTTTAATCTCTAAATACAAAAGAGGATCTATTTTAATAGATCCTCTTTTTTTATTTATCAATATTTCAGGTAATTATCTTGTGAAAACAACCTGTATCTTAAAGTTTCTTCAAGCCTTTGGTTTGAGCCTTATCGGTCACTTCGAAAATGCTGATAGCATAACCTCCACCCGGAGCTGACGGCTGGGTCAATTTAGACTTATTGGTTACAACAGCTTTACGAATAGTATAAGCCTGAGGATTGGTTTTATAGTGTGCATCTTTTGCATCAGCATATATAGTTGCAATATAAGTTTTGTCAGGATCTAAGAAATCGAAATTAATATTCGAAGTATACCCCTTCTCTCCAGCAACATTACCTACAAACCAATTGTTTGTTCCTTTTGCTTTACGAGCCACCGTAATATATTCGCCCGGCTCCGCTTCGAGGTATTTACTGTTGTCCCAATCTATGGCTACATCTTTTACAAATTGAAAAGCATCCATAAAACGTTCGTAATGTTCAGGGAAATCGGCAGCCATTTGCAAAGGGCTGTACATCGTTACATAAAGTGCCAGTTGATTTGCCAATGTAGCATTCACATGCGAATGATTATCCGGATTAATTGTATTGATATCCATTTCAAAAATACCTGGTGTATAATCCATAGGACCTCCCATTAAACGGGTGAAAGGTAATATAGTCGTATGATACGCCTTACTTCCACCGAATGCTTGATATTCTGTTCCTCTAGCAGATTCTTGTGCCAACAGATTGGGATAAGTACGGTGCAATCCGGTAGGATGAACAGCTTCGTGAGCATTAACCATTATTTTATAGTCGGCAGCCTTTTTTATTGCATATAAATAATGGTTGTTAAGCCATTGTCCGTAATGATGTTCGCCACGAGGTATCATATCTCCTACATAACCGCTTTTTACAGAGTTATAGTTGTTATCAACCATAAATTGATAAGCCTGATCGAGATGACGTTCGTAATTACGAACCGAACCCGATGTTTCGTGGTGCATCTGTAATTTTATATTTTTACTTTTAGCATAATCTCGCAACATGGCAACATCAAAGTCAGGATAGGGAGTAACAAAATCAAAAACATAATCTTTGGTTTTGCCGAACCAATCTTCCCATCCTATATTCCAACCTTCTACCAACACCTGATCGAAACCATGTTTTGAAGCAAAATCGATATACTTTTTCACATTCTCATTATTAGCTCCATGTTTACCATTTGGTTTGGTTTTCGAATAATCGGTAATACCTAGTTGAACACTGGGTAAATCGGCATATGCCCACGAGCTTTTGCCTGTAATCATCTCCCACCATACACCCATATATTTTACAGGTTTAATCCATGATGTATCTGCAATTTTAGAGGGTTCATTCAGATTCAAAATCAATTTTGAAGCCAGAATATCACGTGCATCATCGCTTACCACAATTGTTCGCCAAGGCGAATGACAGGGTGTTTGCATATAGCCTTTGTCGCCTCTTGTATCAGGTGTTAGCCACGATTCGAATGTAAAATTGTTTTCATCCATATTCAAAGACAAAGCCGAATAGTCCACCAGTGCAGCCTCGTGGATATTGATGTAAATGCCATCGTTCGACTTTAGCATTAAAGGAGTTTGAACACCTGTTTCCGAAAATTGTTTTTGCGAAGCATTATCGGTAACAGCACTTTTAAACAATCCTTTTATTTCCGACAGATTAGAAATAACATAATCATACTCTTGTGTATCATAATCGCCCGGTATCCAGTATGCTTTAATATCGCCCGGCATAGCAAACTGCGATTTTTCTTCTTTAATAACGAAATAGTTCAGATCAGCTTGCTGTGGAAATTCGTAGCGAAAGCCAAGACCATCGTTAAAGAGACGAAAACGTATAACAAGCTGGCGATTAGTCCCCGACTGATTTAGAGTAACTGCCAATTCATTATAATGATTGCGGATCTCGTTTACTTCACCCCAAACAGGTTTCCATGTTTCATCAAAAGTTGATGTTTGAGTATTTGCCACACTGAATTTATCATATAGAGAAGTCTTCGGATTATTGCTTTTTCCTTTCATTCCCATTTCTGTTCCAAATTCAGCTGTCGGATTTTCATCTTTCAGCTCGAGACCCAATCTGCTGGGTTTGATAACATCCTTACCTTTGTAGCTGAGCTTATATGTTGGTATTCCACCTTCCTGAACCGAGAAGTTCATAGACAAATTGCCATCGGGCGATTTTAATTCTTGTGCCACCATGTAATTTGTTATGACAGAAATACACAACAGTAAAAATAGTTTCTTCATTATTTTTTTATGATTTAGTTTTGATTTACGGATATTCTCACGGTTCCTCTTTCATCGGGAATTTTCACCCAACATTCTTTGCTTACCTCATCCCAAGCCCATTGGGTAGATTTAAAGTCGATATCTGTATTTTTCAGAATGTGATCGGCTTTTACATTCTTAACGGCTTTGTCGTTTACAAATATACTCTTAGGCTTAGCTTCTAGATGATACTTTAAAATGATGTTTCTTTTATCCGATTGTTTGAAGCCATTATCTGTAGATACAATTTCAGTTGAATATCCATCATCCAGAGTAGAACAGGTAAATCTGGTTTTCGAAAAGATATCTTTCAGATAATCCAGATTTTCACCCTCGTCTTCATACAATTCGAAACTGGTACTTTCGCCTGTGTAATTAGGGAAAATATCGACAAACAAAGCGTAATCTTTTTTCTCATGAATATATTGCATGATTGGCATTTGAGGGATGATAGATCCTTTCTTTACGAAAATAGGGATCACATTCAACGGAGCTTTATATGCTATGGTTTGCCCTCCAAGATAAACGGTTTGTTTATCATTAAAATCGATCCATTCTCCTTCGGGTAAATAGACACGCTTCACACGTTCTCCTTTTTTCAATACAGGAGCTACTAATAATTCTTCTCCGAAAAGAAACTGATCGTTTATTTTAGTTGCTTCCTCATCATTAGGATACTCCATAAACAAGCCCCTTGTAATTGGTAAACCTGTATCGTGTGCCTTACGGGCATAGCTATAGAGATAAGGGAATAGTTGATATTTTAGTTCGATAGCAGCTTTACTGTTTTGTTCTGCTACTTCGCCAAACATCCAAGGTTCCGCCGCATTATCACCTTCGTGATGGGCACGGCTTAACGGATTAAATACTCCGAACTGCATCCATCGGGTATACAACTCGGCCATAGCCGGATAATCGGTTATGTCACCACAATAGCCCGATATATCGGTAGTCCAGAAAGGAATTCCGCCTAAACCTGCAGAGATCCCCATAGCCACCTGATTCGCCATTTGCCCCCATCCTTCGAGTACGTCATTACCATTGCCACTGTCGCCGGTCCAACCGAATGTATAGCGTTGAAGTCCGGCATAAGCAGCACGTGTCATCTGAAATACCCGCTTATTTGGATTGCGTTTTTCAAATTGTTCTTTTACCACCTTATCCCATGTCAATCCATATACATTATGTATTTCGGCATGCATACCCAAGTGATGTTTCATATTTAGGCGGTCAAGGTCTTCTTCGTTACTCCATGCGGGCTCTCCCATGTCAGTCCAGAAACCTCTGGCTCCATCATCTAATGGTTTTTGTTGGAGTTCGCCCCACCAGTCGGCAACTTCGGGTAGTGTGAAATCAACTACACCACAATTACCTCCCCAAGGCCAAGGCATATCATACGATTTACCGGTACGTGTATCTTTTACGAAATAACCCAGTCTGTCAGCTTCCTCCCATTGTTCTTTTGTGGCTTGCGAAACAACAGGGTCTTGCGATAAAATCATTTTAAAACCTTGTTTATTCAGTGTTTCGAGCATAGCTTTAGGATTTGTGTAATTACCTTTTCGCCAGTTAAAATCCTGAAGTCCTTGAGTCCAACCAATATCTTGATAAATAATATCACACGGTATCTGACGTTTACGAAATTCGGCAGCTATCTCTAATGCTTGTGCTTCTTTGGTATAAAGTCCGCGACATTGAGAAAAACCCAGTGCCCATTTGGGAGGCATAATCGGTTTTCCGGTCAATAAAATGTATTGTTCCTGAATTTCTTTATAATCTTTTCCGAAAATAAAATAATATATAAACTCGCCATCGGGTGCTTCAAACGAATAATATTCATCCGATTCTGTACCAAATTTAAACTCAGTTTTATATGTATTATCCAAGAAGATACCATAACGATAACTACTCATAAAGAAAGGGATACTTTTATAAAGAGGATCTTCGGATGTACTGTAGCAAGGTTTGTCGCTATTCCACATTTTATACTCACGACCACGGCGATTCAGAGGTCCTGTTTTTTCTCCCAGTCCAAAGAATTGTTCATCCTTTCTCAATACTTTATAAGCTTTTTTCGATGTAGAGTCTGATACGTGCCCTATGTCTTTGAAATCGCTAAAGATAAGTTTTTGCCATTTATCGAAGATTTGAAGTTGCATTGGATTTTTATTCAACCTGATGCGCAACTTCGATGTATATATTTCGTAACAAGCTGCTTGCTCGTCTACATTTATTTCGCCTACCTCTTCGAGGTTCTCGTTCACAACCGCAAATGATTCGTTTTTACGTATAAGCTTTCCTGTTGGATCGAACCATACTTTTATAACCGACCCGCTGTTTATGGTAAGTGATAATTTTGCCCCGTCTTTAGTATTAAATAGTATCTGATTGCCACTCTTTGTATAAGAAACGCATTCTTGTACATTCTTATCGGTAGAAGCTAAAAGACTAAATGGAATTAGTAGGGTTAGCAATACTATATATTTGATTTTATTCATTTATTTCGTTTTTATTGGTATTCTACAACAATCATATCCCAATATTTCAAGGATGGTAAGTTAAATACAACCTCATTTCCTGTTTGACTAAACGTAATTTTCCGTGCAACTCCTTTCTGAGTATCCGGTGATGCAACCCAAATATTCTTGACAGGCTTTGCAGCAAGCAGTTTCAACTCAGTATCAGCGATGATAATCGGCTCTGCCTGAGTTCCGTTCTTATCTCTCCATTCCATTGTATTGGCATTGGTAAAATTGATCAGGTGCAGTACATCTTTATCGCTAAACCGTTTGCCAACCACAGCTACATTACCTTGTTGTGCAGGCCAGTTGTTTAATATCATCTTAGAATTGGTGCATTGCAGATTGTAAGAAGTGAAAGTACCACCGTCACGCAAGATATTCTGATAAGCAACCAGGAAGTCATAGTAAGTTAACATCGAATTTTTCAGCTCAGTTTTCATTTGTAAGTTGGAGTTCGGGAAATATTCGTTTGCCAGATAATGCTCTCCTAGTTCGAGATGAGAAGCTCCGAATGAAAAAATCACAGCATTAGCCAATAACACCCCCGGAGCATTTACAAAGCCGGCACTATTCGACTTATCATAATTCATGTAAGCAGCCAAAACAGTACGTTTCGCATTATTACTGTACGAATCATTATTCTGTATGATCTGAACCAGTTGCTCAAACGATTTATTAGGATCCCAGACTTCTGTATACAAAAAATCGACATCCGATTTGGCAATACTTTCTTCTTGTCCGTATTGATTAACAGCATTCATTACCAGACTTTTTGTCGGGTTAGCCTGTTTCATGGCTGTGATAAACGATTTATAGGTGTTCGAAAGTTTCACCACATTGCCGTTGTAATCATAAACAGTACCTCTGTCGCCCAATTGATCGATATGATAACCATCAAAATCAAATACACTGTACACATCTTTATTTCGTTGTATCAAATAGTTTTGCCACTCGGTATTGGCAGGGTTGGTAAGATAAATACTACTACGAAAAGGAGCATCGAGATGGTGATTGTCTTTTTCTTTATGATCCGCATCTTTGAAAAGATACCATTCTTCTTTTACTCCATCTGCCGCCGCATTATTTAACGCACCGAAAGCCAGATTATAAAATGTTGCTTTCATTCCTCTATCATGAGCGGCACTGATATATCCTTTTACAGTAGAAAGGTAATTTGTACGTCCTATCAAGTCATTCCACGAAGCAGCCGGATTTTCGACTGTTCCTGCCAATGGACGTTGATGATCGTACATCCAATCGTAAAATTGTATGCCATTGATACGATAGCGGTTTAAGACTTCGATATTTTTCTCTATTTGATTATCTGTCAATTTTCCATATCCCGAAAGGAAGCCATATCGAGGAAATTTTTTCCAGTCCGAAGAGACATCGACACTGATACTTTGGTGTATAATTTCTTTTCCTTCTTTCGATTCGTATATATCTACCAGATAACCTTTGAAATCTTCGGATGGTGTTACCCATGTCCATGATTTACCTGACAAGCTTTCTTCTTTGAGTACTGCACCCAGATATGAGTATCGCACTTTCAGGTTATTTCCGGGATTATCTTTCATCGAGAAATGTACCGTTTCACCCGGTTTATAAACAGCTTTATCTGTATTCAGGTTGATACTTAAATAGGTCTCGCCGTAGGTTATAGGATCGTTCTTGGTATCGTAGTAATCATCGCACGACACGACAAACAAGCTGCATAAGGCTACTGCTAAAAAGTTATATATATTCTTCATGCTATTTATATTTTACAGTGATACCTGAGTATGGCATCACTGTTTTTTTACTAATTAATTTTTCTTGATCATCACAGTCTCTTTCAACTGATCCAGCTCAATTGTATAACTACCGGCTTCTGTTATTTTCCATTTATAATCGAGTCCGGCACCTTTAGCTGTAAATACTGTTTGTTGTACTTGCCCGTTTGCCGGCATATCTGCCTGAACAGCTGTAAACCAAGCTCCATTCCAGTCGCTTTGTTTATCGCAGGTAAACTTCAGTTCACCTGTATTTAACGAACCTGACCATTTGAATTTATAATGAGTATCTCCGGCACTCATAGCTGTAGCATTTCCTATATTCCATCCATTAGCCGAAGCGTCTCCTACCAGATAAATCATTGCATAAGGAGTAAACGGAACAATATTGATCTTCATTTCGCGGGTATCCAATGCTATTTTATAAACTCCTCCAGGGATATTCCATTTATTATCTGGATCTCCTGCCCATTTAACCGCTTTGGTAGATTCGATTCCTGCCCCGTTGGTTTCCGGGCGGAAGAAAACAGCATCCCAACTTCCGGCAACTGTTCCTATCTTAAATTCGCCTCCTTCTGAAAGATTTTCGTTGTAATGAAATACAAATGGATCTAATGGATCTACGGTCATCGATTTAAAATTCCATCCTGTTGGATTTCCTACAAACCATAATTCTGTAAACTCAGCACCTGCAGTTTTTTCTATATAAATAGCTAATGATATAAGATTGAGTGTTATTTTATAATTTCCCCCTTCGGTAATCTCAAATTGTTTGTCATATGGATCATCTCCATTCTCACGTAAATACAGTTTGGTATTATCATCCCCTTTATTATAGGAGGGTGCAAATTTGCCAAGAGTTGTGATGAACTTAAACCTCCCCGGATTTAATCTTCCTGTCCATGTAAAACCTTTCGGAGTATTCCTTATTGCAGATAATTCCGTTGCATTATCGGCATTCCAACCATTTGGAGTAGCATCGCCTATCAAATACAGAGTTTTAGTTATGGGCTTATGTGTTTTTATCTTGATGGTTTGAATGTTCGATATAGCCGGCTCAACGGCATCAGATGCTATGGTAGCTTTTACACGTACATCTAACAAAATTTCTGATTCTGGTGCTATTCCCCATGATATGAGTAAATCATTCAGTTCTTCATTTTTATACTCCTTTTGATATATATTCTGCCCCAAATCGAGTGTAAGTCCCTTCTCGAAATTATTACCCTGCACATCCATCTGGAATGTGTAAGAAATAGCACTGTTAGTCCCCTGATTAGAACCTGATGTCCATGAAATGGTCAGGGCATTAGTTTCGGGATTTGCAGCATTCAACTCAATGTTTTCACTCGAAGCCTTTACTTCTAATGGCTGATTCCCTTTGTTATACTCTATACTATCCTCATCGGTGCACGAAAGAAAGAATAGGAGAAACAGACTCAATAAACTTAATATTTTATATGATTTCATAATAGGTTCGTTTTTTTGATTAATAACCTGCATTTTGAGACAAGTTCGGATTAGCATCCCTTTCTTTTTGAGGAATAGGTAGCAGCAAATGTTTGCTTGTCGCATTAACTTTACCGATGGAGTGTAAGAAATTCAAGGCATACTGCCCATTGTCAATACGAATCATATCGAACCAACGATGTCCTTCGAATGCTAACTCAATGCGGCGTTCCTTGATGATTTTCTCCCGCATCTGATCTTGGTTTAAACCTTCCACATCTGTACGTTTTGTCAATCCTGCTCTTTTCCGCACCTGATATAGTGGTTCTTCTGCATCCTTTGTTCTGCCAAGTTCATTCAAAGCTTCCGCTTTCATCAATAAGACGTCTGCATAACGTAATACTATTACGCTGGCTGAGTTTGTGTTATAATCGGGAGATACAGATAGAGGTACTAAAAACTTGCGGACATTGTAACCTGTGCTAGACATCGATCTCTTATACTGTTTTCCATCGAATGCAGGTCCTCCTTCATATAGAATGGTTTTATCTTTTCGCAAATCGTTTTCTTCATACTGACTTACAAATTCTTCTGTAGGTTGGTTCCAACCATAGGCTCCGCCTACCCATCCACTATTGCGTGGTCCCATATAAGTACTTAGCCAAGAAGCCTGATTCTCATCGTCCCAAAAACCGGCTTTGGTCAATCCATAATATTGAACCTCAAATAATGACTCTGCTGTATTTTTATTTCTCAGCTCACCACCAAAACAATCGCTGTAATCGGGATTAAGGGTATATCCCAAACTTTCGACAAGATTACACATCTCTAAACATTCCTGATACATGCCCAATGTCAGATATACTTTGGCTAACATTCCGGCTGCCGCTCCTTTTGACGCCCGACCAATATCACTACCTTTATACTCTTCTCTTGCAGGTAATAAGTTGATTGCTTCTTTCAGATCGGAAATAATAACATCATTATAGATGGTCATTTTATTGGTTCGTGACGGGAATAAATCATCGCCGGGCTTTAGTGTTGTCACAGCCATCGGCACATCGCCAAATAGTCGCACTAATATGAAGAAATAGTGTGCACGAAGGAACTTAGCTTCACCAATACATCTGTTTTTTAATGATTCGCTGATATTTGTTTTTGGAATATTTTCGAGAACCGTATTACAGTAAAGAATGCCGGGATTGGGACCTCTCCATATATCGAGTGCGGCGGCATTGTCTGTTGTTGTCACAAAATTGGCAAGAGTAATAGTTTCTATACCATCGGTTCCTCCTCCGGCACCGACTTCACTATTTCCGGCAACGATATCAAGTGACCAGATTCTCATATTATAGAGTTTTGGACGCTGTAGAGGCTGGTAAGCTCCATTCACTAAAGCAATGGCAGATGCTTCGTCATTTATAGCTTCTGCACTTGGATCTTCGAACGACTCTTTGTCCAAAAAATCAGAACACGAAACGAATAGAGTCGAAATAGCTAACAAGCCTATATATAGTATCTTTTTCATAATCAACGTTTTTTTTGAATTAGAATTTAACATTAACTCCCATACTCAATGTACGAGTAACAGGATATGTACTTAAATCGACACCACTTACATTTACTTCCGGATCGAATCCCGAATATTTGGTAAGGGTAAGTAAGTTTTGACAGGAGATATAAAAGCGAGCCATGCTGAGGTAAGCTTTTTGAGAAATTGATTTAGGCAGTGTATAACCCAAAGTTAGATTCTTCACTCTCAGATATGAACCATCTTCTATAAACCGATTCGAATGACGCACATTTTGATTGGGATCACTATATATAGCACGTGGCACACTGTTGCTGGTACCTTCGCCCGTCCATCTGTCTAATACCTTAGTTGTTTGATTTTGTGGAATAGACATACTTTCCTGCCATATTCTGTTTGCGTTGTATATATCGTTACCGGCAACACCTTGCAAGAAAATCTGCAAATCGAATTCTTTATAAGCAAAAGTATTATTCAAAGAGAATGTCCATTCAGGCGACGGATTACCGATATAAGTACGGTCGTCGGCATTTATTACGCCATTATTGTCTAAATCTCTGAAGCGAATATCACCCGGTGCTGTTCCCCCCGGTACTTGAATAGCATATCTGTCAACCTCTTGCTGATTCTGAAAGATACCATTGGTTACGTAACCATAGAATGAGCCGATAGGATGACCTTCGGTGTTTACTCTCACTTTAGTCATGTTAATATCGTCTCCTACAAATAAAGGAACTCCATCATTCATACTGATGACCTCATTCTTATTATAAGATATATTGAAGTCGGTATTCCATTCGAAAGTACCTCTCATATTGAAAGAAGAGACTGTAAGCTCTACACCTTTGTTTCTTACCTTTCCGGCATTTATACTTGGTACATCGGTATCGGAATATCCTGTTGTAATAGGCACCGACATTGGCACCAGCATATCGGATGTATTTTTAAGATAAGCATCTATAACAACATTAATGCGTTGATTCAATAACGATAAATCTATTCCTGCATTCAGCTGTTTGACTGTTTCCCATCTCACGTTGGGATTAGGCATCACTTTAGGGTATAGCGTAGAAACAGGTGTTCCGTTAAATACATATTGTCCTGTTTTTAAGCGTGTAAAGTAGGCATAATTGTCAATCCCGGCTTGGTTACCTGTTTCACCATATCCGGCCCTCACTTTGATATCACTCACCCATTTATTCTTGTTATAAAACGATTCTTCAGATAATCGCCAGGCTGCCGAGAACGAAGGGAATGTTCCCCAACGATTTTCGCTCGAAAAACGTGATGAACCATCGCGACGGATAGTAGCGGTCAATAAATATTTATCTGCATAATTGTAGTTGGCACGACCTATGAACGACAATATCGCCCAATCGTTTTTAGTACCTCCTACAGTAGGGTCGGTCAGTCCATTATTCAATTGATTGTTGTTATCTGTCAGGAAATTTTGAATACTTGCGCTCATATTGTTATACACATTATTTTGAGCACTGGAACCGATCATTACATTCAAGTGATGTTTTTCGTTGAATGTTTCCATGTAGGTTAAGGTGTTATCCCAAAGATAAGTCATACTCTTATTAGACTCCTCATAAAGAGTTGACTGCGGTTGAGGAATTGGTTTCCAGTTGTACTTAGGATAGAAATTACGTTTATCCCAGAATTTGAAGTCAATACCTCCCAAGGTTTTGAAAGTAAGGTTGTCCTTTATTTTTATTTCGGCAAAAGCATTGGCCAATACATTGTAGCCTTTTGTTTGCTCTTTGTTTAATGTGGCGCTACCTATCGGGTTTCTTATATCTCCGTATTGATAGGCTGGTTCTCCAGGGCCTGAAAATGACCCATCTTCGTTAAATACCGGTTGAGTAGGTAAAGCAGCCATAGCATCACGAACGCTGTATGAGCCTTGTTTTTTCACATCATGGCTTAGTGTTACATTGTTCCCGAACTTTAGCCAAGAACGAAACTTCGATTCACTATTGAATTGAAAGGTATAACGTCGGTAAGAAGTATTCAGAATAATACCTTCCTGATCGAACACTCCACCCGATACATAATAATTACTCTTCTCGTTACCTCCCGAATACGAAAGAGTATAATTTTGCATAATAGCTTTACGGAAAAGTTCATCAAGCCAGTTCGTTCCCGTTCCTAAGGCTGTAGGATCGGCGAAATCGGGTCTTTGAGTATAGTTCGGATTGTTATAATTCTTGATCATTTCGTTGTGAAGTGATGCAAATTGACTGGCATCAAGCATCTTGGGCATATTAGTTGCTTCCTGTATTCCCCAGTTGGCACTTAGAGAAATAGAGCCATCGCCCGATTTTCCTTTTTTCGTAGTAACAATCACAACACCATTTGCTCCACGTGAACCGTATATTGCTGTTGCAGAAGCATCTTTCAAGACATCAACAGACTCCACATCTTCCATGTTCAAGGCATTGAGCGGCATATCGGTAGGAACGTTGTCGATTACCAATAAAGGCTCACTGTTGTTGATGGTACTGATACCCCGTATACGAAAAGACACGTTATCGCCCGGTTTTCCAGATGATATAACCTGTACACCCGAAGCTCGTCCCTGTAATGCTTCTCCAATATTGGCTACGGGTTTGTCTTTAATGGTTTTAGCAGAAATGGACGAAACGGATCCTGTCAGGTCAATTTTCCTCATCACTCCATAACCTACAACTACAATTTCATCTAAGATTTTAGAATCTTCTTTTAGTATAATCTTTAAATCAGACTTTCCTAAAGTGGGTACTTCCTGGCTTATGTAGCCGATATAAGAAATTGTGAGTACCGGACTGTTGCTAACATCCAGTGAGAAAGTACCATCAATATCGCTAATGGTAGCTGTTGTAGTACCTTTTGCAACTACCGAAGCTCCTATAATAGGTTCGCCCTTTAGGTCGGTTATCACTCCTGTGACTTTTTTCTGATCCTGAGCCACGATATTCAGGCTAGACAGCATACATATAAATATGATACATATTTTATGTAAGCACGTAAAAGGTTTTACATTCATCATGGTATTTATTTTAAAATTAGGTTTAGAATGAAATAATAGTTTCGAAGGTTAACAATTGGAATGACTTCTAAACTAATATTCACAAAAATAGGGAGACTATAAAGGACGAAAAATAGGATATAGTAAGAATATAGACGAGTTTTATCCTTAAATATCTAGATATAAATGTTATAGGTTGGTTTTGAAGTGCAAAAAAAGTAGATAGTATATCCTGGTATCAGCTGCTTTTAGTAGATTTACCTCCTATTTTAGTTACTAAGGATTCGAATTCGTCACGAGGTACAGCAGCTTTGTTTCTTACCCTTGTGCGATAATTGTAAATTGTATTTGCTGAATAATGGAGAAATGACGCAATCTTGGAGCTGTCTACAATACCGAGGCGTATAAGGGCAAATATACGCAGTTCGGTATTCAACAGTTCGTTTGGTTTCAAAGTAAACCGTTCCTCTTCGAGCAGCAACGAGTTGAAATCTTCTACGAAGTTTGGATAAAGATGTAAAAATATATTGTCGAAATTGTCGTAAAGTTCTTTCAGTTCATTATCGATCATATCATGAGACTTTAACATTTTGTAAAGCTCATCCAGTTTTTTCTCTACCGCTTTTTTATTCAGCGTATTCTGGTATTTTTCGAGTTTGCTAATATACATGGAGCATAAGTCGAGAAAATGTCCTATATAAGTTTCCTTAATTCGATTTGCTTCAGACAATTCGACGTTCAGATTGTTGAGTTGGACATTGTTTTTCTGTAAATCAGTATTTAACTCGTTCAGCTTTATATTCGTGTGATACAACTCTTTTCTAATACGGGCTACTCGCTTCATCTGTAAGTAAACATATATTAACGAAGCAATCAGAAATAGAGATAAGATGCTGACTAATATTAGAAAAAACTGCAGCCCTTCTTTTTGTTTAGCTACTTTTTCCTGATAAGCAGTATCTATAATCGGGAATATTTTGGATATTTCGAAAGTCCTCAATCGTGCATTACAAAACATAGCATCCTCCATCGAAGATTTGATACATGTGTAAGCGTTTTCGATATCTCCCGTTTCATATAAAACGATAGCTAAAGCTTGCAATGAAGCATTCTCTTTTATCGCATTTTTTATATCACAAATAGCAGAAATAGTATAATACCGTCTTTGCTTTTCGAGATTGCCTTCTTTTTTATACACATTGGCTAATGCATAGGCTAGTACTGCTCTTTCATGATCCTCTGATGCTGATTTATCAAAGAGATTTTGTAAAATCTGTTTTGATTCCTCTAATTTATTTTGATCCAGCAGTTTTTCTGAATATACAATCTTATAATGATTGGATGTTGTATCAAGCACATTCAGCAGTGAATCACGGTAGAGATTACTCTTCTCTGAATAAATATTGGTATATAAATTATTTGAGGAATAAGAACTGTATAGTAGTTTATATGTATCGTAATAGTTAATAAGAAGTCCTTCATGTATCTTTTCCCGATCGATACTTTTCAATAGATCCATAGATTCTATATACATGCCTGCAATAGTGTATAGAGATGCTAAGGCTAGTTTTGATTGGTTAATCAAGGATGCATCATTCAATTTATATGCTATCTGTAGGTTTTCTTTAACAAAATGTATAGCCGAATCCGATATATAGGTCTTGTACTGATCGTATAGTTGTACATTAATGTCATAGCGTTGTACATCCGAAATATTGGGAGTTTCGAGCATCTTTTTCATCTCTGATATTTTCTGCTCTTTTACCTGCATATACATCTCTTTATTATCCAATAGCTTGTTTAAATGTAAAGAAATGGTATCCTTTTCGATGGCAGGGTATATATTACAGAATTGTAAAAGTAAAAATATCAAAAACAAATATTTCTTCATAGACAGTATATAAATCGGCTTACTGGCAAATATAAAACTATTAAATAAATTTATCGTCAGTATTTAACTTAAAAGGTAATTTTGAGGTGTCGCCGTTTAGACGAAATTTAAAACAGATCGATAACTTGTGTAACTCCATTTTTAAGAGAAACCATATTTGACCTTGTTGATGGGTGTTTCAATTATTACGATGTTTACTCTACCATTAATTTTATCTCCATATCTCTCCGAAATAGCCAATAGATGCATTGTTGATATAAATAACTGCATGGTTGAGAAAAGCCCAAAACAAATAATAACTTCTATTGTTATATACATGATACTAAAAAAACGATCCACACAGACTAATTGTAATTACAGTGCTATTTTCAGTTCAGTGTAACACTATAAATATCCGGAGTAAATCATAAGTATGAAAAAAATTATAATCATTGGCTCTGGGTTTTCAAGCCTTTCTGCCGCTTGTTATTTAGGCAAAGAAGGGCATCATGTTACAGTTTTAGAAAAAAATGAAATAATCGGAGGCAGAGCCAGGCAGTTGAAAGCAGATGGTTTTACTTTCGACATGGGACCTACATTCTATTGGATGCCCGATATATTCGATTCCTTCTTCGCCGATTTTAATAAAAAAACATCCGATTACTATAAGCTGATAAGGCTAGATCCCGGCTATGAAGTTTACTTTGGAGAAAAAGACTCTCTATCTGTTTCGGCAGACTTGAATAAAATATACCAATTATTTGAAAAGGAGGAAGCCGGCAGCAGTGAATTTTTACAAAAATATTTGAAAGAAGCTCACTTCAATTACGATGTAGCCATCAACAAAGTTGTTTATAAGCCCGGGAAAAGCATATTTGAGTTGATTATGCCTGCTACTGCTATGCGTGTTTTCCAATTCCTGCAAAGTATCAGCAGCAAGATCAGAAAAGGAGTGAAGAGCCATAAGCTCAGACAACTCTTAGAATTTCCCGTACTTTTTTTGGGAGCGAAACCTAGTAAAACACCTGCTTTTTATTGTTTTATGAATCATGCCGATATGGTATTGGGTACATGGCATATAGAGGGAGGAATGTTCGAACTAGTGAAAGCCATGAAGCAATTGGCTGAAAGCTATGGCGTAACCATAAAAACGAATAGTGCAGTCGAAAAAATCAATATAGAGAATAACTTAGCAACAGGGGTTACTGTGAATGGGGTATTTTATTCGGTAGACTTAGTCATATCAGGAGCCGACTATCAGCATACCGAAAAACTGATCGAAAACAAGTATCGCAATTATAGCCAAGAATATTGGAAGCAGCGCGTGTTTGCACCGTCTGCCCTTATGTATTATGTGGCTCTTGACAAGAAACTGGAAAATGTATCGCATCACACATTATTCTTCGACTCCAATTTCGAGATACATGCTTCGCAAATATACGACAAAGCTGCATGGCCCGGCGATCCGTTATTCTATGCCAGCTTTCCAAGTATCACAGATGCGTCTGTTGCTCCTGAAGGCAAAGAAGCAGCCATTTTTTTAATACCTATCGCTCCCGGATTGAAAGACTCGGAGGAGATCAGACTACATTATTTTAATAAAATAATAGAACGCCTCGAAAGACTGACCAACCAATCGGTAAAAGAATCGATCATCTTTCATCAGAGCTTTACTACAAGCGACTTTGTGCGTGATTATAATGCTTACAAAGGAAATGCTTACGGTTTGTCAAATATATTATCGCAAACCGCTTTCTTAAAACCCAAAATGCAGAATAGAAAAATAAAAAACTTATTTTATACAGGACAGTTGACTGTTCCCGGTCCGGGTGTACCTCCGGCGATTATTTCCGGTAAAATTGTTTCAGAATTAGCAAACTCTTATATAAAGAAAACAGGTTATGGAAAAACTATTTAATCAGATCTCGTTTGAGACCAGTAAAATGGTAACCAAGCAATACAGTACTTCTTTTGCCATAGGAGTCCGTTGTTTGGATGAGTCCATAAGAGATGCTATATATAGCATATATGGATTTGTAAGATTTGCCGACGAAATAGTAGATACCTTTCATGAGCATGATAAGGAGTTTTTACTCGATAATTACGAAAAGTGTTACTACGAAGCGTTAAGGCATGGAATCAGTTTAAACCCGATACTTAATTCGTTTCAGCAAACAGTAAAGGCTTATTCGATAGAAGATGATCTGATACAGTCTTTTCTGAAAAGTATGCGGAGTGATTTGAAAAAGAAGAAATTTGACGAGCAAGAAATTAACGAATACATCTACGGTTCGGCAGAAGTTGTCGGATTGATGTGCCTTAAAGTTTTTGTAAAAGGCAATAAAGAGTATTACGATGAATTGAAACCCTATGCCATGCGACTGGGGGCAGCCTTTCAGAAGATAAATTTCCTGAGAGATTTACAACATGATACCGAAGAATTGTGTAGAACATATTTTCCGATACTGAAAAATCAACCCTTGAATAAAAAGACAAAAGATATAATATTACAAGATATATACAAAGATTACGAACAGGCGATGATAGGTATAAAAAGATTGCCAAATGAATCGAAACTAGGGGTGTATACCGCTTATCTGTATTACCTCAAATTAACAGAGATGATTGAAAAAACAAACCCTGACGAATTAATGAAAAAACGAATCAGTGTACCTAATCATCAGAAATTATTTCTGCTTTGCAGAGCATACATAACGACTAAATTAAACTAACAACATGGTAATTCTTGTCAATGAAAAAGATGAAACGATTGGATATATGTCGAAACTTGAAGCACACCAAAAAGGGGTGTTGCATCGTGCATTTTCGGTACTAATATTTAATTCGCAAAGACAATTGTTACTGCAACAACGTGCAATCGGAAAATACCATACGCCGGGCAAGTGGACGAATACCTGTTGCAGCCATCCTTATCAGGATGAGACACCCGAAGATGGGGCTCACAGGAGACTCAAAGAGGAGATGGGAATGGATGCAGAACTGAAGTTCTTATTCAAATTTCAATATAAGGCTCCTTTTGACAATGAGTTGACTGAACATGAAATAGATCATGTTTTTATTGGGTTTACCGATGATTTACCCTCTATAAATAAGGATGAAGTAAATGATTTTAAGTATATGTATCTGAATGATATCAGAGAAGATATAGTAAGAAATCCCGATGGATACACTGCTTGGTTTAAGATTATCATAGAGGGATATCATGAATACATAGAAAGGCATTTGGTATGAATATAGCAATCATAGGATCGGGTATTGGAGGGTTGGCTTCGGCTATCCGCTTGGCAAATAAAGGGCATAAGGTAGTGGTATACGAAAAAAATACAACTGCCGGAGGTAAGATGGCAGAAATAAAAGAGCATGGCTATCGTTTCGACACAGGCCCCTCGTTGTTTACCTTACCCAATCTACTGGAAGATCTTTTTGCTGAAAGCGGCGAAAACCTGAAAGATCATTTGCCCTATGAGCTACTGGAGAATAATTGCAAGTATTTCTTCCCCGATGGTATGGAGTTCAACTTTTACCACGATAAAGAAAAACTAAAGGAGGAAATTGAATCAAAAACAATTGAAAAATACGAACATATAAAAAAACGTTTAGTAGAATCGGAGGAATTATATACAATAAGTGCCCCCGTTTTTCTATTTAACGATTTTCATAAATTATCGAATTTCAATACGCCCCCGTTTAGGAATATAGTATTCAAATTGCATAAGCTGAATTTTACCAAAACAATGCACGAGGCAAATCAGAAATCGTTTAACGACAAAAGGCTGGTGCAACTGTTCGACCGATATGCAACTTATAATGGTTCTGACCCATACAAAGCTCCTGCCACTTTGAATATGATTGCCCATCTCGAAAACAATATCGGGGCTTTTTTTCCAGAAAAAGGAATGTATGCCATAGTGAAAAGCCTTTACCAACTGGCAATAAAGAAAGGCGTAGAATTCAGTTTCGATAGTTTAGTTACTGAAATTGTGGTTAAAAATAAAAAAGCAACAGGTATTCAGGTAAACGACCAGATACATTCATACGATACAATTGTATCGGACGTTGACGCTAAATATCTGGCAAATAATATGCTGAATCATCCATTGAAGAAGCGATTGAACAATGCCGTACCTTCATCGTCGGCTATGATATTTTATTGGGGCATTAAAAAAGAATTTAGCAATCTCGATGTGCATAATATTCTGTTTAGCAATCGGTATAAAGATGAGTTTACTCATATTTTCAAAAGCAAAACTGTAATTGACGACCCTACAGTATATATATTTATCAGTTCGAATGTTGTACCATCCGATGCTCCGCAAGGTTCCGAAAATTGGTTTGTAATGATTAATGTTCCTGCCGATTGTGGTCAAGACTGGGACAAGCTGATAAGTGATGCACGGAAGAATATTATAACAAAAATAAATAAGGCTTTAAATACCAATATTGAAGAATATATAGAGTTTGAACGCATTGGGTCGCCACTAACAATAGAGAAAAATACTCTCAGTTATGGTGGTGCTTTATATGGAACAGCATCCAACTCGATGTTCTCAGCTTTTTTACGGCATCCCAATTTGCTTAGCAGCATAAAAAATCTATACTTTGTAGGAGGAAGCGTGCATCCGGGCGGCGGTATTCCGCTTTGTGTTGCCAGCTCCGAAATAGTATGCAAAGAAATACCCGCTGCAACTATAATTTGACAATTACAAGTTTGGAAGTAAATAATTCTAGCTCACCAATAATTAAAATGATAGGCATGAAAAATAAGGTCTTACAGAAAATGATTTCGGAAGAAGAATTACCCAAAACCTTCTTACGCTTTTATTTTGTTGGCTTGTTACTATTTATAATACCTTACACTCGGGAGTTATTTTTTAGCATAACTGCTCTTACACTTATATTGGTTATTGGCTGTATACTTTTCCATCATAAAGAGTGGAATAAATCTACTGTCTTAGTATTTGCTTTCATTGCTTTCAGTTCTTTCTTTCTCGAAGTGGCAGGTGTCAATTCGGGCATTTTGTTTGGTGAATATCAATATGACATAAGCTTGGGGTTGAAACTGTGGAATACTCCTTTGATTATCGGACTCAATTGGGTATTTCTCGTATATGCTTCACAGTCTATTATCTCTCGTTTTACCAATAACGCATATCTCAGAATAGTAGGGGGAGCTTCGCTAATGATTTGTTATGATTTAATCTTAGAATTGGTTGCACCTCCGATGCAGATGTGGCACTTCAAGACATTCTATCCACCTGTCGAAAATTTTGTAACCTGGTTTGTAGCCGCATTATTTTATCACACTCTATTAGTCTCATTTCAGATTTCGGCCGATAATAAATCCGCAGGAGCCTTATTTTGGATTCAAATGCTATTTTTCGCCATCATCAGTATTTTCAGCTTACTGTTCATCCAATGATAAAAGCCAATAAAACATATTTGGGAGTACTGTTCTTTGATTTATATGCAAAAATACAACTCAAGAGGTATTTTAGGAAAATCACAGTAATAGGCGATTTTGAAGATAAGGGAAAGCCTATTCTTTTAATCTCAAATCATTTCTCGTGGTGGGATGGTTTTATACAATTGTGGCTTAATAAAAAAATATTCAAGCGAAAACTGTATGTAATGATGCTCGAAGAACAACTCCGCAAATTTATGATACTGAATAAAGGTGGAGCTTTTTCTATCCGAAAAAACAGTCGGGATATAGTCGAAAGTTTAGAGTACACAACCGGTTTGTTAAAGCAAAAAGAAAATGTATTGTTGATTTTCCCTCAGGGAGAGATACAGACACTATATACACACGATTTTGTTTTTGAGAAAGGACTGGAATATATTTTAAAGAAACTGAACGGCGAAGTACAAATTGTTTTTAATGTAAATTTGGTGGATTACTTCTCTTATAAGAAGCCTTCACTGAATATCTACTTCACCCCATACAATGTGGGGGACAAAATAGACATCGAAACTATTCAGCAAGATTTTACCCATTTTGCACACGAATGCATCAAAAACCAGACTGATAAATGATATATATAGGATATGCCATATTGTTTTTAGGATTCATCAGGCTACTCGTGTCTATGGTTAATTTGTTGACAAATGTGTATCTTCCGCAGGACATTCATATTGAAAATCATCCGAAAGTATCCATCTTAATACCTGCCCGAAACGAAGAAGCAAATATTGGTAAATTATTGCTTGATATTGAGAATCTATCTTATCCTAATTATGAAGTAATCGTATACAACGATTGTTCGACTGACAATACTGTAAATATTGTAAAACAGGCAATGCATAACAACTCCAATATAATACTTATAGAGGGAGGCGAGTTAGAAAATGGATGGCTAGGTAAAAATTTTGCCTGCCACAATCTAGCTTTAAAAGCCACAGGAGAGTACTTTTTATTTCTAGATGCAGATGTAAGGGTAAAGCATCAACTAATAGAGCAATCGGTTTATTTGATGAAGAAACAAAAGCTGAAGCTATTGTCTATCTTCCCCAAGCAAATTATCAGCAATAAAGAAACGCTGCTCTCTATTCCTCTGATGAACTGGATATTATTGAGCTTGTTACCTCTGATATTGATTCGCTGGTCCAGCTGGACTTCTTTTTCGGCTGCCAATGGTCAATTTATGTTTTTCGAGGCGCAAGCTTATAAACAGCTAGTACCACACTCGATTCATAAGGCAAATAAGGTGGAAGACATTGCTATTTGCAGGTATTACAAGAAAAGCAGAATGCGTGTAAGTACTATTCTTGGCAACGAAGATATACAATGCAAAATGTATAATACTTTGGATGAATCTATGGATGGATTTTCTAAAAACATCTTCGATTTTTTCGGGGGAAGCATTGTAACAGGGTTATTATTTGCCGCCTTTACTACTTTTGCACCCTTATTACTCTACTTCTCATTAGGCATATATGCATCGGCAATATATATATGTTCTATCATTCTGATAAGGATATTTGTATCAAAAGCAAGCAAACAGTCCATATTCGATAATATCCTCTATATGCTGGCTCAGCATTTTATCTTCTTGAAAATTATGTGTATCGCTTTATTATATCGCAAACGAAAGTCTTTAACATGGAAAGATCGGGATGTTTTTATAAAACAATAATATCTGAACCTACATCTTTTTCTTCAAAGCGGGTAATAACTCATTCTTAACAAAAGAATAGTTAGGCTCTATGGACAATATTTTATCATAAGTTTGTTTTGCTCCTTTGAAGTCTTTTTCGTCTTCTTGTATCTGAGCTATTTTAGTGAGAAGGCTCAAATAAAGCCAATTTTGAGGTAGTGATGCCGGATTATCTTCGAAAAGAGATACAGCTTTCTTATAGTATTCCTTAGCCTTTGTTTTATCACCGCCAAAGGCTGATGGTGAATAGTATAAAACATTAGCCTGTTCTATATTCCCTTGAATATTATTAGGATCTATGGCGAGTGCTTTTTTAGCATTTTCTCCACTCGATTTTCCAATAAAAGGAGCTTTGTAAGGAGATAAGCCAATCTTAAAACCAACTAAAGCCGCCTTATAGGCATAGACATCAGCAAGCTTAGGATTAGATTTTGTAAGTTCATCCAAGATCATTTCCATTTTATCGACATATGTTGCTGCTTCCTTTTTATTTTTCACCCCAAGACTATAACCAATGTATCCATAATAATAGTTTACAAGTTCGAGTTTATTGGCCGCAGAAGTTAATTTTCGAGATTCAATATCTGTCATAGTGGTTTTCCACTCTGCCATATTTCCCGTTATAAAGGCATTATAAATAGTTGTTTTATCATTTGCCGCATTTATGGATAGTGACATAAGCAATAGTACTAGTATGGAATAATATTTATATATTTTCATTTTTGATTTTATCCTATAATTGATTACTATTACTAAAACGACAAAGCAGATATATTGTTCTCAAAGAGAGCTTCTAAATGATTGAAACTAGTTTTTAATTTTATAAAATTATTATATTTCGTTATATTCGATTATTTATAGTCGAAGATGTTTTAGTCAAAATTAGGATTTACCCTTAGTGAGGTGTATCATATGACTTCTTGCCGCTTTTATCCTAATAAAGCGGTTAACAAATAGAGTATAATTGGGGGATTAGTTTGGATTTTGGCCCTCTAAGGTGTCTGCTAGTAAATAAAAAAAGCTCTCTAAACAACAGTTTAGAGAGCTTTTTCTTAGTTCTTACACGAAATTTCTTTCTCTTTTTGTGATCCCGCTGGGATTCTGAACATATTTTGAAACCCTTATCTGTAAAGGATTTTGAAGACTAACGAAAGCTTGTCCACGATTTTGGCAACGAAAAATTTTCATCATTTTTCTGCTTTTTAGAGCACTCGTGGTATTCTATAGTTACAAAGATAGGATTCTAAATTTGAATAGGGAAAATTTATATTGTATTTTTTGTGAATGGAAGAGAGCCTCTTTTTCAATACCTTGTATATCTTGCATTTGCGAATGTCTAAAAATCATAAAGTTGCAATTGAGTAACGACTCAAAGTTCTGTTTTGCAACATTTTGCTCTATTGTCTTAAAGCTTAGAGTAAGGGTAAGAAATTATTCTTTAAATAGGGATGAAAATAGAAAATTAAATACAGATACAGTTTTCTTATCTCTTTTTCAATTAGCCCAATTATTTCCTTATCAAATATCATTTTTATAATTATAAGAAATTAACTTGAACTCTTTAGAGTCTTTTCTCATCTGGAATAATGGAATTTTATACTCTTCAGTAAATAAAAATAGTTTATCTTTTAGATCTTTTTTAACCAATTTAAATCTTGTACCTAGATATATTGCCTTAGGCAAAGGGACGGGCATCTTTTTTGGGAAATTATCTTGTTGCTTAAAAATAGTTAGTCTCCATTCTTGCTCGTATTCCCAATCTTTTGATTTTATAAGACTAGACCCAATCATTTGCATTGTTGAATATTCTTCCATAAGCCCCATTTTGTGTACTTTGTCTCTGTAAATTATAGGCTGCATAAAGGCTCTAATGACGTCAATGTCTTCAAAGTTATATTCAATACATATTCCTTTATGTTCGTCAGCATAATGACTCCAAAGTAAAAGTGAATTTTTATTTAAGCTAAAACTACAAATTCGAAGATTTCTATTTGTTTCTTCTTGTATCTCTATCCATCGATTTTGTATTTTTTGTTTTTGTTGCTCTGCTGTCAATGCAAAAGGGATATTCCTATTACCACATATCCTTATATACTCTTTAAAAGGTTCGGCGCTCACTGTTAATACCCTTAATTCTTTTTGAGAGAGTATCTGACCTGTTGTTTTTTTAAACGTATCTTTAAACTTTTCAGTGGAATAATATTCTCTCCAACATTCATTGTTGTCAAATTGAATAGTACATTCAAAAGGATCATTTAAGGAGGAAATATCAGCTAACCAGATATAGCCTTCTCTCAAACTTTCAAGCGTTCTTTCTGATAAACTTCTATATTTAAAGAAAGAATGTGGAAAATTTGAATTTTTAAGAGGAATTGCATCTTCAAAATTCTCATTAAGAATGAGTTTCCAATATTTTTCAGTCCAGTTGTTATACATTATTCTAATTTATTTATCCTACCACTTCAACTCTACTCCTCCCATTCGCTAACTTTACGACCTGCACCTGCGTTGTTATTCTCTCTGTCATTTCAGCCACATGGGATATAACACCAATCTTGCGGCCTTGAGTTTGCAGATTTTCTAAAGCATCCATTGCAATACTCAGTGTATCAATATCCAATGAACCAAACCCTTCGTCTATAAAGAGAGATTCGATTTTCATCCTATTAGATGAGAGAGAAGAAAGCCCCAAAGCTAGAGAAAGCGAAATAAGAAAAGATTCACCACCTGATAGAGTATGTACAGAACGCACTTCTCCGAGTGTATCATTATCCACCACTTGTAAAGCTAATGTATCTGTAATTTTTTCTAGGCGATACCTCCTTGTTAGTTCTTCCAAGTGCTTATTTGCATAACCTAGTAAGACATCCAACGTATATCCTTGTGCTATGGTTTTGAATTTATTTCCTGTTGCTGAACCTAATAGATCATCTAGCTTCGCCCAATTAGTATACAGTTCTTCTTTTGCTTGTAATTCTTTTTCAAACGATTTGATTTGCGTCTTAGCTGCTTCATGTGTTTTTAGAGAAACGAGTATTTCAGTCAGGCATTTGCCCATTTCTTCTATCTTGATGCTCGTTTCCTCAAACTCTTGGCTGAGTGTTTCTTTGTTTTGTTCTTCTTTGGGTTTATCCTCTGATACTTCATGTTTTTCTAATCTTTCATTTCGCTCCTTTAGGGTTGTTGTCCAGACTAGCTCCTGTTCTTTCAATTTGGATAGATATGTTTTTTCTTCATTAATCCATTCTCTTGATTTTGCCATCAAGTCTTTCAATTGTTCCAGAGAGATAGAATGTTTATTACTATTTACCCATCCTAAAACTTCTCTGTCAAGCTTTTCTATAAGTTCTATGGTAGACTTATTATCTCCTTTCAATTGGGAGATGATACCATCGACTTTAGCCTTGTCAGTTTCCAGCTTGTCTTTTTGAAATCGAATGGATTCATATGATTTAGTGTATTCTGCTTTTAGATTTGTGTATTGCTTCTCTACTTCGTTTACGGACTTATTATCTAGCAATAACGCTCTAGCTTCAATTTGTTCTTTTAGAGTTTGATTATTTGATTTCAAGCTCTCATTGCGTCGCTTTAATTCACTTTTTATATTTTGTAGAGATTTGTTTTCAGATTCTAGCTTTACAACAGATGTTTCTAATCGTTGGATATTTGCATTTAACTTATTAGTATTCTCGTTCCATGATTTAGCTATATTCTGTAAATGACTTTGTAATCTCTTACTTTCAAATTGTTCTTGCCAATGAAGAATAGTTGATTCAAGAAAAGCTTTAACTTCATCAATAGACTTATCATATTGTGTTTGAAAACTATTGCTATGCGTTTCAAATTCAGTTATACCTTTCTTTGTTTTTTCAATGATCTCTTTTATCTCTAAGATAGATTGTGCAATTGCTTTCTTGGCTAATTTGAGTTCTTTTTCATTTACGTCTTCTGTCTGATTGATTATATCTTGTAAAGGATGATGTATGCTGCCACAGACTAAACAAGGTTTACCCTCTGCTAGCTGTTCTCTTAGATTTAGTATTTCTGTTGGTAGGAGTTGATTCAGTCTTTCAGCCTCTTTTTCTTGTAACGTTAGTTTTTCTTCATTTGCTTTGAGGATTGTTCTACTAGATATTAAACTCATATCAACATTTTCTTTTTGCTCTTTGGCTGTTTGAGCATTGTTTAGAAGTGATACAATCAAATCAACTTTAAGAACTATATCTTTGTATCTCTTATTATCTTCAAACCATTCGGTTAGTCTTACTGATAACAATTTTGCTTCATCGTTTTGTTTAGTCAGTAAATCAGCACTCTGTTTGGCTAGTTCCTCTTGCTTTTTATAGAGATCAAACTCGTTTTGAATCTCAGCTATTTTTTGTCTAGTGGCTACTATTTTTGTATCTAAATCCTTTGCGTTTTCTATATCAGGTTTGAGTGTTAAGTATTTCTGTTCGTGATTATCTAATGTCGTTTTAGCAACAGATAAATTCTTTAAAACTTGATCCAACTTAGTATCAGCCGTTTTTAGTTCATTTTCTTTAGTAAAGAGATTGACTTGTATTGCTTCTAATTGTTCTTGCTTGTTTCTCAAATCAATATAAGAATCACGAATTTCCTGCGATAAATCTATCATTGCCATATACTCGTATCGAGATTTAGCATCTTTGATTGTAACCTGTGTTTTTTTTAGGGTGGTATCTGCTTCAGATATTTCTTCACTTAAAGTATTGAACTGTTTTATCCAAGCAAGTTTTTTTTCTAGTATAGGTAGCGATTTCTTTAATGGATCTACTTCTTTATCTAAATTAGCTTTATCAAGAGTTAATTGTTTCAGCTCTTCATCTGTCAACAACTTTATATCTTTGATTCGCTGTTTTATAAGATCTAGGTTCTTTTCAGCTTCTCTTTTCTTTTCAAATATTTTTGCCGATATTTTTGAGTAAATCTCTGTGCCCGTCAATTTCTCTAGAAGTTCAGCCTTTTCTGTTTGTTTGGATTTTAGAAAAGTAGCGAAATCGCCTTGAGCCAATAATACAGCACGAGTAAATTGGTCAAATTTCAAGCCAATTAATTCCGTAATCTTAATTATTAACTCCGTTTTTGTTCCTTGTTCCTCTGTCGTAGTTGTTAAATTATCTAGTTTGATGATTGTGGATTGCAGTGTACCATCAGTTTTTCCTCTTGCACGACGTACCGACCACGATGAGCGGTATTTGTCTCCATTGAGAGCAATGAAATCAACCTCTGCAAAACCTTCACTTGTTCCTCGTCTTAGAATATTTCTAGAATCTTGGGGTGATATTTTGTCAGCCAACGATTCTAAATCTTCTCTTTTTATTATTTCGGCTTTGTTGAAACGGGGGGCATCATCAAAAAGAGCGAGGCAAAGGGCATCCAATATTGTAGACTTTCCCGCACCAGTGTTACCAGTAATAGCGAATATACCAGTTGATTGAAGAGGCTCTTTGGTAAAGTCAATCTCAAATTCGCCTTCTAATGAAGCTAGATTCTTTCCTCTTATTGCTAATATTTTCATAATTCAACCTCCTGTATTACACTTTGCAGAAGTCGTTTCATATTCTCAGGCATATTACTGCCATACTTATTTTTGAAAACATCTTCCGCCATCTCAAGTGGATTGATCGTTTTCAATTCTTCGTAGGTAATTGTTTTCATTTCCCGTTCTCCTTTAGGTATAAAAGGAGCGAGACGAGCCAAGCGAACAACTTTTCCTTGCAGGGCATCTTCTATCTGATGACGCATAGAAGGTTCGGGCTCGGTTATTAATATCTTTAGTTCAAGAAACGGAGATGTTGAGGTAATCTCCCCATCGGGTAGCTTGGCTATTTCAGTGAGTATTTCAGTTAGAGGTTTAGGTTCTTTAGGTAAACTAAGTAATTGAACAGGTGAAGAAAATTCTATTCGTTCTAACCTCTCTAGCCTATTTTCTTTAAGTTCAATTAAATTAACTCCTTGTTTATAATTCTTCTCAGCAAAGGACATGGGTAACGGACTGCCAGCATAACGCACCTTCTCTCGTCCCGATACCCGTTGAGCTTTATGAAGATGTCCTAATGCTGTATAAACCAAATCTTTTTTGTCAAATACTTCGGGGGATACACATTCTAACCCTCCAATTATGCTACGTTCCGATCTATCATTTTCCGATATTTCTGAACCTGTCGCTTGCAAATGCCCCATTGCTAAAACAGCTTGAGTCGGCTCTTTAATCTTTCCTACTTCATTATAGAGAACATCATACATCATAGCCACTCCTTTGGAATAATTTTCTGCATTAGGATAGTCGCCTTGGCGGAGATAGGGAACAGCTATGCACCAAGCATAGGTCTCACCATTCTTTTTTAATGGAACTAATAAATTCTGAAAATCAATATCTCCCGACATATCACGTTTTACAACACCTCTTACTGTGATATTCATCTCTTCCAATAAAGGGTTAGGAGCTTCAAGTCTTGCTGCTGAATCGTGGTTTCCAGCAGTAATTATGATTTGCAAGTTTGGGTTTTCTGTCGTAACCTCTCGAAGAAAGTGATAATACACTCTTTGAGACTCAGCGGAAGGATTGGGACTATCAAATACATCTCCTGCAACAAGCAGTACGTCTCCCTGTTGTTCCTTAATTGTCTTTTTCAACCAATTAAAGAATATCTTATGTTCTTCGATACGCTCATAATCGAAAAAGTGTTGCCCTATATGCCAGTCGGCGGTGTGTATAAGAATCATATTTTATTCAACTAGTTTTACGGACAAGCCAGAATTTATCTCTGGCAATATTTGTGGTTGTACTCCTATGGATGTTCTTAAATCCTTGAGTAGATCTTCAGCCAAAATTTTTTCGCCAATTTGATCTTCAGATCCAGCTCTTGCCCAACTTGATTCTCTTGCCCTGTATATTTCAACCTCAGATATATTTTGATTAATTGAAGCTCTACATACTGCTCGTATATAAAAGCGGTTAAACTCGCTTTGAGCTAGCAATGATGCTGCATTACTAGGCATTTTGACTGGTTTATTTTGCCTTAAATAAGTTGAATTAAAATATTCATCACTTTCTAGCAATGAAGTCAAGAGTTCTTCATTACCTTGTATTGCTGTTTCCAATAGGAAATTTGGATATACTTCTTTTCCAGCCTCGTTTAATCTCTCGCTGATATATAATTTCTCCTCAGCTATATCATTATTAATCTCCTCAACCATTAATTGGCGAACATCATCTGTTAGATCTAAAAAATTAAATTTACTCATATTGTTATATTTTTTTAATTAATATTTATATTTTCTTCACAAATTCTATTTGACCAGGGTATTGCTTTTCAATAACACTTACTACTTCTGTACATATTTCAATAAACTGATCATCGGTTATTGCAGGTTGGTCATATCTCAACGCTCCATGTGAAAGATCATTAATTAAAGTATAGACAGTTTTTTCTTTATCAAAATGTCTTTCAATATACTCTTTTGTACTAGGATCGGACGAACAGTTTTCAAAACGCACAATTGTTTCTAAAATATGACGAATCGAATTAGCCGTCGTATGATTAGGATTTATTTTTTCATTAGAGATGTTATATATATCAAGTAAATGACTAATATAAGGGACAGAAAAGTTTGTATTGTAATCTTTTAATTCCCCATTTTTCAAGATCATTTTTTTACTCAACATATTATTTGCTCCAAGAATTCTCATAAATTCGGTATTATGGGTAAATATTAGAAATTTTTCATGACTTATTTCTTCAAATACTTTTTTTAAATCCCTTAAAACACCACAAATAGAGTATACGTAATTAAAGTCAAGGCTTGAAATGGGATCATCTATTATAAAAAATAATTTGTTATAATCTGAAACTGATTTTATCTTATGGTGTGTATCTCCTAGATAATAAGCAAACGCTAATACACTTTTCTCTCCTTCACTTAATACATTTTTTAATTTGTCCTTTCTTAATTCTATACTTTTTACAGATAGTTTAAATGTTTCTTCATCAAAGCTATATTTTTCCTTAAATACTGAATTTAAAACAAGTTTGGTAGTTGATGCTATAAGTTTCTTTTTATCTAGTCTAGACCTTTCTTGCATCTTTGCTATCTCCTCTTTTTTTAAACCAATATTTTTTCTTGTTACTTTAAGAGCATGAATATTTTCCTTGTTAGCCTCTTTTATCCCATTATATACTATTCTACAAATAACTTTTCGAGCTTCAAGATTTTCGTTTTTTATATTCAATTTTTTGCTGTTGAGTTCCTCAATAAGAATATTATTATTTCTTATAATAAGACTTAACTTCTGTAAATCTTCTTCCAAATCTGTAATTGCGGAAAAATATAATTCTGTATTTATATTCTTTATTTTTTTCAGTATTATTTTCTTAAGGTCTTCTAGACACAAATCAATAGATTTGCTAATATCTGAAATTTTTAAAATTAGCTTTTTATTTATCATCGACAATATATACTTTTCAGTATATTCATTGAATTTCATAGAAATTTTATTTGTCTGGTTTTCTATAGAAGATATTTTCTTTTGCAGATTTTCTATGTATGAATAGTCATTTTGTAATATTTTAATAGTTTTTGCCTCTGTGTCTTTCAAATATGAATTGTATTGATCAATCAATTTTAGTGCTTGAATTGAAAAATCTTGTTCACAAAAAGGGCATATCTTCGCTTTTTCTGTTATTAGGCTTAATCCATCTTCAACAAATTTTTGTTTTCCTTGTACTTTAACTTTAAACTCCTGAGCTATTTCACTTAAGTCAAAAGGTTGTTTTAGCCTGCTAATTATATCATTAAAATTAAAATCTAAAGTTTCAACAGAGACTAAATCCTCAAGATCAGCGGGCATACTCTTGACAGAGTTATATTGAGAAAGAGCAGTTTCATAATCTCGATCTGTTTCATAAGTATCAGAATCTAGTTTTATTATATTATCAAAAGTGATAGATTGATATTCAGTGACTCTCTTCAAATTCGGAAGAAAATTTAGTTTATCTTCAACCGATCTATTTATACTCTCTTCTATTCTTTTAGTAAGATTCGTTTCCTCCTCCTCTAATATTTTTAACTTTGTTTCTTCTTCACTAATATCTATAAACTCTTTTCCTAAAATATAACCACTTATAGTTTCCCCATCTTTTTCAAAACTGATATTTTGTACATTTTCCTCAATATAATCACTATTAAAAGTATGATATATGTAATTTGTATTAGGAATTGTTGGCACAACCCCTTTTTTTATCTCTAGATTAAAATTCTCAACTTCATTTCCATTTGTATCTTTAATAATAGTTTTCAAGTTGCATTTTGAAGATCCAAAACTTATTAGATCGTCTGTAGGAAAATACTCATTACCTTCAAGCATACGAAACATTCTGCTTATAAAAGTTTTTCCACTTCCATTATTTGCATAAATTCCTATTTTGAGATTAGGTGGCTTTACTTGTTTTTTCAGGTTCTTAATTGGAGCCAGATTATTACATTCTATATCAAAAGTGATGTTTGCCATAATTGAGTATGATTATTAGAGAATAATAGTTTTGAGTTTTAGCTCTTCCAAATTTAACTAAAAATAATCATAATAAACTAAATTACAATATCTAAAATCTTTGATAATAAATATCCTACGACAACCGCTTCTCTTTCCTTATAGTATCATCTTCCAACTAATCTGAATAAAAGCAATCCTCCTACTATCCTTATAATCTTGAAAAGTACCTTGCGGAATATAGAACATCTCGCTCATATCCTTATTTGTTAAATATTTCTTTCTACTTAATTATCATATCTATTATTTCCTCTTTGATTTCCGACTATGGAGGAAATCAGCCGCCGAACGGTTAGTGAGGGGCAAGTTAGTTTTGGGTAGCCGAATTTATTTCGGGCGTCCCAAAACACAACTTGCAATTGTCGAGTGACAATGAATCCTCCTTACAATCGGATTGCTCATTTAGTTTTTTATTTATTCGTTCTTAAAAAAGCGAAGGACATCTCTTGCCTGTAAAAACTCAGGTGTACTCCGTATTTTATTTATCCGTCATTTTGGTTTGGATCGGATAAAGAATGATACAGTAATTCTGAAGTGACAAAGTTATATCCTTAAGTGATTGAATAAAAGAACTTTGTTTGTAAAATCTAATGAAAGGAAGTGAAGGCGAGTGACATGGGTATATTTATATTGGATTAATGGATTATTAAATGGTTGGATGATTGGATAGGTGGATAATCGGATATATGGATATATGGATAGGTGGATTATTAAATTATCCAATTACAGGATTAGTGGATAATCAAGTTATTGGATAATCGGATTAGTGGATAAGTAGATAGTTGGATAAGTGGATAATCGGATAGGTGGATATATGGATAGATAGTTGGATAATTTGATAGGCCAATGGATAATTAACTTATATAATTATTGGACTATCCCACAAGTGTGCTAAAAGTTCTCTCCCTGATATCAAAAACGAATCAACACTCTTTATAACAACAATTAAAGACAAGCCAAAGTGTTAAATGATGAAATCCATAGAAATGAAATGACACCCCTCCAAAATATTAACCTTTCACATCTATATTCATTTCCGATTTATAAATCATAAACCTGAATTATTCACTTTTTTAAATTAAAGCTCATGGAAATAATCAATATTAGCAGTGAGGCATTTGACGAAATTGTTTCGAGGTTTCAAAGTTTCAGGGATAAGGTTTTAGCCCTTTGCCAAAAACATAATAACAAGCAGATGAACGACTGGCTCGATAATCAGGACGTATGCTTACTCTTGAACATCTCCCCCAGAACCTTACAGACCTACAGGAACAACGGCAAGATCGGGTTTACCCGGATTAACCATAAGATATATTATACAGCTTCGGATATTCAAAAATTCTTGCATCCCGACACGGATATAAATAACGGAAATATCGATAACATCAAATTAAAACAAAAATAAGATATGGATCTGATTACTAAAAAGAACAAAAGCGTAACCGCTTTCCTGGCAATCCTGGATGAATTGCTGGGAGCAATAGAGAATGTGATAGATAACAATAAACCGTCTTTGAACGGAGAACACTATCTCACAGATCACGAACTATCAAGAAAGTTGAAAATAAGCCGCAGGGCTTTACAGGACTACCGCAATCAGGGAAAGATACCATTTATCCACATGGGCGGTAAAATCCTTTACAGGGAAAGCGATATCGTAAAGATGCTGGAAGAGAACTATTGCAAGGCTTGGCAGTAAGCTAAAGGTGAAACTTCAATCAACAGCCACAACCCTTTAATATTTTTCTTCTTTTAAATCTTCTATGTTGTATTCCTAATAATTGAATACTTTTTATTTGTTATTAACTGTATAAATCAATCACTTGTATAATTTATCCTTTTTAGGATAGACAATATTTTCTTAGATTGAGACATTTATCTCAATCATAAACAGCATTTTAGTTTTCATTTTTTTTAATACTGTTTTGGATTAAATAAAAGCCCTATTAGACAAACTTCTATGAGTTGAACTGCTTGATTTAGCAGGCAACAATTTACTTCTTCAGACTAATAGGAGGACGCAACAATCTGATAATAGATGCAACCTTAAGGTTCATCAAATTAAAAAAAGGAGTCGTCCAAATTGAAATTTGCCTAACGGGCTTTTATATGGTATGCTAACGGCATCGGTCATATTCGTATTTCTTTCCGCTTTTCAATACGGTCATTATTCTACTTGACATTTTGCGGGCAATGCGTATAATTGCTTCCTGGGGTTTCATACGTTTACGGTATTCTCCATATGCACAGGCCATCGCTCTGTCATGTTGTATGGTTACCCATGCACATTCGACGAGCATCGGTCCCAGTTGTTTGTTTCCTCTGAACGTCTTTTCTCCATGAATTAGCTTTTGACCGCTACTATGTGAAAGTGGAATCAGTCCCAGATAAGAGGCAAATTGTCTTGCATTTTTAAAGCGATGAATATCATCTATTTCTGTAAGCAAACACATTCCAACTATCAATCCAATGCCGGGAACGGATGTCAAATTTTGGTAAACTTCCGCATAACGGTCTGTTCTGGAGAGTGCACGTACTTGACGGGTAGCCTCCAACAAACTCTTGCGAAACAGCTCTACTTGATCCAGCAACAAGTCAAGACTTTTACGACCTGAAGATAATAAGACAACATCTTCACGTAACCAGCGCATAAAACGTTTCGACCAATGGGTTCTAGGGTTGTCGAAACATTCGGGTATAGAAACTCCGTTATTGTACAGCAAATGCTTCACACGAGTTTTATAACCTGCCAGTTGCCTCTGCAGGGTCTTGCGAACACGAACAACAGCCCGATCATCCAATTTATTCCTGTCGGGTATGTAAATTCCCTTCAAGATTCCGGTTCTCAAAGCTTTAGCCAGTTTTTCCGAATCTATCGAATCTGACTTCATCACGTTCTCATACTGAGTGGTGGGCACATCCGCAGCATGAATAACCATACATTGAATTCCCAACTCCACTAAAGCGTGGTAAGTGGAAAAACCACTGAACCCCGATTCGTAAACAGCATGGTAAGAGCCATTAGGATAATGTTTCTTCAAATGTTCAAAGAGCTCTTTGGCCGAGGACTGCTGGCGATGCTTTCTCTTATAACCTGACTGTGTGATAATAGTAACATTCCATGTCTTGAGATGAACGTCAATACCTATATAGATATTTTGTCCTGTAAAATCAATTTCTTTACTTTGTTCCATAGGTGTAATAGTTTGATGTACTAAATATTTGTTTTTTGTCAATCACAAATATAAATATTCAATTATTACGCCTATTTCTAATTCAACCTCAACCAATACTCATCGCTCGGGGAACGCCTCGCGGCAAGGGGCGGGAGCACCCGTCCCGACGAGCGATTCTTAAAAACAGCTACAAACATAGTAACTGATAAACAACCTTCTTATGAAGAGAATAAATAAGGCAGGGCTTTTTGCTTAAATACGCTTTTTCGGCAGAAAAAGGAAGATTTGAGTAAAAACCTGTAAGGTTTCAGCCTTGCCGTTTTATTCTCGCAATATACCTTCGTGGTCAGATGAAAAAAGAAAAAACAGCTAAAACAAAAATCCCCTTGAAACATCAAGGAGATTGATATATTTATCCTGTTCGTGTTATTATTTTTTCTTTAGTCTCTCAATTTTTTCCTGGGAGACTTTATAGTTCCATCTTTATCAGACAGTAATTTGCCATATATTTCTTTAATTTCCAGTGCAGGCAGAGAAGGTACAAAGCAGAGGTTACTCTTTGCTAAGTTTCAAAAATATAGACGGCAGTTTATCCGCTGCCGTTGTTCATATAATGGGGTTCACTTCATTTTCGTGTCTTTGATTTCTCGTTAAAGTTATTTTCTGATAAAATTAGTTGATCGAATGCAATCCTAATTTATTTCCTTCGGTGTCAATGAACAGTGCGAAGAAACCTATTTCAGGACTGATTTCAGTTTTCGGTACGATTACTTGTCCGCCATTCTGTTCTACTTTGTCCAGCATTGGTTGCAAGTCATTACCTGCATTTAGATAGACGACTGCACCGTCTGTTGTCGGTTTATAATCGTTTCCTTTTACCAAACATAAGTTTACCGTTCCTTCTTCGTTTGGCAAAACGCCCATTTGAGTTCCGTCCATATCAATTTCTTCAATGCTTACATTTAAAACTGATTGATAAAATTTCACCGCTCTTGAAAAGTCGGCTGTTGGGATTTCTACTATTGAAATTAAATTATTCATCTTTTCTATTTTTTGAGTTTTGTTTAAATTGTCTTGCTCGGTCGTTGTGTTATTGCAAGCCGAAAATCCGATTGCAAAAAACGTTATCATACCAATTGTTATTTTTTTCATTTTACACACCTTATGTATTCGGGAGCAAAATTAGAACTTCTTTAAGTGCTGAAATAGTAAAAATGCGACACCTTAGCCTTTCCCATAGAAAAGGGAAGAAAGTATCAACGTATCATCTTCTAAAAACTCTTTTGGGGTTGTTCCTGTAAATTCCTTAAAGTCCTTGATGAAATGATTTTGGTCGTAATACTCGCTTTCGTATGCGATTTGGGTAAGCGTTTCCGTTTTTTGGTTAAGCAACATTTTTAAGGCGGTTTGTAGTCGGACAACCTTACCTAATTGCTTTGGGCTAATGCCGATTTGCTTTAAAAATTTTCTTTCAAGCTGTCTGCGTTTTGATAAATCTTTTTTGAGAATAGCATTGATTGGCGAACTTCCACCTGTTGCAAGAAGTGCGTCAATAGTAGATTTTACAATATTGTCAATCGTGTTTTTTTCGTTAAGTTTGTTTAATAGAAAAGTTTCAACAATCTCAATTCGTTGCTGTGTATTGGTTGCGTGAATGACTTTTTTTTCCAATTCATCGGCTGTTGATTGCTCAAAAAGTTCAGCGATTGGCGTTTCTTTGTTTGCTAAATTTTTGATTGGTGTAGTTACAAAATTTGCGAAACCATAAGGATAGAACCGAATTGCAAAGGTATTTACATATCCTGTTGGTTGAATGTAAAAAGGTTCTATTGTTTGTCCGATAACCATTGAACGGGGTTGAAGTATAAAATCTGTTTCGGAAGTAAACCGCTTAATATCGCCCCCAAGAATAAACGCCATTTCAATACAACCGTCAGGAACAATCCTTTGTTTTTCGGAACTATATTCGGCAGGAACTTCCAATGTCCAATAACATTGAACAAGTGCAGATAGCTCTTCGTTTGGTTTATAAGTTTGATAGTCCATTTTGCCAATTCCCTTTTAAGCCTTGCAAACACTACTTTGTGTTTTATTTTTGAAAAGTATTAAATCATTTTTAAATAACAAAACATTATTTAAAATTTGTTTTCAAATAATGGGGTATCTATTTATAGATCAAATATTGTATAGTTAATATGCTAAAAACGAGCCGCAACATAAGTTTATCCGGCTCGTTTTTCGGTATATTATTTATCAATAATTACAGTTTATAGAAACAGAAGTGCGTGCCTGAGTCTTCATCTTCATTTAGCTTAACATAGAAACCGTCTTTTAATACCCAGCATTTTTTTCTGTAAGTGTAATATTTTGCAAACACCCGTAAGAAAATGATAAACAAGGTCTCATCTTTAACGTCGTAAAAATGAATGGATGCGGAGACACAGATATATTCTTTATTCATAATAAAGGTCAGGGAGGCATTTTGGTTATCGAAACTGACTTCCATATAATCTAAACTGCTGCCTTTTTCCGTGTACTGGATAAGACACAGGGGACAGTCCTTGTATTTCTCTTTGACTGCTAAATATGCCAAACTGAGGGTTGAACAGGCGTGTTCGACCAGATGTCTAAAATTATTGTTTTTTTGATTCATAAACGTCCGCTTTTTAGCCTGCTATGGGTAGCAAGCCGTTGTGATTATTCATTTTTTAGCTTCTTGCTCGTCTGTGTGCTTTGGCTCATATACCCATAATGGGGTGTCGGGTACATAAAATCACAGTACGGAGTTTATTATCACAAATATAGGGGTTATTTTTAGTATTATATTGCTTTTTGTGCTTTTTGAATACTTTTGAAAATTATAGGGTTTAGGCAAAGGGTTGTTTGCCGATTATTAACTATTTTTGTTCGTATTAAAATTCTTTCTTATGAAGAAATCTATATTGCATCTGCCAAAACGTAAACAGGAGGATTTGTATTTTCTTGTGCGTGAGATTACGAAGCGTTTACCTCAGACTGAATTTATTATCTTGTACGGTAGTTATGCCACAGGTAAGTATGTGGTGTATGACGAGCGTGTGGAGTTCGGTATTCCTACTTCGTTTATGTCGGATTATGATATATTGGTGGTAACAAGTGGTATTTCGGATAAGAAGGTGGGAAACTTACTGGATAATATTGACGACCTGTATTATAAAGACCCTGAATCGCAAACGCCTGCACAGTTTATTAATGATGATATTAAAACGTTGAACAGGCAGCTGGAAGAGGGACGGTATTTTTATACGCAGTTGAAACAGGAAGGGATCGTTTTATATGATAGTGGCAGGTTTAAACTGGCACGCAGAAGAAAGTTGAATTTTAAGGAGATACAGCAACAGGCGGAAGAATATTTTAATGACAAGTATCAAAGAGCGATGGGCTTTTTAGATGTTGCAGAATATCTATATAATAAACAAAATTACACTCTATCTTCATTTAATCTACATCAAGCTTCTGAGAATTTTTATTACGCTATTCGCCTAACTTTTACACTGAGAAGTAATAAGCAGCACAATTTATCTAAACTTTCGGCATCGGTTAAACGGCATTCTGATGAACTGGCTAAGGTGTTTCCACGTGATACGCCGGAGGAAAAGAGGCTGTTTACTCTTTTAAAGGATGCTTATGTGGAGGCTCGTTATAATCCTAAGTTCTTGGTGACAAAAGAGGATATTGATGCTCTTTTACCTAAAGTGGAGTTGCTGAGGGATATTACGAAACGGATTTGTGAGGCGAAGATTAGGGAGTATGGGGAGATGGAATGAATAATTTTATATATGTTCGATATTTTTCATGAGCGATGTGCTATTCTTGATAGTGCAACTGTCTTAGAATTTAATACACATTGGGAATCATCAGAATTACACAATGTTATTACAGGGTTATGCAAGGAATGCTACGGTGTTTTTATTTTAGATGACAAAAATATAAAATATCAATTGGCATATTTTAATGGGGAAAGAGAATTAGAAGGAATAGTTTTAGAATTAGATTTCCCTTTTGAAAAAAGAGATAAATTAGTATTTTTCTTTTCTGATTTTTTATCTCATCGTTATAAAAGACTTGATACAATTGATGTTTTTAATACATTTCAACATTATACTCGAAGTATGTTAGAAAGAATCGGACACCTGACTCTTTCTTCTCTGGATATTGAGAAATATAAAGACCGGAATCCCGAAGTTATAGGCGCTTTGGTAATACCTATGATTAATAAGCCAACTTTCTATAAAGATTATTTCGGTAATTTGTATTTAGATGAGATGGCAGGTGATGATGTATGTGTGTATCTCATGCTGAACAAGAACAATAATTATATCAAAATCGGAAAAAGTAAAAAACCGAGATTTAGAGAAAAGACGTTACAAGCTGAAGAACCAGACATAGAAATTATTGCTAGTTGGTTAGCTCCTGCATATATAGAAAAAGAATTGCATTCTAAATTTACAGAAAAAAGAATGCGAGGAGAGTGGTTTGATTTACTTTTTTCTGATTTGAAAATTATTAAAGATAAGATGTCTGAATATATAACTCTGAATAATAAATAAAATAGGGTATTCATCAAATACCCTATTTTATTATCTGTAATTCTGACTATTCATTGTTCTTTGCTCTAACATACCCAACTGGTTTTCTGGATTTTTTTTCCAGTTCCTTTTTACTAGCCAACTCTGTCAAAGCCTGATAGATGTCGTTAAATTGCATATTGGTTTCGATCATAAAGGTTTCAAGCTTTTGATTGAGTTCGGTGTAACCTAATGCAAATTGGCGTAAGGTTACAAATGCTCTGACAATCTGAATATTTACCTCGATAGCTTTTATGCTATTTAATAAGCCAGCAAGCATAGCCACTCCATGTTCTGTAAAAGCATAAGGCAATTTCCTTGTACCTCCCCAACTTGATGTTCCATTTTGGAATATCAAGTCAAACTCGTACTGATTCAGTTGGAACATAAAATCATCAGGAAAACGGTCTAGGTTACGTTTTACAGCTTTATTCAAATTGCTGGTTGTCACTTCATATAATTCAGCTAAGTCTTTATCCAGAATTACCCTAAATCCCCTGATCTCATAAATTTTACTTTGAATAAGTTGCAGTTCCATAATCAGATTATATTTAGGTTAGCAAACTTCTCATCCACGTTCTTAACATCCCTCAAAATAGAACTGTCCAGTACTTTTGCATAATGCTCCGTAGTCCTTGTATTGGAATGCCCCAGTATTTTAGCTACATTCTTTAAAGAAACATTATTGGCTAACATCACTACGGTTGCGCATGTGTGCCTAGCAACGTGAGTCGTCAGCTTCTTACTTATCCCGCATACATCGGCAATTTCTTTGAGGTAACTATTCATGCGTTGATTACTCTGCACAGGAAAAATGATATTCTTCTTTTGACATTCGGGATGGTTCTTATATTTTTCTATTAATTGGCAGGCAGTATTCAGTAAAGGAATATTACACATATTCTTTGTCTTTTGCCTGTTCTTCCTGATCCACATCGAACCGTCATTATCTTTTACCAAATGTTCAGGCTTTAATTGTTGGATATCCGTAAATGCCAATCCAGTGAAACAGCAAAAGGCGAATATATCTCTTACGATTTCCAACCTTTGTATCGGAAACTCTTTTTGAATAAGGGTATCCAGTTCTTCCTTAGAAAGAAATTCGGGGTTTGTTTCATCAAATTTGAAACGGTAGGTTACAAAAGGGTCTTTCTGCATCCAGTCATTACTGAATGCAATACGAGTAATTTTCTTTAGATTCTTTAGTCGGGTAATAGCGGAGTTCTGGGCACAGTTCTTTTCCACTTTAAGGAATACATCAAATTTACGGATAAAAGCTAAATCGAGTTCTTTTAAAGCTATATCGGATAGATTATATTCCGACTTAATAAACTCACTCAGATAACGTGCTGTTGTTTCAAAACGCTGAACGGTTTTATCCACGTAGCCTTTACCTATTAAAGAGCGTGCTTCTGTGTTGTGTTCGGTAAATACCTGAAGGAGGGTTTTTCTTTCTTCCTCGACTCCGAAATACTTATTGCGGACTGTTTCTACTGTAATGTCCCTGCCATCGGATTCCAGTTCCCTGTGGATTTGGAAAATCTTGGAACGGATAGCTTCAATATAAAGGTTGGTTTCGGTGGCAATTCGGCTTTTGCCTTTTGCCCTTCCTCTGGGCTGATCCCATTGGTCGACAGGGATACTGCGTTTAATATAAATCTCAAAATACTGTCCGTTGACAGTGATTCGGACACTGATAGGAGCTTCCCCATTGGCTTTGATTCTGTTCTTTTTCAGGAAAAACAGGACATTGAATGTTTCTTGTTTCATCTCAATACTTTTTTGGTTTAAAATTAATTATAAACCACGAAAGTGCTGCTACGCAAAATATTGTATATCAATGAAAAAGACTTCCAGTCATGGACAAACAGACAGTTATAATCCTGTCCACGATATTGTCTTCGGGAACTGCTCAAAACCGCTGTTTTTTGCTTCTTTTACACAAAAGAAAAAGTCCCGATTTTCATTGAAAATCAGGACTTTACTTCGTTTTTCTTCTTGTTTTTGTGATCCTGCTGGGGCTCGAACCCAGGACCCCATCATTAAAAGTGATGTGCTCTACCAACTGAGCTACAGAATCTACCTATTTGCTTTTCTTTCAAAGCGAGTGCAAAGGTAGTATAATAAATTATATATCCAATAGCATATTGTAAATTTTTGCTAAATTTGTCACTGCTTGATCTTCATCCTAAGGTTTTATAAAGGACGTGGCGGTCTTCCACCACCTCCCGGCGGACCGAACCTGGGTCCAGAATCATTACTCATATCACTCATTTTGGCACCACCTTTGAATATTTGAAAGCGATATATAAAGCTAAACATAAAATAACTTTCTAAAACATTAGTTCTTGATTCGCTTGTAGATTCTGTTGAGAAAGATTGAGATATATTTGTTTTTTGATGTAGTATATCATAAATGCTGAGTTTGAGCGTGCCGTTTTTAGCTTTGAAAACTTGTTTTGATACAGAAGCATTCCATAACCATTCATTCAATTCAAAGCCTTGAGTTGTTCCTGCATTCGCCGAATAATTGAGATCGGTATCCACCACAAAGTTGTATGGTAGATATAATGTCGTATTAAAGGTGCCTCCATAGTTATAAACAGTACGGTCTTGAAGGTTTCCTAAACTGTTATTTGTTGTTGTGTATCTAATGTTACCTCGAAGTCCAAAATCGACCACATCCGATCTGTATTGCAGGCCTAAACTTTCTGCAAGGTTCAGGTTATTTGCCGTATTTCTTAGTGTATCTATATAAGCGTTATTGCGTGCATAACTCATAAAAGACATGGAGTTTATTGAAAACTTTTTGTTTTTTAGAGGTCTGTTCATTATCAGTCGTAAATTTGTACTCCAATTACCATTTATATTGTCAAAAGTGCGTTCTTGCCTACCTCCGGATAGTGTTTTTGTTCGTGAAACGATATCATTTGAAGCAAAATCAAATCCTCCGAATACCATGATTGCACTGGCTTTCTCCGGATTAAATTTTTGATAGCGCATTCTGAACCTATTGCTGAAGGTTGGTTTCAGATTGGGATTACCATAACTTATATTCAATGGATCCGATTCGTCTCTTACGCTCGATAATTGGGTGGTTGTTGGCTGAGTAGTTGACCCTGAATAATCGATACGAAGATTATGTCTTTTATCCCAAAGATAATTAAATTGGGCAACAGGTGCATAGTTGAGAACATTGTTGGATATTTCGGAACTCTCTTTAGGTGTAATAATCCAGTTATTCATTCTGGAAGGTTGGAGCATAACTCCAATTGTATAATTGTATTTTGCTCTTACCGATTTGAAATTGATTCCTATTTCCTGATTTATGAAGTCATTCTTCAGATTTTTTGTTGCTGTAGAGTCAATGATTGTGTAGTTTCCGGAACCATCGTTTCTGAATGTATTTTGATCAGCAACAGAATAATTTTTTCTGAAGCTATAATTAAACTGAATAAAGTTATTTCGACCGATAGGCTCTACATATGACAGATAGGCTCTCCAGTTATGCCCGTTGTTTTTTTGTTTGGTATGTATATCAATGATTGAAATGGAATCAGGTTTGAGATCTTCTCTTGTGGCTTTCTTTGACCAACTGTCGATGTCATTATCCAGATTATTGAAGCCTCCTGACAAACTTAAGCTAACTACTCGTCCTTTTTTGCTTAATTTGCGGCTTATTTCTAGCCTGGCATTTGCCGATCTGGTTTCTCCTTCCGAAAAATAAGTAGAGTTACCCCAGTTGATACTATCATTTACATCTTCATAAGAACTGATGAATTCACTAACATTGGATGTTCTATTTTTACCATATTGCAAATTGGGTGAAAATATGATTTTAGTTAATGAGTCGGGGGTCCACTCGAAACGAAAATCTACTCCATAGTTATCACTTTTGTTTTCGCCCTTATTATTTGTGTTTTGAAATAAATTTCCTTTTGGATTATTGGGTGTGAATCGTTCCACATGTTTTGAGGTTATTACATCATTCTCTGTTCTTCCGGCACGGGTGTTACCTCCCCATTTTAATTTATCGGAAGGAGTCATAGAGAAGTTAAAGCCTCCACTTGTCGATTTTATAATTCCATTTCCACCACCAAAGTTAATTCCACTCGGGCGAAAACCTCGAAATGAATTTCCGGCATTATCAGTGAATCCTTCGTTATTGGTGTTATTTGATCCTCCCATCAATGTAAATTGACTATCATTATGCATATAGTTGGCAATACCACTAACGCCATATCTGTCGTCACTCCCTAATCCTGAAGTTGTACTTCCGTACAACCCCTGTTTCATATTCTTTTTTATGGTTAAATTAATAACGGTTTCATCGTCGCCATCATCAAATCCGGTCATTTGAGCCATATCCGATTTTCTGTCTAAGACCTGTAGTTTATCGACCATTGCTGCGGGAAGATTCTTTGAAGCCACTTTCGGATCATCGCTAAAGAATTCTTTACCATCGACCAGTATTTTCTTAATCTCTTTACCATTGACTGTTATTTTTCCTTCGGAGTCAACTTCAGCTCCTGGCATTTTCTTTAGTAAATCTTCAACAACGGCACTGGGTTGTACTTTGTATGAATCGGCATTATATTCTACGGTATCTCCTTTTATCGCAATTTCGGCGGCTTTGGCTGTTACAACCGCTTCGCTCAACATAATTCCATCGGCACTCAGTAATATATTGTCCATTACAACCGATTTTTTGCTTGCATCAACATTGGTAAAGCTTTCTTTGTAACCTAAATACGATACACTAACAATGTATTTTCCCGGATTCACTGTAATTAAGAACTTTCCGGCATCATCCGTTGCCAGTCCTGTTACATAAGTACTATCCTTTTCTTTTAGAATTCTGATGCTGGCTTGCTCAATAGGACTATTATCGGTCTTATCCAAAACTGTCCCTGTAATTCTGATATTATTTTGTGCAGCAAGAGGTAGTAGTATACATATTGCCATTGCAAATGCGAGCAGAAGTTTTTTCATTGATCAAAAAAGCATTATTGTTGAGAGGTTTTAAACACTATGTATCATAAGACAACAGTTGAGGAGAAAGGTTTAATCGGCAATCTTCTTTTTTTATATTTTTTTGTAGATAATTCGCAATATCATCATATTTACGAATTATTAATTTTTTAGAATCTGCTAAAAGTTTATTTATTAGCTAAATTTGGAGTTTAAACTAATACTGCTTTGTTTACAGGCAGAGTGTTTGTTTGTCCTCTTGTTGTTCTTTGTTAGCAGATGAAGATTATCAGTTCACTCTTATAATTATTGCAGTTATTACAATTAATAATTATTTATGAAGAAGATGATTGGGGGTGCAATGTTGCTTACATTGTGTTTTTCCTGCTCCCACCAGCAGTATGTTGCTACCGGTTTGCAAGCTCAACGATATCCAATTGTGGCGGCAGACTATTCTCAGGCCAATAACGAGATGCAATCTCTTGTAGATCACTATAAGATGAAGCTTGATAATGAAATGAATCAGGTGATAGGTGTTTCGACTCAGGATATGACTTATGGACGTCCCGAAAGTTTGTTGACAAATCTTACCTCGGATGTGATGGAAGCATATGGTAATAAGTATACCGATGATGCCTGTGATTTAGCTTGCATGAATGTACATGGACATCGGGCGAATTTGTCGAAGGGTAATATTACGATTGGTAATATTTTTGAAATATATTCATTTGAGAATACCTTAGTTTTAATCAAGCTAAAAGGACGTGATCTGTTAGATGCTTTTGAGTCTTATGCAAAAATGGGAGGATCGGGTATATCTTCTACAGTTAAATTGCTCATAAAAGATGGAAAGTTAGAAAGTGCAACCGTGAAAGGCTTGCCTGTGGATAAAGATAAAGTATATACAATTATTACGCTTGATTATCTGGCTGATGGTAATGACGGATTAGATGCTTTTAAAAACTCGATTGAAATTATAGAACCCGGATTGACGCTTCGTGATGCTATGATGCAATATGTGAAAGATCAAACGGCAAACGGTAAAGAAATATCATCTGTATTAGACGGGCGAATAATTATTGAAAAATGAGATAGTAAACCTCTTGATTATTAATGCAAAGTTTGAATTACTGTAAAAGATAAAGATTTAAGATGAAATTAAGAAATATATTACTATTCTCACTATTGTTTATAGCGTTGATGGTAAACGCCCAAAAGAAGATTGTGATTTTAGGCACAAATGATACTCACAGCCGAATAGAGCCGATTCCTGAGAATGATAAAAGTTACGGAGGAATGGGAGGCGTTGTTGCTCGTGAAGCTTTTATTGAAGAGATAAGAAAGCAAAATAAGAATGTACTGTTGTTTGATGCAGGAGACTTTGTGCAAGGCACACCCTATTTTAATCTTTTTCATGGTCGGGTTGAGGCTCAGGCAATGAATCTGATGAAGTATGATGCCGGTACATTGGGTAATCATGAGTTTGATTACGGTCTGGATACGCTGAAAATGATTGTAAAGAAGCTAAACTTCCCTATATTGAATTGCAATTACGATTTTTCGAATACGATGCTCAAAGATGATATAAAGCCTTATGTTATATTGAAGCGATTCGGTCTGAAAATAGGAGTCCTGGGAGTCGGTGTAGATCCCGAGGGATTGGTTCAAAAAAATAAATATGAAGGAATGGAGTTTAAGCCAGCTATAAGCAGTGTAAACTTTTATGCTAAAATTCTCAAGGATTCTAAAAAATGCGACTTGGTAGTTTGCTTGTCACACTTGGGATACAATGACGATATAAAGTTGGCGGAGCAGTCTAAAAATGTAGATATTATTATTGGAGGACATTCGCATACTTATATGGAAAAACCCGATATGCGCACAAATCTGGATGGAAAAGAGGTTTTGATTTTCCAAACAGGAAAGAGTGGGGCGTATGTAAATAAAATTGAGGTAGAATTAGATAAAATCAAAAAATAATGAGGAAAGGGATCATTTTTAGTTTTGTGGCATGTATGTTTCTTTCGGTTTTTTCTTCTTTTTCGAAAGAACGGATAGAGCCTTCGATGATGAAAAATGCAGACAAACTGAAAATGCGACAATGGGTTGACTCTGTATATAACCAGATGTCATTAGATGAACGCATCGGGCAGTTAATTATTATTCATGTGAATGGTGATAATGGTGCGGCTAATCGTCAGAAATTGGTCAGTTTAATTAGAGATCAGCATGTCGGAGGTGTTTTATTTTCAAAAGGAACCCCCGAAAATCAGGCTAGGCTTACTAATTTAGCTCAAGAGAACGCCCGTGTACCTTTGATGATGACTTTTGATGGAGAATGGGGTTTGTCGATGCGTTTGGCTAATACCACCCGTTTCCCTAAAAATATGATGCTTGGTGCAGTCAAAAATGATTCCCTTATTTATTATTATGGAAGAGAAGTTGCCCGTCAGTGCCGATTGGCAGGTATACAAGTTAATTTTGCACCTGACATAGATGTAAACAGTAATCCGTCTAATCCGGTAATTGGTATTCGTTCTTTTGGCGAAGACCCCAAGCGTGTAGCTAAACTGGGAGTAGCTTATGCCAGTGGACTTGAAGCAGGAAAAGTAATGGCAGTAGCTAAGCATTTCCCCGGTCATGGTGATACTTCTACTGATTCGCATAAAGTACTTCCTCTGATAGATCATAGCAGAGAGCGATTGGATGATGTAGAGTTGGTACCTTTCAAAAAGTATATTGATGCCGGTTTAGCGAGTGTTATGACCGGACACTTAAATATCCCTGCTTTAGATAATAGTGGAGTTCCAAGCTCATTGTCAAAGCCGATTGTGACAGATTTGTTGCAGAACGAATTAGGCTTTGGTGGCCTTATTTTTACTGATGGACTTGCGATGAAAGGCGTATCTGTAGAAAAAGATATGAGTGTAAGAGCTATTCTGGCAGGTAACGATTTGCTCTTGGGACCTCTAAATGCAAAAAAAGAATACGAGGCTTTGAAGGCTGCTGTGGCGGATGGTATGCTGAGCGATTCTTTGATAAATGTAAGATGTCGAAAGATACTCGAATATAAATATATATTGGGTTTAAATAAATTGAAGCTGGTTGATGTAGATAATCTTTCATCTCGATTAAATACACCTTATGCCGAATGGCTGTGTCGTAAATTGAATGAAGAAGCAATCACCTTGTTGAAAAATGAAGACAAAATTGTTCCTTTAAAATCTTTGGATAAAAAGAAGATTGCAGCAGTCTCTTTAGGTGCACCGCATAACAGCCCCTTTCAGATGACCTTGAGGTTATATGGTGATGTTACCTGCTTTAATGCTATGAGCATTGCCGAATTAAAGAAATTACAACCTGAGTTGAGCCAATATAATACAATATTAGTTTCGGTTCATTCCAATAGAGTTTTTTCAAGTGATGATATTCAAAGTGTTGTAGAAGGAAAAAATAGTGTGATCACTTTCTTTACATCACCCTATAGTATGTCTCGATTCAATAATGTTATAAAAAATACAGATGCTGTTGTTTTAGCTTATGAAAATACCCCATTTGCACAGGAATATGCTGCTCAGGCAATCTTTGGCGGAACTAACATATCCGGAAAATTACCTGTTACGGTAAGGGGGCTTTATGCCGTTGGTGACGGAATAGAAACTGAGAAAACAAGACTGGGCTATAATCTGCCGGAAGAAGTTGGTATAAAATCATCGGATTTAGATCAAATAGAAGCAATAGTAAAGGAGGGCATTGCACAGCAAGCTTTTCCCGGTTGTCAGGTTTTGATAGCTAAAGATGGAGTCGTTATTTACAATCAATCATTCGGATCGTTTGAATATAACCAAGCTCAAGCGGTGACTAATGAAGATTTATATGATCTGGCCTCTATGTCTAAAGCATCGGGAACTATTCCTGCAATTATGAAATTGTATGATGAGAAAAAAATAACCCTTCAATCTCCATTGAGTAAATATGTGCCGCAATTAAGAAATACCGATAAAGAGAATCTGACGATTCGTCAAGCATTGTTCCATGAAACAGGCTTGCCTTCTATTATTCAATACTATATGCCTGCTATAGATACAGATAGTTATGAGGGGAGATTGATTAGTTATAAGCCTTTAGACTCATATCCTGCTCTTATCGATAATGGTGCATGGGCAAGAACTGACTTTAAGTATAAGTCAAATTTGATTTCGGATGTACCTAAACCCGGTTTTTCAAAGAGAATCTCAGAGAATCTATATATAAGCGATAGTTATCAGGATACAATTCTTTATCGTATTGCCGAGAGTAAATTGCGACCTAATAAATCGTACCTCTATAGCTGCTTAAACTTTATGCTTCTCAAAGAAGTGGTAGAGCAGGTGAGTGATAGCGACCTGAATACATTTTTGCAAAATAATTTTTATCGTAAGCTCGGTGCAGTAACAACTACGTATAATCCGTTGACGAAGTTTGATAAGAATATGATTGCTCCTACTGAACAAGATGATTTTTTGAGAAAACAACTGTTACAAGGTTATGTACATGATGAGGGGGCAGCTTTCTTGGGTGGAATATCGGGTAATGCCGGATTATTTTCCAATGCCAATGATTTAGCTAAGCTTTATCAAATGTGGCTCAATTTGGGAAGTTATGGAAGCGAGAAGTATTTAAGTAAGGAAACTACCCGTTTGTTTACTACAGCTAAAAGTCCAAACAGTAGGAGAGGCCTAGGCTTCGATAAGCCCGATCCTAGAAATAACCGTTTGAGTCCAACGGCTCCGCAAGCTCCAATAAGTGTGTATGGACATACGGGTTTTACAGGGACATGTTTTTGGATAGATCCGGACAATAATATGATCTATATCTTCTTGTCTAACAGGGTGAATCCCTCTCGTACACACAAAAAACTGATGACTTTGAATATTCGTCCGCGTATACAATCGGTGATATATAATGCAATGAATAAGTAAAAAAAGTGCGGTAGCACTTGCAGATATAGAAAATTGTTTTACCTTTGCACACGCAATGCGATAATGGTACCATAGCTCAGTTGGTAGAGCAACGGACTGAAAATCCGTGTGTCCCTGGTTCGATTCCTGGTGGTACCACTTCAAAATGATAAAAACGAAAGAGTTACATGAAAATGTAACTCTTTTTTTGTATTTTTAAAGCTGTCTTTGGAGATGCTTAAGGGCAGATTGAATGTAAATTGAATAATTTATGCATCATTATCTATTGAAAGAAATCGCAGAACGCGAACATTTATCAGACCTTGATACTGAATTATGTATGAAATGTTCGGAGTCTGTTTCCGTACTCAAGAATACCATTTTGGAAGAGGCTGGGAAAATTCCTCAGTATCTTTATTATATTGTTTCCGGCTTTATGCGTTTATTTTACTATGACGAAAATGGAGATGAGGCTACCATGCATATTAATTGTCCTCATGGCTTTTTTACAGCTTTCTCTCATTTTTCCAATCAGAGTATTTCTCCTGTAAATGTAGAATGTATAACCGATTGTGAATTGCTTAGGATATCTAAACCCAACTATGACATTTTAATGAAAGAGAGTGTCGTGTGGAAAGACTACAGTTTGTTTGTATTACAGGAATCAATGACTTATCATGAAAACAGATCAAAGGATCTTGCAACTCTTACTGCCGATCAGCGTTATCGTAAGATGATAGAGACTCACCCCGAAATTATACAGAATGTACCACTTCAATATATTGCATCCTTTTTGGGTATGAAGCCCGAAAGTTTAAGCCGAATCAGACGAAATTTGATTACCTAACAAATGTCAAGTAAAAGCAGGTAGTTATTTCCCAATTTTGCAGCATAATAATTAATATACTATATGATGCAAAATAATTTAGTTCTGGTTACCGGAGCAAACGGTCATTTGGGGAATAATCTGGTTAGACTACTTATCGATAAAGGATATAATGTAAGAGCCTCGGTGCGTAATATCAAAAATAGTGAACCCTTTCTAGGATTAGATTGTGAGGTTAAACAAGCCGATATAACGGATAAACAGTCGATGGTTGAAGCTTTACAGGGAGTTGATACTTTTTATGCTGTAGGAGCTGTCTTTAAATTGTGGGCAAAAGATCCTCAAAAAGAAATTTATGATGTAAATATGATTGGTTGCAAGATCATGATTGAAGCAGCCGCTGAAGCAGGAGTGCGCCGTATTGTTTATGTCAGTTCTATTGCTGCACTTGATTATTCTAAATTACCAATAACAGAGGATTCCGGATATAATCCAGATAGGAGAGATATGTATTATAATTCAAAAAATGATGCAGAGAAGCTAGCCTTTAAATTGGCAGCCGAGCATAATATTGAATTAGTCTCGGTTATGCCCAGTGCTATGATTGGTAGTGTTATTGCAGATCGGTTGAGTAATTCCTGTATGATTTTACGTTCGGTTCTAAAAAACGAACTTTCAGTAGAAACCAATGTAGCTCTGAACTGGATAGATGTAAAAGATGTGGCTGAAGGGTGTTATTTAGCAGCAAAGAAAGGACGTAATGGAGAGCGTTATATTCTGGCAAATGAAAAGAGTCTTTCTATTACCGAAACTATGTCTATCGCAAATAATCTTATTCCCGAATTAAAGTTGAAAAGGCCTGTTCGTGTTCCTAAATTTGTACTTTACTCTGTGGCTTGGTTTATGGAGATGAGAGCAAGAATAACAGGAAACCCTCCCGTTTTAACGCCCAAAGAAGTTGGCATGTTTTGGGGATTGATTCCAGATTTTGATATCTCGAAAGCGAGAACCCAACTCGGATTTAATCCTAAACCCGGAAGGGAGGCTTTAGAAAATGCCTTAGTTTATATGTGGAATAGTAAGGATCGGTTTTTAAACTAAAAGTCTATTACTCTTTCTGAGGTGGTATGGGCACCTGCTCTGTAAGCATTACTTTTCCATTTTTGTCATAATATGAACAGAGCATACCCTTTATATCAACTGTCCATTTTTCAACTCCCGAATCTGCCGAATGTTTGCAAAAAGTCATATAATTAGTCTGCCCCTGCTGGTGAATCGCTAAAGCATGTTGTAGTCTTTCAGTATCCCTTTCTTCAGCAATGTGTAGCTCTGGATACTTGGGATCAGAGGTAAGTTGAAAGTTGTCTTTCCCAGAATAAACGGTGTGTCCGTCATTCACGTAAATAGTATAACTTATTACTCCCAATTCAATCAGTTCCTGTATGTAATGGGGAAAGTCTGCACCACTTTTTACTTTGGCATGAATCTCTTCTATTGCATGAATTGTAAACATAATCTTATCGATTTAGATTGTCCGTTTTAATTGATTACTAAATGAATATATGATATTAATAGCCTACTATTAATATAACATTCGTATTTCGTCTTTGTTTATGATTTGATCGGTTTTGTGAGTATCAGTTGGTTAAATCTGATTGGTCTGAAAAGAGGACTGTTTAGGACTCTTCAGTTTCTTGATTGGGAGATGATGATACGGCATGAATACCCGGTTCAGAAGTCTCAGATAAAGATAATTCAAGTTCTTTTTCTTTTAGAATGAAGATACTCTTGATAAACTCTTTATCCATATTGATCTTATCCAAAGCTTCTTCTGCAGCCCTTTGCTGCGATTCTTTCTTTGAATAGCCACGACCTGTACCCGATTCTTGATCGTATATGTCAACAGCCGTATAGAATATCGGATTATTATTGTCGTCTGTAAATGATTCGATGAGTCTGAATTCAATTGGAATTTTATTTTTTTGACTCCATTCAATCAGACGTGATTTGAAGTTTACTTCTTGTTGGGCAACCGTTTCAATATTCAGGTGTTCAACGATAAGCCTTTCATGTACAAATTTTTTGGCAATACGGTAGCCTTGATCAAGATAAATCGCACCGATTAATGCTTCGAGAGCATTACCATACATGTGCGTTTTGTGATTGCCGGTTTTTGCAGAAGATTTTATAAGGCGATCCAGTCCTAAGTTGAGTGCTAATTTGTTTAAAGTTTCGCGCTGAACAATCTTCGACCTCATATTGGTAAGGAAGCCTTCTTTCTTGTATTCGAATTCCTTAAATACGATATCAGCTACTATTGCATCGAGAATGGCATCTCCTAGAAACTCGAGACGCTCATTATTGATCCATCTTCCGTCTTTCAGTTTGATAGACGATGATTTATGCAATAATGCTTGCTCATACAATGTTATATTGTATGGATAGAAATTTAGTATCTTATAAAACGAAACATAAGGCTCTTTCCCTTTTTTAGGAAGAAGCCTTATATTTCGATATAGTTTCTTAAGCACTTACTTATTAAACTTCTTTACGATTACACATGCATTGTGTCCACCAAAACCAAATGTATTTGATAAGGCAGCTCTGACTTCTCTTTTTTGAGCTTTATTAAATGTCAGGTTCAATTTGTAATCAATTTCGGGATCTTCATCACCTTCAGTGAAGTTGATCGTTGGAGGTACGATATCATTTTGTACAGAAAGTACACAAAATAAAGACTCCATTGCTCCGGCTGCACCAAGAAGGTGTCCGGTCATTGATTTTGTTGAACTGATATTCAGTTTATAAGCTGAGTCGCCAAATATTTCTTTGATAGCTTTGATCTCCGAAGGATCGCCCACAGGTGTAGATGTTCCGTGAACATTTACATAGTCGATATCCTCAGGTTTCATGTTTGCATCCTCAAGGGCTGCTTTCATTACAATCTTAGCTCCAAGTCCTTCCGGGTGAGATGATGTCAAGTGATAAGCATCAGCCGACATTCCTCCACCTACAACTTCTGCATATATCTTAGCTCCTCGAGCTAATGCGTGTTCTAACTCTTCGAAAATAAGACAAGCCGATCCTTCTCCCATTACAAATCCATCGCGGCTGGCGCTAAACGGACGTGATGCTGTTTCCGGAGAATCGTTTCTTGTCGACAGAGCAGTCATTGCGTTGAATCCGCCAATAGCCGATTCGCAAATAGTGGCTTCTGCGCCACCAACTACCATTACGTTTGCTTTACCTAAGCGAATAATGTCAAAAGACGAAATTGCACTGTGGGTAGATGATGCACAAGCCGAAACTGTTCCGAAGTTAGGTCCGCGAAGACCATGTCTCATCGATATGTGTCCCGATGCAATATCAGCAATCATTTTAGGTATAAAAAACGGATTGAATTTAGGTCCCATTTCCTTATTTTGGAAATAATATCCGACCTCTTCTTCAAATGTTTTTATACCACCTATTCCGGCAGATACAATTACACCAATTTTATCACAATCTTCAGTTTCGAACTTAAGTCCAGAATCAGCAATTGCTTCTTCTGATGCAGCTATAGCCAACTGCGTATATCTGTCGCACTTACGTGCTTCTTTTCTGTCAAGATATTTCGCCACGTCAAAATCTTTCACCTCACAGGCAAACTGTGTTTTGAATTTCGACGCATCAAATTGAGTAATGGGTCCAGCTCCACTAACTCCGTTGATTGCATTGTTCCATGTGGTTTGCACATCGTTGCCCAGCGGTGTTACTGCACCTAAACCCGTTACTACTACTCTTTTTAATTCCATAAATTATTTGTGGAAATTTTTATTTTGCGTTAGCTTCAATATAAGAAACTGCGTCTCCTACTGTAGAAATTTTTTCAGCTTGATCATCTGGAATAGAAATACCGAATTCTTTTTCAAATTCCATGATAAGTTCTACTGTATCAAGTGAGTCAGCTCCTAGATCGTTTGTAAAACTAGCAGCATTTGTAACTTCTGTTTCTTCAACACCTAATTTATCAACGATAATTGCTTTAACTCTTGATGCTACGTCAGACATAACTTTTTGATTTTAATGAATAATTAAATTTTATTTCTAATTTTGTCGATGCAAAGTAAGCGTATTTTATTAATACGAAACAAATATTTTGGACAGAAAATTCGTTAAAACTGCACATTTCTTCTTTTTGTGTGCAAAGTCAATTAAAACCCGTTTATGGTCAATATAGCTATTTTCGCTTCCGGATCCGGCTCTAATGCTGAGAATATTAGCAATTATTTTAAGAATAAAGAGGGCGCTTCAGTAAGGCTGATTATATCGAATAAAGCAGATGCTTTTGTGCATAAGAGAGCAGAAGTTTTAGGCGTAAAATCGGTAACTTTTTCTAAAGATGACTTTGAAAAGACCGATTTGGTTCTTGATTGTTTAAGAGAAAATCAGATAGATTTCATTGTTTTGGCAGGTTTTTTATTGAAAGTACCTCAAAATTTAATTGATGCCTACCCTCAGAGAATAGTAAATATTCATCCTGCTTTATTGCCTAAGTTTGGCGGAAAAGGTATGTATGGTGATAATGTTCACAAGGCTGTTGTTGCTGCTCGAGAATCCGAATCGGGAATAACAATTCACTATATCAATGAGAACTATGACGAAGGAAATATCATTTTTCAGGCCAAATGTGAAGTTTTGTCGGATGATACATTTCAAAATGTAGCCGAAAAGGTTCATCAATTGGAATATCTTCATTTCCCTCCTGTAATCGACTCAGTAATAGCTGAATTAAGTAAAGGCTGAAATTTATTGGTATATTTTATAGTTGCAACAATCTATATTTGTTATACTTGCCAAAGCTATAAAAAGGTCTGTGACCTTATAATCTCAAAATGAAAAAAGAGCGAAAAGTGATTCACTTTTCGCTCTTTCGTTATATTATAGAGTATCTTTTTAATTATCGTATTTTACCTCATACCATACTTCTCCATTTGGATTTCCTGATACAGTATTTCTGGTGCGTACTTCTTTATTAATTATTTCTTTCTTTCTAAGTCTGTTTACTTCGATCTTGTCTACTTCTTTTCCGTTGATGAAGTAGGTAGGCTCATGTCCGAATTCCGAAGTCTCTTCGTCCACTACGTTTGTTATGTTTGTTGTAGTATTGTCTGAATTATTGTTGGTATAAGATGGGTTTGTTGCCGGCTTCTTTCTTAATGTGGCACGACCGGCTCCGCCGGATAAGCGTGACGACATAGAACCTGCACTTGTTGTTTGTGCTTGTTCTTTTCGAAGGTCCTCGAGTAATGCTTCTACTGCTAATGCAGCTTCTTCCATTGTTTTGTACTGCGGTGTATATTTTTTGTTAAACACCGATGTCTTTTTTGAGGTAGTCTTTGTTTGAGCCGTTTTATTTGCTTCTTTGCTGATCTGATTGTTGTTTGTATTCACCTTGGTAACGGTTACATTATCAGAATGTTCTTCGTTTGCTAATGTAATTGGTGAATTTTTAATCGCAGTAGATCTTGTCCCCACTTCTGTATTTGTTTCAGTAGCATTATTGCTTGCAGATTCTTTATGGCTTAAAACCTCTGTTGGTTTTAACGCCTCTTTTCGTATAATGCTAGATCTTACAGGAGCTTTTTCTTGCGTTGCTGCTTCTGTTCTGATTGGCTCTGCTGATGAAACGATTCGCGTACTCAACGGTTTTTCGATAGGAGTGATTTTTGTATCTTCACTATCATCTTTTATTAGGTAATTACTTTCGCTTTCTTCAGTTTTAACATTCTGAGGAGTGGAGGTAGTATGGGATGTTGTATCAGCTGGGGTTTCTTCTTCTTTTTGAGTTGTTGAACTCCCTTGAGTTTGATAAACGACTAATCCATCGTCGTTTATGTAAAATGTATTTAGTGATTTGAACTGATTTTCAAGACGTTTTTTTTCATTCTCGTCAATTTTAGTACTGCGAGAATCCCTGTTGGGGCTTTGTGCAAAAGCATATGATGCTATGGAAAGCAGAACTATTGTTACTGAGAGTTTCATCTTCTTATTCATTTCTGTTAAAAAAAGAGCATTCGTTTCGATCCATCTAACCGGATTCTTTGCTAAGGTATGCTTCAAAAACTATACGCTTTAGTTATTCTTAGAGCCTACAAATTTAACACAAATCTTTGAGATAAAAAATAGAAAAGTGTTAACCCCGTGAAAATGTGTCAATTTCGTCTTTGCTTATACCACACCTGACTTGAGTTGATTATATTTTGCCAAAGTATGTAGGCTCCCGGTCCGATTGATGCAATTGGGTTCAGGTAAGTTTGTGCCATCCAGATCGAAAGTATAGTGTTTTTCTGTCCTAATCCCTGTCCTCCTGCGATAGTGTCGCTATATCGCCGTCCTAACAGCCTTCCAATGTAGAATTGTACAATGCAAATTATTAGGGTTAATCCGAAAATTATTAGTGATGTTTGAACGTGATTACTACCTTCGAGCAGTAGAAAATTAACAGTTCGGGCAGTTACTATCATTAAGGCAATATTCCATAAATAAAATGAATAAGACTGAGATGTCTTTATTTTATGATGAGTTTTTGGTGATATTTTCCCTAAGAGAATAGCCAAAAAGAACGGTAGCATTAATAATACGAATACCCGCAGTGTAATTTCTTGTAATTCTTCCCGGAAGGAAAAACCCGAATGTCCTCCTATTATAGTAAACAATAGTGGTGCAACCACGGCAACAGTAAGGTTGCTAAGTAAACTGAAAGCGGTCAGGCTGGCGGTATTACCCCCAAGCATGCCCGTAATGACAACAGCCGAAGTGGCAGTAGGTGCTAAGATGCAAATCATTGCACTTTGGGCAATAATGGGATCTATACCGCGTATGGCGAGGTATGCGCCGATACTTCCTAACAGTTGAATTGCCAAAAGCCATAGGTGCAGCATCGAGAACCTAACTGATCTGATGGATATATTGGTATATGTAATAAGCAGCATAAAAAAGATGAGGTAAGGGGTCAAAAATGATAACTCCGATAAATAGGAGTAAAATAAGGCTCCTGTAATCATTGATATGGGCATCATATATGATTTGATCTTTCTCAACTTTTTTCTCGTTATTTTAGTTCGATACAAAGATAGGTTTAAATATTTCTTTTAAATAAAAAAATGCCCGAACGATTCTGTCGGGCATTTTTTAAGTTGGAATACTCGTCAAAGTAATAAAAAGGTCTGTGACCTTAATCAAAAGATTAGTGATTTTTATTTATAAGAGAACCATTTAATAAGTTCTTTGATAGTTGGTTTTTTTCCATACATAAGGATTCCTACACGGTAAATTTTTGCCGCAAACTTTACTACAAAGAAAATACTTACATATAATATGACTATAGATAGGATTTTTTCCCATAAAGGAATTTCGAAAGGTATACGCACCATCATTACGATAGGAGATGTCAGTGGTATCATTGAGCACCAGAAAGCAAGTGGGCCATCCGGATTTTGTAGGCTATATATGCCTACATAAAAAGAAAACATAAATATGAGCGTTATAGGCATAACAAACTGTTGCGTATCTTGTGCATTATCTACTGCTGCACCGAACATGGCGAAAAGCGATGCATAGATAAGATATCCTCCGATGAAAAGAAGTAAGAAATAGATAATGATTTCGATCCAGTTTATCGAAAATAGCATCTGTATATTACCTAGTTGAGAAGATATATTCTGGATATCGGCAGCCGGAAATAGAGTGTTTTTTAGTCCCAGGATAATTGCAAAGATTCCAAACCAAATGAATAGCTGAGTAATACCGGTAAGTCCTATTCCGATGATTTTACCCATCATCAGATCGAAAGGACGTACCGACGAAATCATAACTTCGACAATGCGATTGCTTTTTTCTTCAACGACTCCCTGCATAACCATTGTTCCGTACATAAGTATAAACAGATACATGATGAATGTGAAAATACCTCCGACAGCCGCTGCAATATCAGTAGATGTTTCTTTCTCCGAGCCATCCTCACTCCATCTCAGTGTTGTTACTTTTATATTTCCTGAGGTCTCAATAACATGGCGTATATCAACCATTACTTGGGTACCTATATCTGCCTTTTGTGCCAGAAGATTTATTTTGTCTGATTTTACAATCTCCGAAAGCGTATTGTTGATATAGCCTTGTAGATCTAAAGGAACTTGTTTTTCGGAAACAAAAGTCGCAGCAGCAGAGTTTTCTGTTAAGTCGCCGGTTATTTCGAGTATTCCGAATAAGTCTTTTCCTACTTTCGTTTTTAAATTATCCTCCTGATTACCTCCTACTATTTCGAATGTGTAATGATCGAATGATTTTAAGTGAGAAGCATATCTTCCGGTGTTATCAATTACCGCTATCCGTTTGGTCTCAGAATCTTTTATGTTTGATAACAACAGGGGAACAAATACTAATGCAGCCATAAGAAGTGGCATTAAGATGGTGAGTACCACAAATGACTTCTTTTTTATTCGTGAAAGATATTCTCTCTTTATTATAATACTTAATGCGTTCATAGTGCTGTAACTGTTTGAATAAATATTTCGTTCATAGATGGCAGTTCTTCCTCAAAAGAGAGTACTTCGTATTTGTTGGTGATTTCCCTGAGAATTTCGGAGTTAGTTGATTGTGCTGATTTTTTGATTCTTACTTTGGTAGTTTCAAAATTAGACTCTTTAGACTCCAACAAAAATAATTCGGAAGGGAGTTTAAAATCGTTTCCACTTACAGTGACGGTGAAAACGTGTTTTTTGTATTTGTTTCGAATCTCCTTCACATTTCCCTGTAATACGACTTGCGATTTATTGATGAGTGTAATTTCGTCACAAAGGGCTTCGACCGACTCCATGTTATGGGTTGAAAGAATAATTGTTTTTCCTTTTTCTTTCAATTCGAGTATTTCCTTCTTTAATAGTTCGGCATTAACAGGATCGAATCCGCTGAAAGGTTCGTCCAGTATCAGTAATTCAGGATCGTGAATCACTGTCGTTATGAACTGTATTTTTTGTTGCATACCTTTTGACAGCTCTTCGACTTTTTTATCTTTCCATGAAGTAATGTTGAATTTCTCAAACCATTCATCTATTCTTCGGTTGGCTTCGTGTTTTTTTAACCCCTTAAGCTCGGCTAAGAATAAAGCATGTTCTTTTACTTTCATCTTTTTATAGAGACCTCTCTCTTCGGGAAGATAGCCGATATTATATATATCGGAAGGAAGGGATGCTCTGCCATTGAGGAAAACTTCACCGCTGTCGGGTGCTGTAATTCGGTTTATGATCCGTATCAGAGTTGTTTTCCCGGCTCCGTTAGGACCCAGTAACCCATAGATTTTACCCTTGGGTACTTGTATGCTTACATCGTTGAGTGCTCTATGGCTTGCATATTGCTTAATTATATTTCTGGCTTCTAGGTATATCATATTTTGTTAAGGTGTTGTTTCTATATAATTAGTGGTACGTTCTGTGAAAAAATCACATCGGTATTAATCTTTTTAATGTTGATTTGTTGTTTAAACTGTCAGATTACGAAATTAATTTATTATTCCAGATTATAAAGTATAAATTTGCGAGACTAACAGATAATTAACGAACACTGTCTTCAGGTTAAGGTCTTCGAATTTTTTATTATCCGTTTAAGTATAACAACTCTGAAGAAATAATCAAAATTACTTCTATAAAATTTAAGCAGACTCTTTATGTAAACAATAAACTAGACCGATAATTGTTATGGGAAACTTAAATAGGAGTTTTAGATAAAATGATCAGATAAAAGATACTTTAAAATGTGTTTTCCAGTTATGGGGTAATATCGTTTTTAACCTTCCCTTTGATCAGGGAAGGTTAAAAATAAATAGGATATTTTTAAAGCTTAACTATGGATATCGAAGCAGAAGGTGTCGAGTAAACTGCATCTATACTAAGAAAGGTGATCGGGCTGCCTTGCAAGGTTGTTCCGGATCGGGTTCTATAGAATGAATAGCGAAGCAAATCGCCTTGGGACAATGAGGCAATAACAGTAGGAAGAATCGCCGGAGTACTTTGCCCGGTAGTCCAATTAATAGTAAATATAGGTCTATATCCTACTACATCGAACCATGTACCTCCATTATTAGAGCTTTTTTGTAAAGATATATTTATAAAAACATTGCTACCCGTTGTAGACGTTCCAAATACATAATTAATCAAAGAACTTATCTGATATATTCCGGTTTCGGCAATCCTTATATAGCCATTTTGTATATTTATCCCCAAATTGTTTATTAAAATATCGGATGCAATGAAATCAAACGATTGACGAGATCCATCATTAAAAGCAGTTAATGTGTTAGGGTCGGAAGAACTATTCAGCATTAGCCTGTTGGTCTGAATAGCAAGAATGGGGCTGGTAGCTTGGGTTGCGACTGATCTTACAACATGACCCTCAGGATCTACAAATAAGGATTTGAGATTAGCATTGTTCGCACTTTTGGGAGATGTGTTTTTAATAATTAAATCTCCTTCAATGTGTAAGGCGGCTGTAGGACTTTCAGTATTGATTCCAACTTGGGCGTATGAAGATCCCAAGGAAAAAGAAATTAAAATAAATAAAGCTTTTTTAATCATAAATGATTTTAGAAAATTAAATAGTTTGACAAATAATAAATCAAACAACAGCATATAATATTTAGGCAGTGTTGTTGTCTAGACTGTAAATAGTCTCTGGGGTGGATAACCTATAAATTTGAGAAAAAGCAGTAGCTAGATTACATAACTAAGCCATATCCGATGTAAACATGCGAACACAAAATAATCTCCCGAAAAAAAATTACGGGTATTTATTTTAAGTAGCTATTGCCATATAAAAGTGTGTGGAATTTAATCAAGCTATTGTTGCTCTAATTCCGTGATATACAGATCGGAATACAAATCGTTAGAAATCAAACCTAAAAAATATCTCTCACAATTTCACCGAATTTATAAATAAATTAATTATAGATGGTTAGTGTCGTTTGCATAAATACATTTAGTGTGTATGCTTTTACCAAAACTGTAAAAAAGTTTTTGGATTTTTCCCCAGAGTTTTGAGGTGCAAATGTAGATTTTTTCTCGATATTTTTTTGTTAAAATATAATTTTTTTACTGTTAATTTGTCTAAAATATTATCTTTCGAACTCACAAACAGCATGTTGTAAACCAAGTTGCTAGCCATTCTTTGTTATACTGACAAAAACGGTAATACTCTAAGGTCAGTTTGAAATATTATTTTTATATTTGCACAGTTAACAATCTTGTTAAACAGAAAAGTTGATAATGGAAAAGAAAGATATAACGACTGAACAAACAATTCTCGAAGCAGCAGAGCAAGAATTTTTGGAGAAAGGATTTGCCGGAGCAAAGACTACTGCAATTGCCAAGCGTGCCGGGGTTAATCATGCAATGATTCATTATTATTTCAGGACAAAGGAAAACTTATTTACAATGGTTTTTCAGCAAAAGATACGTATTCTGGCAGAATCATTCTCACAATCATTTAATCAGGATTTATCTTTTTTCGACCAATTAAAATTAGCTATAGGTACTCATTTCGATTTTATTGCTGCCAATCCACGGTTGTTATTCTTTGTTTATGGAGAAATAATCACGAATGACAGACGAAAGAAAATGCTGGTTCAAAGCGTATTTCCTAAACTGAAAGGGATAGTGAAAAGATTGAAGGATGGAATAGATGCTGAAGTGGAAAATGGAACTATTCGTTTTATTCGCCCTACCGAACTGTTAATGAATATAATTGCACTGAATGCGATTACATTTTTAGCGATGCCTTTGTTGCAGATTATAAAAAGAAACAATAATGAAGTGGAGAAGCTTTTGAAACAAAGAAGAGAGAATAATATTCAATTTATTATAAATGGATTGAAAATCTGATTTTTTTTATAACTAAACTAACAATTTTGTTAAACAGAAGTGTTTGAAAATAGAATGTATAATATGAAGAGAATATTACTTGTTTTGTGCATTATGCTAAGTGGCTATTCGGTTGCATATTGTCAATTGACTATAGAGCTGTGCCACGAAAAAGCAAAGAAGAACTATCCTTTGATTAAGAGGTATGGTCTGATAGAGAAAACCAAAGACTATAACCTGTCTAATGCAGGTAAAGGTTATTTGCCTCAGTTCTCGATGTCGGCAAAAGCCACTTATCAATCGGATGTTCCGCATTTGCCCATATCTGTGCCGGGAGTTAATATAAGACCATTGAGTCAAGACCAGTACGGAGTTACATTGGATGTAAACCAAACGATCTGGGATGGAGGAGTTATCAGTTCTAAAAAGGAAATGGCAAAGACAACTTCTGAAGTAGCCTTAAAACAGCTCGAAGTAAATCTGTATTCGATAAATGATAGGGTCAATCAGTTGTACTTCGGTATTCTTTTGCTTGATGGAAAGATTAAACAGAACCAATTGTTTCGAGACGAACTTGAACGGAACTTTAATCTCATATCTAGTTATATTCAGAATGGAGTTGCCAATCAGTCGGATTTGGATGCCATAAAAGTAGAGCAATTGAAATCAATACAAATTCAGACACAGTTGATGTCGAACAGGAAAGCATATATAGATATGCTGGCTGCACTAATTGGTGAACCAATTGACGAGAATGTGATCATGGAGAAACCGAATACAAGTACTCCGTTGATAACGGGACAAATCGAACGTCCTGAATTGCGTTTGTTCGAGGCACAACAAACTGATCTTGAAACACAAAAGAAATTAATAAAGACCGGATATATGCCTAAGTTGGGTGTGTTTGCAACAGGCGGATATGGTAGACCCGGTTTGAATATGCTGGAGGATAAGTTTGCTGCCTATTATATAGGAGGGGTTCGTTTGTCGTGGAATTTCGGCGGATTATATACCGAAAAAAATGACCGCAGAATTATAGAAGCCAGCCAAAGTTCGCTTGCTGCCGAGAAAGAAACATTTCTGTTTAATACCAATCTGCAAGTAACACAAGAGCAGAGCGAAATTAAGAAAAACAGAGATCTATTAAAATATGATGATGAAATAATAACCCTCCGCAATAATGTAAAGAAAGCGGCAGAAGTAAAAGTGGCAAACGGAATGCTCACCGTAACAGATCTTATGCGCGAAATAAATGCAGAGGATTTGGCGAAGCAAGATAAAATTCAGCACGAGGTGGAACTTTTACTATCCATTTATAATCTGAAGTATACAACAAATAATTGAACGGTTAAGACTGAAATATATGAGAACTATAAAAACAACATTCCTTTTAGCCATAACATTTTTATGCGTAGCCTGTGGTAGCAAAAACGGAGATTATGATGCTTCGGGAATATTCGAAACTACAGAAGTGATTGTTTCAGCGGAAGCTAATGGCAAAATATTAGAATTGAATCTGGAAGAAGGTCAGATTGTAAATCCCGATGTGCCTTTAGGATATATTGACACTACGCAGCTTTACCTCAAGAAGATGCAACTGTTGGCTAGTAATCAGGCGGTGAAAAGTAAACAAACCGATGTCCCCCGACAAATTGCAGCGATACAACAACAGATCATAACTCAGAAGAAAGAACGGACACGTTTCGAAAATCTGATAAAATCGAATGCTGCCAATCAAAAGCAGTTGGACGATATCAATGCACAGATTCTTTATCTGGAAAAACAATTGGCTGCACAGACCGAAGTATTGATGAACTCCAACAGAGGAGTCTCCGAAGAAAGTTCTTCTATGCAGATACAGGTTGCCCAGTTGGAAGATCAGATAGCAAAATCGGTAATTAAGAGCCCTATAAAAGGAACTATACTGTCTAAATATGCGGAGCAAGGCGAATTGGCTGTACAGGGTAAAGCCTTATTCAAAGTGGGTGATATCGAAAATATGATTCTCCGTACTTATATTACAGCAAGCCAGTTAACGCAGTTGAAAGTGGGGCAGACGGTGAAGGTATTTTCAGATTTGGGCGAAGCAGATCGAAAAGAATACACGGGTACGGTGGAGTGGATATCTGATAAAGCCGAATTCACGCCAAAGACAATACAAACACGTGACGAACGTGCCAATCTGGTGTATGCCGTAAAAATAGCCGTTAAGAACGATGGTTATATCAAAAGGGGAATGTATGGCGAGATAAAGCTGTTAAATCCATGATTGCAATCTCAGTACAAAATATAAATAAGAAGTACGGCGATATCCAAGCCTTGAATAACATTAGCTTTGAGGTTGAGCAGGGAGAGATATACGGTATTATCGGTCCCGATGGAGCCGGTAAAACCTCCTTGTTTCGTATTCTTACCACACTTTTATTGGCTGAAAGTGGAACAGCCACGGTTGATGGCTTGGATATTGTTAAAGATTACAAGCAAATCCGTAGTAGGATAGGGTATATGCCCGGAAAATTTTCCCTCTATCAGGATTTAACGGTAGAGGAGAATCTCGAATTCTTTGCAACTGTTTTCAATACGACAATAAAAGAGAATTATGATCTGATCAAAGATATTTATAGTCAAATAGAGCCATTTAAAGATCGTCGGGCGGGAAAACTATCAGGCGGAATGAAGCAAAAGCTGGCACTCAGCTGTGCTTTAATTCATAAACCGACCGTTCTGTTTCTGGATGAGCCGACAACTGGGGTCGATCCTGTTTCGCGAAAAGAATTCTGGGAGATGCTCCGTAAATTGAAAGAGCAAAATATAACGATTCTGGTCTCCACGCCGTATATGGATGAGGCTATGTTGTGTGATCGTATTGCTTTGATTCAAGAAGGATCTTTTCTTCAGGTCGATACACCACACAATATCATAGAAAGATTTCCCGAAAAGCTTTGGGCAGTAAAAAGCAACGAGATGTTTAGACTACTCAATGATCTGAGACAGTACAATGGTATCAAAACCTGTTTTACTTTTGGTGAAGTGCATCATATAACCGTCAAAGATGAGCTTGAAATGGTCGATTTAGAAGAATATCTACAAGAGAAAGGTCATCAGGAAATAGAAATATATGCAATTAAACCCAATATCGAGGATTGTTATATGCAATTGGCACAAAATGCAAAATGATGAATGAATCTGTAATATATACTGAAAACCTGACTAAGAAATTCGGCACATTCACGGCTGTCGATAATATATCGTTCAGCGTTGATAAGGGTGAGATTTTCGGTTTTTTGGGTGCTAACGGTGCCGGGAAAACCACAGCTATGCGTATGTTGTGCGGATTGAGTCATCCAACATCGGGCAAAGGCTTTGTAGCGGGATATAATATTGAGAAAGAATCTGAGAAAGTGAAGAGAAATATCGGTTACATGAGTCAGAAGTTCTCTTTATACGAAGACCTAAAGGTCTGGGAAAATATCCGCCTGTTTGGAGGAATCTATGGGATGAAAGAAAAGCTTATAGCCTCAAAAACAGATGAAATATTAGATGAGTTGGGCTTTCTGACGGAGCGTAATACGCTCGTTCGAGAATTGCCTCTGGGCTGGAAACAGAAACTGGCTTTCTCTGTATCTATATTTCATGAACCTAAAGTCGTATTCTTAGATGAGCCTACAGGAGGCGTTGACCCTGTAACCCGCAGGCAGTTCTGGGAGCTTATTTATGCGGCGACCGACAGAGGCATTACAGCCTTTGTTACTACTCATTATATGGACGAGGCCGAATATTGTAACCGCGTATCAATTATGGTGGATGGTAAAATTGAAGCTTTGGATACCCCTAAAAATTTAAAACTCCAATTCGGAGCAGATAGTATGGATGAGGTATTTCAGCAATTAGCCAGAAAAGCAACACGATCGGATAACTAAACGAGCCTAAATATGAACGAATTTCAAATAGTAGTTTGTTTATTGCCCATTGTATTTATGATACATGACTTTGAGGAAATAATTTTCTTCAAACCATGGGTTAATAAGAATAGTCGCTATTTGAAAAAGCGTTTTCCATTCTTAGCAAAACGTTTATTGCCACGTATGGAAGCATTGTCTGTTGCTGCATTTTCCGTCGCTGTTTTTGAGGAATTTGTATTGTTGAGCATAATTACTTTTGCAGCTTTTTATTTTGACTATTATAGTATCTGGCTGGCAGTATTCATGGCATTTTTTATTCATCTGTTTATCCATATTATTCAATGGATGGTACTGAAAAGATATATACCTGCCATAGTCACTGCCATACTTGCTATACCATATTGTATATGGGGATTTATAATCGTATTGAGGAGTCATTTATTTACTGTATCCGAAATTATTTTGCTGTCATTGGCAGGAGTCATTTTTATGGTGTTAAATCTCCTCTTCGCTCATTTTCTTGCAGAGAAGTTCGATAAAAAAATATCAATTGAATGAAACAATTTCTATCATTTGTAAAAAAAGAGTTTTATCATATATTTCGTGATACACGAACTATGATGATTATATTGGGTATTCCCATTATACAGATGCTCCTGTTTGGTTTTGCCATAACAACCGAGGTGCGTAATGTACAGGTGGCAGTATTTGATCCCTCGAAAGATATTTCAACTGAGCGTATAATCAATCGGTTGGATGCCAGCAAGTATTTTCATGTAGTAAAGATGCTGAATAATCCGGATGAAATTAATTCGATTTTTAAAAAAGATCATAATATAAATCTGGTTATTGTATTCGATGAAAATTTCAATCAAAACCTCCTGCATACAGGTGAGGCATCCGTTCAGTTGATTGCAGATGCTACAGATCCCAATCAGGCTACAACTCTTACAGGATATGCTACTAACATAATAAACTCTTATCAACAAGAGCTTTTAGAAGGGACTAAAATCCCGATTCAAATAAAGCCTGAGGTGAGGATGCTTTATAATCCACAGATTAAAAGTGCATACAATTTTGTACCCGGAGTAATGGGGCTGATCTTTATGTTGATCTGTGCTATGATGACTTCTATCTCTATTGTCCGGGAAAAGGAGACCGGTACTATGGAAATATTATTGGCTTCGCCTGTGAAACCTATCTATATCATTGTGGCGAAAGCAATACCCTATTTTGTAATCTCCATGGTAAATCTCACCACAATACTTTTGCTATCTGTTTATATTTTGAAAGTGCCGGTAACGGGAAATTTTTATTCGCTGATCGGCATTTCTTTACTCTTTATAATGGTGGCATTATCGTTGGGTATACTCATTTCGACTATTGCTCAGACGCAAGTTGCTGCTATGCTGGTATCGGGTATGGGGATGATACTTCCTGTTATGATCTTGTCGGGAATGATATTTCCTATCGAAAGTATGCCTGTCATTCTGCAATGGGTATCGGATATCATTCCCGCAAAATGGTATATCTCAGCGGTAAGAAAATTAATGATACAGGGACTGGGCATCACTGCTGTATATAAAGAACTGTCCGTTCTGTTGGGGATGTTCGTTTTTTTAATACTGGTAAGTCTCAAAAATTTCAAGACAAGGCTTGATTAAGGTCACAGCCCTTTCTTGTTGCTTCGATAGCCGATAACTTAAGTTGATTTAATCATGATAAAATTTCTATTAGAAAAAGAATTTAAGCAGATTCTCCGGAATTCATTTCTTCCCAGAATGATTATTGCTATGCCTCTAATGATGATGCTTGTATTTCCGTGGGCTGCTAATCAGGAAATAAAAAACTTGCGTTTAAGTGTTGTGGATAATGATCATAGTGTTTATTCTGAACGTCTGATACAGAAAGTAACAGCTTCGGGATATTTTAATCTGACAAATGTATCGGCGTCCAATGAAGAAGCTCTACAAAGTTTAGAGTCCGATAAGGCTGATATAATTTTAGAGCTTCCGCCCAATTTCGAGAAACATTTGATTAAAGAAGGAGTAACTAATGTTATGATTTCTGCTAATGCGGTAAATGGAATGAAAGGTGGCTTAGGTACAGCTTATCTGTCTGCTATATTACAGGATTATGCGACCGAAATAAGAGATGAGTGGAAGCAGTCTCCCCTGATGGCGACTTTGCCTGTAATAAATATTGTGCCTCAAAATCGTTTTAATCCTCATCTGGATTATAAAGTATTTATGGTTCCTGCAATAATGGTTACGCTTTTGACTATGCTATGCGGTTTTTTACCGGCATTGAATATTGTAGGCGAAAAAGAAACAGGCACTATCGAACAGATGAATGTTACACCTGTTAATAAACTTACCTTTATTTTGGCTAAACTTATTCCTTACTGGACTGTTGGGCTTTTGGCTCTGACTCTTTGTATAACTCTGGCGGCTACGGTATATGGCTTGGTGCCTGCGGGGCGTTTGGTTACACTTTACTTTTTTGCCAGTTTATATATTCTGGTGGTTTCAGGGTTGGGGCTGGTTATTTCCAACTATTCTAATACAATGCAGCAGGCTATGTTTGTCATGTTTTTCTTTATTATGATTTTTATTCTGATGAGTGGTCTTTTTACTCCGATTTCGAGCATGCCTCAATGGGCAGAAACTATTACTACATTTAATCCTTTGAAGTACTTTATACAGGTCATGAGAATGGTTTATTTAAAAGGGAGCGGTATTGCAGACCTTACTATGCAGATGGTTGCTTTGGGTTGCTTCGCTGTCTTTTTTAACGGTTGGGCAGTGATTAGTTATAGAAAGAATAATTAGATTAACGCTCAAATAAAAAAGCGACTAATTAATTAGTCGCTTTTTTATTTGAGTAGCATTAGCTATCTGATACAGCATAATTTAATTGTAACTCTAAGTTGTAATTATACTTGCCACAGCTTAATATAAATTACTGTAATTGCTTATCAATTTTTTCTACTAAAGCCGATTTTGGAGCTGCTCCAACTTGTTTGTCAACTATTTCTCCGTTCTTGAAAAATAGAATGGTAGGAATGTTGCGGATTCCAAATTTAGATGTAATCTCGTCATTGTTATCAACATCTACTTTTCCTACTATTACTTTGTCTGCATAGTCAACAGCCAATTCTTCTACGATTGGACCTACCATGCGACATGGGCCACACCATTCTGCCCAAAAATCAACCACGACTAATTTGTCTGATTTTAAAACTTCTTCAAAAGTTGCATCTGTAATTTCAAGTGCCATACTACTAATGTTTATTATGTTTCGTTTAATTTTATAACAAATATAACCAAAGTCTCTGAGATACGGAAAATCAATTTACCTTGAATACGATGTTTTCGTTTTCTTCCAGATAGTCAATTAATTCCTTGCGTATATTAATTTTAAGACCCCGGGCAAAGAGTTCAACTTTCATATTCCGTTCACCATCGACAATCTCAAAATATAACAATGAATTACCCACATTGTTTTTAGTCAGAGTTGAAAGCTCTTCTACCATTTGAGCATTCATTTCGTGGATAGGCAATGTTATGGTTATCTTCTCAATAACCTGATCTTTCACATCAGGAAGTAGCTGAATCGATACGATTTTAAGTTCGAGCTGATTTTCATTAAATCTTCGTCCCTGAACACGTGCTTTTACATATACATAAAGTCCGAGACGCCCGTATTTGCTAAAGTTGATGTAATCATCTCCAAACAAAGGGATTTCTCCACTTCCGGTAAAATCTTCGATTTTGATGATCATATAAGGTTTACCATTCTTGGTAATGCCTTCTCTGGCAGCACATACCAACCCTCCAAATGTTACTTCTTTGTTTCTTAGAGCTTCCTTGTCCTCAATGTCAGCCATCCCAACATTGCAGCCATATTTAAGTGCTATGGCGTATTCGTCAAGAGGGTGGGCTGATAAGTAAATACCAATCAATTCACGCTCTTTATTTAAACGTTCCAGATCTGACCATTTTTCTGCTTTTGGAATTTCAGGATGAGTAGGCAAAACAATATCATCTCCACCGAAAAGTGAATTAGTCGCTTGTGCCTTATCGATCTGATACATATTTCCGTAACGAACCAGCTGGTCTATAAAAGTTTCACCTTTAGCGTTTGTTTCAAAGAACTGTTCGCGGGTAATTTCCGGGAAATTATCGAAAGCTCCGGCAAGAGCGAGTGACTCTATATTCTTCTTGTTACAAGAGGATAGATTTACACGTTCTACTAGATCAAATATAGTTTTATAAGGACCATTGAGAGTTCGTTCCTTGATAATATCATTCACCGCTCCACTGCCCACTCCTTTTATGGCAGCCATTCCGAAGCGTATATCACCTGCTTTATTTACCGAAAACTTAAGATATGATTCGTTTATGTCCGGACCAAGTACATTCATTCCCATGTACTTGCATTCATCCATAAACTTGGTGATTTCCGTGATATTCGACAAGTTTCGAGATAGAACAGCTGCCATATATTCGGATGGATAGTTGGCCTTGAGCCATGCTGTTTGATAAGCTATCCACGAATAACAGGTTGCATGCGATTTGTTGAAAGCGTATGATGCAAACTTTTCCCAGTCAGCCCATATCTTGTTCAACGTTTTTTCGGCATGTCCGTTCTTCTTTCCTCCTGCTAAGAATTTCTCCTTTAGGGCATTCATCTTGTCGATGAGCTTTTTACCCATCGCCTTACGTAACTCATCGGACTGACCACGAGTAAAGTCGGCCAATAGACGAGACAAAAGCATGACCTGTTCCTGATACACCGTAATACCATACGTATCGTCAAGATACCGTTCCATAATCGGTATATCGTAGGCTATTTCTTCACGTCCATGTTTACGTGCAACGAACGAAGGAATGTAATCCATCGGTCCGGGACGATACAGGGCATTCATGGCAATTAAGTCTTCGAACTTACTTGGCTGAAGTTCTTTGAGGTATTTTTGCATACCGGCAGACTCAAACTGGAATGTACCCGTTGTCTTTCCCTGACTATATAATTCGTATGTCTTAGCATCTTCAAGCGAAATAGTACTGATGTCTACATCTTCTCCTGTAGTCTGCTTTATATTTTCGAGAGCTTCTTTTATAATCGAAAGGGTTTTTAAACCCAAAAAGTCCATCTTGATAAGTCCCGTTTCTTCGATAATCGATCCCTCATACTGGGTCACCAACATCGTTTCTCCTGTTTCTTTATCTTCGGCAGTACTTACGGGAACTGTATCCGAAATAGCAGTTTGCCCAATAATAACCCCACAGGCATGCACTCCGGTGTTACGTACGTTACCTTCGAGCATTTGTGCGTATTTCATCGTGTCGCGCATAATGAGATCCGTACTGTTTGAAGCCTGCTTTAATTCGGGTACATATTCGATGGCATCTTTAAGGGTTACCTTCTTTTTATCGGGTATTCTATCCGGAACTAGTTTCGCTAAGTAGTTAGATTGTACTAGTGGTAGCTTTTGAACACGGGCAACGTCTTTGATTGCCGATTTGGTTGCCATAGTCCCATATGTGATAATGTGAGCAACCCTTTCTTGTCCGTATTTTTCTGTTACCCAGCGAAGCACCTCTCCACGTCCATCATCATCAAAGTCGATATCGATATCGGGCATTGATATACGGTCGGGATTAAGGAAACGCTCAAACAGTAGGTCATACTTAATAGGGTCGATATCGGTAATTCCAAGGCAATAGGCTACAGCAGAACCTGCTGCCGATCCACGTCCCGGACCTACTGCAACACCCATTCTGCGAGCGGCTGCAATAAAGTCTTGTACAATGAGAAAATATCCGGGGAATCCCATGGTCTTCATAACGTCTAATTCAAATTCCAGACGCTCACGGGTTTCATCATTCATATTCTCTCCGTAGCGTTTTACTGCACCTATCATTGTCAGGTGTTTCAGGTAATCGGCTTCGAGTTTTATTCGGATTACTTTGTCGTATCCTCCTAAGCGATGATATTCTTTGTCTCCGAATTCAGTGATAAGATCTGTTTCTGTGAACTTTTCTCTGTAATCTGCTTCCGTCCCGAAAGAAGGGTCAATATCAAAGAATGGCATCAAAGCATCCGAATCTATCGAGTAATATTCAACTTTCTCGGCTATTTCGAGCGTGTTGGATAGTACATGAGGGATATCCTTGAACAGTTCGTTCATCTCGGCAGTTGTTTTTAACCACTCCTGCTTGGTATATCTCATCCGTTTCGGGTCATCCAGATCTTTTCCTGTACTGAGACAGATCAGACGATCGTGGGCATCCGAATCTTCTTCGCCGATAAAATGCACATCATTGGTTGCAATAACTTTGACGTTATGCTTCACGCTTAATTTTAACAGCTCTTGATTGACACGTTCCTGAAGCGGATATACCTCAAGATTAGCATCAGGACGACTGGTTTTATGCCGTTGAAGCTCAAGGTAAAAATCGTCTCCGAAAAGATTCTTGAACCATTGTATGGCTTCGTCTACTTCTTCGGGGGTTCCGCGTGTTATTTTTTTAGGAATTTCACCTCCCAGACAAGCTGATGATACGATGAGTCCTTCGTGGTATTTTTCGAGTAGTTCTTTATCGATACGGGGGCGCATATAAAAGCCTTCTGTCCAGCTTTGCGAAACCATCTTGATCAGATTTTTATAGCCTTGCAGGTTTTTAGCCAGTACTATTAAGTGCCAGCCGCTCATATCGGGTTTTCCTTCTTTTAACTTGCGGTTTCGATGGGCTACATAACATTCGCATCCTAAAATGGGTTTGAATAAATGGGATTCTTCTTCCTGAAGCTTTTTGTTCAACTCCTCCAAAAGAGGACTTCCTTCTTTAGCTTCGGCTATTGCCGCTTTAATTTTTTTTATTTCGGCAAATACAGGTGCGTTTTTTTTCTTTACGTAGTTGTAAAACTCTTTGATCCCGAACATCGATCCGTGATCGGTCAAGGCTAAAGCCTTCATACCATCTCCTTTGGCTTTGTCAACGAGTCGTTGAATACTTGCCTGCCCGTCGAGCAGTGAGTATTGAGAATGTACATGCAGATGTATAAAGGGTTCCATATATATTTAAGAATTAAAGGTTGCAAACCTTTTTAGTGCTTTGTTGGGTGAATACATTAAAATAACTCTGATCCAATCACCGAATATTGATAAATATATTGGTGTTTGATTTTATAAAGGTACCCTTTTTATCGAAAAAAAGATACCTATATTTTATTGATTTTATCAATGCTTTTTTAACTCGAAAAGAATCAATACTATATCTCAATTATTTAACTAAGAGTTGCTTTTGCGAGTGTTTCTTAACTTTTGAAGAAGATTGGCTACGTTAATTTTATCTTGTTTTATGTTCTTTACCAAAGTTTCGAGATCCTTAAACTTTTCGTCAGGACGCATAAATTTGACGAATTCAACGGATAATGTTTTGCCATATAGATTCTGATCGAAGTCGAGTATATTTACCTCCAGACTTATGTTATCTCCATTATGAAGCGTGGGTCTTTTGCCTATATAAAGCATCCCTTCGTATTGATCGTCATCGATAAGCACATATACGGCATATACACCAAAGGCGGGAACGACTTTGAAATCTTCCCAGATTTTAATATTGGCAGTGGGAAAACCGATTGTTCTACCTACCTGAAATCCTTCAACAATCTGTCCTGATATTGTATAGGTATATCCGAGCAGTTGGTTTGCTTTGGCAATATCCCCTTCGCCCAATAGACGTCGTATACGTGATGAGCTGACGTGTGTGCCGCCTTCTAGTTCTTTGGCTTGTATTACATCAATACCTACCTCTTTACCGTACTTTTGATACTCCTCGAAACCATCTTCGCGGTTATGTCCAAAGCGATGATCGTAACCGATAAGCAGTGTTTGTACATTGAGCTTTTCTTTGAGTATTTGTTGAATGAATTCGCGAGCGCTCAAAGTTGACATTTCCCGGGTGAAATCGAGTGTTATGCAATAATCTACATCTGTTGTAGCAAGGCGTTTTACTTTTTCCTGATATCCACAAAGTAAAGCGGGCTGGTAATCGCTGCATAAAACTTTTCGCGGATGTACCGGAAATGTTATAACGGCCGAAGGCAGATTCTGCTTTTTAGCTTCTGCCTTAAGCTGTTCTATGAGGTACTGATGACCGGTGTGTACACCGTCGAAGAAACCTATAGTAGCTACCAGAGGTTGATGTTGGGTGTTGTTATGTTCGGAATCTATTAAGTTCATTGAACTGTTGAAGGTCTCAGACCTTTTTTATTGCTTTGGCCTAAGGATACCCCCGGATTCATCCAATTTGGATGGGTTGAGTAAATCCTACAAGCCGAAAGTATATTGTTAAATACGTTTTTTGTATAACCTGATTGGAAGGTCTTTTGTGATCTTTACTCAAAAACTTTTCTCAGGTCTTCTTCTTGATCGACCAGGTATGTTTTAAAGCCGAATTTTTCAGCAGCATCCAGATTCGATTGTCCGTCATCTAAAAATAAAGTTTCTTCGGGGTTGATCTTTGCTTCTTCTATAACTATTTCGAATGTTTCTTTTGCAGGCTTTGTGTGTCCCATTTTGAAAGACCAGAACATCTGATCGAAGAATGCTGAAATGGGTTCTCCCGAAGGTGAGAAATCTTTAGTATCAGCCCATCCCATAATAACGGGGTTGGTGTTGCTAAGCAAATATACATTGTACTTTTTGCGAAGTTCTTTCAGTAGATCGAATTTATATTCGGGTATTCCTGTAAGAAATGCTAACCATCCTGAATCTATGTCTTTATCGGGAATATTCTTTCCTGCCAGTTTTCTTAATTCATCGTAAAATTCTTCTTTACTGATTGTTCCTTCTTCTAGCTGAAGGAAAATTCCTTCCTGACGAAATTCGCCCAGAAAGTCTTCGATATTATCAACTCCTATTTCTTTGAAACGCTTTACAGCATTATCTTTATTGATACTAACAATTACACCTCCAAAGTCGAAGAGTAAATTCTTTATTCCGGTTAAATCAGCCATATTCAACTTTTTATATTTGAGACTATTGATGCCTGTAAGATATTGTATAATTTTTACAGACAATAAATAAGCGTGTTACCTTTTCTTTTTATTATGCGAAGTTAATCATTTTATAAATTATTACTGATGAATTTATTTATAACTATTCAAAATATCGAAGCTTGCAGAATTTTCAAAGGTTTTATTAAGCATACATAATAGGTTATCAATAATTGAAATTTTTTATGGACTGTAGTGGGGGAGTGTATTGCATATGCATTGTGTTAATAATTGTATTCGTCGGGAATACATCCGCAATTGGAAATGTTTGAATAAATTCTTCAATTTCATTATACTCTTTTAATTACGCGCAATTACAGATTGCTTGTATTCCTTTTGCGGCTTTGGGCAAAAGGAATCAAAAAGGCTTTGTGCTGCGTGGCTCGCCTGTCTGACTAAAGCTTACAGGCTAAACTAAACCTACTGCCTTACGGCACGTTTAGTTTTACGCCCGTTTCGCTTGTCAGACAACGGCTAAGCCTATGATGCACTGGGGCTGACGCACGCAAACAACTTTTGTCCGTCAGGTTCCATGACCTTGCCGATTGCACGCGGTACCCACAGGATGAAAAAAGCGTTAAGAAACAAAAGGATATTATCGTTAAATGTTTTTCTTTTGTTTTAGCTTTCGAGTCCTAAGCGGGTCGGGCAAAAGGCACAGTCTAGATCTTTTGTTTCGTTTTGTATCAAGACAAAATGAAAAACAAACCCGATAGGGTGCGTTAGGGAAATTGAACGTATATCCAACTACTAATTGGCATGATTAATAATTTCTATCTGCTTGCTTAAAAGTAGTAATAGAAAACATTTAATGATACATTTGAAAAGCATAGTTGCTTTTATCTATCCATATAGAGCTTATCTAAAAAATAGATACTAAATAAGAAGCTGTATAAAAAGTGTCACTTTTGTCATTTTTGTAATGTTTTTGGGTCTTATATTCTGATAATTAGATGTTTGTGAAAATGACAAAAATGTACATATACTTGTTTGGATTTGTAGCCTTTGTAACTTTTTTGTATGGCTTATGTAACCTTATTTTTTCAGTCTTTAGTTGTATTAAATAATTGATATTTCGTTAATTTGTATATCATTTAAGTTCGCAGAACTATTTATTGCTTTAGCAAGCAAAACAGCGATAGGTTGTTGTAATTTTAAAATGTGTCATTACATATTTTCTTTTACTTAAATTAGAATCATTTGACTATGTTGAATTTCCGTCTTCGGGTTTTTTATTCAGTGGCTACATTCTCAAGCTTTACAAAAGCTGCTGAAGAGATGTTTATCACTCAGCCTGCTGTAACCAAAAATATAAAGGAGCTTGAGTCTGAATTGGGGATTCGCCTTTTTAACCGGATATCGAATAAAATAACTCTTACTGAGGCAGGAAAGCTTCTTTTGCATTATACGGAACATGTTCTGACTTTGGATAAGAAATTTATGTTTGATTTAGGTGTGTTGAAGCAAAAATTTTCGGGAGATCTTAAATTGGGAGCCAGTACCACTATCGGGCAATATGTTTTACCGCCGATACTTGCAAAATTTAAGATGGAACAACCTGAGATGGAATTGTCGTTACTGAATGACAATACACAGCGGATAGAAACTGCTTTAATTGAAAAAATTCTGGATCTTGGCATTGTAGAGGGCAATTCTAAAAATAGTCAGTTGAAATACATTCCTTTCATTAAAGACGAAATTGTGGCTATTGCTCACTCCTCACAACCCTTATTCGAGAAAGACGAGATTACATTGAATGAGTTTAAAGAAATTCCTTTGGTATTGAGAGAATTAGGGTCGGGCAGTTTAGAGGTAATAACCGAAAAACTAAGGCAGAAGGATGTGAAATTGAAGGATTTGAATGTTGTAATGCACTTGGGCAGTACAGAGAGTATTAAAACATTTCTGGCAAATTCAAATAGTATCGGACTTATCTCGATTAATGCTGTCAGCAAAGAAATTGCTAATGGCGAGTTTAAAATTATAGATATAGCTGATTTCGAGATTGTGCGTAACTTTTATTTTATTCATTTGCATGGAGTCCCTTCAGGTTTTACAGAGATGTTTATCCAGTATGCCCTCAGTTATTATAACCAGAAGTTATAGCCGATGAAATATTTGAATATACAACCAAGCTTTTTTTAAGAGACCTTTGTCTGCATAAATAAAACATCAAGAAAATGAAAGTTAATTCGAAATTGTTGAAAAAAGGTATCTTTATAATACTGGTTATATTGTGTTTGTTTCCGTTTGTGGAACCTCCGGTTGCTCTTCTAGCCGGTTTTATTTTGTCTTTTACGATAGGACATCCGTATCTTCATCTCAATAACAAGGCGACTAAAATTTTATTGCAGGCTTCCGTTGTAGGGTTGGGTTTTGGAATGAATATTTATGATGCAATGGCTGTAGGAAAAGAAGGACTGATATTTACCGTTTCGTCTATTGTTCTTACTCTGGCTTTTGGTATGTTGCTCGGAAAGCTATTTCATATAAATAAAAAAACGAGTGTCTTGGTATCGTCCGGTACTGCTATTTGCGGAGGAAGTGCAATCGCTGCAATGGTACCTATTATAGATGCCAATGAGGAAGAAACTTCGGTTTCATTAGGGGTTATATTCGTCTTAAATTCAGTTGCACTGTTTTTATTCCCTGTGATTGGCCATCTGTTGAGTATGACACAAGAGCAGTTCGGTCTTTGGTCTGCCATTGCCATACACGACACGAGTTCTGTTGTGGGGGCTGCCCATAAATATGGGGAAGAAGCACTGAAGATAGCCACAACTGTAAAATTGGAAAGGGCTTTGTGGATAATTCCACTCTCTTTTGTAACAGCTCTTTTGTATAGAAAGGGTAAGGTGTCTATTCCTTATTTTATTTTTCTATATGTGGTTGCAATGATTATTAATACTTTTATTCCGGCTGTTCAAACAGTATCGCCGGCTATTGTTATGATCGCTAAGAGGGGGTTGACTCTAACTTTATTCCTTATTGGTGCCGGATTGAGTAAAGAGGCTTTAAAGAAGATTGGTGTAAAACCTTTATTGCAAGGTATAATACTCTGGGCTTTTATCTCTATACTGTCTCTTCTTGTGATTTTAAATATGTAGATATATAAAAAACAAGCAGCTATAATTGGTATTATAGCTGCTTAGTTCTTTTATATTGTATCTCAATTATTTTGAGTTACTTCTCTTTTTAATATATCTGCTTGAATAACAGTGTTTTTTAAATATTCATATTCCAGTTGGAAGCATTCACTGAATATGTTATCCTCAAGCAAGCTTTGCTCTATTTGCTTGGGAGTCCAGAATTTACCATCCAATAAACTGATACTTTTAAGCTGATCTTCATTTTCTATTCTGGATACGAATAAGAATATCAGACGCTTTACATCTTCGTTTTCGAATACGTATTTTAAAAGAAAGTTGAAAGGAAGCTCTTGCATATTTAATGCTTTTGATATGCTATTTCTTACCGATATATTTATCTCGTGATTAAAAAGCATTAGCTTCTCGAAAGGGTGATCATACATAGAGGGATTTATGCTGTTACTGCCCCCCGGTCTCTTTTGTATATAGATTTCGCCATTATGTATCAACGCAATACGTACCATTGGATGCATAAAGCGTTTCTTCATTTTAGAGGATACCGATTTTGCAATTCGACCTGTTACTTCGCCCGATTCGTTAACGATGGGTAGCCATTCCTCTTTTCTTAATTGCTTAACAATGTTTCGGGTCTTGATTTCCTCATAAACAATAATGGAAGCGAGTATTGTCACAGGTATTATTGTGTAGAATACATTATTAATTAAAGAGTTTGGATCCAAATCACGTTGAACTAATTGATAGATCAATAATATAAATATATGAAATGTCAATCCATATTGGGTAAGCTTTGCAACCTCAAAAAACTCTCCAAGGAATGTCTTTTGAATGATACTTTGCTTTTTTCCTAAGTACATATTTATATATGCTTTTCCTAATCTTACGGTAAAGAGAAGACTGACGAATATAACTTCGAAAAATACAAGATACATTAATTCTGGTATGGTGGTCTTGTGTAAAATATACCAGAGAATAAGTGTTGTGAAAAGTGCGAGGAAATTCAGTATGAACATAAGTCCACACGCATTAGACTTGGTGTAAAATCTAAGAATAATGTCTGCAGTGCCCGCAAACAGGACAGAGATTATTAATGAATAACCAATATTACTAGTTGCTGTGAATAATGCTATATATAGTATACTAGCTAGCAATCCTAGTGAAGGGTTTACTAAGTATTTTTTTGCTCCTTTTGAAATCATAAATTACATATATACAGATGGTTTACTCCTTGATGGTGTTAGCATGTTACAATTGTCATTTTCTAAATATACAACTTATTATTGCCTTATTTCTCAGGGTTTTATATTAAAACAAATATCAATAAGTTTTGTTTATTGAGTAAATTTAAATATAGATTCTAATACACTAAGAAGCTGTGATAGATTAGTCTTTTGTACGCATCGACTGTAAATATATATTATAAAATGTAATTTTCGATGTTTATCTAAAGCAAAAAACGCAGGAGTTTTTTACTCCTGCGTTCCGGCCTTATTTAAACTTCAAAAAATCAATCACTTTTGTATATAAATAATTTCTATTATGACTTCCCGGGATAGAGTGATTTTGATCAGGGAAGACAAAAAGCTCGAATTGTTTATTTGCTTTTATCAATGCTGATGTGTATTCTATTGTATTTTGGAAATGAACATTGTCATCGGCTGTTCCGTGAATTAAGAGAAGCCGTCCGGATAGAGATGAGGCTAAAGTGCTGGGCGAGCTGTTTTGATATCCAGAGGCATTTTGCTGCGGAGTTCGCATATATCGTTCGGTATATACCGAATCGTAGAAACGCCAATCGGTAACAGGTGCGATAGCAACTCCCGATTTGAATACGCCGTTTCCTCTACTTAAGCTCATGAGAACATTATAGCCGCCGTAGCTCCAGCCCCAGATTGAAATATTAGCAGCATCGATGTAGGGTAATGTTCCGAAATACCGTGCAGCTGCAATCTGGTCATCGGATTCTTTGATCCCTAAATTCATATAAGTGCATTTGCGGAATTCCTGACCACGGGCACCTGTGCCTCGTCCGTCTACAGCTACCACTATATAATCTTGAGTAGTCAGATAGTCAACCCAATCGATATTAAAACGGTCTAATACTTCTTGTGAATCGGGTCCGCTGTATTGAACCATCAATAAGGGATATTTTTTGCTCGAGTTGAAATTCGCCGGTTTAAGCATCCATGCATTAAGAGAAGTGCCGTCTGCTCCTTTTACGGTAATGAACTCTTTTTTAGGCAGACCTAAAGAGGGTAGTTTATTTTTCAGCTCTTTGTTGTCTTCAAGAACTCTCAACTCTTTTCCCGAAGCATCATTCATGGTTATCAAAGAAGGATTTTCGGTGTTAGACCAATTATTGATGAAGTATTTACCATTCGAACTAAAGCCGGCTGTATTATATCCTGCTTTTGTTGATAATTTGGTTTTAGTGCTTTTAAGGATGTCTACTTTATATATAGCTCTTTGAAGTGGACTCTCTTCTGCAGCTTGGTAGTAAACGGTTTTGCTTACAGGGTCGCAAGCCAAAATTTCCATAACATCATAATTACCCGATGTCAGCTGTTTTTGTTGAACTCCGGTTAATGAGTATATATAAATATGACTATAACCATCTTTTTCGCTGATATATGTAAATTGATCCCCTAAGAAATGAATCGAATTAAAGAAATCATAATTGATGTATCTGTCGTTTTGTTCTCTCAGAATTAGTTTGGCTATAGTTGTTCTGGGATCGGCAAAATACATATTAAAATCGTTCTGATCACGATTAAGAGTCATTATAGCTAACTGAGATGTTGGAGTAAACTCAATTTTGGGTATATACTCAAAACTAGTATTAGCCGGGAAATTTATAGGTCTGATTGTCTTTGATTCAATATCAAAAATATTGCAAGTCACTTTTGAGTTAGCTTCGCCTGCTTTCGGATATTTAAAGGAGATAAAATCTGGATACAATTGTTGCTTGAAGTTTTGAAACGAAAATTCAGGAACCTTAGTCTCATCAAATCTTACATAGGATAACAGTTTATTATCAGGCGAAAAATCCATTAATGCTGTTGTACCAAATTCTTCTTCATATACCCAATCGGTAGCACCATTTATGATTTTACCTATTTTTCCGTCTTTCGTAATCTGTGACTCTGTTCCATAGTCAAATTTAGATAGCCATATATTGTTGTCACAAACATAAGCGAGCATACGTCCGTCACGAGAAAATACAGGAGCCATTTGTTTTGATTTATTGTCGCTTAATTTTCGTATCAAATTGCGGCGTATATCGAAGTAATAATAATCGGCTTTAAACGATCGGCGATATATTTGTTCACTGTTGGTATAAACAACGAGTCGGTTTTCGTCAGGACTCATAATGAACCCTTCAAAAGAAGGAATGTTGCAATCGCGTGCCGTTTGTATATCAAATACTGTTTCTACAGGCTGTCCTGTTTTATAAGAGTATTTTATAATTTTAGTTTTTGATTGATCTGCTTGGAAATAGAATTCACCGTCTGCCGAAGATACAGCCGAAGCTATTCCTTTAGCTCTGTATTTACCGTCGGTAATATCTTTTAGATTTAGTGTTTGGGCAAAAAAAGAGGTTGAAACCAGTATTGCAAGAAGCACAAAACAAACTTTTTTCATAGGTTATATTATTTTATACAATACAAATATACATTCTTTCGATGTAGAATCTTAACTTCGTTTCCTAAAAAAAATACCGTATGATAAATGAAGTGCCCTATTCTGATGTATTGGAAATCCGTCATAAAGTAATGTATCCCGAAAAAGAAATAGATTATGTTATATTGCCTGAAGATGACAAAGGCTTGCATATCGGATATTATAAAGAAGGGCTATTGGTTAGTGTGTTGTCTTTATTCTTGAATAATAGAGAATTACAGTTTCGTAAATTTGCGACATTAGCCGAGTTTCAAGGACAAGGTTATGGGTCGGAATTATTGAAATGGGTACTTGACTATGCGAATGACATGAAGTTTGAAAGGGTTTGGTGTAATTCGAGAATCGAAAAGACCGATTTTTATAAAAAGTTTGAATTTGTTGAAACCGATCAAATTTTCGAAAAAGACGGTCGTCAGTTTGTTATTTTGGAGAGAAAATTCGAGCAATAACCCCCAAGACCTTAAAAAAAAATAATGAACACCTTTATTTTCTTCTATTTAACTATATTTGCAACTTTGTTCTTATAGACACAGAAGTTGTAATCACGAATTTTTATAATAAACATTTAATTTTCAACATGAAAAAGTATAACCTAGTCAATAACATTTTTGGGTGGCTGAGCTTTATTATTGCAGCAATTACCTATTTGTTGACAATCGAACCTACTGCAAGTTTTTGGGATTGTGGTGAGTTTATTACTTCTGCATATAAATTTGAAGTGGGACACCCTCCCGGTGCTCCTTTTTTCATGTTGACAGGAAAGTTTTTCACACTCTTTGCATCTGATGTCACTCAGGTAGCAAAAATGGTTAACACCATGTCTGCCTTATTGAGTGCATTAACTATACTATTCCTTTTCTGGACAATAACGCATCTCGCAAAAAAACTGATATATACAGATACCGATAAGGAAATGTCTTTAGGACAAATGATTGCAATTATTGGTTCAGGTCTTGTAGGAGCGTTAGTATATACATTCTCCGATACATTTTGGTTCTCAGCTGTTGAGGGTGAAGTTTATGCTTTCTCGTCTATGTTTACCGCTTTGGTATTCTGGTTAATTCTGAAATGGGAAAATAGAGCCGATAAACCGGGCTCTGATAAGTGGTTGGTTTTGATAGCTTATACTATGGGGTTGTCTATTGGAGTTCACTTGTTGAACTTGCTTTGTATCCCAGCTATTGTATTGGTTTATTATTTCAAAAAGACACAAACTCCTAACTTTAAGGGAATATTATTGGCATTACTTGGTTCAATGGGATTAATCGTGGTTTTAATGTACGGTGTTATTCCAGGATTCACTAAAGTGGGTGGTGCTGTTGAACTATTCTTTGTAAATACGTTAGGCTTTTCATATAACAGTGGGGTATTTGCCTATTTAATTATTTTACTTTTATCTCTTGCCTGGGGACTTTATGAAACTCTATCATCAAAAGGCAATCTGCAAAGAGCTAAAATAGCTTTTATCTTAACAATGGCATTATCGGGTATAACATTTATCGGATCGAATGTTTTACTTTGGATTGTTCTCTTAGGAGGTTTAATCTTCTTCTGCTTCAAAGGACAGAAGGTTACCTTCAGATTGGTTAACACAAGCCTTTTGTGTTTGTTGGTAATATTAATTGGATATTCTTCGTTCGCTATAATACCTATTCGTTCTACAGCGAATACACCGATGGATCAAAACTCCCCCGAAGATGTATTCTCATTGACCGATTATCTAAATCGTGAACAGTATGGAGATTCTCCTTTAGTTTATGGGCGTACTTATGCCTCAGAGGTAAAAAGAGATGCAAGTGGTAAGGCTATTGAAGCTTCAAAGAAAGCTAGATATGACAGAATTGTAAAGAAATCGCCGGATGAGAAAGATCGTTATTTTATAGCTAGTGAGGCACCTTCATATGAATATACAAATACGATGCTATTCCCTCGTATGTATTCTGACGATCCGCGCCATATTCAAGGATATAAGAATTGGGGTGGTATTACAGATGCAAAGGTTCCTCCTACATTCTTTGAGAATCTGCAATACTTATTTAAATATCAAATAAATTTCATGTACTGGAGATACTTTATGTGGAATTTCTCCGGTCGTCAAAATGATATCCAATCATTAGGCGAAATAAATAATGGTAACTGGATGACAGGTATCAGTTTTATTGATGAGCATGTACTGGGCTTAGGGCCACAAGATAATTTACCTCCTGATATTGCCGATAATAAAGGACATAATGTGTTTTATATGCTACCTCTTATTTTAGGTTTATGTGGTATCTTTTTCCAATTGACCAGAGGTAAAAAAGGGGAGCAAGAACTGTGGATTACCTTCATGTTGTTTTTTATGACAGGTTTGGCTATTGTGCTCTATCTGAATCAAAAACCTTACGAGCCACGTGAAAGAGATTATGCATATGCCGGATCGTTCTATGCTTTTAGTATTTGGGTCGGGCTGGGTGTTGCTGCTCTTTGGACTTTGCTTAAGCGATATGTTCCTGAGACTGTAGCTGCGGCTGTGGTAACAGTGCTTGCTCTGTTGGTTCCTGTGCAAATGGTCTCTCAAACTTGGGATGATCATGATCGCTCAAACCGATACACAATGCGTGATTTTGGAATGAACTATCTGCGAAGTGTTGAAAAAGATGGTATCCTGTTTACGAATGGCGATAATGATACATTCCCTCTTTGGTATGCTCAGGAAGTTGAAGGCTTCCGTACCGATGTACGTGTATCTAACTTAAGTTATCTGCAAACCGACTGGTATGTCGATCAAATGCGTCGTCAGGCTTATGACTCAAAACCACTTCCTATAGAATGGGACAAGTCTCGCTATATCGGAGACAAGGGTATGTATGCCTATGTGATTACAAAAGATCAAATAGAAAGTGTTCTGAAACAGCAACTCGAAAAGCAAGGAGGTGCCTCGTGGATGGATAAAATGCAGAATGATCAAAATTTCAATTTTGGAAATTATTACGATAAAAATGCATTTACCGACACTGTTTCCTTAGATAATATAATGGAAATATTGAAGACACAGGATAGTTATATTCCAAAGAATCCGTTTATCGAAGGTGGGGGTAAAGAATTTATAATTCCCGGAAATCTTTTATATATGCCTGTTGATACTGCTGCTGTTGACTGGAAAGCCTTGGATGCAACACCATCTCCTCATATGCTGATCAACTTAGGAAATAAAAATGTTTTATATCGTCAGGAATTAATGATTCTGGAGATGTTGAACAATATCAATAAAGATGGATGGAAACGACCTATATATTTTGCAACTACCGTTGGTAGCGATATGTATTTGAATCTGAAAGATAAGAACTTTATGCTCGAAGGTTTGGCATATAGAATTACACCGGGGAAAATAAATCCTACAGGAGTTAATACTGAAGTTGCTTATGATAATATGGTTAATAAGTTTAAATGGGGAGGTATTGATAATCCGAAAGTATATTTAGATGAGAATAACTTAAGGATGTGTAAGACATTCCGAATCATGTTTAATGAACTTATTGCAGCCCTAATTAATGAAGGTAAAGATGATAAAGCTCTTGCTGCATTAGACTACTGCTTGAAGGTTATTCCTGCAAATACTGTTCCAATGGGTGGTGAGTCGGTTTCTTTTGCCGATGCTTATTTTGCAATAGACCAACCCGAAAAAGCAGAAGCTGTAATTAAAATAATACTAGATAGATCGGAGCAGTCATTAAATTGGTTCCATCGTTTGAAACCCGACCAAATGGCAGGTTCAACAAGTGATATAAGAAGCAATTTTGATAATCTGTTGCGTATTGCTATGGTTTATCAACAACATGGGGATATGGCTAAATACAAAGCCTTAATTGAGAAATTACAAGGTTATGCACAGTTATATTTCACAAATAGAGTACCTGCTCTAGGAAATTATGCGTTAAAAAATATTACTGATACATCAGTTAGAGGATATTATGTTGCTGAGAAAGGTTCTGAAAATCAGAAAATTGAAGAGGAATTAGCTCAGCAATCAATGCAGTTGATGCAACAATTTAGTCCCGCACTATTAAAAGAATATACAAGTCAAAGCAGCAATTAAGATAATATTGCGTCTATAGTGATGAAAGGCATGATTTTGCTTTTCATCATTGTAGATAATATTATTTTTAAGAGAAATATGTTGATAGAACAACCGCCGTTAGTTTATAGACTCCTGTTTCCGGGAGGACATTGGAGGCTACCTAGCAAAAAAGAGAAAGTAATTTATTTGACTTTTGATGACGGACCCATACCGGAACTTACGCCGTGGGTTTTAGATTTGTTGGATAGGTATAACATAAAGGCTACCTTCTTTTGTGTTGGAGATAATGTCAGGAAATATCCGGAGATTTATCAAGATATTTTAGACAGGGGGCATAAAGTCGGAAATCATACATACAATCATATCCAGGGGATAAGAACCTTTACCAAAAACTATATAAAGAATACTCAAGAGGCTGCTGAGTATATAGAATCTCCTTTGTTTCGTCCTCCTCACGGACACATGCGTTTACCTCAATTCTTTAAGCTTCGTAAAAAGTATAAAATTATACTTTGGGATGTTGTAACCCGTGATTATAGTAACAGGTTAACCCCTGACGATGTTCTGAATAATGTGAAGAATTACGCACGCAATGGTTCTATTGTAGTATTCCACGACTCATTAAAAGCCGAGAAGAATATGAAATATGCTTTGCCTTTAGCTATTGAATGGCTCAAAGAGCAAGGATATGTTTTCAAAACAATAGAAGAGGGGTTGGCTGAGGTTTCTAACGAAGCAGTAGAGACGAATCTCCATAACTCAGAAAGCGATAATCGTGAGTTAGTGCGTGATTATAGATAGACATCCACTTGCCTTCGACAAAGGCAGAAACCAATAATAATAGAGTGCTTTGCGGCTGGTGAAAATTAGTAACTATGCCGCTTACTATTTTAAATACATAGCCCGGAACAATCATTATTTGAGTATCAGCCAATAAAGTATTTATTGAATGAGAATCAAGATAATCTAAAATGTTCTTAAGGGCTTTTTCTTTTGATATCGTATTGCAACCGTTATAAGGTTGCCATTGTTCCACTTTTAATGTTTCAGGATTTGGATTCTGTTCCAAAGCAGCTCCGATATGATATAAACTCTCGAGCGTTCGCACCGATGTTGTACCTACTGCAATTATATTCCCTTTGTGAGATAATATATGTTCAATTGTTTCTCGCTTCACCGAAATAAATTCGGAGTGCATTTCATGCCCGTTAATCGTTTCACTCTTTACAGGTTTAAAAGTACCTGCCCCAACGTGTAGGGTAACTTCATCTGTTTGGATACCTTTTTTCTTAAGGTTTTCGAATGTTCTTTCCGTAAAATGTAGTCCAGCTGTGGGAGCGGCTACAGAGCCTTTAATCTTAGAATATAGTGTCTGGTAGGTCTCTTTATCCTTTTCCTCAGTATCACGATTCAAATAGGGTGGAATTGGCAATTCGCCCACTGCATCAAGAATATCTGCAAAAGTATATTGAGAATTATTCCATTCAAATTTGATTACATGCGTATTGCCTGCCGATTGTATCCGTTCGGCTTTCAGTAATACAGTTTCGTTATTTATTATGATTTCTTTTTCGAGAATACCTTCTTTCCATTTTTTTAGATTCCCAATCATACATTGCCATGAACAATGATCTGTTGTTTGAAAAATTAAATTATAATCGTGTGGAAAATAAGGGTCGAGGCAGAATATCTCTATTTGTGCCCCCGTTGCCTTCTTGAAGTGGAGGCGTGCCTGAATCACTTTCGTATTATTGAAAACCATTAGGCTGTCCTCAGGTAAGAAATCTGTAATAGACGAAAAACGGCTGTCGGTGATCGTTTTGCTTTTGTAGACAAGCAACTGCGAATTATCCCTCTCTTCGAGTGGATACTTGGCTATTTTAGTATCAGGTAAATCGTAATTATAATCTTTGATATGTATATGGCGAGGGTCAGATAATTCCATTTTTCTCTTTTTTTATCCGTCAAAATTAATCAACTTTGTATGAATATGAAAGTATTAAGGTTACAGACCCTTTTATTTTTGTATTTTGTAGAATAATAGATTCAGCAAATTGTAAGAACAAATAGGTCTGAGACCTCAAAACAAGATATTATTATGAAAGTTGGAGATAAGGTACGTTTTCTAAATACAACAGGTGGTGGCATTGTAAAAGGTTTTCAAGGTAAAGACATAGTAATCGTAGACGATGATGGTTTTGATACACCGATACTTATGCGTGAGTGTATTGTAATTGAACCCGCTAATGAAGCACAAGTGCGTCAGTCTGTAAAACCAAAAGCACAGGAAGTAACTGCATACCAAAAGGAACCAAAGACTGAAAGTCATGTTCCTGTTGTGGAAACTAAAGAGGGAGAGCGTATTACTGCGTGTTTGGCTTATCTGCCTTTAGATATAAAAACACTCAGCACAACAGGATACGAATGTTATTTGGTGAACGATAGTAACTTCTATCTCTCTTATAATTATATGAGTAGATCAGAACAAGGATGGATTAGTCGTGCAGTCGGTACGATAGAGCCAAACACCAAGATTTTTCTGGAAGAATTTACGAAGACTGATTTGAATGATCTGGAAAAAGTTTGTGTTCAATTTATCCCTTATAAGATTGATAAACCGTTCAGCTTAAAGAATCCTTGCTCTTCGGAAATCAGAATTGATACGGTCAAGTTTTATAAGCTGCATAGCTTCAAGGAAAATGACTATTTCGATGACGATGCCATTATCTATTATCTGATGAAAAACGATCTTACAGAAAGAGAATTATTCGTTTCGGCAGAGGCTATTGAAGAAGCAATGAAGGAGAAAAAGCAATTGGATCGCCAACAGCCACAACCTATTAAAAAGAAAGATATAACTTCATCTATTCTTGAGGTCGATTTGCATATCGAAGAATTGATAGATAGCACAGCCGGATTAGATGCTAAGGATATTCTTGAATATCAGATAACAAAATTCAGGGAGATACTAGATGAGAATAAAAGCAAGAAAGGTCAGAAAATTGTTTTTATTCATGGTAAAGGCGAGGGTGTTTTAAAGAAAGCGATATTAAATGATCTGAAAACCCGATACAGCCATTTGAATTATCAGGATGCTTCTTTTAAAGAGTACGGATTTGGTGCAACTATGATTACTATAAAGTAATCTTACAGAAAGTAGTCCGATAAAACCTTAGAAGAGAAAGCTTTCGAGGGCTGTATTTTAAGATATAACCATCTTTGTTTTTTTGATTTAATGAGAGTTGTCGGATTTGTTCAAGTAATGGATATAATTTTTTAATGACTAAATATACAATGAAACAGAAGCTATTGGTATTATTATTGCTTTGTGCAACAATACTATTCTCAGGCTGTGGGGTAAATAATGACCTTACGAGTGCCTATAATGTAACTAAATGTGAGTATGATTATAAATCGATTTCAAATTTAACCGTATCGGGGATGAATTTATCGAATGGAATTTCGCCAACTTACATTCCTAAACTATTAGGAATATTGGGAGGAACAGCTTCATCGATACCTATGAATTTCACTCTGAATCTGGATGTAAAAAACCCAAACTCGACAGCAGCTATAATGAACGGATTGCAGTATATTATCACTGTAGATGATATTCAGTTTACAACAGGGCATGTTGATCAAACAATGAATATCGCCGCTGGTACGAGTCAAACTTTACCTTTAAATATTGGAGTTGATCTTGCAACACTGATGACTAATAATTCAAAGTCGGCAGTACAAAATATTGCTAAGAATTTTATAGGAATAGGAGATACCAAGTCTAATGTAAAGGTTCAGATCAAACCAACCTTTATGATTGGAGGGACACCAATTACATCGCCTGCGTATTTTCCTGTAAGCTTCACGTTTGGAGGTAAGTAACAAATGATAAAAATAGAAGAACCGACTAGTCAATCTGATTAATCGGTTCTTTTCTTATTTATATCTGCCATCAATTAGAGCATAAAATCTGTTAGTGGAGGATAAAGTCCTATGTATTCTTCTGTGATTTCGTCAGCATACGCAATCTTTAGATTATCCAAAAGATCTTCCTCTTCCAGAACTTCTAAAATAGTATGTATTGCTATGTTTTTGTCTATAACATAACAAAAAATATTCATTGTCGCCGATCCGATATCTCCTCCGTCACAATGTCCGTTGCCAGTCCAGCCCAGACAATTGTTGAATAGCGATTCCACATAATCTCTTTTTTCGATTAGCTCTGCTTCATCAGCGTCTTTTTCATATGAATATTGAACAATGAATTCAGTTAAATCATTGACTTCTTCATAACCGGCTTCTTTTTGTTCGCTGATATATTTGGCTAATAAAACATCTGTAGAAAGATCATTATTTTTAGTATCCAGATTTTCAGTTTCCCCTACTTCCCCTAGTTTTCCTTGATGAATAGTAAGAGTTTTATCTTCATTTACCCAGATTTCAAAATAATAGGTAGCACTATCCGATTTCTTGTATAGTTTTACCATTTTCAGATCGGTTTCTTCAGCATTTAAGGCACTATCGTCATTCCACTCATTGATATTTGGAACCTTTCCCTTTGTATAATACTGCGAAAATAGATTTATAATTTCCTCCTGAGTAGCATATGTACGGCTATAGTGTTTGAAATTATCATCCGTTCCAAATACAAATCTTATTTCAGCGTAGTACTCGTTGTTTTGCTTGATTGCTTGTATGTAAATACTGTTTTCTATCGGGTTTTTAGGCTCTAGGATGATATAGCTGTCTTCATCCTCAGTAAGGCTCTGTATTGTAGTTTTAAGTATCTCCGGATCGTGTTTACGAACGCTGCTTCCGTCTTTTATTAATTTGAACTGTATCATATGCTATTCATGTTTTCTTTAAGTAAATGGTCAAGCCCTTTGGATAGAAAATGTCCGAAATCAAGTTCGAAGTTCGGTGTAAATATATCTTTTCCTAACTGGTTTTTGATTTCAGATATCTCCCAGAAACGACCGTCGGATACCTCTTTCATATCTATTTTCGGGATTTGATTGGTTATGGTATAGAAGCAATAAGTAAGTTCTCTCTCCCTATCGGTCTTTATGATATACTTATCTAGGTAATGCAAGGTCAGATCATTTAAACCTATTTCTTCTCTGGCTTCTCTTAATGCTGCTTCCGTAGCTGTCTCATTCAGATCAATGTGCCCCCCAACCGAAGAATCCCATTTGTCGGGTTGTATGTCTTTAGTAGATGAACGTTTTTGCATATATAATTTGCCTTCCTCATTAAAAACATGGATATGTATTACCGGATGTAATAGCATAGAGCCACTATGGCACTCACTGCGTGTTGCTTGGCCAATCACATTGCCTTGTTCATCTACCAAAGGAAATATTTCTTCTTGCATAATGTTATTTGTCTAAGAAGTTTCTTAATTCATCGTTACTTAAGTTTTCAACACTGCCGTCAAATCCTAAACGGAAAGTACATCCCGATTTCCATTCCGAGCAGCCATAGGCTGCTTTTCCTTTCAAAAGATTTCCTTTTTTACAAAGAGGGCATAATACTGCTTTGTCAGACTTTTGTGTTATCTCTTTTTCTTTTTTCTTTTCCGTAGGCTCTTTTTTCTTGCGTGGAGAAGTCTTTTTTGCAGGCTTTGTTTCCGGCTCTTTTACTTCTTCTATTTCTATAGACTTTCTTGAGTAATCGTTCCGGACATTCATAACTATTTGAGTCAGCATTTGCTTTAACTCATCTATGAATATTTTTGTATCGTATTGATTACGCTCTATTTGTCTAAGCTTGTTTTCCCAAATTCCGGTAAGTTCTGCCGATTTTAGTAATTCCTCTTGTATGGTTTGTATCAATTGTACCCCTGTAATTGTTGCCAGAAGATTCTTCTTTTCTTTACGAATATAATTACGTTTAAACAGGGTTTCTATAATGGCAGCACGCGTAGACGGGCGACCTATCCCGTTTTCTTTCAGGGCATCTCTGAGTTCATCATTTTCAACAAATTTACCTGCTGTTTCCATCGCCCGAAGTAGAGTCGCTTCGGTATAATATTTAGGAGGAGAAGTCCACTTTTCAGTTAAAGAAGGTTCGTGTGATCCACTTTCTCCTTTTTCAAATGTAGGAAGGATATTCTCTTCGTCCTTGTCATTACTTTCAGAGTCATCAGATGAGGAGTTATTTGATTGTTTTTCGAAAACAATCCGCCATCCCGGATCCAGTATTTGTTTTCCGGTCACCTTAAACTCAACCTTAGCTGCTTCTCCTAAAACTGTAGTGGTAGACACTTTACAATTTGGATAAAATACGGCTATAAATCGTCGGGTTACCATATCGTATACCTTACGTTCATTTTCGGTAAGGGCATTTGCTCTTACACCTGTCGGAATGATAGCGTGGTGATCGGTAACCTTACTGTTATCAAATACTTTTTTCGATTTCTTGATTTTTGCTGCAAGTATGGGTGCTACTAAATCTTCATAACCCATCAATCCTTTTAAAGTTGCGGGTACTTTAGGAAATATATCATCACTTAGAAAAGTAGTATCAACACGAGGATAAGTCGTAAGCTTCTTTTCGTATAGCGATTGTATTGTTTTCAATGTATCTTCTGCCGAAAAGGCAAATTTTTTGTTGCATTCTACCTGTAACGATGTCAGGTCGAATAATCGGGGGGGAAGTTCTTCTCCCGCTTTTGTTGTAACATCGGTTACTTCAAAATCCGACAATTTGATTACTTCGAGAAATTTCTCACCTTCTTCCTGAGTTGTAAATCTTCCTTTAGTTGCAGAGAAGGTTGTCGCTCTATAGATGGTCTTTAATTCCCAATAAGGCTCGGGTTTAAAGTTCTCTATTTCTAATTGTCTGTTTACAATCAATGCCAGAGTAGGGGTCTGTACCCTTCCAATGGATAGGACGGACTTGTTTTGCCCATACTTTATGGTATACAGTCTGGTTGCATTCATTCCCAGTAACCAATCGCCTATGGCACGTGATAATCCGGCCTCATACAGCTTGTCAAAATCGCTTTGTGCCCGTAGGTTCTGAAAACCTTCACGTATGGCGTCTTCGGTAAGTGATGAAATCCAGAGACGTTTAACAGGGCATTTAGCCTGTGCCTTTTGCATTACCCAGCGTTGTATAAGCTCTCCTTCTTGCCCGGCATCACCACAGTTTATTATCTCTTCAGCATTTGCAAACAGGGCTTCGATAACCGAAAACTGTTTGGTGATTCCCTGATTATCTATTAACCTGATCCCAAATCGGGGAGGGATCATCGGAAGTAAATCCAATGACCAACGTTTCCATTGGGGATAATATTCGTGGGGTTCTTTGAGGGTGCAAAAATGACCGAATGTCCAGGTAACTTGGTATCCGTTTCCTTCAAAATACCCGTCTTTTTTGTTTTTTGCTCCTAGAACATTGGCTATCTCTCGGGCTACACTTGGCTTTTCGGCTATACAAACTTTCATATTAAAGAAGCATGTCTGTTATAATTCAAACAGACATGCTGTACATATTTTATTTAGTGAAACTTCTCTGATTTAAAGGACTGTTACCTTAATAGCTTTCTTTTTCGTTAGGAAAGTCTGATTCCTTAACGTCTTTTATATATGATTGTACAGCCTCACTCATTATTGTATGAAGGTCTGCATAACGGCGTAAGAATTTAGGTGAGAAGTCTTTATTGATACCAAGCATATCATGTATAACGAGCACCTGTCCGTCAACACCACCTCCTGCACCTATACCGATCATAGGAATCGTTAATTCTTTGGCAACTTGTTCTGCTAATGTAGCCGGAATTTTCTCCAATACTATACCAAAACATCCAACTTCTTGTAGAAGGCGTGCATCGTCAATTAGTTTCTGAGCTTCCGAACCGTCTTTAGCTCGTACAGCATAGGTACCATATTTATTTATCGATTGAGGCATTAATCCCAAATGTCCCATAACCGGAATACCTGCATCGATGATCTTTTTAATATCTGCAATAATTTCTTTACCTCCTTCAATCTTTAAAGCATCGGCACCTGTCTCCTTCATTATTCTGATTGCAGCTTCAAGAGAAAGCGTGGGGTTACCCGAGCAGGTTCCGAATGGCATATCTACAATAACTAAAGCTCGTTTTACTCCATTTACAACCGATCTGCCATGATAAATCATCTGATCAAGCGTCATAGGTAGGGTGGTCGTGTTTCCTGCCATAACATTGGAGGCCGAATCGCCTATCAGAATTACATCCATGCCTGCCTGATCTACGATCGAAGCCATAGAAAAATCATACGCTGTAAGCATTGAGATCTTTTCGCCTCGTTGCTTCATTTCCAGTAAACGATGAGTCGTTACTTTGCGGTTGTCTTCTGTATAAGTTGACATAATCTTTAAATAAAAGTTAGAATTTAATGCACATCTTAAAATTATACCTAAAAAGTAGGTCTTATATTCAAGATGGATAACAAAAAGGTCTAAGACCCGTATTGGTATTTTTAGCTATGCAAATGTATAAAAAGCAAATGGTAATAAATATTATAAACAGAAAAAGCTGCACTATTTAAACAGTGCAGTTGATCTCAATAAATTCTCACATTTTGGCATGAAGTGAGTTAAAGTATAATTATCAGAGGGCTGTAAATCTATAATTTCTGTAGATTAGTGAATCTGTATTTTAACATAACTTAAATATAGGCATAACAAACTAGACTAAAACAATTATGAAAAGAATTCTTTTTTAGGAGCTTTCTCTTTGCTCCTTTCTTGTAACAATGAAGAACGCGAAATTTTAGACACACAACAAATTGAACTCACAGTAAAGAAAGATGTCAATCTTGACTTGAAGAAAAAAATTAGTATAGCTTTGGCTAAAGTTTTAGCAGAAAATCAGGATGTTAGGAGTCTTATAAAAAATGAAGCACTTAAAAAGATCAATTACGATTATGACGTTCTTTATCAGCTCATAAAAGATGAAAAATTAGATGATGGTTCAACATTAGAGAGTAATCTATTGAAATATATTGAAGCTAGTGAATTAGCATCGATAAATAAACAAATACCTACTCTAACAATATTTGTTCCTGATTTGGGTAATGATGTGTTTTCAGCAGAACTATGGGATATTACTTAAACTATTCCAGAAGTAGGTATAAGAACCTGTGAAACGAATGATGTGCCAATTTACAATGCTATTGGTGATGAATTTATACTGGGAGGAGTTCATATACCTCAGTTCCCTGTAATTGTAGTAAAAGAAAATGAACGTATTGTAGTTGCTAATGGCAATTCTAATTTGAAGACTTCAAAAGTACTATCAACAAGATCAAGTTCTGTGACACAATTTGCGTTTATAGATGATGTTTTCAATAATACTACCAATGACAAGTTTAGTGATACAAAACCTACTACTAGAAGTATTGATGGAAGTACGTATTCGAATCCCACAATGCCAAATGAGATTAATAAGACATTAGAAGCCTATGATAAATATTTAAATAAGGACGGCTGGCATCGAGATTATATTTATTACAATATAACTCCAACATCAGCAAAGGGGCCTTTTAGTCTTCAATACAAAGAGCATTTGGTTGGCTTTGAGATGGTTGGAGATCCAGCCTATGACTTGAATAAAATTGCAGATCAAACGGGCGATCCGAAACTTAACAATTCAACTGGAACTCGTTTTCCAGGATGGACTGACGGAGAGTTTGAATTTCAGGTTAAAGTTTATGTTGGTAGTAAAAGTGCAGTTGGAAATGAGATCATCACGAACTTTAGAGCAGCCCCAACGGACTTATTTTCTCCAATTTATAAAGAAAGTGCACAAAGTGGTCGTACGACACGTGTTTATGCTGGTCTTGTACCAATAAAAAAATAATATCATTGCCTTTATTTGAATGGGACTTAGAGAATTATGGTTCCACTATAAAAATAAGTATAGAGGAAGTTGATGCGACAGAGACGAGCGTCACAGCAACATCAACGACTGTTGAATTTGCTACTAATTTTGAATATAATATAGCTGCTGGGGAAAAAGTTAAGCAAGGTTTTAAGTTTGGAGCAAGTGCGAAAGAATCAAGAACTGTATCTTTTACAAAAACTATTACGCAAGCAAACGATGTGCTAGGTGAGGTTGTTATTAATTTCGGTGATAATATAATCTCCGATAGAAGTCTTGAAATGATTTCCGAAGGAATCCGGCCCAATGATAAATACTATTATTATCCGAATTACAATAATAAATATTCGACAGGTTGGTACAGGTTGTATATTGCTCCTAAAAAAGTAAATTAATATAAAATTAAGAAGATGTAAAATAACTAGAATAAGTATAGGTATTTTACATCTTCTTAAAATTTAAAGTAGACTATGTTGATTCTTTTGTATAATGATAGATAATTCTATTTTTTCAGATTTTTTTTCATCACTAATCCAATACTAATTTATTAACCAAAGAATTTTGCTCTGTTGATTTGTTTATCTTGAAGTGTATTAGTTGAGTATGAAGCAGCTTCCTATTTTTAGAATCGATATCCTATAGTGAGTAAACCGCTAAACATATTATTTTTTAGTTCTGCTTTGTCTGATCCACCAAAGCTATACCAGTCGTCAGTGCGGCTATTCATCACAAAAGCTACGTCAGTATAAAACTGAGGTGTAAATCTGTAACCTAGACCATAAGTGAAATAATGAGAATCTCCTACTAGAGAGAAGTGTGTAATAGTTCCGGCTGTAAGAGCATAGTGTGAACCGTCTGCACTTCCGTTTCTAAGTATGTCTTTCACTGGACTTTGTTGCCACATATAGCCTACGCGTCCTGAAAATTGAGGAGTGATACGAATTTCACCTCCTACTCTTAAGGTCGATGAGTTCCTGAAATCTTCTTTAATATCTTGATTTGCTGATAATCCAAATCCGTTTCTGTCTTGCAGATTCATCCTGTTGTAATTAGTTAGCTCATAGTCTGCACTTATTATTGCTCTTTTTGCAATAACACCAGCTAAACTGAATACCCATTTATCGGGTGTGCGGAATTTATAGTCCGTGAAAGTATTTCCTACTTCATCAAATGAATCTACAATTGGTTTTTGATTAAATGCATCCATTCTAACCGAATAAAAGTCTGTCATATTGTACCATGTTGGAGAATGATATGCAACACCTATTCTTAATTCTTGAACTGGTTTGAAGATAAGTCCGGCTTTCACTTGCCATCCTGTACCATCTGTTCTAAGCCAGTTCTCAAAGTCATATTCTGCTGCGGGAGTACCTGCGTTTCCTTCGTAATATGCTTCACTATACAGCGAATATATTCTATAACCGATATCTGTTACCGAAACAGTAACACCTGCACTTAGCATATCAGCAAAGGTTGTTCCCATATTAAAGTCATATGAGTCAATTGAACCTCTTTCATATACATGTTGAAAGTTGTCAATCGTTGGATTGTTTATTTTATCCAATATAGATTGGTACTGATTTGCACTCGATCCTGAGCCTATTGGATTGATTATACCTGTGTTATAAGCTAGTGCTCCTAGCCAGTAGTCGGATGTGCTATTTACAAAAGGACCAGGGTTTGCATCTAAATTTAAATCACCTACTGGAATTCCATTTACTCTATCTACAAAATAATCACTTTGTGAATGATCCAGAAAATGTCCATTCATTGTTACTTTGCGATCAAAAGATTGTAAGCGATTATACGAAAAACCAAAATTAATTAATGGAGCAACATCACTATGTAATGGTACTGTTCCAACGAATGCTAAATTGTCAAAACTAAACTTGAATCTGCTGTCATCTGTTTTACTTCCGTACAAATCGGTTTTAGTCCTTGTATTTGTGAAATTCAGCGTTGTTACTATTTCAGATGTTGTGTACACACCAATTCCGGCAGGATTTATGGCAATCCCCGAAATGTCGCCTCCCAAAGCACCAAAGGCACCACCCATTGCAACAGAGCGGGCTGTTCCTTTCAATCCATTATAAGACAGGTTGAAAGCATCCATCTCTCCTTGTGCTAATGCCGATCCTGTGAAAGAAGCGGAAAGTAAAGCAAGAATAAAAATACGTTTCATAGTTATTGTTTTTTTTCTTAAAAAAAGCTATTTTAGTTTAAACAGCTAAAATAGCTTTTTTGTTTTTATTCAATTTCTTTTTCTTCCAATTAATGTTACCTGCGTCCTCCACTGCTGCGGCTCGAACCTCCACCTCCACCGGATGAGCGTCCGCCGCTGCTAGCTCCGCCGGATGAACGTCCACTACTGCTGCTAGGTGATGACCTTTGTACAGAAGAGCCTGACGATCTGCTGTTGGATGAACTTCCAGTATTGAAGTTTCTGTTATTATTTGTTGCAGGTCTTGCACTTGTGCCACTATTTGTTCTTGAAGAACCTTGGTTGGTCACTGCCCCGCCTCTGTTATTTGTTGTTGTACCTCTATTTGTTGTACTACCTGCTCTATTAGTCGTAGAACCTGTTGTATTTCGGGTTGGAGAATTAGTAACTATTCGACCAGTACCTGCATCGTAAGTAGCATTTCTGTTAACAGAAGTTCTACCGCCTGTTGCACTTGTTCCTCTGTTATTTGTTGTAGTAGGTCTTGTACTTACTCCTGATTCTCTGCTTGAATTACGTCCTGAGTTTTCTCTGGTTGTACTGCTGCGAGTACCTTCGTATCTTCCTGTTCCGCGTCCTGCTGCATCTCTACCTGTATTCGTACGTCCTGATTCTCTGGTTGAATTACGTCCCGACTCTCTGGTTGAAGCAGAGCCACGTCCGCCTGTATCTCTTCCTGATGCAGAACCTCTATCGCGATTAGTGCTACTTCTTCCTCCTCCAGCTGCAGAACCTCTGTTGCGTGAAGAGTCTCTGGAAGTTGTTCTGCCGGGTCTGTTGTAGTTAGCTCTCGGACGGTTCCAACCGCCACCCCAGCCACCGCCCCAACCGGGACCCCAGGCTCCGCCCCAGCCCCAACCGGGACCCATGCCCCAGCCCCAACCGGGACCCATGCCCCAGCCGCCGCCCCAGCCCATGCCCCAGCCCCAGCCCATGTTCCAGCCGCCACCCCAGCCCCAGCCCATGTTCCAGCCCCAACCGGGACCCCACATGCCCCAGGGACGCATGCCCCAGCCCATGCCCATGCCCATGTTCCAACCCCAGTTGTTCCAAGGGTCGTTCCAAGGGTCATTTCTCCATGCCATGGTAGTGGTTAGACTGTTTGCATAATAGTCATCTAAAGAACCATTCAAGACAAAGACATTAATGTTGTCATCGCTCGAAATTCTTACACTATTAGGTGCTTCGTATCTTAGGTCAAATTCATTTATGAAATCACTTTGTGAATTAATGCTTACATTAGTGCCTTCATCGACACCTACCGAAACATCTCCTCTTGTAGAGATATTTACATTATTATTGGCATTTTCTATATAAACATTGGTTGCGGGAGTTGTATTCCTTTGTGAATTTCGATTTTGTCTTCTGTTAGGAGATGAACCATAGATGTCATCACCCCAATTTTGAGAGAAACTCGCTAATGGCAACAACGCTGCTAATAATAACAATTTACTCCTTTTCATTATTTTATCTCCTCTCTAGTTATATGTAAATTCGATTTCAAATTTTTATTTATTTACTCCTTAGACTTGCTAAAGTACTAAATGGTTTAATAGACACATCAAAGAAAGTCTATTTTTTATAACAAAGATGCAAAAATACCAGCTCTGTTGCTCGCAATATCCTTAACAAATCTAAAAAACAGAATAGCTCAGACCTGTATAAACAGAACTCGATGAAAGCTAAACGTTTGAACTTTAGTCTTTGTTTTTGAAAAACCAGATTCTTTTGTAAAGAAACAAAAAAATACAAAAAATAATTGACATAACTATCATTAAATGTTTCGAAAAGAGAGAAACGTAGAAACTTATTGGCGTAAAAACTATATTTTTGCCAATTATTAAAGCTGATGCTAAATGATGAAGACTATAAATGGACGGAAATCGAATTAACTATCTTTGTCTTCTTCTTTAAATTGGATGTTTATAATACATAAAAAATATATATCAAAATGAATTATATCGAAGCGGTATTTGTTTGTATTCCTCACGATGAGATTGTAACAGAGGTATTATCTGCCGAGTTGGGTGAAGTGGGTTTCGAGAGTTTTGTGGATACTGCAACCGGATTGACTGCTTATATTCAGGAAAGCCTTTATGATGAAGAGACGGTAGAGGGAGTTCTTAATAATTTCCCTTTGGAGGCAAAAATAACTTATACAACGAGCCTTATTGAGGGTAAAGATTGGAATGAGGAGTGGGAAAAGAATTACTTTAAACCTCTTATTATTGATGATAAATGTATTATTCAAAGTACCTTCCATAAAGAACCGGCTACTTGTGAATATAATATATATATAGACCCTAAAATGGCCTTTGGTACAGGACATCATCAGACAACAGAACTAATGATCCGTGAAATACTGAATATGGATTTTGCCGGCAAGTCGGTTTTAGATATGGGATGTGGAACTGCTATTTTAGCTATTCTTGCGTCTATGAGAGGTGCTGATCCTATCTTGGCTATAGATATTGACGAATGGGCATACGATAATGCTAAGGAAAATCTGGACTTAAATAAAGTCTCTAACGTAGATGTTCAAATTGGTGGAGCCGAACTTTTGACCTCAGATAAAACATTTGATGTTGTATTGGCAAATATCAATCGAAATATTTTACTCAATGATATTCATGTGTATGCATCAGTGCTTAATGCTGATGGGGTATTGTTTATGAGTGGTTTTTATACGGAGGATATACCTGCTCTAACAGAGGAGTGTAACAAGCATAGTTTGACATTTGTCCATTCGCATAATAAAGACAACTGGGCTAATGTGAAGTTTATAAAAAAAGGACTAGTTTAAACTAGTCCTTTTTTATTTTATACTAAATCTTAATAATTTATCAGAGAATTAGGATCTACATTTATGTTTGGATTTGGAGCTTCTTCTATCGCAACAATACTGTCTACAATGAAGCGAGTATAGCCTCTCCAGGGTAGAGCTCCAAAATATTCTTTGTAATGGAGTTTTACGTTTTGTCCGGTCAAATTCATAAGTTGTTTGGCTAATTCTTTATTCTCTATAGAGAATTCAAACTCATTAGATTGTACGCCCCCTGTTGTTCCGGTTTTAATACCTGTCTGTATTAATTTGCCTTCGTATGTTTTAAATATGACTCCTTTGTGCATGACATAATTAAGCTGTCCTGCTTTTACGCTACTGTCTCCATAGGGAAGGTAGAAGTATGCAATTACGCCTCCTATTACTAATATTATCAGCACAATGAATATTTTAGTAAATGTTTTCTTCCACGAGCTGGTTGTTGTTCCCATTTTCTGATTTGTTAGTTATTCTGTTTGATTAACATCAAGTGACTTCTATTTGTTTATTTCTTCTTTGCTTTTTCTTTAGCAAGACGTTCTTTTTCCTTGCGCTCGGCTTCACGCTGTTTTAGGCGTTCCTTGCGTTCACGTTCACGCTCTTTTAATCTTTCCTTTTGAGCTTTTTCTTTTTCTTTTAGCTCCTGCTGACGTTGTTTGCGTGCATCCTCCCGAGCCTTTACACTTTCTTTTTGTTCATTTATTTTAGCTTCTGCGGCGGCTCGTTCTTCGGCTTGTTTTTGTTTTTCGGCATTACTAATCGAATCTAGTCGTGCCTGTTCAGCATCTATCAGAGCTTGTTCTTCGGCTTTGACCTTAGCTTTGCGTTGTTTCTCAAGATCTTTGAGGCGTTTGTTTTCTGCCTTTTGAGCAGCCTTTTCTTCCTTAGTCAACTTGGGTTTATTTCCTGATGAGTTGAACAGATTTTTCAGACCGTCTACAGGATTATTTATTATGTGAATTGTTTTGTTTATAACATTGTCAACTTGCTCTATCTGATCATCCGATAAAACATCACTTACTCCTATTTCTTTTCCTTTATCTTCAGATTCCTCTTCACTAACAAGAGGTGTAATTTTCCTTGGAGGTGCAGGTTTAGTCGGTTTTACCTCAGGTTTAGGTTCTTCGACCACAGGAGTTATTGTTTCTGGCTCAGGCTGCCGCTTATCTTCTGCTGTTGGCGGAATCTTATTCCGCTGTTGATTCCAATACATGATTAATTTGACCATTTCTCTAGTATAATTCTTCTCAAAGAATAAGAAATACTCATTGAGGCTCTTACCATTCATCAGTGCAACAAAGTTGTCGGTAGATATCGGAAGAGGAATTATCGATGGATCCAGCTCAGACATTAATGAATTTTTGTCGAAAGCTTTATCTATATACATTTCAATTTCAGCCAGCGATTTAAATCCTTTTACCTGTAACATTTCTAACGAATTGGCTTCAGTGAAACTTAAGTCAAATGTTTGATAAATGAAGCTGGAGAAATTATAGCTTGCAACATCATATATAAGCTGATTTTTATCTATAGTTTGCGATTTGTAGATAAACAAAAGCATGTATTCTGCATCCGGATTAGCGACAAAGTCTACGCCTGCCATTTCTTCCGGATTATCGCCTGTTCCGAATCTTATATCCCATATCATTCCACGTGCAGGAGATGAGTCGGATGATAATGTTTTACCTCCCAGAATACCTTTTAGCATATCAGAGGCTAATGGAGTAACATCAGCTTTGGGATACTTTTCGATCAGATCACGTAAGTGAGTCTTAAATTCATCAGGATCATTGGTCTGGGCATACGTAAGAGCATTTAAAAACATGAACTTGGGTATCAATGCTGAAAGAGGATACTTTTCTTTCATCGACTGATAGTTGGATCTTACGGTGTTTATATTTGCAGCCAGATACGCCTCATATGTTTGCTGGTAAAGATTGTCTTCCAGCTGGTGCATATTCCTGAGGTTCCATTCATAATTAGGATCGGCCAATGCGGCTGCATAAGAACTTTTAGGAAAAGAGTTCAAAAGATAACGTCTATACAACTCTGTCATTTCTTTATTTCCTAACCTCAAGTAAATGAGAAATAATTGATAATATATTTCCTCTCTATTTGGTCCGTTTGGAAAACGAGAAAGATTCGTTGTAAAGGCATCTATAGCTAAGTTGTAATCTTCCAGTTTGTCTTTATAGAGTTTACCTAGACTAAAGAATGCATTTTCGATGATTTCATTTGATGCTTTAATAGCTTCCGGTGTCATCGGGATTTGTTGCAGATAAAATTCGGGCGAATATATGTCTTGACTTGCAGGAGTTTCTGTCTTTGGCTCTGATGTTTGGACTGAATCCTTAGGTGTTTGGTCTGCTTCGGGATTGGTATTACCTTCATCGAAAGTGGTTACGCGTTTATTACGCCTGCGCCAATTATCTTCCAGTTTTCGGTTGCCCCATTTTCGTTGGAACGCCACCTTTCCTTGGTTTACTAATTGAGGATTATAAAAATAGAATGATGACGAATTGCCACCAATATTGACCGGTGCCGAAGGAATATTCGGAGAACTCTGTTCGAAGAATGGACTGTTTGGGTTTATCACCGACGAATTGTTATTTTCTCTTTCTAACTTTTGTTGTTCTCTCTTTTCGGCTTCTTCTTTTTTTCTAAGGTCGGCAATTATCTTTGTGACAACAGCTACTTGTTCTTCGTAAGGCTTTTGTGCCAGATTTTGGAGACTGTCCTGTAAATGTATAGCTTCTATATGAACAACTAATTCGTCCAGCACTTCTGCACGAAGGGTAACTCTGGGGTATGCTTCGTGCTTTTTACTTATAGAAGCTAGTGCTTCGGAGTAGTTTGGCTGAGCTTTTGCGTATTTTTGCTGAGCAAAATAAATATCCCCCAAGGCAATCTGGCTCAGAGCTTTGTCGTAACCGTTACGAGTACTTGCTTTGACGGCTTTTTCGTATTCAGTTATTGCTTTTGCCGTATCTTGGTTGTTTAAATAGATGTTTCCGATAGCATAATATACTTGATCGAGATATTCTTTGTTTTTAGGATCTTTACTCATTTTAGTAAGTAATGATAATATCTCTTGCTTATTGGAGCTGTTTACAAACGAGGCTTGTTGCATCTTAGCATTGAATGAGTAAAGGTAGGGAGTGTTAAGCCCTGTTACGCTTTCAAAAGCTTGAAATGCCTTTTCCTGATTCTTGGTATGCGAATACAGTTGTCCCAGCAAATATTTCATCCGTATTTTTTGAAATCCGTCGCTCTCATCTTTTATGGCTTGTTCCAGAAATGGTATTGCTTTTTCGTATTCTTTTCTTTTGATCAGAAAATCGGCATATACTTTATTGTATTCTGCGGTTAGATTTTCGGGAACACCTCCTGCCAGTTTTATCTTATGAAATATATCTTCTGCTTCGTAAAACCACCCCATAGCCGTGTATGCTTTGGCGATCCATATGCGTGCTTCGGCTACAACATCATTGTCTCCTTTGTAAAGACGGGTTACGTATAATAGAGTCGATACAGCCTGTATGTAGTCTTCGTTCTGGAATTCGGCTTTACCTAGTAGTAACCATGCATTTTTCAAGAAAGGATTAAATTCTTGTTGTTTTAGCCATGCCTGATATTCCTGATTTTTTCTCTTGGCGGGGTCGCGTTCGGGTTTGGTGCGTATCGAGTGGATTTTTATTGCTTTTGTTGTTTTATCTACCGTAACATCAAAGCTGCCTCCTGTTCTTTGCTTTATTTCTTCCTCTTCAATTGCTCCCGGATATATTGATATTATTTGTGAGAGATTGTCTTGATAACCTGCTTGTTTTGATTTTAAAGACTCTTTGTAAGCTTCGTTTGCATTAAAATAGATGTTGTACTTGGTGTTTATGGCATGGTACATACGGGTTGTTGATGTATTCTTTTTAGAAGCACACCCCAACATTGCCAGAATAACGACAGACACTATTATATATTTATACTTAAACACCTTGATTCAGAACTTTGTAAGTTTGATATAGATATTCACCTACAGCAAATTGTTTAGTACAAAAGTAGCAGAATTATTGATCATTGAAATTTTTGTATTTAATAAAAAAGAAAAGAGCTATTAAATATTAGACGAAAAATGTATATACTTGCAACCGCAAAAAATGAGCTTAGAATTTTAAAATGGAAATATCGAAGAGGGCGATTGAGTGAGAATAAGTCTGCTTCTGACTGTTTCTGCTTTGAATTCTATATAAGTAAATTGATAGCGTAATCTATCAGTTTATCCTTAAAATAATGCAGTTTGTCAATATTCTATTTAAAGAGATCTAACTTTATTATTATTTTGCGGAATAATATTATTCTAAATATAGCGTGAATTTAACAACTAACTAATTATGAAAAAGTATTTTTTAGTACTTGTATGTTTAAGTATGTTTGCTTTGTCTGCATCTTCTCAACTTCGGTTTGGGGTAAAAGGAGGATTAAACCTTTCGGGAGTTTCCGGTAAGAATATAGATAATTTCGTAGATAAGAATGTTACCGGTTTTCAGCTTGGAGCATCTTTAGAGTGGATGATCAAGGGTGGGTTTGGTCTTGAAAGTGGACTTCTATATTCGGAAAGAGGTATGAAGTTTAGAGGAGGCGACCGTCCTAAAAACGGTTATATTGATTTGCCTGTTAATATTAGGTTTAAATATCCATTGTCAAAAACGGTGCAACCTTTTGTAAATGCAGGACCTTATATTAGCTTGAGGATTTCTGGTGATGGAAATTTTGACCAGATATGGAATGACGTTGATCAGCAATGGAAAGCCCAGTCTTTTGGAGCAGGGTTAAACTTTGGTGGAGGTGTTGAGCTGTTCCACTTCCTTCAATTAGGTGCTAACTACGGCTTGGGTATGACTGACAACTATAAAGAAAGTAATGGCAATTATAAAGTAAAAGACAGAACGTGGTCTATTACTGCTGCTGTGTACTTTTAATGCATTTCTATACGAGATAAGTAACGAAAAAGCTTCTATTTTTAGAAGCTTTTTTTATTGGGCATAAATAGAGTCTATCAGCTTTGCTCTATTATTAACTATCTAGTTTTCTGCAAATAGACTAAAAAGGTGTATTTTTGCGTCCAAATGAAAGAATATAGATTAACAGATTGGTTGCCTACAACCAAAAAAGAGATAGAATTAAGAGGATGGGAAGAGCTGGATGTTATACTTTTCTCTGGTGATGCTTATGTAGACCATCCTGCTTTTGGTGCTGCTGTAATTGGCCGAATATTAGAAAGCGAAGGATTAAAAGTGGCTATAGTACCTCAGCCTAACTGGCGTGACGATTTACGCGATTTTAAGAAACTCGGCAAGCCCCGTTTGTTTTTTGGAGTTACGGCAGGTGCTATGGATTCGATGATAAATCATTATACAGCCAACAAACGTTTGCGTTCGGATGATGCTTATACTCCTGATAGTAAATCGGGTATGCGTCCTGATAGACCCTCGATAGTTTATACAAATATTCTGAAAGAATTGTATCCCGATGTTCCTGTCGTTTTGGGCGGAATAGAGGCTTCGTTGCGTAGGGTAACCCATTATGATTACTGGGATGATGTACTTCGCAAATCGATATTGTTTGATGCTAAAGCCGATATTCTGGTGTATGGAATGGGGGAACAACCTCTTCGTGAAATTGTAAAACGATTAAACGATGGTCAATCAATACCTGATCTGAAGGATATTAAACAAACTGTTTATTTAACAGATTCTTATGTAGAACAGGAAAAGGATACGGTTCTTTTCCCGCACGAAGACTGTTTGAAGGATAAACTGAAACAAGCAAAGAATTTTAAAGTTGTAGAGGAGCAATCGAATATGATGAATGCCTCCCGAATAATACAACAATGTGGAACGGAATATGTGATAATCAATCAACCCTATCCTCCGATGAAAGAGAATGAGATTGATGCTTCTTTTGATTTACCATACACCCGCTTACCTCACCCTAAATACAAAGAGAAGACTATTCCTGCATTCGAGATGATAAAATTCTCGGTGAATATGCACCGTGGATGCTTTGGTGGATGTGCTTTTTGTACCATATCTGCCCATCAAGGTAAGTTTGTAGCTTCACGATCTAAAAATTCGATACTTAAAGAAGTGAAACAGATTACAGAAATGCCCGACTTTAAAGGGTATTTAAGTGACCTGGGAGGACCTTCGGCAAATATGTATGCCATGCGTGGCAAGGATGAATCGATCTGCGGTAAATGTAAACGCCCGTCATGTATTCACCCCAAGATATGTAAAAACCTGAATGTAGATCACTCAGCATTGCTGGACATATATAAATCGGTAGATGCACTTCCTAAAATCAAGAAATCGTTTGTCGGAAGTGGTGTGAGATACGATATGCTTCTTCACCGTTCGGATGATGATAAATTGAATAAGGTTTCCGAAGAATATGCTCATGAGTTGATTAAGAATCATGTGTCTGGACGTCTCAAAGTAGCACCTGAACATACATCTGATACCGTTCTCAATTTTATGCGTAAACCAAGTTTCAGTCAGTTTTATGCTTTTAAGAAGATATTCGATAAAGTGAATGACGATTATGGTATGAAACAGCAAATGATTCCTTATTTCATATCGTCACATCCCGGATGTACCGAGGTCGAAATGGCGGAATTGGCTGTGACAACAAAGCCTTTGGGTTTCAATTTGGAACAGGTGCAGGATTTTACCCCTTCGCCAATGACCTTGGCTACTGAAATATACTATACAGGCTATCATCCTTATACTCTCGAGAAAGTATTTACACCCAAAACAAAAGAAGAAAAACTAGCTCAAAGACAATTTTTCTTTTGGTATAATAACGATTATAAGCCTCAGATCATAAAATCGTTAAAGGGAATGAAGAGAGAGGATTTACTCAATAAGTTATATCCTGCCGGAACAGGTGGAAATGCGGTTAGTAAGACAAAAAGTTACAATCCGAATTTTAATAAGAGAAGAAAATAATTCAGCTATTTGATATTTTATTTTTACAGAGTAACGAAACACTATAACGAAGGATAAATTATAATTGTTAACTTTACTTTTGTTAAGTAAGTAAAAGTCTTTTGTAATGTACTTTAAAGGTATATGTGGATATTAGCATGCTTACTGCCTCAATAGATAACAAATGGGTCTGTGACCTTAAAATAAAAATATATGAATCAAATTTTTCAAGTATTCTGTAAGAATGACAACCAGTATCATTATTTACCTTTGGGTATTACTTTAGCAGAGGCTCAGAAATTATTGAAAATCGAAACGCCTTATCAGATCGTTAATTGTAAAGTAAATAACAAAACAGAATCGCTTGATTACAAGCTTTATCAACCCAAGCATATCGAGTTTGTAGACTTGAGTGAGTCTTCGGGGATGAGAACTTATGTTCGTTCTTTGTGCTTTATATTAGCAAAAGCGATTTCGGAAGTTTTTCCTAATGCCAGAATGAGAATAGAACATCCTATTTCTAAAGGATATTATGGGAGAGTAGAGGGCAAAGACAAGCTTTCGGACAAAGATATTAGTAAGATAAAGGCAGTAATGGATGATCTGATTAAAGAAGATATTCCATTTGTAGCATTAGAAGATGAAAAGGATAAGGTAATACAACTTTTCAGAGAACGTGGCTTTGAATCTAAGGCTTCGTTATTGGAAGCCTCAGATTCAGTGTATTCTAAATACTATCGTTTAGGGGATTATTTCGATTATTTTTATGGGTATTTAGTACCTTCAAGTGGATATATAAAGTTATACGATATTGAACCATATCTGAATGGGTTTTTATTACGTGTGCCCAATAGAAATAATCCCGTGGAATTAGAACCCCGTATCGAACAACCTAAGATGCAACAGGTTTATCTGGAGCATTTAAAGTTTCTGAATATACTGGGTTTGGAAAATGTTTCGGACTTAAACAGGGCGAACAAAAACGGAGGTATGTCGGATGTGGTAAAAGTCGCTGAGGCTTTGCAGGAAAGATCTATCGGCGATATTGCTGAGAAAATAGCCGGTCGCTTCAAAAAAGGAGTGCGTATTGTGATGGTTTCGGGTCCTTCTTCATCAGGAAAAACTACATTCCGAAAACGCCTTGAGGTGCAATTGATGGTAAACCTGATAAAGCCTGTCGGAATTTCGTTGGATGATTATTTTGTAAATCGTGCAGATACCCCCAAAGATGAGAAAGGCGATTACGATTATGAATCATTATATGCTTTGGACCTTAAACAGTTCAATGATGATATGTCGCGTTTGTTGAAAGGTGAAAAGGTGTCTTTACCTACTTATAATTTTACAACCGGACAGCGTGAATATAACGGACATGAACTTCAAATAGACGAACATAATGTTATCATTATAGAGGGGATTCATGGACTAAACCCGGAGTTAACCAAGCAAATAGATGACAGTAAGAAGTTTTTGATATATGTATCGGCTCTTACTAGCATATCGTTAGACGATCATAACTGGATATCTACCACCGATAACCGTCTTATCAGAAGGTTGGTAAGAGATTTTAATTATCGGAATTATTCGGCTATTGACACTATTTCGAGATGGGATAGTGTAAGACGTGGTGAAGAAAAATGGATATTTCCTTTTCAGGAGAATGCAGATGTAATGTTCAATTCAGCTATTATGTATGAATTGGCTGCATTGCGTAAATACGCCGAACCAATCTTGATTCAGGTACCTAAAACATCCCCTGAGTTTGCTGAAGCTAGTCGTTTACTTAAATTTCTTAGTTATTTCAGTTATATAAACGATTCGGAGATGCCGCCAACATCATTGTTGAGAGAGTTTCTGGGTGGAAGTAGCTTCACATATTAAGATTATAGAAATACATTTATCGCCAATTAAGTAATAGAACCAACTTAAAAATGCGTGGGTATTTGTCAGTTACAATAATTGTTTATATTTTTGCATCCGCTTTGCGTAATCTCTGACGAGACTAACTCGTGAATATTGCGTATTGTTTTACAATATAAAGCTATAATAGTCATGGATTTAATGAAGATTGCACAAGATGCATTTGCTACAGGTAAAGAACATCCTCAATTTAAGAGTGGAGATACTGTAACTATAGCATATCGTATCAAAGAAGGTAACAAAGAGCGTGTACAGCAGTATCGTGGTGTTGTTATCAAAATCGGCGGACACGGCGCTAAAAAACGCTTTACTGTACGCAAAATGTCAGACAATATTGGTGTAGAGCGTATCTTCCCTCTTGAGTCTCCATTTATCGACAGTATTACTGTAAATAAAGTTGGTAAAGTTCGCAGAGCGAAACTATATTACCTACGTGCGCTTACAGGTAAAAAAGCAAGAATTAAAGAAAAGAGAGTGGCTCGCGCTTAATCTTTTCTCACTTCATAAAAAAGCACTTCAAGCAATTGAGGTGCTTTTTTATTTATATTTATAGAAAATAATATTGTCCATATGAAAGGAAAAGATAGACCTATATTCGATGCTAAATGTCTAAAAAAATACAAAATCAGGAAAATTTTTGTTTTTATAGGAGGTATAATTACGTTTGTGCTATTTCTGTTATTTACAATCAATAATACTGTAGAATTTGCATTTTGGTTTGCCCTAATTGTTTGGTTATTATATGGTTTTATTTTTTCTTTGGTTATCTTTAGTGAAGAATATTACAAACCTAAACAGATAATGAAGAGACTAAACTCTGCTAAATATCTGTATTTCGACAAAGCAGGTTTTGAAGTTACTGAGAATCTCACTTTAAAGGGGAGCTATAAAGGTTTTGATATTATGCTATATCCTCAAACGATATACAAACAAAAACAAAAAAATGTAACTTACGATATTATTGAGACCTTCTATACCATTAATGAAGAAAGCTGTTTGGAGAAGAAGGAGAAAAATATGAGCGGGAAATATAATATAGGAGAACTGTTCTTCCAAAATCAAGTTGTTAGTTTTGTTCCATACAAATGGTGTAATCCGGATTATGAGTCTATCATAGAAGATCTTATAAATATTCTAAAAAGAGAAGAATTAAAACCATTATCAAAAAAAGATTGGGATGAGAGAATAGGTAACCCTCTGAGGATTAATGCTAATTTGAACGAAGAACAAGATGAACAGAGAAGAACTAAACAGACAGTAAAAATTGGAAACACATTAGACATAAAATATATTAAGCCAAAAGATAAATAAAATGTATAAAAGTGATCCCTCTTAAATACTTTATTAACCTTAACTTTTGATGTTTATTGCTTAACTTTGTTCTTTAGAGGAAAAGAGATGATAGATCAACTTACGATAGATAGGATAATGGAAGCTGCACGCATCGAAGATGTTGTTGCAGAATTTGTTACGCTTAAGAAAAAAGGAATTAACTTTGTTGGATTATGCCCGTTTCACTCCGATAAAACACCTTCATTTTATGTGTCCCCTTCCAAAAATATCTGCAAATGTTTTGCATGCGGAGAGGGTGGGAGTGCTGTGCATTTCATTATGAAACACGAACAGCTTTCGTATTACGAAGCACTTCGTTATCTGGCTAAAAAGTATAATATAGAGATACAGGAAAAAGAACTCACCGAAGAGCAAAAGAATGCTTACAATGAACGAGAGAGTCTTTTTATCCTGAATGAATATGCACGAACTTATTTTGTAAATACACTTCATCAACATAGCGAAGGAAAGACTGTCGGATTAAGTTATTTCAGGGAGAGAGGTTTTAGAGAAGATATTATTAAAAAATTTCAACTCGGATATAGTCTCGAACAAAGAGATGCTTTCACTCAGGATGCTCTTAAGAGCGGATTCAATAAAGATTATCTGGTAAGAACTGGTCTGACTATAGAAGGTGATAACTATATGGTCGATCGCTTTCGCGGTCGTGTCATGTTTCCGGTGCATACACTTTCCGGTAAAGTTGTTGCTTTCGGTGGGCGTATTCTTAAGAAAGCAGAAAATACAGGTAAATATGTCAATTCGCCTGAAAGTGACATTTATCATAAGAGTGACCAGTTATATGGAATCTATTTTGCTAAGCAAGCTATTTCAAAAGCCGATTGCTGCTTTCTTGTAGAAGGTTATACCGATGTTATTTCGATGCATCAGGCAGGTATAGAGAATGTTGTTTCGTCTTCGGGTACCGCGTTAACTATCGGGCAGATAAAACTGATACACCGTTTTACACCCAATATAACGGTTATTTACGATGGTGATGCGGCTGGTATAAAAGCTGCGTTGAGAGGTATTGACTTATTGTTAGAGGATGGAATGAATATCAAAGTGGTTCTTTTACCGAACGGAGAAGACCCGGATTCATTTTCTCAAAAACAAAATGCCGAATCTTTTACCAGTTATATAAGAAAGCACGAGGTCGATTTTATCCGTTTCAAAACGCAACTCTTATTAGATGATGCAGGAGAAGACCCTATAAAAAGGGCATCACTTATTTCGGATATTGTCAATAGTATATCTATTATTCCCGATGGAATTATCAGATCCGTATATACACGAGATTGTAGTGTATTATTGGGGGTAGACGAGAGAGTCTTAATTGATGAGATCAATAAAAAGCGGTTGGCATATCTTGAAAAAGAAGGGCAGAGGTTGCCGCAACAAAATAATATACCACCTGTTGCAGATGATTATCCCCCGTTAAATATACCTGAAGAATTTCAGCCTCAAATAGCACCAAAGTCGCCTTTCGATAAGTTTGAATTGGCTATTTTATACTATGTTGTTCGATATGGTATGCTGCAGATGATTCAGCGAGAACCGGAGGACGGGGAAGAGCCCCATGATGATATAACTGTACTTGAATACATTAAGTTTGATTTGGAACGAGATGGTCTGTGGTTTCAGAATGTATTGTATAAAGAAATTCTGGATGAAGCTATCAGTATGATGGAAGATCCTAACTTTATACCGGCTCGTTATTTTCTGGCTCATCCTAAGCAAGAAATAAGCCGTTTAACGGCAAGTCTATTAGAAGATAGGTATGAGCTAAGCAAGGTGCACACAAAACAGTATGGTGACGTTAAAAAAGAGGAAACTCCTATGGCGGAAGAGAAGCATCTAGAAACCTCTGTGCCCCGTGTTCTTATAGAGCTGAAAGATGCTTTTATTACACATCAAATGAAAATGATTAAAGAAAAGATGAAGCAGGTGCATAAGGCTGGCGATTCTGATGCTTCGATAGCTCTTATGCAGCAATTAAAAGACCTTAGTGCAATAAAGAATGCTTTGTCAAAAGTATTAGGTGAAAGAGTTATACTTCGTTATTAAATTCAAAAGCTATAAAAGTAAACCCTCGGAAATTATCTATTTCCGAGGGTTTACTTTTATTTTAAAGTTTGAATATTCTTCTTACAGATATCCTCTAACAATTCCTCTGGGAGAGTTTTTGATGAAATCTACAATTAGTTGAGACTCTTCTGTCTTCTCAAGTTCCTGTTCAATTTTTGCAGTGGCATCAGAAAAATTATATCCCGATTGATAAATTAAACGATAGATCTCTTGTATCTGGTTGATCTGTTCATTTGTAAATCCTCTTCGGCGTAATCCTACTAGATTGATACCTGCATATGCAACAGGATCACGACCTGCTATAATGTATGGAGGGATATCTTTACCTAATCGCGTTCCGCCTTGTATCATCACATGTTTTCCAATGCGGGTAAATTGGTGTACTAATACACCACCGCTTAATATGGCAAAATCATCGACTTCTACCTCTCCTGCCAATTGGGTTGCATTGCCTATTATGACATTATTTTGAATAATACAATCATGTGCAATATGACTATAAGCCATAAGCAAACAGTTGTCTCCTACAATCGTTTTTCCTTTCGAATCGGTTCCTCTGCTTATCGTAACACATTCTCTTATCGTTGTATTATTTCCTATAATTGCAGTAGAATCTTCTCCGTGAAATTTTAAATCCTGAGGTATTCCTGATACTACAGCACCCGGATAGATTGTACATTTTTCGCCGATACGAGCTCCAGATCTGATATTTGCATTCGACATAACAAATGTACCATCACCAATTACAGTATTGTCATCAATATATGCAAATGGTTCTATAGTTACATCTTTGCCTATTTGGGCATTTGGGTGTATGAATGCGTTAGACGATATATTTGACATGGATCAAATTTTAAATTATTTATTTTTTACAATTTGGGCAGTAAACTCTGCTTCAGAAACAACTTTTTCTCCAACGAAAGCATAACCTTTCATGTTGGCTATTCCACGTCTTATCTCAGATGTGAAATCGAGTCTGAAAATTAGAGTGTCACCCGGTACTACCTTTTGACGGAATTTTACGTTGTCTATTTTCAAGAAGTAAGTCGAATATCTTTCGGGTTCATCTACTCTTGCCAAAACTAATACTCCCCCAATTTGAGCCATTGCCTCTATTTGTAATACTCCCGGCATTACAGGTTCCTGAGGAAAATGTCCCTGAAAGAAAGGTTCGTTAGTAGTAATGTTTTTTACCCCAACAATGTGTTGTTGTCCTATCTCAATGATCTTATCAACCATTAGAAATGGGTATCTGTGAGGCAACAGTTCTTTTATCTTATTAATGTCAAGAACAGGCTCTTTGGTTACATCATAAACCGGAGGTTGTACATCATTTAGCTTGATTTGCTTACGGATCAAACGAGCCATTTGATTATTGATCTTATGACCGGGGCGTGTAGCTATGACTCTACCTTTAATCGGCTTGCCGATAAGAGCCATGTCTCCGATAATATCAAGTAATTTATGACGTGCCGGTTCGTTTGGTGACTGAATAGGTTTATTATTTATATATCCTAGTTCTGAAGCGTTTTTATGGGCTACTCCTAAAAGATCACCTAGTTTATCTAACGCCTCTTGAGATATTTGTCTTTCGTATATGACAATAGCGTTATCTAAATCGCCACCTTTTATTAGGCCGGCTTCAAGTAATTGTTGAATATCTCTAACAAAAACAAATGTTCTTGCACTGGCTATTTCTTTTTCAAAATCATTCAAGTCATCAAGTGATGCTGATTGATTGGGAATGTAAGTTGATTCGAATTCAATGAAAGAGTTGATACAGAAATTTTCATCAGGAAGGAGGATGAATTTTGAACCTGTTGCTTCGTCATGAATTTCCATCTTTCTACGGACGATATAAAAGTCTCGATCGGCTTCTTGCTCTACCAATCCTACTTTTTTTATAGCTTCAACATATTTTATAGCACTTCCATCAAGTATGGGAAATTCAGGAGCGTCTACTTCTATCAAACAATTATCAACATTCAATGCGTATAAAGCAGACATTGCATGTTCTACTGTGCTAACTTGAACATCTCCTTTGACAAGAACAGTTCCTCTTTGAGTTCCTCCTACATTTTCGGCAAGAGCATCTATAACAGGCTCCCCTTCAAGATCTATCCTTTTGATCTTATATCCGTGGTTTTCGGGAGCAGGATTAAATTTAATAGTAATGGGCAGTCCCGTGTGTAATCCTTTTCCTTGTAGAGAAAAACTCTCTTTTAGTGTTTTCTGTCTTTCCATTTTAATTCCTCATGTAAACATCTTTGAGGATGTCTTTTTATTTTGATTATTTATTTTGTTCTGCTTTTAGTAGTTTTATTTCCTTCTCTAACTGAGCTATTTGTCGATACATATCGGGTAGCTTTGGAAATACAACACTTGATCTAAAGAAATCCTTCACAGGAATAGCAGGAGATCCCAATATCTGTGCGTTATCTTTGATGTTACTTATAATACCTGCTTGCGCTCCGATGTTGGCATTGTTGCCTATGGTGATGTGTCCACCCAGACCCACCTGTCCGCCAATCATACAATGTTCGCCTACTTTTGTTGATCCCGAAATTCCAACTTGCGCTGCCATAACGGTATTAGCTCCTATCTCTACATTATGGGCTACCTGAATAAGGTTATCCAGTTTTACTCCATGTCTGATAATCGTTGCATCCATTACTGCTCTGTCTATCGTAGTATTTGCTCCGATTTCGACATCGTCCTCAATAATTACGATACCCATTTGAGGTATTTTCTTATATATATCACCCTCCGGAGCAAATCCAAACCCGTCTGATCCGATTACTGCACCTGAATGAATGATACAATTGTTTCCTATTTTTGAGCCGGGGTATATCTTTACTCCCGGATATAATATCGTGTTGTTACCTATGGTACAACCTTCACCAATATATACCTGTGGGTGTACTTGGGTGTTGTCTCCTATAGTTGTATTCTCTGATATATATGCAAAAGCTCCGACGTAGATTTCATTGCCGAGCTTTGCACTCTCTGCCACAAAACTCATCGGTTCGATCCCTTTTTTCTTAGGTTTCGATTTTTCAACCATATCCAATAACATTGCTAACCCTGCATATGCATTAAAAACTCTTATTAGAGTCGCTTTTACGGGTTTATCAGCTACAAAATCATTATTTACCAAAACAATGCTTGAATCTGTTGTGTAGATGTAGTTTGTATATTTGGGGTTAGCCAAAAATGACAAAGAACCAGGTTTCCCTTCTTCTATTTTAGAAAAATTACTAACTTGTACATTGGGGTCACCTTCAATTGTACCCTTCAGAAAATCAGCAATTTGTTGAGCCGTGAATGAAAGTTGCATAAATAGGTCGAATATTCGATAAATATTGTTTTAAACTGCGAAATAAGGAATAATTTTCCAATAATGATGTTTTTTTGCTCAGAAAATACTAGTTCGCATACTAATATAGTCTTTATTAATTAATTCAACAAATTTAAAAAACAGCACGAAAAGTATATTAATATTAGAATATAGAAGATTATGATCTTCCATTTTTGTTCAGCCAGAGTGAAAAAATGAGCCAATAAAATAGTTATACTACAAGACAATATATAAAGGTTCAGTGTCGGATCCAAAATTATAAAGAAAAATGCAATGATAGAAAAAAGTGATGTGATGTGTAGGAATTGTATATTGGCACGAATTCTGATTTTGTCTCTAAAAGAGTTGGCTTGATAATCAAGAGATATAGTAATTAGTAGTGCAAAAGCAATGACAACCAATAACCCTTCTCCCATTAACGGAATTGTTTCAATCGAATTATTCAGTAAAGGGTATAGGTGTTCGAACGGACTTAGAAATCCTGCGATGTTATTTTGCCAAAGGAAAAAAACAAAGGTCAGCCAATATATTGTAGCGACACCTAATATTGAAATTATAAAATTTTTGAATTTGAAAATTCGCATCAAGCTGAATCCAATCCAAAAAAGGGGAAGATACATTAAGAAATAGAATGAGAATAAACTGCTGACTCCTATTACAAATCCAATTGCATAAGCATTTCTGCTGCCTGTCTTATCTTGATACGATGAGTAAAGCAAATCTGTGCATATCAGAAATGCCAACGTTGATATATAGTATGGAGTCATATATATAAAGACCGGATGCGAGCTGAGGATCAGACTTCCGAATATATATATAAGGTAAGTTCGGTTTCTGATTAGTCCATGCTTTGCATTCAGTTGAGAGGCATAAAAAGATATTATAAAAACAAACAATGTGCTGATTGTGAACGAAATTGTTCCTCTGGAAAGGAAGTCAGTCAATGCTCCTGTCCACAGATATCCTCCTCCAATATGTTCGTTGTGAAGTGTTGCATCCGTAAAATAAAAAATAACTAAACGTATAACTATTGTTAAGAGTATCGAGAATAGAACCAGGTTCTTATTTTCTACAATATTTCTCTTATACAGCTTTATTGCATCCATTAATAATCGGGTAAGTTTACTTTTTATTTTAAGTCGAAACCTATATCTTTTCTGTAATATTTGCCATCAAAACATATCTTTTCTGCATTTGCGAATGATTTATTTAGGGCTTCTTCTTTACTGTTTCCATACGAGCTAACAGCAAGTACTCGTCCCCCATTAGTTGCAATGGTATTTTTATCTTCAATTGTTCCAGCATGAAACACGATGCTGTCACTAACGGAGTCTAAGCCTGAAATAACTTTTCCTTTTTCATAATCGCCGGGATATCCTCCCGATACAAGCATAACAGTTGTGGCATAGCGATTATCTATCTCCAGATTTTTCTTGTCTAATGATTCGGTGGCAACACCTTCCAGTAGATCAACCAAGTCTGATTTTATCCGCAGCATTACCACTTCTGTCTCGGGATCTCCCATACGAACATTGTATTCAATAACCATGGGTTCGCCTCCGACTTCAATTAGTCCGATAAAAATAAAACCCTTATATACTATATTGTCTTTTTGTAAACCTGTGACTGTTGGTTGTACTATTCTTTCTTCTACCTTTTTCATAAAGGTATCATCGGCAAAAGATACAGGCGAAACAGCACCCATGCCTCCGGTGTTAAGACCGGTATCTCCTTCTCCGATACGTTTGTAATCTTTAGCGACTGGTAGTATCTTGTAAGATTTACCATCGGTTAAGACAAATACGGAGCATTCTATTCCGGAAAGGAATTCTTCGATCACAACCGTATTACTTGCAGCTCCAAACATTCCTCCAAGCATAGCTTTAAGTTCAGCTTTGGCTTCGTTCAGATCATTTATAATAAGTACTCCTTTACCGGCAGCAAGACCGTCGGCTTTAAGGACATACGGTGCTTTAAGTTCTTCTAAAAACTGGTATGCCTCGTCGATATTTTTATTAGTAAAGCTTTTGTATTTTGCAGTTGGTATGTTGTGACGCATCATGAAACGCTTCGCAAAATCTTTGCTACCTTCAAGCTCAGCTCCTAGTTGAGAAGGCCCAATGACAGGGATATGTTGAATCTCTTTATCATTAATAAAGAAGTCATAGATGCCTTTTACTAATGGATCTTCGGGACCTATTACTACCATATCTATCTTTTTATCAATAACCTGTGCTTTTACTGCGGTAAAATCGAGAGGTGAGATGTCTAAAATTTCAGCAATTTGGCCGATTCCCGCATTTCCGGGTGCAACATAAAGGGTGTTGATTTTAGGGCTTTGTAATATTTTCCAAGCTAAAGCATGTTCTCTTCCTCCGCTACCCAATAATAGAATATTCATAAAAGATATGATTTTAAGGTGGTAAACCTGATTTTTGTTTCTATAAATATAAGTAAAAATTTAATACTTATTTAATCTGAGTCGGCAAAGGTAATAATCTTAATTATTATCTGCCAATTAGAAATATCCAATAAAAGTAAATATAATATTTGACATACTATTTATAGAACTCAGGCATCCGCATTTTTCTCCCATTTGCTGACTACTGTTGTTGCTAGGGCATTACCCAATACATTTGTCATGCTACGTGCCATATCACAAAAGTGATCAATAGGAATCAGTAAAGCAACTCCTTCGGGCGGGATTCCAAACATAGCACAAGTGGCTACAATTATTATTAGCGATGCACGGGGTACACCTGCTATACCTTTACTTGTCAGCATTAATACAAGAAGCATTATTAATTGAGTAGAGAGACTCATTTCTACTCCATATAGCTGAGCGATGAATATACTTGCAAACGTCATGTACATCATACTGCCATCGAGATTAAAGGAATAACCCAATGGTAAAATAAAAGATACTATTTTGGGGTTACAACCGAATTTTTCGAGTTCATCCACCAACTTGGGAAATACAGCTTCGCTACTGGTTGTAGAGAATGCTATAAGAAGAGGGCTTTTTATTGTTTTAATTAAAGCAAATACTCTATTGCCTAGAATGATGTAGCCAACGAGTACAAGTACTATCCAGAGCGAAACCATACCTATGGCAAACGCCGCAAGGAAATTTGCGTAGAGTTTAAATACTGATAGACCATGTGAGGATACCGCTGCCGTAATTGTCCCGAATACAGCAACAGGAGCAACCCACATGATATAACTTACTATTTTCAATATTACATGTGTTACTATATCCAGAGCTTTGGTTATAGAGGTTCCTTTTTCTCCGAAAGAGGCTAGTGCAACACCGAAAATAACTGCAAAAACTAATATTTGAAGTATTTCGTTGTTTGCTAAAGCTTCAAATAAACTTTTGGGTATAACATGGTTTACGAATTCAGCCAGAGTCAATTGATGACTGTTGGCAATAAGATCTGTAGCACTTGCCGTATTGCTTAAATCAAGAGTGGATGTAGCTCCCGGCTTTAATAAGTTTATCCAGATAAGACCAATCATCAGAGATACCAAGGAGGCAGATATAAACCAAAGCATGGCTTTTCCGCCTACACGACCAACCATTTTCATGTCTCCCATTTTGGAGATGCCCACAATGATAGTACAAAAAACAAGTGGCGCAACAATCATTTGAATAAGACGGATAAATATTGTCCCCAGAAGTTTTATGTTTTTGGATACTATAGCGATAGTTTTTAAAGAGCAAAAGCTGTGGACTGATTGTCCGGCTATTATTCCGAGTATTAAAGCTATCAGGATATAATAAAACAGGAGATTGTTATTTGACTTCTTTTCTGTAGATACTGCCATTGTCTATAAATTGGGGTTTGATGTTTGTTTTTGATTGTGAATTGATCGTAAAATTATAAAAAATGTTTAATTATCTCTTGTTTTTGTTGTTTTTTGATATGTCTTTTTCTCAAAAATAGGATATTTTGAAGCTGATTTGTATAACAAAGGGGAATATGAAAATATCCCCCTTTTGTTTTTTATCTTAGACTTTTTATTAGAAATAAATTATCCCTTAATAGGTCGGTCTATAATTTAATATTTTATAATTCTAGTTGCTGTGTTTTACTACTTGAATTACTTGTTTGATTGATGCTGTCGGCTGCTAACTCGGTTTGATTTTAAATCTTGATAACCATTATTTTATAGCAGCTATTCTACTGATGTATTTTCCTATGATATCGAACTCCAGATTAACTACACTTCCAACTTTAAACTGGTGGAAATTTGTGTGTTCGAATGTATAAGGAATGATTGCTACCTGGAATGAATTGTCGGTAGTGTTAAATACGGTAAGACTTACTCCGTTAACTGTTGCCGATCCTTTGTCTACAGTTAAATAGCCTTTTTTTGCCATTTCTTTATCATAGTCATACTCGAAAGTAAAATACCAGCTGCCATCTGCTTCATCAATCTTGGAACAACGAGCAGTTTGATCAACATGTCCTTGTACAATATGTCCATCCAGTCTGCCATTCATAAGCATGCTTCTTTCGAGATTAACTTTGTCATTGATCTTAAGCAAGCCTAAGTTCGATCTGTCCAAAGTTTCTTTAATAGCTGTAACAGTATATGTATCTTCTGTTAGATCAACAACTGTAAGGCACACCCCATTGTGGGCAATGCTTTGATCGATCTTTAATTCTTTTACAAAAGAGCAGTTAATTGTTAAATGAACATTCTCATTCTCTTTACGTATGGCTACTACTTTTGCCGCCTCTTCTACTATTCCTGAAAACATATAAATACTGATTAAGTAATTGATTTATTTTACTATTACAAAAGTACGAAATAAAATAAAAATAGGAGAAAATAAAAATATTATTAAGATTCCTATTTGCTAATAAGATGAATAGCTTATCTTTGCAGATTATACAAACACTGCTGTTTTTAACACTAATCGGCATAAATTAGGTTTATACGAATAAAATTTAACTATAAATGAAGAAAATTAGTCTAGTCTTGTTTTTAATTTCTACCATAATATTGGGGGCAAGTGCTCAGTCGAAAGGTAGATTATGTGATTTTGGTATCACATTCGAAATTAGCAATAATTCAAGTTGGGGATACGGTGAGCCGGTTGTACTTTCTGTGGAGCCATTTTCTCCGGCAGCAAAAGCGGGAGTGAAAGTTGATGATATTATTATGGAAGTAAATGGGGCTGCTACCTATTTGAGAAACTATCCAACTATAGCATCATGGCTTTTTGATGCCACATCATCTGATATAAAATTGACAATCAGAAATGTTGATACCTATTTTAAGGAATATGAAATACAGCGTGATTGTAAAAGTGTAAATGCATTAAGTGAATTTCACTTGGCTGATGCTTATGCATTCTATAGCTTGGAAGATACAAATGATCGAGCATTCTCGTTGCCGGTTAAAGTAGATCCAAATACAAATGTTGATTTTGCAGATTATCGTACATTCGATTTTTTAAAAGAAGACAGTTCAGTTCCGGATGTTGATTATTATATCAACAGTCAAATAGAAAAAGCCTTAATCGAAAGAGGGTTGGTTAGAAGTACTCAGGATCCTGATATTATAGTTCAAACGTACTATACTTTTCAGCCTAACTTAAAATACAATGCTTCTGTTAATAGTAAAAATTCATATTCGTGGAGATATGACAGTGAGACTCAGGAAATGGTTAAACTGCCTATCTTATCTGCCGATGATGTTAATGCAGAATCTAAAGGACAATATATACTTGAGCTTGGAATCCGTTTTTTTGATAAGAAATATATCAATAAAGATAAAATGACTCAAATTTGGGATTGTCGTTCCAGAGAGTTTTTGACTGAAGATTACGATATTCAGGAATATGCAAGAATACATGCTTCTTTGCTGATGATGCAGTATCCATACTCAACGGCTAAAACTACGGCAAAATATTTGGTGAGTAAAAAAGGATTTAACTATACAGGTCTAAATTTCGACTCTAAAGATATTGCAAGTATAACAGATGTAGATGCCGGTTCTCCTGCTGCTTTGGCAGGTATTCGTCCTGGTGATCGTATCGTAAAGGTTGGAAAGATTAAGTTCGATTATTCGAGTAGTGATTTAGAGAAAGCATACAGACGATTTATTGTTGAATCTATGCCTTTGAGAAATCCCAAAACGCGCTTTATTGATGCCAATGGTTTTCCTGACTGTATGTATTGGAGTATAAACAGATATCCGGAAGTAGCAGAATTATTTAAGAAAGAAGCTATATATGCGCCATGTTTTAGCTATCTTTACGCTTTCAATAAATATGTATCAGGACCTAATCCTCCAAAAGTACTAGATATTGAGGTGAAGAGCCAAGGACAGAAGAAGCTTGTAAAAGTGACTCCTCAGGTTCAACAATCAGTTGTCATAAAGGCACTTTAAGTACCCGAAGTTAAATTAAAATAATATATAACTTGGTGAGTAACATTAATCTGCTGCTCACCATTTTGAATTTAATATGATTACAGTTTCTAATTTAGGAATCCAGTTTGGTAAGAGAGTTTTGTTTCAGGATGTGAACTTAAAGTTTACTCCGGGCAATTGTTATGGTATCATTGGAGCCAATGGTGCAGGTAAATCTACTTTCCTGAAAATTTTGAGTGGCGAAAAGGATGCGACTCACGGGTCTTTTTCTTTAGCTCCAAACGAGCGTATGTCGGTTTTGTCTCAGGATCACTTTGCTTATGATGATCAGACAGTAATGGATACAGTTTTGCAAGGGCATAGTATTCTTTCGGAAATAATGAAAGAAAAAGATGCGTTGTATGCAAAAGAAGATTTCACGGATGCTGATGGTATCAGGGCATCGGAGTTGGAAGAGCGATTTGCTGAACTTGAAGGCTGGAATGCAGAAAATGATGTTGCCAGCTTATTGAGTGGTTTAGGTATCAAAGATGAATTTCATCAGCAGATGATGAGGGATATGAGTGGTAAACAGAAAGTAAGAATCTTACTTGCTCGTGCACTATTCGGAAATCCTGATAATCTACTGTTGGATGAGCCTACTAATGATCTGGATATTGAAACCGTAATGTGGTTGGAGCAATATTTGTCGAATTTCGAAAATACAGTGTTGGTAGTATCTCACGACCGTCACTTTTTAGATTCAGTGTGTACACATACAGTTGATATTGACTTCGGCAAGATTAATATGTATGCAGGTAACTATAGTTTCTGGTACGAATCGAGCCAATTAGCTTCACGTCAACAAGCTCAACAAAACAAGAAAGCCGAAGAGAAAAAGAAAGAGTTGGAAGAGTTTATCCGTCGATTTAGTGCGAACGTTGCTAAGTCGAAACAAACTACCAGCCGTAAGAAAATGATCGAGAAGCTTAATATCGAAGAGATTAAGCCATCATCTCGTAAATATCCGGGAATTATATTTACTCCTGATCGTGAACCCGGAAATAAAATTTTGGAAGTTAGTGGTCTTAGTAAATCTATTGAAGGGGTAAAACTTTTCGACAATATTAATTTAAATGTAGAGAAAGGCGACCATGTGGTGTTTTTATCGAAAGACCCTAGAGCGATGACTTCTTTCTTTGAAATTATCAATGGATACGAAACAACTGATGCGGGAACTTTCGAATGGGGACAAACCATAACTGAGGCTTATTTGCCATTGGATAATTCCGAATATTTCAAAATAGATCAAAATCTTGTAGATTGGCTGGCTCAGTTTTCGGATGATACAAGTGAAATATATTTGAAAGGATTTTTAGGTAGAATGCTATTTTCAGGCGAAGAAGTTCTGAAAAGTGCGAAGGTGTTATCGGGAGGAGAAAAGATGCGTTGTATGATAGCTCGTATGATGATGAAAAATGCGAATTGTCTTGTGCTTGATTCTCCAACAAATCACCTTGACCTCGAATCTATTCAGGCTTTCAACAATACGTTGAAGCAGTTCAAGGGAAATGTATTGATGTCTTCTCATGACCACGAATTCATACAAACCGTATGTAACCGTATTATAGAGCTTACTCCTAACGGAGCCATCGATAAACGTATGGATTATGATGATTATATAGTTTCTCCTGAAATAAAAGCTTTGAGAGAAAAAATGTATAATTGATTAAGAGATAAAACAGGGTTTTAAACCTAATGTTAAAGCCGGAAGTGAAATTTTACTTCCGGCTTTTTTTGCTTTTATTATCATAGTATATTTGCCAGAGCACTTTGTATGTCTTTATATCTGAATTGGTATTTGTTTAATTCCAGTTTCTTGGGAATTGCACGTTGCCCATCAAGAAGAAGAGTAGATGCTTCGCCCATAAATAGAGAAATAATTACAGATGGAACATTAAATATGCAAGGACGTTTTAAAACTTTAGCTAATGTTTTCGAAAACTCTTTATTGGTGACAGGGGTGGGGGAGGTCATATTTACGGCACCCTTAATCTGAGGTGCTGTTAAGAGGAAGTTTATAATGCCTACCATATCTTCTATATGTATCCACGAAATATATTGTTTGCCACTGCCCATCGTACCACCTAAGCCAAGTTTAAAGATAGGTAATATTTTAGCTAACATGCCTCCTTTGGATGATAAGACGATACCTGTTCTTAATAAGCATACACGTGTTTTTGAGCTTTCGGCTTCCATGGCAAAAGCCTCCCACGCTTTACATAGTTTATTAGTAAACTCCTCATGAGGTTCTGTATCTTCAGTTATTATTACGTCCTCTTTATTGCCATAATATCCTATGGCCGATCCTGATATAAATATTTGAGGAGGATTTTCTCCTGATTTAATAAGCTGTGTGAGTTTCTTTGTTATTTGCCATCGGCTTTGGCAAAGTCTCTGTTTCTGTAATTCAGTCCATCGCTTCCCTGCTATTGGTTCTCCTGCAAGATTAATAACAGCATCGTATTCATCTAACGAAGTTAATTTTTCCAGCGAATCACAAAATTCAAGATTGTTACCCAATATCGCCTGAGCTTTTTCTATATTTCGGCTTAATACTGTAATAGTATGATCTTCTTGCAAAAGTCGTGATATAAGATGACTTCCTACTAATCCAGTTCCTCCTGTGATAAATATTTTCATAGTTAATCTGTTTACTAAACGAACACTTATACCCCCTTTTATGTTCTAGAAGAAAAATAATAGAATCGCAGAATTATTGTTTGTTGGGTTATCCGTATAGGTATAGAGTCTTTCAAAATAGGTGTGCGATAATGAAAATTTAAAAGTATTTGATATTACGTTTGATATGAAAAAAAAACTACAGATTCTTATTCCTATTTTAGTTTGTTTCTTAGTGGGTTTTCTGGGTAGCCGTTTTCAAGAAGATGCTATCGCTAATTGGTATCCCTATCTGAATAAGCCCGATTTAACACCTCCTAATATTGTATTTCCTATTGCGTGGAGTATTTTGTATTTATGTATGGGATTGTCTATCGGTTTGGTTTTAAATACAAATAGCCGTAAAAAAAAGTATCTTCTGAAAATATTCCTGTTGCAATTATTCTTAAACTTTACATGGAGTATTTCGTTTTTTTATTTCCAGAGTCCTCTAGCAGGTTTGGTTAATATTGTATTGCTCGAAGTGGTTATGATTTATTATGCCCTGAGTGTATATCCTGTTCGGAGAGTAAGTTCGTTGCTATTTGTTCCTTATATATTGTGGGTTAGTTTTGCCTCCTATCTTAATTTTTATATTCTCTTGTATAATTGATCGTTGAGTATCGCTTTTGAGCCTTAATAAGTTATCGTTTGTATGCTTGGCTAAAGATTAAGGTCTGTAGTCTTAAATTTGACGAAGCCATAAAAACGTCTATAACCTTAATGTGCTTTTATTAACAGAAATAACTACCTTTGTGGCATTAAAAATGGATTTTAAGTCATGGAGTATAATTTCAAAGAAATAGAAAAACGTTGGCAGGACTTTTGGGTTAAGAATGAGACCTATAAAGTGAGTGAAGAACCCAATAAGCCTAAGTATTATGTCCTCGATATGTTTCCTTATCCTTCGGGAGCAGGTTTACACGTAGGGCATCCTCTGGGTTATATAGCTTCGGATATATATGCCCGTCATAAACGTCTCCAGGGCTTTAATGTTTTACATCCGATGGGATACGATGCTTACGGACTTCCCGCAGAGCAATACGCTATACAAACCGGACAACATCCTGTGATAACTACCAATCAGAATATCAATCGATATAAGGAACAATTGGATAAAATTGGCTTCTCTTTTGATTGGAGCCGTGAAATCCGTACTTGTGAACCCGAATATTATAAATGGACTCAGTGGGCATTTATTCAAATGTTCAACTCATACTTTTGTAACGATGAGCAACAAGCTCGTCCGATTGAAGAGTTGATTCAGGTTTTTGAATCTCAGGGAACAAAAGATATGAATATTGCTTGCAGTGAGGAATTGTCTTTCTCTGCTGATGAATGGAATGCAAAATCGGAAAAAGAGCAACAAGAAATATTACTGAATTATCGTATTGCTTATTTGGGTGAAACGATGGTTAACTGGTGTCCGGCTTTGGGCACGGTTCTAGCAAATGATGAGGTAATCAATGGCTTGTCTGAACGTGGAGGCTATCCTGTGGAGCAGCGTAAAATGCGTCAATGGTGTTTACGTGTATCAGCTTATGCTCAACGTCTGTTAGACGGATTGGAGAAAATAGATTGGACTGATTCGATTAAAGAGACTCAAAAGAATTGGATCGGAAGATCAGAAGGTGCAGAAATGAAATTCAATGTAAAAGACTCGAATCTTTTACTTGAAATATTTACTACTCGTGCTGATACTGTATTTGGAGTAACCTTTATGGTGCTTGCTCCCGAAAGCGATTATGTAGCTCAATTAACTACTGCAGAACAAAAAGCGGAAGTTGATGCTTATTTGGCTGCTACTAAAAAACGTACCGAAAGAGAACGTTTGGCAGACAAAAAGATATCGGGCGTGTTTACAGGCTCGTATGCAATTAATCCGATGAATGGTAAAGAAATTCCCATCTGGATTTCCGATTATGTACTTGCCGGATATGGTACGGGGGCGATTATGGCTGTGCCTGCACACGATAGTCGTGACTACGCTTTTGCTAAACATTTCAATTTGCCTATCATTCCTCTAGTAGAAGGTTGCGATGTGTCGGAAGAAAGCTACGATGCAAAAGAGGGTATTGTGACGAACTCTGATTTCTTAAATGGCTTGACAGTAAAAGAAGCCATTGAGAAAGCAAAAGAATACATCAAAGAGCATAACTTAGGTCATGTAAAAACCAATTATCGTTTGCGTGATGCGATATTTTCGCGTCAACGTTATTGGGGAGAGCCCTTCCCTGTATATTACAAGGATGGTCTGCCTTACATGCTGCCGATTGATAAATTACCTCTTGAGCTACCCGAAGTTGATAAATTTTTGCCAACTGAAACGGGTGAACCTCCGTTAGGGCGTGCAACCAATTGGGCTTGGGATACTGTGAACGAAAAAGTAGTTTCAGTAACAGAAATCAATAATACAACTATATTCCAATTGGAATTGAATACTATGCCCGGATTCGCAGGATCTTCGGCTTATTATTTGAGATACATGGATCCGCATAACGATAAAGCTTTGGTTTCTAAAGAATCAAATGAGTATTGGAGAAGTGTCGATTTATACATTGGTGGAACCGAGCATGCTACAGGTCACTTGATTTACAGTCGTTTTTGGAATAAATTCTTATATGACATTAATGTATCATGTGAAGACGAGCCATTCAAAAAACTGATTAATCAAGGAATGATTCAAGGGCGAAGCAATTTTGTGTACCGTATTAATGGTACAAATAAATTTGTGTCTTTGAACTTGAAAGATCAATATGATACTACAGCTATTCACGTAGATGTAAATATTGTAGATAACGACATACTGGATGTTGACAAATTCAAAACTTGGCGTCCTGATTATGCTGAAGCTGAATTTATACTAGAAGATGATAAATATATTTGCGGTTATGGAGTTGAGAAAATGTCCAAATCATTGCATAATGTTGTAAACCCTGATGATATTGTTGAAAAATATGGTGCTGATACACTTCGCTTGTACGAAATGTTTTTAGGTCCATTAGAATTATCTAAGCCTTGGGATACAAATGGTATTGATGGAGTACATCGATTTTTACGCAGACTTTGGGCTTTATTCTATAAAGGAGATGAGTTTGTAGTAGTTGATGAAGCCCCCACAAAAGATGAATTGAAATCTCTTCATAAGTTGATTAAGAAAATATCTTTCGATATTGAGAATTTCTCATTCAATACTTCAGTGTCAGCTTCTATGATTTGTGTAAATGAACTTACATCGCTTAAATGTAACAAAAAGGCAATATTGAATGACTTGGTTATTCTTTTAGCTCCTTTTGCACCTCATATTGCAGAAGAATTGTGGCATTCATTAGGAAATACAACTACAGTATGTGATGCTGTATGGCCTCAATACAATGAAGAATATCTGGTTGAAAGTGTAATTAATTACACCATTTCATTTAATGGTAAAGCACGTTTTACAATCGAATTTGCGGCTGATGCTTCTAATGAGGAAATTGAGAAAACGGTTATGGCACATAGCAATTCGGCAAAATGGATGGAAGGTAAGACCCCTAAGAAAGTAATTATTGTGCCGAAGAAAATCGTAAATATAGTTCTGTAATAAATAAGCGTATGCCTAAGAAGTATCTTAAAGAATTTTATTGGAAAGATTATCTCAATATTACATTCGGATTGGCTTTGTATGCAATCGGACTAGTCGGTTTTATTAAGCCACAGGGTATTGTAACCGGAGGTTCTACAGGTGTGGGGTTGGTTGTAGAGTATGCAACAGCTATTCCGTTTCAATATACCTATCTTGCCATAAACTGTGTACTTTTTGTTATTGCATTAAAAGTATTAGGCTTAAAGTTCATGATAAAAACCATCTATGGGGTACTTATGCTTACGCTTCTTATTACTCTTGCCGAGAAAATAATAGTTGAAGCTGTTATAGAGAATGAACCTTTACTTTCGGGACTGATAGGTGGTATTATTTGTGGCGTTGGAGTCGGATTGGTACTTAGTGTAAACGGAAGTACCGGAGGTACTGATACTATTATTGCAATTATCGGTAAATATAGAAATATTACTTTTGGAAGAGGTGTCCTTTTCTGTGATTTTGTAATTATATCATCTTCATACTTTGTTTTTCATGATTACCAGAAAATCGTAGCCGGTTTGATCGTATTAGGTGTAATGAGTTATGCTATGGATTTGGTTATTAATGGCTCAAAGCAATCAGTTCAATACCTTATAATATCTGATAAGTATGATACTATTGCAGATGCAATCAATAAAGAATTACACAGGGGTTGTACTCTGCTTGAAGGAATGGGATGGTACACAAAGAAGCCTACAAAAATAATATTGGTATTGGCTAAACGAACAGAGTCAATAGAAATGTTTCGTTTAATAAGAAGCATAGACGAAAAGGCATTTATTTCACAAAGTACCGTTCGTGGGGTATACGGTGAAGGCTTTGATAAAATCAGATAAATTATTGATGAATGGATATCAATAATAAAAATATAGTTATTACAGGTGCATCTTCAGGAATCGGATTATCCCTCCTGAAGATGTTCCTTGATTATAAGGATGTGAAAATTATTGCGGTCGCACGTCATGTTGAAACTATTCCTCTTGTTGAGGGGGTAGTTTATCCATTTTCGGCAGACTTAAGTAATGAAAAAGGTGTTGACAGTTTATTTGATTATGCCCGGTCTGTTTTCGGGGAAATCGATATATTTATTGCAAATGCAGGATATGCTTATTTAGAAAAGTTATCCACTCCCGATTGGAAGCATATCGAAGATATCTTTGCTTTAAATGTATTCTCTCCGATCTATTCATTGGAGAAGTTTGTGAGAGAAAATACCTCAAACTCCAAAAGTTTTGTTTGTACAATTTCGGCTGTAGCTCAAGTATCTTTACCATATTATTCGTTATATTGTTCAACCAAAGCGGCTTTGCATCAGTTTGTAGAAGGTTACAGGTATGAGTCTCCGGCTAATCTGCATATAATGGCAGTGTATCCTGTCGCTACACGGACTTCTTTCTTTGAGAAAGCAGCAAAAGAAAAACAACCTCCTGTTCCCTTTTTTAGTCAAAGTTCCGAAACAGTAGCAAAAGCCATTGTTAGAGGACTCGAAAAAGACAAAAAGCGGGTATACCCATCTTTTTTATTCCGTATATTTAATCTTTTAGGACAAAACTTCCCTTTTATCTTTTCTTTATATTCGGCTTCAGAAAAAAGAAAAGTTGATAACAATCTCCACTTCTGATATATTGACTAAATTTGTAGTCTGTTCATCATAAACTTATTAGAAATAAATAATTTGACAAAAGATAAGTCATATACACAGATTCTAAAATCGACAAGTATTTTTGGCGGATCACAGATTCTTACTATACTGATTGGAGTTATTCGTAATAAGATTCTTGCTATTTTATTAGGAACCGTTGGTGTTGGACTGATTAGTATATATCAATCGACATTGGATCTGATAAAATCAATATCCAGTTTGGGTATCGAAACTACAGGGGTGCGTGAGATAGCTGCTGCCAATGATGATTCAGGTGAAAAGGATCAACTACATTATGTTATTTCAATAATAGACCGCTGGGCGTTGATCTTTGCTCTATTAGGTGCAGCAATCTGTTTACTCTTTTGCTACCCGATAAGTATGTGGGTGTTTGGAAATTCTTCGCATGCACTTCAGTTTGCATTACTTTCAATTTGTATGTTTTTTACCATACTGGCTGCAGGGCAGGCTGTCGTTCTACAGGGGCTTAGGCGAATATCTTATATGGTGAAATCCTCTATCATCTGGAATGTTTGTGGATTGATTATTTCATTGCCTTTATATTACTTCTATCGTTTGGAAGGTATAGTTCCTGTCTTTATCGTTGTAAGTATAGCCATGTATCTTAGTGCATACTTTTATAGACGCAAAATTGAAATTCGACCGATGTCCGTATCATTCGAGCATCTTAAAAGAAGAGGTATTTCAGTTTTACGGGTAGGTGTATTTATTGTTTTGGCTTCTATTTTAACAACTCTAAGTTTCTTCTTTGTGAGGGCATTTCTTACTAAAAACACAGGATTAGAGTCTGTCGGACTATTTCAGGCTGCCTGGACTATAACGAATGTATATTTGATGTTGATATTAAAATCGATGGGATCTGATTTCTATCCTCGTTTATGTACTATTATTAATGACAATAGGAAAGCCGGACTTCTAATAAATGAGCAGACCTATATTGTATTGGTGATTGCTGTTCCTATAATTATATTGTTGTTATTGTGTTCTAAAATAGCACTGTCATTGTTGTATTCATCAGATTTTGAAGGAGCGGCAATTATACTCAATTGGCAAATTCTGGGAACATTCTTTAAGGTTTTATCGTGGCCACTTGGTTTTATTCTTCTTGCAAAAGGTAAAGGTCTGATTTATTTTCTTTCGGAATCAGTATTTCTCATAATCTATTTGGGCGCCATATATTGTTTATATCCGTTTTATAACTTTGAATCAGTCGGTATATCTTATCTTATTGCTTACTCGTTATACTTGCCTATTGTATTTGTTTTGGGGCGGAAATTAAGTGAGTTCCGATGGACAAATGAGAACCTTATAATAGGATTTATTAGTTTAATTCTAGTATTATTAGCTTTTTGTATTGTTAAATATTTTTCAAATTATAGTATCATTGCAGGAATACCGATTTTGGTAATGTCTTTATCATACTCATTATACAAGTTAAATAAAGTATTTCCTTTGAAATCATTGTTGGATTTTTTTAAGCGGCAGTAGATGTTTTAGCAAAAGATCGTAAATGCTTATATCAGTTTGATATGTAATCGATTATATTCCTCTTGCTGGCTGTTGTAATAAAAAGGTCTGCGACTTTCAATATTTTAGGATGGTTCCTGATAGTGATAACTTAAAACATTGTATTTTTGTCGAAAATAGATAAACATAATATGCTAAAACATTCAATAGGGAGTGTGACAAAAAATATGATCCGTAATTTTATATTATTAGGATCAGGAATAATAGTCCTTTCATGTGCCAGTATGGGGTCGCCCTCCGGTGGTGATTATGACTTTGACCCTCCTAAAGTTCTTTCTTCCAGACCTACTCCTAATGAGACATTTGTAAAAAGTGGCAAAGTACAAATTGTATTTGATGAACTTGTGCAGATTGAAAAACCTATGGAGAAAGTTATTGTAACACCTCCACAAAGGAATTTTCCGATTATAAGAGCCCAAAATAATAAGGTTATAGTGGAGTTAAAAGATACTCTGATTGCTAATACAACTTATACTATCGACTTTACAGATGCTATTGTTGACAATAATGAGAAAAATGCTTTGGAGGATTTTGCATTGTCTTTTTCTACAGGTGCAGTAGTTGATACTCTTTCTATTTCGGGGAAAGTATTAGCTGCAGATAATCTGGAGCCCGTATCAGGTATTTATGTTGGTATACATTCTAATTTATCAGATACAGCGTTTACAACACTACCGTTTAAACGTATATCGAGAACCAATGAATTGGGGAAATATTCGATAAAGGGGATTGCTCCGGGAGAATATAAAATCTATGCACTGGATGATGTCAATAGAGATTATAAATATGATAATCCGGGAGAAGCTATTGCTTTTCTAGATAAAATTATTGTTCCTTCGGTTGAAGCGGCAGTTCGTCAGGATAGTGTGTTTAATCTAAAAAATTTAAGTTTTGATACTATTAAGACCGTTCATTATACAAAATTTTTACCCGATGATATAGTCCTGAGATCTTTTACCTCTGACTTTAAAAGGCAATATTTACAGAAGCATGAACGCTTGACGGAGGATGTTATATCTATTTATTTTGGAGCACCTACAGCGATGCCTAAGATTGAGGCTTTAGATATACCAAAGCCTATAACCGACTGGTCAGTCCTTGAGCGGACGGCAGGTAATGATACTCTAAAGTTCTGGATAACAGAGAAAGCTATTGCCGCCATGGATACGCTAAGTTTGAGGGTATCATACAATATGACTGACTCATTAAATAAGCTTCAATCTGTAACTGATACATTAAACTTTATAAGCCGTACCAAGAAAAAGGTGAAAGATGATAAGAAAAAAGATAAAGATGAGGAAGTAACCTTCTTAACCCTTACGACCGATATTGCTCAGCTTTTTGATGTTTATAAAGATATTAATATTGAATTTGACTATCCGGTTAAGGACTTTGAGAAGAATAAAATCTTTGTGCAGTATCAAGCTGATTCAACCTATTCGAATGTTGATTATGTTCTCGAAAAAGATTCCCTGAATCCCCGTAAATATCGAATACAGAATAAATGGATTCCCGGAGGTCAGTATCGGTTTGTTGTAGATTCTGCAACTCTCCATAGTTACACCGGTCTGTGGAACGATAAACAAGAGGTTCTGTTTAAGGTTAAAACCTTGGATCAGTACGGTTCGTTGGATATTAATATCTATAATTTACCGGATAGTATGCCGGCCTTTGTTGAACTTCTCGATAAATCGGATAAGCCCGTTTACCGTGCAACGGTGAAAGATGATATTGCATCTTTTGTATATCTGAATCCTGGTATATATTATGCACGAATCATATTGGATGCCAACGGGAATGGAAGATGGGATCCCGGAGATTATTCGGAAATGAGGGAGCCGGAGATGGTAAATTATTATCCAAAAACTTTCGAAATCAGGGCATTCTGGGATATTACCGAAGATTGGGATCTTGGAACACTTCCATTGGATAAACAAAAACCGTTGGATATAACCAAGAATAAGCCGAAAGACGATGAGAAACGTAAAAAAATGATGGAGCGTAGAGATGCTCAAAATTCAAAGAAGGATTCTCAACGTAACTCAAATACTACAAACGGTATGAACAATAATAGTAATAATAACCAGTATCCTAATAATCAGAATACAGGAAATAGATATTGAGAATAGAAACCGAAATTTACAATAGGCATATGAATAAATTATTAAATAACCTGATAGCTTTTCTATCTATGTCCTTATTGACGATAGGAAGTGTATCCTCGCAGTGCAGTGTTGATAATAAATATTTTCAGGCAGGCGAACAATTGAGCTACGACCTTTATATAAAATTTGCAGCTACGATTAAAGGAGGATATGCAACGATGTCTACGCAAAGTGTAAAATATGGAGGAAAAGATGCATATAAGATGACCCTGATTTCCGAGTCGCAAGGATTTGCCCGTAAAGTGTTTGAGTTGAGTGATACTTTAGCTTGTTATACAACAACGGGAGTACTGCCATTGGCGTATTTCAAAGATGCTCATGAAGGTGGGGATTATACCAAAGAGCGATTGACTTACTCGTATCCTGGAGGAAATGATGTGAGAATCCGTGCAATCAGACATAAAAATGGAGATTTTAAATTTGATGAGACTTTAAACTTTTCAGGTTGCACATACGATTTAATGAGTGTACTCTTTTATGCCCGTACATTAAATTATCCTCAAATGGCGATTGGGAAAGAAACAAAAGTGAATTTTGTAACAGGAAGATCAAAAGTCAGTATGCGAATTGTATATAACGGAAAAGAATCGGTAAAGGCTAACGATAATAAAAAGTATAACTGTATGAAGTTGACTTTGTACATTCAAGATGATGCTTTTGACGGAGGTAAAGAAGCTATGAAAGTATATATTACAGATGATGATAATCGTATGCCGGTTAAGCTGGAAACTAAGCTAAAGGTCGGTTCGACTCGTGCAGTATTGAAAAGCTACAAAGGTGTTAAGCACCCTGTAAATATTGTAAAATAAGCTAATCTTGATTTTTAGAGCTTTATCCCTTTTCTATTTATAGAAAAAAGTCGTAAAAAAGTTCTATCTTTGCAAAGAATACATTAATAATAAGAACAATAACAATTTATGTCAAAAGAATTATTGCCCAATTTACCATATTTAGTAGCCGACATTAGTCTGGCTGATTTCGGTAGAAAAGAAATAGAGATAGGTGAACATGAGATGCCCGGTTTAATGGCTCTTCGTAAAAAATATGGAGATTCTAAACCTTTGAAAGGTGCTCGTATTATGGGATCTCTTCACATGACTATCCAAACGGCTGTTTTGATAGAAACATTGACAACATTGGGTGCCGATGTGCGCTGGTGTAGTTGTAATATATTTTCGACACAAGATCATGCTGCTGCTGCAATAGCTGCTGCCGGTGTTCCTGTTTTTGCTTGGAAAGGCGAAACATTAGAAGAATATTGGTGGTGTACCGAGCAGGCTCTTAACTTCCCCGGAGGTAAAGGACCAAACTTGATCGTTGATGATGGAGGTGATGCAACTCTATTGATCCATTGGGGATACAAAGCCGAAAATGATGCTAAAACAATAGATCGTAAAGGAGGAAATCACGAAGAACAAGTTATTCTTGATACTCTTCACCGATTGCTGAAAGAAGACAATCAAAGATGGCATCGTACGGTTGCCGACTGGAAAGGAGTTTCGGAAGAAACTACAACAGGAGTACACCGTCTTTATCAAATGATGGAGCGTGGAGAATTGTTGATTCCGGCTATCAATGTAAATGACTCGGTTACAAAATCGAAATTCGATAACCTATACGGATGTCGTGAATCATTGGCTGATGGTATCAAACGTGCTACAGATGTAATGATTGCAGGAAAAGTTGCTGTTGTTGCCGGTTATGGCGATGTTGGTAAAGGTTGTGCACATTCATTGCGTTCATACGGAGCTCGTGTAATTGTTACAGAAATAGATCCGATTTGTGCTCTACAAGCAGCAATGGAAGGTTTTGAAGTGACAACTATGGAAGAAGCCGTAAAAGAAGGTAATATCTATGTAACTACTACTGGTAACAAAGATATTATAACAATAGATCACATGAAAGCTATGAAAGATCAGGCTATCGTTTGTAATATTGGTCACTTCGACAATGAGATACAAGTGGATAAACTGGTTACTTTCGCAGGTATCAAACATACAAATATCAAACCTCAGGTTGATAAATATACATTCCCTGCAGGTAATTCTATCTTCTTATTGGCAGAAGGTCGTTTGGTAAATTTAGGTTGTGCTACTGGTCACCCTTCATTTGTAATGAGTAATTCATTTACCAACCAAACATTGGCTCAAATAGAATTGTGGCAAAAAGATTATGAAGTAGGTGTATACCGCTTGCCTAAACATTTGGATGAAGAAGTTGCACGTTTACACTTGGATCAAATCGGAGTGAAACTTACTAAGCTTACTCCTGACCAAGCTGCTTATCTGGATGTACCTGTAGATGGTCCATTCAAAGCAGACCACTATAGATATTAATAATCTATTCTTTAAATATAGAAAGCCTTCGGATTCAATATAATCCGGAGGCTTTTATTTTGTAAATTAGTACATTTGTTGGAAGTCAATTAATTTATTTCGATTATGACATCAATTAAAATTAAACGGGTTTATGAAGATTTTGAGGAAAGCGATGGCTATAGAGTTTTAGTTGACCGATTGTGGCCAAGAGGTATGAAAAAAGAAAATCTTCACTACGATCTTTGGGCAAAAGATATAACACCCTCCTCGGCATTGCGTAAATGGTATCATCAGAATATGGATGAAAACTGGGAGGCTTTTGTTTCTGCTTATCAAAAGGAATTAGATAATATTTCCGATATAGGTAGTTACATTGAGGAGCTAAAAAAGCATCCGGTTGTTACTCTATTGTATGCATCTAAAGACTTAATACATAATCATGCTATAATCTTACAGAGTTATCTGGAGGCTCTTTTGGGGCATGCGAGGTAAGAAAAATAATAAAGGGTATATATTATAATGAGGAGGTTTTATAACTTCCTTTTTTTTGTTTTTAATGCATAAAATTCTTTTAGCTTCTTATTGTTTAATTTAACATAATTAAACGACGCTATGTATTGCTGTTCTAGTCCTTTATTTTCAAGTATTCTTACTGTATACTGTATGATATGTGTTGTGTTCTTATTGTTTATTGTATGATATACAATAAATTGTCTTTCAAATATTTAACTTGATATTTTTTAATTAATGTATTTTTTGAATAAACTTCTTTTGTATATTTGTTCAATCCTAGTCATATTGATTCAACTTAAGTTTAAGATATACCATGAAGCCAAATTTTATACATACCTATGTCTCTGTTGATTGCGTTGTTTTCGGTTTTGATGATGAGCAACTGAATATACTTTTGGTTCAGCGTAACAACATAGATGAGAACGATCCCAAAAGGTTAAAACTTCCCGGTAGTCTTATTTTTGATAACGAAGATGTGGATGACGCAGCTTCACGTGTTTTGTATGAACTTACAGGAATAAAGCGTATGACCTTAAAACAGTTCAGATGTTTTGCTGCACCCGATAGAGCGAGTAATCCCAAAGATATAAAATGGCTCGACCAAGCCTATAAGCCCGATATCGATAGGCTTATAACAGTAGCTTATTTTTCGCTCTGCAGAATTGGGCGAAAGCTTAATGTTAGCAATATAACTAAATATAAAGCTGTAGAATGGTGCCCTTTGAGTGAACTTCCTAATATGCCATTTGATCATAATAAAATTGTCGAAGCTTCTTTAGTAGATATTCGCCGTTGGATTGAAACCGACCCCGTTATCGTATTCGATTTATTACCTCAGAAATTTACGATCAGCCAATTACATCGCCTTTACGAATCTATTTATAATAAGAAAATTGATATTCGTAATTTTCATAAAAAAGTGGCTACTATGACCTATGTTTTACCTCTGGCTGAAAAGCAATCAGGCGTATCACATCGTGCAGCACGCTACTATAAATTTGATAAAAAAGCATATAATAGATTGAAAACAAGTATTTAAGCTTGTTGATGAATTTTCCTTACTTAATACTGAATAAACAGGTCTGTGACCTTAATAACCATAAAACACATAAAATCGTATGTATCTATTAGGATATGACATCGGTAGTTCTTCTGTAAAAGCCTGTTTGGTCGAAGCTGCATCCGGTAAGATAATAGCATCGGACTTTTACCCGAAAGAAGAGATGAAAATCACAGCAGTAAAACCGGGTTGGGCGGAGCAAGAGCCCGAAGAATGGTGGAGTAATCTGAAAAATGCCCATCAATCGGTAATGACAAAATCGGGTGTCAAAAGTGAAGATATCAAAGCTATAGGTATTACATGGCAGATGCACGGACTGGTACTGGTAGATAAAGACCAGAAAGTACTTCGCCCTTCTATTATATGGTGTGATAGCCGTGCGGTTCCTTATGGAGAAAAAGCCTTTGATGCTATCGGACACGAAAAATGCCTTTCTCATTTACTTAATTCTCCCGGAAATTTTACGGCATCGAAATTGGCTTGGGTGAAAGAGCATGAACCCGAAATATTCCAAAAGATAGATAAATTGATGCTTCCGGGTGACTATATCGCCATGAAGCTATCGGGTGATGCTGTTATGACAATTGAGGGATTATCGGAAGGTATGTTCTGGGACTTCAAGAATAAATGTCTGTCCGAAGATGTGCTAAACTATTATGGAATACCCAAGAGTTTCTTTCCTGAGATTAAGCCTATATTCGGACTGCAAGGGGAAGTTTCAGCCGCAGCAGCAAAAGAGTTAGGCTTGAAAAAAGGGACTCCCATTACATATCGTGCGGGCGATCAGCCGAATAATGCTCTGTCTCTGAATGTGTTTAATCCCGGAGAAATAGCCTCTACCGCCGGAACTTCAGGCGTAGTTTATGGCGTATTGGATCAATTGGATTACGATAAAAAATCGCGTGTAAATACATTTGCACACGTTAATTATACCGAAGAGTTAACTCGTTTGGGAGTGCTGCTTTGTATCAATGGTACAGGTATTCTAAATTCATGGTTGAAACGGAATCTGGCATTAGGTGGAATGTCTTACAATGATATGAATAATCTGGCAGGACAATCTACCATCGGTGCTAATGGAGTATCTATTATTCCATTTGGTAATGGTGCGGAGCGTGTTTTAGAAAATAAAGAAGTGAATTGTTCAATTCATGGAGTCAACTTCAATGTACATAACAAAGCCGACTTACTTCGTGCTGCTCAGGAAGGAATTGTATTTTCATACGAATATGGTATGGAGATAATGAAAGAAATGGGCATGAATATCCACTTGATAAGAGCCGGATATGCCAATATGTTTTTGAGTCCTCTTTTTGCACAGACTCTGGCTAGTGTAAGCGGAGCAACTATAGAGCTGTTTAATACTGATGGTGCAGCAGGTGCAGCAAAAGGTGCAGGTATGGGAGCCCGAATTTATGCTTCTAATAATGAGGCTTTTGGTTCTCTTGAAAAGCTATCGGCTATAGAACCCGAATCTGATAAAACGACTCAATATAGAGAAGCTTATCAACGTTGGAAAGAACTAATTAAGTGAGGTTTTATGCCTGACAGAGAGTGAATTAATTACTTAAATTATTATAAATATCTAAATCATGGAAATTTTAAAAGGAACTAAAGAGTTTTTTCCAAATATCGGAAAAATCAAATTTGAAGGAAAAGAAAGTAAAAATCCATTGGCATTTCGTTATTATGACGAAAAACAAGTAGTGATGGGCAAGTCTATGAAAGACTGGATGCGTTTCGCTATGGCTTGGTGGCATACATTGTGTGCTGATGGTGGTGATCCTTTTGGTGGAGCAACTATTCATCATCCTTGGAACAATGCTAATGATCCACTTAGTCGTGCTAAATATAAAATGGATGCAGGTTTTGAGTTCATGACTAAAATGGGATTTGGTTTTTATTGTTTCCATGATGTGGATTTAATTGAACCGGGTAACAATTGGGTGGAGTACGAAAAAAATCTACAATCTATTGTTGAGTATGCTAAAGAGAAACAAGCAACTTCAGGCATCAAATTGTTATGGGGGACAGCCAATGTGTTCAGTAACGAGCGTTATATGAATGGTGCGGCTACAAATCCTAATTTTGATGTGGTTGCATGCGCAGGTACTCAAATCAAAAATGCAATTGATGCTACTATTGCTCTTGGTGGTGCAAATTATGTATTCTGGGGAGGTCGCGAAGGTTATATGAGTCTTTTGAATACTGACATGAGACGCGAAAAAGATCACTTGGCACGTATGCTTATCATGGCTCGTGACTATGCCCGCAAACAAGGTTTCAAAGGTACATTCCTTATCGAACCTAAACCAATGGAGCCTACTAAACATCAATATGATTTTGATACCGAAACTGTGATTGGTTTTATCCGTCATTATGGCTTAGAAAATGATTTCAAAGTAAATATCGAAGTAAACCATGCTACATTGGCAGGTCATACATTCGAACACGAATTGCAAGCTGCTGTAGATGCAGGTCTTTTAGGTAGCATCGATGCTAACCGTGGAGATAATCAAAACGGATGGGATACAGACCAGTTCCCTATCGACTTATATGAATTAGCTCAAGCTTGGTTAGTAATGCTTCCTGCAGGAGGTGTTGGTAATGGAGGTGTGAACTTCGATGCTAAAATCCGCCGTAACTCTACGGATGCAGAAGATTTGTTCATCGCCCATATTTCGGGTATGGATTCATTTGCACGTGGATTATTGATTGCTGCCGATGTACTTCAAAACTCAGACTATACTAAAATGCGTGAGGCGCGTTATGCTTCATTTAACAGTGGTAATGGAAAGGCATTTGAAGATGGAAAGCTAACTCTGGAAGATTTACGTACTATAGCTCATAAATCGGGCGAGCCTGCACAAATCAGTGGTAAGCAAGAGCTTTACGAAGCTATTGTAAACATGCATATCTAATAATAGTTGACGAGTAGACAAGTTTATAAGCTTTGTTTACTCGTTTACTTGTCAACCTGTTTACTCTCAAACCTTAATATTCATTTTAATGAGAAACGAAGCTAGTAAATCATATACTATCGGGTTAACTGTTATAGCCACTCTCGGAGGATTGCTTTTCGGATACGATACGGCAGTAATTTCGGGTACGGTAGAATCGCTCCGACATTTTTTTATTGATCCTATGGGTTTGCCTACCAATGAGGCAAATGCGATGGAGGGATTTGTTATCAGTAGCGCTTTGATCGGATGTATATTCGGGGCAGCTATTGCAGGATGGGTGAGTCAGCAATTTGGTCGTAAGACGGCTCTGTTTGCGGCGGCTATCCTTTTTCTATTTGCAGCCATAGGTTCGGCATGGCCTGAGATCGGCTATCATATGCCCGATGTACAAGATCATACATTTGTGTACCATTTTGTTTTTTACCGTATTATCGGTGGAGTAGGGGTTGGTATCGCTTCTATGGTATCACCTATGTATATTGCCGAAATAGCTCCGCCTGAGAAACGTGGTAGTCTCGTTGCACTCAATCAATTTGCCATCATATTTGGTATGTTGGTTGTGTACTTTGTTAACTACTTTATCGCAAAACAAGGAGATACTGAGTGGTTACATTCTATGGGTTGGAGATGGATGTTTGCTTCATTGGCTATCCCCTCGGGCTTGTTCTTTGTGTTACTGTTCTTTGCTCCCGAAACTCCAAGATGGTTGATTATGAAAGGCCATAAAGAAAAAGGTCTGGATATACTGACTAAACTTGTTGGAGCTACTGCCGCTAAGAAAGAGATGGATGAGATTCAATATAGTTTTGATAAAGATGAAACGACCTCATTGAAACCCTATTACAAATTTATGATGACATGGTTAGTTTTGTTTGTTGTAGGTCTTTTGGCCCTATCTCTTGCAGGTGTACCAAGTGCTCTCGAAATATCAATGATCTGTAGTTTCATTATAGCTCTGTTTGTACCTATCCGTTCTTATGGATTTCTTATCATAATAACAGGAGTATTGCTTTCTGCTTTCCAACAGTTTGTAGGAATCAATGTGGTATTGTATTATGCTCCTGAGATATTTAAGAGTATGGGATCGGGTACTGACTCGGCTTTACTGCAAACAATTATTGTGGGTATAATCAACCTGTCATTTACGGTGTTGGCTATTATGACAGTAGATAAATTTGGTCGTAAACCACTGCTGATTATCGGTGCATTGATTATGGCTGTATCTATGTTAGGATTGGGAACCTCATTTTCTCAAAACCTGAATGGAACTTTGAAACTGATCTTTATGTTAACATACACCGCCGGATTTGCCATGTCATGGGGACCCGTTTGTTGGGTTATGTTGTCCGAGATGTTCCCCAATTCGGTACGGTCATCGGTAATGTCTATTGCAGTTGCTGCACAATGGGTGTCTAATTTCCTTATTTCGTGGACTTTCCCTATTATGGATAAGAACGAAACTTTAGTGAATACATTTAATCATGGATTTGCTTATTGGGTTTATGGTGCTCTGTCGGTATTGGCTGCCCTATTTGTTTGGAAGTTTCTACCTGAAACAAAAGGGAAGACTCTCGAAGATATGGAGCAACTCTGGAAAAAATAAGGTCACAGACCTTTTAATTCTTTGTGCGTAGGGGCGAACCTATGTGTTCGCCTCAGACATACAAAGAGGTCTACCCCTACAAATAAAAGGACGAAAAGTAATATTACTTTTCGTCCTTTTATTATATGATGTGTGACAAAATGTCTTGTTTCTTAGAGAATTAACATCGAGTCACCGTAAGTACCGAAACGATATTTTTCTTTTACTGCCTCTTCGTATAATTCCATAACTCTATCGTATCCTCCAAATGCAGCAGTCATCATAAGTAATGTCGACTGAGGAAGGTGCAGGTTAGTTACCATTGCATCAGCAATATTGAAATCATAAGGAGGGAATATAAACTTATTAGTCCATCCCTTGCTGGGTTTCAATTGGTGGTCGGTGCTGACAATTGTCTCTATGGCACGCATCGAAGATGTACCTACAGCACATATCTTAGCTCCGTTAGCTTTCGCTTTATTAACGATATCAGCTGCATGTTGCGTAACCTCCATTTGCTCCGAATCCATTTTGTGTTTGGTAAGGTCTTCTACGTCAATTTCTCTGTAGTTACCCAAGCCCGAATGGAGAGTGATGTATGCAAAGTCGATACCTTTTATTTCCATACGCTTCAATAATTCACGGCTGAAGTGTAGTCCTGCAGCAGGAGCTACCACAGCACCTTCATTTTTAGCAAAAATAGTCTGGTATCGGTGCTTGTCATCATCTTCTTCCTGACGACCCAAATACTTAGGGATTGGTGTCTCACCCAAAGCATAAAGAGCTGTCTTAAATTCTTCTGCAGGACCATCGTATAAGAATCTTAATGTACGTCCACGCGAAGTTGTGTTGTCAATAACTTCGGCTACCATCGAATCATCGTCACCAAAGTATAATTTATTTCCTATTCTTATTTTACGTGCAGGGTCAACCAATACATCCCAAAGATGGAATTCTTCGTTAAGTTCGCGTAATAAAAAGACCTCGATTTTTGCTCCTGTCTTTTCTTTATTACCATAAAGGCGTGCAGGAAATACCTTAGTATCATTGAAAACAAAAACATCTTTATCGTCAAAATACTCAAGGATATCCTTAAATTGCTTATGTTCGACTTGACCCGTTTTGCGGTCAAAAACTAACATACGTGACTCATCTCTGTTTTTGTTAGGATGGGTAGCAATTAGTTCCTCCGGAAAATCGAATCTAAATTGTGAAAGTTTCATATTTATATATCTGTTTATTTATTTCTTATTATTTATGCTAATCAGAACCTTAAAAGTTCTCTTATCAAACTTTACCTTAGTTACAACAAGTAAACAAAAGTGACTCGTAAATGACTAAAAAGTGTAACTTTTGCGAATTTTCTAAATCATTGTAATTCAAAAGGTAATGATTGAAAAGATTACAAAGGTTACAAAAGTGACACTTTTTTCTGACCTTTTTTTCTTCTTATTAATGTAACCTATTTAATCACTATCCCTATTATAGATAGATAAATATTCGCATTAATATCTGTCAATCAATCTATGGATTGAGTAATATTGTCTATATCCTCAGCTTTCATACATTGGTCGAGAGTTACCTCTCCGATTCTTGTGCGAATAAGACCTGTAAGATGTCCGCCCGATTGAAGGGCTTCTCCGATATCTCGTGCTAAAGCTCTGATATAAGTGCCTTTGCTACACACAACACGTATCTTTATACTGTCTTTCTCAAAATCGAGTAACTCTATCTCATCTATAACAAGTACCTTAGGTTTAAGTTCTACTTCCTCACCGTTACGTGCCAGATTATAAGCCCTTTCCCCATTCACTTTACAAGCCGAATAGGCGGGTGGTACTTGTTCGATCCGCCCCAAAAAAGACTTTAGAGTTTCTTCTACCAGTTCCTTTGTTATATGCTCGGTCGGAAAAGTTTTATCTACTTCTGTTTCCAGATCAAAAGAAGGAGTTGTTGCACCTAATTGAATTGTTGCAATATATTCCTTTTCCTGATATTGAAAAGTATCGATAAGCTTCGTTTTTCTGCCTGTGCAAACAATCATTACACCGGTTGCCAAAGGATCTAAAGTACCTGCATGGCCGACTTTCAGTTTCTTGACTTTCAGATCCCTGCATAATCGATTACGCAATTTTCGTACCAAATCGAATGATGTCCAGTTTAAAGGCTTATCTATATATAAAATCTCTCCCGAAATGAAATCCATCTGTTTTTAATAAAAACAAGTACTTGCTACAACATTATTTTAATTATAACGATCAGTTGTACTTGTCAAAGTAATAAAATAGGTCTGTACCTTATAGAATATTCAGGTCATGACCTGTTAATAGGAAAATAAGTATTGCCAATCCTAAAGCAATTCTGTACCATCCGAATAACTTGAATCCGTATTTGGTTACATAACCAATAAAGAATTTAATTGCTAACATAGCTACAATAAATGCGACTAGATTTCCGATAATTAGTGTTGACATATTGTCCTGAAGAATTTGAACTCCGTCAGGTTCCATCACCAATTTGAGTAATTTGTATCCTGTAGCCGCCGCCATTGTTGGTACAGCAAGGAAAAACGAAAACTCAGCCGCTGCTTTGCGTGTCAGCTTTTGGCTCATACCTCCGACAATGGTTGACATAGATCGGGATACTCCGGGAATCATTGCAATACATTGGAAACAACCAATGATAAAAGCATTTTTGTATGTTATTTCTTTATCCTTGTCAGGAGAGTTAAACCATTTGTCAACAAATAGCATAACAATCCCTCCTAGTACCAGAGTTGTAGCCACTACATATACATTCTCGAGCATTTCGTCAATTACATCATTGAACAAAAGCCCTAATACTGCAGCAGGTATAAAACCGATTAATAATTTTATATAGAAATTCCATGATTGGAAAAAACGTTTCCAGTAAAGAACCAATACAGACAATATTGCACCGAATTGAATAATAACAGTGAATGCTTTTACAAAGCTTGTACTTTCAATGCCCAATAATTGCTGGGCTATGATCATATGACCTGTTGATGATATTGGTAGAAATTCAGTAAGCCCTTCTACAATGGCTATGATAATAGTCTGTAGTGTATCCATTCTTTAAATAGTATGTTTTATTTAATTGTTAATTAGAGTGTTATGCTTTTGGCGTGTCTTGTGATAAAGAATCTTCCTTTTGCTTGTTGGTTGGATATAATATTCCTACTATCATCAGTAGAAATCCAAAAAAAGAAACCATTGGTCCTACAACAATACGTCGTGTACTAAAGATATCAGGCTGAAAACCACCTTCGATACTGGTTGATGAACCTGTCATTAATAAAAAACCAATGATAATAAGAGCAAACGATGCTGCACAAATTATGTAATTAAGTTTACCTAATGCAAAATCTTTCTTTTCCATATTGTTTTTAAGTACAAGGATTTATTAAAATACCGCATTCTTCAAATAAAAAAGCTTTGGCTGCGGTGCTTACCAAAGAAATATAATTAGTCTGCGATCTTTAAGCGTGATACAGATTATTCGTATTCATTTTTAAATACCGGTTTACAGCAGATGTCGTTGCCAGAAGTGGAAGAAGTATACCTAGTATAATTACAATCACATAGAGTACAACGAGGTTTTCGATCTTGATTATCGAAATGATTTCGGGAAATTCTTTTGTTAGAGTATATATCAACGCTGTAATGCCTATATTGGCTATAATAGCTGCTATTACACCATAACCAATAGCTTTAATAACAAAAGGCTTGCGAATAAAACCATTTGTAGCTCCTACCAATTGCATCGTGTTTATTAAAAAACGTTTTGCGTAGATGTTAAGGCGGATAGTATTTCGTATGAGTGTAAAGGATATAAACATTAATATAGCTGCCAAAACCAATAGGCCTGTACCTAATTTTGACAGGTTTGAATTGATCATCTGTATGGTGTCCTCGCTATATAAAAAGCTTTTGACGATTTTTTGACCTTTGAGGCTTTTTTCGACAACTCTTATGCTGTCGATATTGGCATATTCTGATTTTAATGTGATATCGAAATAATTAGATGCAGGAGTATAGCCTAATATTTCTTCGGGATCGCCCCCTAATTCTTTTATAAGATCCTGTTTGATTTCATCTTTACTGATGAAGGTTACCGATTTTATATAAGGCTTGGCGTTTAATTGCTTTTGAAGCTTTGCTGCTGCAGCGTCGTTTGTATCTTCCGATAATTCGATTGTTATGCTTAGGTTCTCTTTGATGAAAGATGAAATTTCGCGTCCCATGACTGCCACAAAAAAAGTCAATCCCAATAAAAATAAAACAAGGGTAATGCTTACTGTTGTAGTTACTCCGGTTCCAAATAGAGATGTAGTCTTTAGTTGACGATTTTTTGACATAAAATATTTACTCTGCTTTTATTTTTGTATCTTCGATATAAGTGGTTCAGATACTTCACGCCTTAATTTGGTGCAAAGAAACAAAATATAATGCTGTTTTGTAGCATTTTTTATGTTTTTTAATTATAAAAATCCAGAATACTAGCGAATATGATTCTTAGAATACCTTAATTTTGTCGATTCATATCTAAATTATATTATTTCTAAAACAAAGCCTGCAGGCTTATTGTTTTCATATATGTGTAATCTTTTATATATTCGCATAGATAATAGAAAAAGTTTATTATTAGAAATTTCAATTTTACAATAAAGTATTAAATATAAAATGCAAGAAGATCAAGATACAATATTGGATGAGATAACATCCGGTGATTATAAATATGGCTTCGTAACAGATATCGAAAACGAATCCATTGGTAAGGGTTTGAATGAAGATGTTATCAGACTGATTTCATCTAAAAAAAACGAGCCTGAATGGTTGCTTGAATACCGTTTAACTGCTTACAGACATTGGCTTACAATGAAGATGCCCGAGTGGGCACAGTTAGATATTCCTGAAATAAATTATCAGGATGTAATTTATTATTCGGCACCTAAACAAAAAATAGCACCCGAAAGTCTGGATCAGGTAGATCCTGAACTGTTGAAAACATTCGATAAGTTAGGCATCTCAATAAACGAACAGAAGAAGTTGGTTGGAATGGCTGTAGACGTTGTAATGGACAGTGTTTCGGTGAAAACAACCTTTAGAGATGTGCTTTCTGAAAAAGGAATTATCTTTTGTTCTTTCGGAGAAGCGGTGCAAGAGTATCCCGAATTGGTTAAGAAGTATTTAGGGACAGTTGTTTCCTCCAAAGATAATTACTTTGCAGCATTAAATTCGGCTGTATTTAGTGATGGTTCGTTTGCTTATATCCCAAAAGGAGTTCGTTGTCCGATGGAACTTTCGACCTACTTCCGTATCAATGCGGCTAACACAGGTCAGTTTGAGAGAACCTTACTGGTGGCAGATGACGATTCGTATGTAAGTTACTTGGAAGGCTGTACAGCTCCTATGAGAGATGAGAACCAGTTGCATGCTGCTATTGTTGAGATAATTGCGATGGATCGTGCAGAGGTGAAATATTCAACGGTTCAGAACTGGTATCCGGGAGATAAAGATGGTAAAGGAGGTATTTACAACTTTGTTACGAAGCGTGGAATTTGTAAAGGAGAGTCTTCTAAAATATCATGGACGCAGGTCGAAACAGGTTCTGCTATAACATGGAAGTATCCATCTTGTATATTGGCAGGGGATAACTCTACCGGCGAATTCTACTCGGTTGCAGTTACTAACCATCATCAACAAGCTGATACCGGAACGAAGATGATTCACATCGGTAAAAATACCAGAAGCCGTATCGTTTCGAAAGGTATTTCTGCAGGACAAAGCCAGAACTCTTATAGAGGGCTGGTCAAAGTCTCTCCAAAGGCTGAGAATGCCCGTAATCACTCACAATGCGATAGCTTGTTGCTAGGGGATAAATGCGGAGCTCACACATTTCCATATTCTGAAATAGCAAACTCTACAGCTATTATAGAACACGAGGCTACTACTTCGAAAATTAGCGAAGATCAGGTTTTTTATTGTAATCAACGTGGTATAGCTACCGAAGATGCAGTAGGACTCATTGTAAACGGCTATGCAAAGGAGGTTATGCAAAAATTGCCAATGGAATTTGCAGTAGAAGCTCAAAAATTACTTCAAATTAGTTTGGAGGGAAGTGTAGGTTAATCGAAATAATTTATGTGATATAAATGAAAAGAGTATTTCATCTTGAAATACTCTTTTTTTGCTTTGTATGGATGAATAAATATTCACCCAATAATATTGATCTTATTCTATATTTTTTCTCACTTTAGTTAAGAATTCTAACATCTCTGTGGAATCTTTCTTTTCGATGATTGAAAGCAGTTGCCCAAGTTCTTCTCTTATTTGCTCCACTTGCTGGGGAGTGTATGGATTGAATAAAATCTCAGTCAAAAGAAAATCATCTTCCGATAGAAGTCCTTTGGCTATATCCATATGCCTTTTGAATGTTGTTCCGGGAGCTTCCTGATGTTTCATCACAGAAGCAAATACCAAAGTTGAAGCAAAAGGAATAGAAAGCGAATAAGCTATGGTTTGATCGTGCTCGTCAAAAGTATATTCGAATACTTGGAGATGTAAGCTTTTGTATAAATCTAAGAAAAACGCTTTGCCTTTTTCTGCTGATTCAGATATAACTATTGCACTTTGAGTACTCAGATTGCGTAAGTCTGCAAAAGTAGGTCCGAACATCGGGTGGGAGGATGCAAAAGGCTGTTTTACCGAAGCATAAAATTCCTGTAACCCGGTTTTAACCGATGCTATATCTGAAATAATACAAGTGTCGCTAATATATGGAAGAATAGTTTTGAATGCATCGATAGTATACTTAACGGTTGCAGCATTAATAACTAACTCCGGATTGAATTCCGAAATTTCTTTCGGATCGCTCATCCTTACCACATTGTAGGTGAATTTCAATCTGTCTGGATTGGTGTCAAACATAGCAACCTCATGATTGGAACTTAATACATCAGAAAAGAATGATCCCATCTTTCCTGCACCTAATATTAATATTTTCATTTTTATACCGTTTTAAGAATCTATTTCTGTGATGTTATTCTTTGTGAATTACTAGGTTAAAAAAACACTCAATTATTGGTTTGTATCCTATAATAATCGCTAATCAAAGGTAAGATATTGTTTTTATCTATTCAAAATAAGGAATGAAAAGTTTGATGAGTGTGTCCCTTTTCATAAAAAAAGCAAATAAATGTAAAACAATACGATTGATTTTAGTGTTTTATTTGAAACGCTAAAACGGACAAAATGAAGACAATAAGAATAATAGCCATGATTACGTTTGCAATGATTGGTTATGCTAACTTGTGTGCGCAAGAGGTAGATTCTATACCAGAGGGTTCTTATAGCAAGGGGGTAAGCATTACACCGATTCCGGTAATAGCCGCTAACCCAACCTTAGGAATCGTGTTCGGTGTTACCTCTAGCTTTTCGTGGACTATGGGTAATCCTAAAAATACAAGTCCTTCAGTTGCTGTTGGCTCGTTGACATATACTACCAACAATCAATTAATCTCATACCTTAGAGGAAATGCTTTTTTATCGGAGGATAGCTGGAATTTATTAACCGATCTCCGTTTTCAGGTAACCTCTCAGCCCACTTATGGTTTGGGGACAGGTCCAAGAAGCAACACTCTGCTTGTTGATGGTAGTGAAGGGGATGTAAACATAAACAATCCGTATAAAAAAACGCCTTCACGGCAAATGATGGAGTACAATTTTTTTCGTTTGTATCAGACATTTTTGAAAAGATATCAGGATACACGTCTTTTCTTAGGTTTAGGCTATCATTTGGATATGTTTTCGAGTATCGATGATCATCTTTTAGATCTTGAGTCTGATCCTAATCGTATTACTCATCACTATGCTTATAATACATCTAAGGGAATTAGTACAAAATCTTACGCCCTCTCGGGAATCTCGCTTAATGCTTTATTTGATAGTCGAGATAATACTGCAAATCCTTATAAAGGACGATATGCTATGATAAATTGGAGGGTAAATCCGAAATTTATAGGGAGTACAACTACTAACACCATTTTGTGGACAGAGTATAGAGGTTATTTTAATTTATCGGAAGAGCGACCTCGTAACTTGATTGCGGTTTGGTTATATGGGAATTTTGTAACATCGGGTGATGTGCCTTATATGAATTTGCCTGCTTTAGGCTGGGATACAGCAAGTCGATCCGGGAGAGCTTATACTTTCGGACGTTTTCGTGGAGAAGACTTGGTTTATCTAGAATCTGAATATCGTTTTCCTTTACAGAAAGATAAAGATAAATGGGGTGGAGTTGTTTTTGTAAATGCAGTATCGGCTAGTAGTCGTACCGAAGATGTTAATTTGTTTAGCCATATAAATTTGGCTGGTGGTGTAGGATTACGCTATATGCTGAATGAGAAAGCACGAACAAACCTTACATTGGACTATGGATGGGGCACAAATGGATCTCAAGGATTCTTCTTAGGGTTAAATGAAGCTTTTTAGTGGTAGGGAAATGTATTGTCTATATTGGGTAAGAAAAGAACACTCTCAGTTATCTAATAACTGAGAGTGTTTTATGTTTATTTATTCATTATATCCAGCTGCACTCTTACTGATTCTTCGTGTATTGCTTCAAGAATAACACGCATGAATTCGGGATTCATATCCATTTCAGTAGCTTGAGCAATGCGTTTTGTTAGAATTTCATCATAACGATCGGTCTGTACAATTGTCATATTGTGCTCTTTTTTGAAAGTACCGATTTCTTTAGAAACGCGCATGCGTTTGGCGATAAGTTCAAGCAATTGATCGTCAGCCTCGTCAATCTGACGGCGAAGAGCCGATAAGTCTTCAGTTGTTTGTTTGCCTTCACGTATGATCAGAGAACCTAATATTTCTTTTAATCTCTCAGGAGTTACTTGTTGAGAAGCATCACTCCATGCACAGTCGGGGTTGCAATGAGTCTCGATGATTAAACCCTCAAAGTTCAAGTCCATAGCCTGTTGAGAAAGCGGTTGAATCAAATCACGTTTGCCACCAATATGACTAGGGTCACAAATGATTGGAAGATCTGGGTAGCGGCGTTTCAATTCGATAGGTATATGCCATTGTGGAAGGTTGCGATATATCTTCTTGTCGAAAGAACTGAATCCTCTGTGAATAGCTCCCAGTTTGGTTAAACCAACGTTACTTAAACGCTCCAATGCACCGATCCATAATTCTAAATCGGGATTTACAGGGTTTTTTACCAATACAGGTATGTCAACACCTTGCAAAGCTTCTGCAATTTCTTGTACAGCAAAAGGATTAGCAGTTGTACGAGCACCTATCCAAAGTAAATCTACTCCATATTTCAAGGCTTCGTATACGTGCTTTTGAGTTGCAACTTCTGTAGAAACATACATTCCTGTTTCTTTTTTTACTCTCTTCAACCAAGATAGTCCTTCGCTTCCGATACCTTCAAAGCCTCCGGGTTTTGTACGTGGTTTCCATATTCCCGCACGCATTACTTTGATGCCGTCGGCTGCTAATTGTTTAGCAGTTTCCATTACTTGGTCTTCAGTTTCGGCACTACAAGGTCCTGCAATAACGAAAGGTCTTTTGGGGTCTACCCCGGGAAGTAAAATTGATTCTAATTTCATCTTGTTTTTATTTTAATTATTGATTTTAATATTTGCCGGTTCTTCTGTTACATCTCATTCTTTAACTGATGCCAGCTGCTATGCTTGCCAAAGTAACAGAAAGGTCTGAGACCTTATTTTATTTTCTGTATCATTATAATTTCGTCGATATATGTTTTATCGTCTACTTTAAAAATACCTTTACGTTTTCCCGATTCTTCGAAACCGTATTTTTTATATAATGCCAGTCCTGCCTTGTTATTAGCATAAACTTCAAGATATATAATCTCTAAAGGTGAATGGCTTTTAGCCCATTGTAGAGCATTATCTAGAAGTGCCGATCCAACTCCAACACCTTTCCACTCGGATAACATCCCCATACCTAAGCGTGCAGTATGGTACATTATCTTTTGTTGTAATCCGCCAAAGTTGATGTTCCCGATAATGTGTCCCTGATGTGTAGCCACTAATATAAGGCTATTTTCATTATCAAGAAACGATTGTATCCATTTCTCCTCTTCCTCCAAAGTCGGATTAAATTCTCCTTCTACATAGGGAATAAACTCACTTTCTTCAATATATTTTTTTACAACGGTTATCAGTTCGGCTGCATCTTCAATCTGTGCTTCACGAATGACTATAGTTTCTCCATTTTTTAGAGTTGTCTCTATTGCTGTAAATTTCATATCCAGAATATTAAGACAATTTTTTTACCCTCTCCAATGCTTCCTTCAACATTTGTTCATTACAACAAAGTGAAATGCGTATATAGCGTTTACCTTTATCTCCGAATATAAATCCGGGAGTGAGGAATACATTTGCTTCATAGAGAACTTTATCCGCCAGTTCGGCACTGTCTTTATAGGTGTCGGGTATTTTGCCCCATAAGAACAAACCTACCTGCTTGGGATCAAATGTACAGCCTAGGCTGCTCATTATTTTTTCGGCATATTTACGGCGAGCTGTATATAAGTTGATATTATTCTCAGTGTGCCACTCTTCCGAATTATTAAGTGCTGCAATAGCTGCCAGTTGAACCGGTTTGAACTGTCCGCTATCAATATTGCTTTTCACTTTTAATATCCATTGTACAAATTGAGCATTGGAAGCCAGCATAGCCATACGCCAGCCCGGCATATTATGTGATTTGCTAAGAGAGTTCATCTCGATGCAGATATCCTTAGCTCCTTCAATTTGCAGAATGCTTAATCTGTTTGTATTTAAAATGAAGCTGTATGGATTGTCATTTACTATTATGATCCCGTGTTTTTTGCCGAAAGCAACCAAGCGCTCGTATAATTCAATAGTTGCATTTGCTCCCGTAGGCATATTAGGGTAATTGACCCACATAAGCTTTACATTCGACAAATTCATTTTTTCGAGAGCTTCGAAATCCGGTTGCCAATTGTTATTTTCATCCAGATCGTAAGTGTGTATTTTAGCTTGCACCAAATTACTTACTGATGTGTATGTCGGATAACCAGGGTTAGGCACGAGTACTCCGTCACCGGGATTGAGGAAAGTCAAAGAAATATGTAAGATTCCTTCCTTAGAACCTATAAGTGGCTGAACTTCGCAAGACGGGTCTAAATCGACGCTGTACCATTTTTTATACCAATCAGCGAAAGCACGTCGTAGTTCAGGAATACCTACATAAGGTTGATATCCGTGAACATTGGGTTGTACAGCCGATTCGCATAAGGCTTCTATCGTTTCTTTTGAAGGGGGGAGATCGGGGCTTCCTATTCCCAGGCTTATTACATTTTTACCTGCTGCGTTCATTTCGGCAACCTCTTTGAGTTTGGTCGAGAAATAATATTCGCTAATAGAATTGAGGCGTTCTGCCGGAATAATCTGTTTTGTGCTCATATTTCTAAGTAAAGTTACAATTTAATGTCGCATCTAAAAGTCATAACTGTCAGTAGATAGTATACTTATCAAAGCAATGAAAAAAGTCAGAGACCTTTATAATTCACTTTGTCTTCCTTCGGGGTAGTCCCCCAATATTTTTAATTCGCTGATTAATGGGCGTATAGCATTTAAAGCCTGTTGGTATCGCTCATAATTATCAAACTTTACATCAATATAAAATTGATATTCCCACTCACTGCCTATGATGGGGAGCGATTGTATCTTAGTCAGATTGATGTGATAAAATGAGAGTACCGACAAAACCTGAGATAAACTGCCCTCGTTATGTGGTAATGTAAATACAATAGACGATTTATTTAATACTTCGTCTTTTTGTATCTCGTCCACAATCCAGCGATTGCCAAAAATAAGAAAGCGAGTAAAATTGTGCTTATTTGTCTCAATTCCCCTCGCTAGTATATCCAATCCGTATATTTCGGCTGCTCTTGTGCTGCATATGGCTGCAGTGCCCAGCATATTTTTATCTTTAATATCTTTAGCTGCAAGTGCAGTGTCCTCGTGCTCTACTACTTTTACTTTAGGTAGGGTTTCTAAGAAATCTACACACTGCATTAATGCAATAGGATGCGAAATCACTTCCTTTACATCGTGTATAGTCTGCCCGGGCAATACAGCCAGACAATGCGAAACGCGTTGCTTGTATTCACCCGCAATCGGTAGCTTATTATTCTTTAGCAATTCGTAGTTTGGCAAAAGGCTGCCTGCTATTGTATTTTCAATAGCCATAATCCCGATGATATTCGGATCTTTCTTGATAGAAGTAAAGATATCTTTAAATGTTATGCAGGGGACGATTTCAACCTCTTCACCAACAAAGAAATTTTCTGCTGCTATCCCGTGATATGCTCCGAGTCCTCCTTGAATTGCTACCTTTCTCATTTGAGTAATTTCCGTTATTTGTTTGTATATAACTTAAGGTCTCAGACCTTTTTCATTGCTTTGATAAGTATACTATCTATTGATAGTTATGACTTTCAAATATGTTTTTAATTTTTCTTGAATACTTAAAACAAAAAAATCCCGTCAAGCTTGACAGGATTTTATATATCTATTATGTTGTTTTTCTTTACTACATACAAAATCCTGTCTTACCTTTTAAAGTAAAAGTAAAAAAAGAAGTAGTATGCAAAAGAAAAATTTCTCATTGTTCTATTTTTGGTATAATGATTTGACAAAAGTAATATTTTTTTGATAAATGCAATTCTTTTTTCATATTTTTTTATTGATCACTTATATATGTTATAAAATTGCGATTGTTGAGGTTTGTAAATGAGCTTTTTTTGTCGGTTTTCTGTCGTTTTTTTATTGATTATTATTGTATTATATAATTGAGGTTTAATACTTGGTTGTTTCTTTATCTGTTTCTATCTTGTTTTTCTATTCTGTTTGTATATAATAAGTCTCTAATTTGTTGTTTCTTAAATCTATTTATTATTTTATTATTTTAGATTTATATATTTGTATAATAATATATAAATATCTGTATATCAATATATTGAACTTTTTGTTTGATTGCTTGTATCTTTATAATTATAGTATTATTGATTTATATAAAAGTATATATATTCTTTTTGTATTTTGCTTTTTTTTGACCGATTTATCCATGGTTTTTATCATGTATACACCTTTTTATTTGCTGAAAACTGCTCTGTTTTTTTACTCGTTTCTATATGAAAAAGATGACTTTTATCGCCTTGTATTCTCATAAGGTAGAATTAGTGGTCTCGGATTGTATTTTCAATATAAAATAGATGAGTTTTATAAAAAAATGGAGAATTAAAGAATTAGATATAACTTTGTCTTCGATTTTTGGATAATAAATAACAGTAAATATTTAATCCTCTATTATCTAATTATAGCTGTCAGCCATAATTATACTTATCGAGGTAATAAACAGGTCTTTGACCTTAGCCCACTTTAATAATGAAAATTAGCAATATAGATTTTTCGGATCAACCGGTTTTTTTGGCTCCAATGGAAGATGTAACCGACATGGATTTCAGGTTATTATGTAAACAGTTTGGAGCAGATATGGTGTATACGGAGTTTGTTTCGAGTGACGCCCTTATCAGACATGTGAATAAGACGAAAGAAAAGCTGACTATATGCGATGCTGAGCGTCCTGTGGCTATACAGATATATGGACGGGAAGTAGACGCGATGGTGGAGGCTGCCAGAATTTGTGAAGAAGCTCAGCCCGATATTATAGATATCAACTTTGGTTGTCCTGTAAAGAAAGTCGCAGGAAAAGGTGCAGGTTCGGGAATGATGAAAACACCTGATTTAATGGTTGAGATTACTCGTGAAGTGGTGAAAGCTGTTAAATTGCCCGTAACTCTAAAAACCCGTTTAGGATGGGATCACGACTCGAAAATAATTGTTGAACTTGCCGAAGAGTTACAAGATGTAGGTATTCAGGCTTTGACCATTCATGGCAGGACACGTAGCCAGATGTATCGTGATGATGCCGACTGGTCTTTAATTGCTGATGTGAAGAATAATCAACGGATGCATATTCCGATAATTGGTAATGGAGATGTTACAACTCCTGAGCAGTGTAAGCTTCGTTTTGATCAGACAGGTGTTGATGCTGTGATGATAGGACGTGGGGCCATTGGTAATCCATGGATATTTAAAGAGGTAAAGCATTATTTAAAGACAGGTGAATTGTTACCAAAAGAATCTTTTGTTTGGTACTTAAATATTTTGAAGGAATATATTCAAAAGAATGTAGCTCATTCGGGCGAAAGAGGAGGTATTATTCATAGCCGCAGGCATTTGGCATCAAGTAATTTATTTAAAGGTATTCCCGATTTTAAGCAGACACGTATTGCTATGTTGAGAGCTGCTACTGTTGAGGAGCTATTTTGTGTATTAGATTCTATTCCTGCCGAGTTCGGACTTCAATAATCTTTGATAAATAAGAAAATAAAAGTCGGATACTGGTTTCGCAACTGGTACCCGACACAAATTGAGTTAGTAGTAAAATCTTATTTTATGCTAAAGTCAGAAGCTAATGCTTCATAATCTTTATTTTCGATATTAAAATAATCAACAAGCAGAAGGTTGCCTTCAGAATTATATATATACATCGCATATTTTATTTCACCTTCCCATACATTTTTTGAGTCATTGAATGTTGTATACGAAAGCATCTGCAATTGTCCATCCAAAGTGTATTCGTATTGATACTTTTTGTTGGCATTCCATTTTGATTGTCGGGAATCCCATACAGATAATATCCTCTCACGTATCTTTCCGTTATTGTCGTACTTGTTCTCGAATTGCTTAACAGGTGTCAGGTTTTTTCCGTCTTCTCCTGTGCATACTGTTGTCTTGGTAATTTGTCCGGCTTTATTAATTTCTTCGTTTTTGTAGAAATTATCCATGCTAAAGGCATTATTTATATTTCCTGCTAGAGCAAATATGGCTATACTTAGGGCTATTATTGCTGTTTTCATGATTTTGAGTTTTTGTGGTTAAGCTCTTTATATGTAAGACTCCTAAAAGGCGGTATTCGTTACACACATGTCTACTTTTTTTGCATTATTTTTTAATCGATATCCCAATTGTCGAAATAATGTTTCCCGTAGTTGATAGGTTCATCTATTATAACGGTTTTATTGATTGGACAATTGATTTCGATTTCGAAGAATTCACGATTCCAAGGATTATTCCTGTTGTATAAATGAGGATTGATCAGTACCAAAGAATCCTGAATGTTATAATTAAGCTGAGCTTCTGTAGCCTTTGTTTTTGCCAATTGATAATTCTTATCAAAAGCTGTTTTCTTAATTTTTATTTCAAAGTTCTTATAAATCGTATCTTGATTTACTTGAACTCCGGGGAAGATAAACCATGACTTTGGATCTCCATCCAATGTATACAATTCATTATTTCCATTTTTCCATCTGTATGCATTTTGCACATCTTTGTGTAATTGTACATAGAGTGTGTCTGACGGAGTATTTATATCTACCTTTTCAACGAAATTTGCATGTTCTTTGTAGTTTTTAGCTTGTTTTGCCGAAATAACGCCAAGGTATGAGCATGCTCCAATCCAGATTAATAATGCTATGCCGAATATAACAAAGTCTTTAGGTGTAATCTTTGTACATATTATTATTCCTAAATACAATAAGCAGGCAGCCGGTAAGAACCAGATTATTGCTAAGGTAATATTCATATTGGCAGAGTATAAACCAAATATGCTTAATACTTCAGAAATAGAAGGCAGATCTAATGCTGCCGGGAAAAATATGGTAAAGCCTCCGGCTAATGCAATGGCTATACCGATCATGAATACAATAGTTCCGCTTGCAGCTTTGATGATAGATCCTAAGACACTTCCTATGCGGCTTTCTCTGCGTCTCGATATTTTAGCGGTTCGGTTTTCTATTGCTTCAATACTCGGATCTGCTCCCGACATAGCCAACTTTTGCGCGAATGTCTTAGCTTTGGGCATAGCTATCCATAGCAGGAAGTAGGAGGTAAAAATATAAGCACCCAGTTTATCAGCAATAAATCCGGCTAAGGCAATACTGGCTGCATAGCCGATTCGTATTAATACGACATCTACATGAAAGTATTTTGCAAGTCCTGCACATACCCCTCCCATAATTCCATTTTCGGGGTCCCTGTAGAGTTTCTTGCTGATTATTGTATTCTCAGGCTTTTGATATTTGTTTGAATTATCATCTATGCTTGTATTATCGGGAGCCTCCTCTTCGAAATCTACAGGATTTCCCATTATTTCAATAATACTTCTAGCATCTTCAATTGTGATTATGCTTTCATCTTTACTGGCTTTCATCTGTAGGAGTTCGCACATACGTGCTTCTATATCAGAAATGATCTCATGGCCATCTTCTTTATTCTCGAAGTGGAATTTTAAATTGTCGAGATATGATTTCAATATTTCGTATGCATCTGCGTCTAATGTGAAGGCGTATCCTCCTATGCTGGCTTTTATTGTTTCTTTCATTGTGGTATTTTTTATATGTGTTCTGTTTGTAAGGTCTCAGACCTTTTATTGCTTTGGTAATTATGAATGCTACTAATCATTGCATTCGAATAATGTTGCATTAAATAATTACCATTACGTATATTACTCTTGAATATCTACGGATTTGTTTTTTCTGATTCGGGCGATTGTATTTACAAGATCTGTCCATACATTATCCAGCTCTGCTAATACGGCTCTACCTCTGTCTGTGATGGAGTAGTATTTGCGGGGAGGCCCTTGGGTTGATTCTTCCCAACGGTATGAAAGTAACTCCTGATTTTTTTGTCTGGTTAGTAAAGGATATAGGGTTCCTTCAACTACAATCATTTCAGATTCTTTCAGTTCATTTATTATTGCAGAAGCATAAGCATCCCCTTCGGACAGTATGCTGAGAATACAATATTCGAGAATCCCTTTTCTCATTTGAGCTTTTATATTATCTACATTAATTGGTTCCATATTGCTAATTTTAAGTGTGTAAAACTTTGCTGGCTTACACGGATTGTTTAAAATAATTCGAGTGATCTGATTTCTTATTTTGAATAGTTTCTCAGATTCTCGGGAGTTATAGGATCTCCGTTCATTTCCATCTTTTGAATCACTGTTGTTGCTTTAGGCATAACCACCCAGAGTATGATGTAAGCAAAGAATGCAGAGCCTCCCAAAATGAATACTATAACAAAAATGACTCTGATTAGGGTGACATCTATATCAAAGTACGAGGCAAGTCCACTACAAACTCCTGCAAATACTTTGTCATCCATGTTGCGATATAATTTTTTTCCTGTTCTCATTTTATTTTCAGTTTTTGTTTGAGATTGATTACTCGTATTTGTGTTTGAATTTACTTCACCCAAGCATTCAATTACCTTTTTTACAGAATCGGATCCAATAACTTGGTTTGGATATCGAACTTCTTTTTGAAATATTTCAGCAACTCTGGCTTCTACATCTTCCATTATTTCTTTTGCATCTTCTAAAGGAAGTGAAGCCTCGAATCTTGCTAAGTAAGTCTTTAATTGGATGTATGAATCATCCTCAATCGTAAAGTTGACTCCTCCTATATTTACTTCTACAACTTTTTTCATATCTGTATTTTTTATATGTTATCTTATGCAATGATTTATGTTATACAAATATATGTAATTAATTTAGTACTCTGCAATACATAATACCATCCTGTGTCTTGTACTGGGTAATGGGTTTGTGTTTAATGTGTTGTTATATAGCTTTTTGGGTGTTATGTCTGTTTTTTTTATTTAACTTTAATTAACTATATGGGCGAAAAAAGAGGAGATATATTAATCTATATCTCCTCTTTTTTCGTCTATATACTATCTCCCTAATTAAAGGAAAATAGATATTCTTATACTTTACATTCTATCGGGAACTTCAATTCCTAATAACTGCATTGCGTTTTTTACGATTTTAGCAACATTTGCCGATAAAGTCAGCCTTAGATATTTTATATCTTTATCTTCCTCTTTCAAGATGGAGTGGTCGTGATAGAACTGATTGTATTCTTTTACTAATTCATACACATAATTTGCAATAAGGGCAGGATTGTATTCGTCTCCGGCTTGTTTTAGAGTGCTTGCATATTCTGCTGTAAGTTGAATAAGTGCTATTTCTTTATCAGTAAGAACTGTATTTGGTGCAAGTGTATCTGGAATCACAAGTCCTTGTTCTGCCGCTTTTCTTAATACCGATTGGATACGTGCATAAGTATACTGAATGAATGGGCCGGTATTTCCGTTAAAATCTATAGATTCCGCCGGATTGAATACCATATTCTTTTTAGGATCAACTTTCAGGATGAAATATTTTAATGCGCCTAAACCAACTATGCGGGCAATATTAGCAGCCTCTTCTTGTGTGCAATTGTCTAACTTGCCTAATTCGTCAGATGTTTCGCGTGCCGTATTTATCATTTCTTCAACCAGATCGTCAGCATCTACTACTGTTCCCTCTCTCGATTTCATGCGTCCCATACCTTTGGGAAGTTCAACCATTCCGTACGAAAAGTGAACAAGGTCTTTTCCAAATTGGAATCCCAGTTTGTCCAAGATAATAGATAGTACCTGAAAATGGTAATTTTGCTCGTTTCCTACCACATAAACCATCTTGTCGATAGGGTAGTCATCGTAACGAAGTTTTGCAGTACCTATGTCCTGAGTCATATATACCGATGTGCCATCGCCCCGAAGAAGTAGTTTTTGGTCAAGGCCTTCTGCCGAAAGATCAACCCATACTGAGCCATCTTCTTTTTTATAGAATATATTTTTTTCAAGACCTTCGAGAACTTTCTCTTTTCCGTCTATATATGTTTCAGATTCGTAATATATTTTGTCGAAATCAACTCCTAATACTTTGTAGGTCTCATCAAATCCGGCATATACCCAACTGTTCATCATTTTCCATAGCTCTACAGTTTCGGTATCTCCTGCCTCCCACATTCTTAGCATTTCACGAGCTTCGGCCATTAATTGCGATTTAGCTTCGGCTTCTTCTTTCGACAATCCTCCGCTTTGCAGTTTATCTAGCTCAGCTTTATAATGTTTGTCAAACAGTACATAATATTCGCCAACCAGATGATCTCCTTTTTTTGCTGTCGATTCGGGAGTTGCTCCGTTGCCCCATTTTTTCCATGCAAGCATCGATTTACATATATGAATCCCTCTGTCGTTAACAATATTGGTTTTCTTTACTTTGTTTCCGTTTGCTTTTAGTACTTCGGCAAGAGCAAATCCCAATAGGTTGTTACGGATATGACCTAAATGGAGCGGTTTATTTGTATTGGGTGATGAGTATTCAATCATTACCAATGGCGAATTATCTGTCGCTTGTACTGTCCCGTAATTTGGATCTGAATTTATTTCAGAAAGTAAATCAATCCAACTGGATGAATTTATCTCCAGATTTAAAAATCCTTTTACAACATTAAAGTCGGTAACTTCGGTACTGTTAGCCTTAAGCCACTCGCCAATCTCCTGAGCAGTTTGTTCAGGTCCTTTTTTTGATATTTTCAGAAAAGGAAATGCTACAAGAGTAAGGTGTCCTTTAAATTCTTTTCTCGTTTTTTGGAGTTGAACCAAAGAGCTGTCTACTTCTGTATTATATAAATTCTTGATTGCTGAAATAATACTTGCAAGTATTGTTTGTTCTACTTTCATTCTTGAAAATGTTTCGTCTTTTAAATTTAGGTTCTCAGACCGATTTGTTACTTTGTAGGTATTTACTGGCTTACCCTGATAATTTCGAAGGTGCAAATCTACAAAAAATGATTGAAAAGATAAGGTCTTGTCTCTTTTTATTGCTTTGCAAGTATAATAAACAAAGCAACTTATATTGTGTGAGGTGGATGTGATTTTCTTTGCGAGGTATACTATAATAAGTTACCAAGAATAATTATTGAAACATCTAACGGCTTATGCGTAGGGGTGTATGCAATACGCCCCTACATTGAAAATATTCTTGTTGGATCAGGCTGAATAGGATATAAAAAAAGCGGAAAAAGATTATCTCTCTTTCCACTTTCTAAATCTTTTTGCAGCGATTTACAGGTCAGATAATTCAGCTCCCGCTTTAAATTTAACCACTTTTTTTGCAGGAATATCAATTGTAGCTTTAGTTCTAGGATTGATACCCTTTCTTGCAGCTTTTTCTGATACAGAGTATGTACCGAATCCTACAAGTGCAATTTTTTCACCTTTTTTCAACTCAGCACCTACTGTTTCAATAAATGCATCTAGTGCTTTCTTAGAGTCCACTTTGCTTAGTCCAGCTTTTTCTGAAATAGCATTAATCAGTTCAGTTTTATTCATAATATTGCAATAAAAAAAATAAATTAATTAATTAAACTGTATTTTAACGACTTACTTACATATTTAAACACCAAATATAGATTATAGTTTAGTAACTATCAAAAAAAAAACTAAAAAAACAGCCTCAGAAAGGCGTTTTAAGCTAAAAAAAAGCCAAACTGGATGACTTAGAGGTGGTCAAACGAAAAATATACGTAAATTTGTCTAAATTTAGAGTATACAAAATAATATGAATCAGAATAGAGGAGGAATGTTTGGGTCGGTACCACCGGTTACACTCAACTTGATAATTATAAATGTATTGTTCTGGCTGGCACAGATTGTATTTGCTAACAAGGGAATAGATATTACGACCTATTTAGGACTTCACTATTTTAAGTCTGACCTTTTTTATCCCCACCAGATTCTAACCTATATGTTCTTGCATGATTCATCAGGAATTACACACTTGTTCTTTAATATGTTTGCCGTTTTTATGTTTGGACGAACATTGGAGATGGTTTGGGGTGGAAAAAAATTCCTGTTTTACTATATAATAACCGGTATAGGGGCAGCATTATTTAATATGCTGGTTGTTTATTTCCGTATCAATTCTGTTGAAAGTGGCTTGTCTCCCGAAATGCTTGCTGAGGTATATCGAAATGGAGCTGAGTTGATAAGCACAGGACGTAACTATGCTGATCCGCTATTAGGAGAATTCAACGGACTTTTAAATCAGACAATGATAGGTGCATCCGGTGCTGTATTTGGTATTCTGGTTGCATTCGGTATGATATTTCCGAATGTAGAGCTGATCCTTCTGTTTTTACCTATACCAATTAAGGCAAAATACTTTGTTATTATTTATGGTATTGCCGAATTATTTATGGGTGTTTGGGATAGAGCCGGAGATAATGTAGCCCATTTTGCTCACTTGGGAGGACTATTAACCGGGTTTCTATTGGTGTTATTTTGGAAAAGAAATAATAAAAGAGACGGGAAGTTTTATTAATGTCCCGGACTTTGTTTATTATTTAGATAAGTGTAACGAAAATAGGTGATAGTTGTAATGAAGCATACTAATAAATATACTCAATTGTTGAATAATCTAAAGTATCGCGATTCATTGTCACAATTGATAATAATTAATGTGGCAGTGTTTCTTGTGCTTGCATTGTTGAGAGTTTTTGTAGTTCTTTTCGAAATACCTGCTCCCGATTTGCGACCCTATATCGAGATATCTTCGAGCATCAGTTATACGTTTAAGCATATTTGGGTATTGTTTACCTATATGTTTGTACATTATGATGTTCTGCATATTCTATTCAATATGTTGATGCTTTATTGGTTTGGACGTATATTTCTTACCTATTTTACCCCGAAAAATTTAATTGCTCTGTATCTATTGGGGGGATTGGCCGGTGCTTTGTTCTATATGCTGACATTTAATACAATACCCTATTTTGTAAAGATGAATCCTTCTTCTATGATTGGAGCTTCCGCCTCAGTTATGGCTATTATATTTGGAGCGGCTTTTTATAATAGAGATCAGGAAGTGATGATGTTTCTTTTTGGGCGTATAAAGATTGTGTACATTGCTGTATTTATATTTGCTCTCGACTTTTTAGCTTTAGGGGGATCATCTAATCAAGGAGGACATATTGCCCATATCGGAGGTGCTATGTTAGGCTATTTTTATGCGACTCAATATAAAAAAGGAAAAGATATTACTCGTTGGATTAATCTTTTGATCGATAAGATTGTTAATCTATTTAAGGCTAAGCCAAATATGAGGGTTACGCGAAAGAATAATAAATCAGAGGATGATTTTAGTTACAATCAGCGTAAGCATAATGAATCATCGGAGGTAGACCGTATCTTGGATAAGATTAAACAGTCGGGCTACAATAGCTTGAATGATGACGAAAAAAAACGATTATTCGATGCAAGTAACAAGTAAACAGCTAATTGATTATATTAGACGTGCTTTTCGATCTATTGTATTGGGTATAAACGTATTTACCTTATTGCTTCTCTTGAGTTCTTACTTAAGTTGGAGTGTTTCGCCTGATCGCTCTCTTTTATTCGCTTATCTGGGGTTAGCATTTCCTTTTACTCTTACGGCAAATTTATTGATCCTTACTTTTTGGATTATAACATCTAAGTGGAAAATTGTATTATTTAATGTTGTGGTATTGATAATCTGCTACAGTCCTATAACGACTTATTTTCCTATTAATGTTTTCTCTAAATCGCCACCTGAAGGCAGTATTAAGATATTATCATACAATGTTCGGGGCTTTAACTGGGAATTGGATAGGAAATGGAATAAAGATCAGCCCATAGTGCAGTATCTGAAATCTGTAGATGCCGATATTATCTGTATGCAAGAGTATGTTGTTTCGACAAATGATAAACATGCGAGTACACGTAATCTGCAAAGAGTGCTAAAGGTTTATCCTTACTATTCGGTGATACCTTTGCGTCCCAGCAATGGGCGATATGAGTACGGATTGGCGTGTTTTTCCAAATACCCGATTAAATCTATTAAGAGTATACCTATTGAGACTTCCGATAACGGAGCAGCCATGTATACAATAGATGTAAACGGTAAAATGATTACAGTGATAAATAATCATTTGGAATCTAATCGGTTGACATCTAAAGATAAAAAAATGTATAAGGATTTTCTAAGAGCCCGCGATTCTCGTAGATTAGATGAGGTAACTCAAAGTCTTGATAGTAAATTAGGTGTTGCTTTTCGAAAAAGAGCGCCACAAGCAGATATGGTAGCACAATATATTGCCGAACGAACAACTGATGCGATAATTGTATGTGGCGATTTTAATGATAGTCCCATATCTTATTCTTATAGAACTATAAAAAAAGATTTAAAAGATGCATATGCCGAAACAGGCTTTGGTCCCGGCATAACTTATCATGAAAACCATTTTTGGTTTAGAATTGATTTTATTATGTATTCAAAGAATCTAAAAGCACATAAATGTACCGTCGATAAAGTGAAACTCTCCGATCATTACCCGATTTGGACATATTTAAGTTTTAAGTAGGGTACAAACCGCAGACCTTGCTGTTTAGTACCTGTTGTTAAAGAAGATTGCTATGATTATTCAGTGTGTAGCAATAAATATTATAAAAAAATTATGTATAAAATTAGTAAACAATTTGCTTTTTCAGCATCCCATATATTAGAGGGGCTTCCCGAAGATCATCCCTGCTCAAGATTGCATGGTCATAATTATATTGTGACAGTTTATCTGAAGGCTGAATCTTTGAATGAGGTTGGCTTTGTAAAGGATTATAGAGAATTGAAAGTTGTAAAAGAGTATATAGATAATAATTTAGATCACAGACATCTGAATGATGTTTTCTCGGTAAATCCTACAGCCGAGAATATGGCTCGTGAATTATATACTATTTTCGTGAAACAAATTCCTCAGATTTATGCTGTTGAGGTTTCGGAAACTCCTAAAACATCTGCTATCTATGAAGCTTAATGTAAATGAGATATTTTATTCATTGCAAGGTGAAGGAGGTAGAGTAGGAGAGCCCTCCATATTTATTCGATTAACTCAATGTAATCTTGCCTGTTCTTTTTGTGATACAGATTTTGCAGAAGGAGATGATATGTCTTTGGATGAAATAGCTGATGCTATTGCTCTGTATCCATGTAAATGGATTATATGGACAGGCGGCGAGCCTACTATTCAATTAAAGGATGCTCATGTGGCATTCTTTAAAGAGAAAGGATATAAGCAGGCTATAGAAACAAACGGGACGCGAAGAGTTCCTTCTCAGATTGATTATATAACTTGCAGTCCTAAATTGAAATATGAGGATATTCGAAAGAAAATTCCTTTTGTCAATGAAATCCGTATACCTGTTGAAGTTGGTAACGTTCTACCCGATATATCACTATTTCCAAAGGCGGATAAATATTTTGTCAGTCCTATATTTGATGGTGATAAGATCAATTTGGAGAATGTTAATTACTGCGTTGATCTGGTGAAAGAAAATCCGGCTTGGAGTTTGAGTTTGCAAGTGCATAAATTGATACATATCGAATGAATAAGTTTGAATTAAATATTCTCGGTTGTGGCTCAGCTTTGCCTACCATGCAGCATGTTCCAACATCTCAGGTTTTAAATGTTCGCGAGAAATTATTTATGATTGATTGCGGTGAGGGGACTCAATTGCAATTTAGACGTGCTCGTTTACGTTTTAATCGTTTAAATCAGATATTTATATCGCATTTGCATGGTGATCATTGTTTTGGTTTGATAGGACTCATTTCAACATTGGGATTACTAGGTCGAACCGGAGATTTAACTATTCATGCGGTTGCCGATTTGGAAAGAATCTTGCGTCCACAGCTGGATTTTTATTGTAGAGATCTATCATTTCAGGTTATTATAAAGGCTTTTGACCATACAAAGAATACTGTCATATATCAGGACAGATCTTTAACTGTAAGTACAATTCCTTTGGATCATAGGATGCCTTGTGCCGGCTTTTTGTTTGAAGAAGCTGAGAATGATCTGCATCTGGACGGAGAGGCTGTTAAATTTTACAATGTTCCCATTAAAGAGCTGGCTAGAATCAAGCAAGGAGCTGATTATTTAACCGAAACAGGTCAAGTCATACTTAATAATCGCTTGACTAAGCCTGCCAATGCTTCTCGCAAATATGCTTTTTGTTCTGATACGGCCTATAAGGAGAGTATTATTCCGATAATAAAAGATGTGGATTTGTTATATCACGAATCTACATTTCTGGAAGAGGATAAAGCCAGAGCAAAGGAGACTCGACATTCGACTGCCGGGCAAGCGGCTGAAATTGCCTTAAAAGCAAATGTAAAGAAATTAATGCTTGGTCATTACTCGTCAAGATATTCCAATGATACCTTGTTTTTAGAGGAAGCAGTGAAGATTTTTCCTAATACTATTCTTGCTAACGAATTATTATTAGAAAAATTATAATTGTCTGAAAAAAAAATCACATTTAATACTTGATTTAACTAAAAAGAGTTACATTTGTATGTATCTAATTTAACAGATGAAGAATATAACTAAAATATTAATTCTGGCAATTCTTTTTGCTCTACCGATATTGGGATTTTCTCAAGATAGGAAAGATGCGTTCGATTCTGATAAACAAGGAGTTGAATTGACTATTAATGGCGAAAAGTTTGTTGTAGAAAACCTTCCTCAAGATGGTACTATAGAAGTGTTTAATATTTTAGGTACTAAAGTCATGACTTTCAATGTGAATAGCGGAACAAATTCTAACCGTGTAAATCTTCCCAAAGGATACTATATCCTCAAATCAGACAACGTAACCAAGAAAGTTGTCGTTAAATAAAATAAATAGTTCTCACTATTTATTGTTTCATCATTTTACAAGCAGACTTCTTTCAGTAGTATTATACTTTCCAAGTAATAGAGAGTATTGAAACTTGTTATCCTTCGATATTAATTCTTTTTACTTCTATTTCCTTATTTAGAAATATGGATGCAGATTCTTTGAATTTGGATGCAGATTCTGTTGTGTAGTATTGAGTATTTCCACTCTTAGTACAAGAATCCTCTATTTCTGGATGGCGGCTGAGATAGTTTTTAAGGCTCTCTGCAACATATGTACCTTGTGATAGAATTTGTAGTCCTGATGGTGCGTATTGCTTGATTTTATCGATTAAAAGCGGATAATGAGTGCATCCTAATATAAGTGTATCAATCTCCTTATCCGAATTAAGAATACTATCCAGATCTTTCTTTATAAAATAATCAGCACCTTCCGTGTTGAATTCATTGTTTTCAACAATGGGTACCCACATAGGGCATGCATGAGAGTTTACTATAATATCAGGGTGTAATTTACTTATCTCAATTGAATATGATTCGGATTGTATTGTTCCCGGAGTTCCTACAATACCAATATGGCGTGTCTTCGTAATATTGCCAATAATCTCGGCAGTAGGGCGTATTATTCCGAGTACTCTTTTGTTCGGATTTATATAGGGTAGATCGTTCTGCTGTATCGTTCTGAGCGCTTTTGCTGATGCTGTATTGCATGCCAGTATAACAAGGTTGCATCCTTGATCAAAGAGGGCTAAAACGGCTTGTTTGGTGAATTCGTAAACTACATCAAAGGATCTTGTTCCATAAGGAGCTCTGGAGTTATCTCCTAAATAAATATAATCGTATTGGGGAAGTAATTTCTGTATTTCAGAAAGTATAGTTAATCCTCCGTATCCTGAGTCGAATACTCCGATTGGTCCTGGAATAAGTTCTTTTTTCATAAATAGGCCTCTTTTCGAATAGAGACATTTAAGAAGTTTGGGTATTTATCTTCGTGTTTGCTGTAGTTTAGCTTTTACCATTGGGTTTGCATCTATCGCATTGGGGGTTATAAATGCAATTGCAGGATTTGCCATATCGTATATGCAAGTGAATCCTTGCTCAATACCTACTTGATTAACTGCTTCTTTAAGTCTTTCTTTAAGAGGGGCAATCAATTGTGCTTCTTGGCTTTCTACATCCTCCTGAGCTACTTTCATGAATCGGTTTATGTTTTGTTCCAATTCATATAGTTCTTGCATACGTCGAAGCTTAATGCTTTCAGCTAGTTTATTTTGATTGGCTAAGAAATCGGTATACTTATTATTGTAATCGTTTTGCATTACAGCTAATTCGTCCTTGTATTTCTGATTCAAATCACTAATAGAGCGAGATGCTGCAACTTTTCCCGGTATTACTTCTAATAATTCAATAGAGTTTATATAAGCAATTTTATCAGACGTTTGAGCTGATATATTATTGATGAAGACTATTGATATAATGAATAATGCAGAAAGAAATATTCTTTTGGCCATCATAATAGAATGTTAATATTATTGAATGGTTAATATAGACTTAGCGTAGATTTCTTGATTGTCACCGTCGTACCTGATTGATAGTTGTTGTGTTTTCGGTGGTATATTTTGTGGGATACCACCGATCAAGGCATGATTGCTTGGTTACAACTATCAATTGGTTCTTAGGTTATGGTTACAAATATAATAAAATCTTTTTTATTATAATGTTTTCTTTACTTCAATTTGTTCAAAGGCTTCAATTATATCTCCTACTTTCAGGTCATTATAATTGTGAATATTCAATCCACATTCATATCCGAATGCAACTTCCTTCACATCGTCTTTGAAACGTTTCAATGAGCCTAAATCTCCGGAGTAAATAACTATACCATCGCGGATGATACGTATCTTGTTTGAGCGTTTAATCTTACCTTCTTTCACCATACAACCGGCAACTGTACCGACTTTAGTGATTTTGAATACTTCGCGTACTTCAACATTTGCAGTAATTTCTTCTTTGATATCCGGAGATAACATACCTTCCATTGCCGAAGTGATTTCTTCAATCGCATCGTAGATGATAGAATATAAGCGAATTTCTACTCCGTCTTTTTCTGCAATTCTTCTTGCTGCTACCGATGGACGTACCTGGAATCCGATTACAATAGCATCAGATGCTGCTGCAAGCGTAATATCCGACTCGGAGATAGCTCCTACTGCCTTGTGGATAACGTTCACCTGAATTTCTTCTGTAGACAGACGTATTAAAGAATCTGAAAGTGCTTCAACGGAACCATCCACGTCACCTTTCACAATTACATTCAATTGTTGGAAGTTTCCGATAGCAATACGGCGACCTATATCATCAAGGGTAAGTATTTTTTGAGTACGCAATCCTTGCTCACGTTGCAATTGCTCACGTTTGCTTGCAATATCTCTGGCTTCTTGTTCCGATTCTAAAACGTGGAACATATCGCCCGCCTGAGGTGCTCCGTTTAATCCTAAGATTAATGCCGGTGCAGCCGGTGCGGCTTCATCGATTCTTTGGTTACGTTCGTTGAACATCGCTTTTACACGACCAAAATAAGTTCCTGCTAAAACGATATCACCTTGTTTTAAAGTTCCGTTATGAACAAGTACTGTGGAGATGTAACCACGTCCTTTGTCCAGAGAAGATTCAATAACAGAACCTGTTGCACGCTTATTAGGATTGGCTTTTAGTTCAAGAAGCTCGGCTTCCAATAATACTTTCTCTAAAAGCTCATCAATGCCTATACCTTGTTTGGCTGAAATCTCTTGCGATTGGTATTTTCCACCCCATGATTCTACAAGGTAGTTCATGTTTGCAAGAGTTTCTTTTATTTTTTCAGGATTTGCTCCCGGTTTATCTATTTTATTGATTGCAAAAACCATCGGTACGCCTGCTGCTGCTGCGTGATTGATTGCTTCTATTGTTTGAGGCATAACGTTGTCGTCAGCTGCAACAATAATAATTGCAATATCCGTCACTTTAGCTCCACGTGCACGCATCGCTGTAAAGGCTTCGTGACCGGGAGTATCAAGGAATGTTATTGGTCTGCCATCTTTAAGCTTAACATTATATGCCCCGATGTGCTGAGTGATACCACCTGCTTCACCTGCAATAACGTTAGTTTGACGGATTCTATCCAATAATGAAGTTTTACCATGGTCAACGTGTCCCATTACGGTAACAATTGGTGCACGAGGTTCCAAATCCTCTTCATTATCTACTTCTTCAGAGATTGCTTCAACTACTTCGGCACTTACGTACTCGGTCTTAAAGTTGAACTCTTCGGCAACGATATTAATCGTTTCGGCATCCAAACGTTGGTTGATAGATACCATCATTCCGATACTCATACAAGTAGAGATAACTTTAATTACCGGAACATTCATCATATTAGCCAAATCATTAGCTGTTACGAATTCGGTAATCTTAAGAATTCTGCTCTCTTGTTCTTGTAATTCGAGTTCTTCCTGTTGTCTTTGAGAAACTGCGTCTCTTTTTTCTTTACGATATTTAGCACCTTTGGCTTTTCCTCCCTTACTGGTTAGTCGGGCTAAGGTTTCTTTGATCTGTTTTTGTACGTCTTCTTCACTTACAGCTGCTTTAGGTGTAAGTATTGGTCTGCGTGGGCTTGCATGTTTAGCTTTGTTATCTTTTTGAAGATGTGGGCTTGTTGTTGCTCCCGGTGCAGCTATTCCTTTTTCAATATCAACTTTTCCTTTTTTGATACGGGCTCTTTTCTTTCTAGCCGGATCGTCGGGATCGTCAAGTTTCAGTGTTTTCTTTTGTTCGTCAACACTTTCTTTTTTCAGAAGCTTTACTGTATTCTCTTTTACTTTCTTGCTATCTGATAATTCTTTATCGATGCGTTCTTTTCTCTTCTCAGCTTTTGTCTTTTTCGCAGGACGAGTTTTGTCATTGATAGCGCTCAGGTCAATAGTACCTTTTACTACGATGTTTGATTTTATCGCCGGATTATTCAAGCGGAATACATCATCATCTTCTCCTGCAGGGCTTTGATTTGCTTCTGTCGGACTTTCATTTTCAATAACTTTATCGTCTTCTTTAGCTTCAATAACAGGCTCAACAACTTTGGGTTCTTCAACCACTTTCTCAGCTGCTTTTACCGTATTTTCAATTTCTGTTTTTTCTGAAATTGTCTCTTCTTGCTTTTCTGACTCTACTTTTTGAGCTACAGGTTTGCTTTCTTCTTTTTCGATATGAAGAGGTTCAACTACCTCTACTTTCGCTTCTTCTTTTGTCAAAGTTGAACTTTTGCTTTTGTTTAGATTGTCCAAATCTATTTTGTCAACAATCTGAATATGTGGTTTTATATCTTCCGGGATAATTATCTTAATCTCTTCACCTTTCTTGCTTGGCTGAGGCACATCCTCCTCCTCTTCGTCTTCCGAAGACTCCGATTGAGACGTTTTTCTCTTTTCCTTTTGTAACTCTTTGTTTCTATCAGAGGCGAGTTTAATTTTCTTGTCTTTGCCAAATTCATTCACAAGAAGGTCATACTGTTCATCGTCAATCTTCGTATTAGGATTTGCTTCGACAGCAAAGCCTTTCTTCTGCAGGAATTCAACAAGACTATTGATCCCTACATTCAAATCCTTTGAAACTTTAATTAATCTTATAGACATACGTTTTTTTTAAATCATGAAAATTGAACAGGCTGAAAAGAATAAATTTTTGAGCTTCCGTCAAATACTTAAACTATACAAAAGTATTAAGAAATCATAGAATTACCAAATAAGAGTTATTCTTCATCTTCAAACTCTGCTCGTAAAATAGCAAAAAGCTCATCAACTGTGTCTTCTTCGAGGTCGGCTTCTTTAGCGATTGTCTCTTTAGTAGCAGCTAGAACGTTCTTTGCTGTAACATATCCGAGTTTCTTCAGTTGTTCGATTACCCACTCGTCGATTTCGTCTCCGAATTCATCCAAGTAGATATCTTCTTCATCAACCTCGTCTATGTCACGATACACATCAATAGTATAGCCTGTTAGCATACTTGCCAATTTGATGTTTAATCCACCTTTACCAATTGCCAAGGATACTTCTTCCGGACGCAAGAATACTTCCGCTTTTTTATCCTCCTCATTTAATTTGATGGTGGTGATTTTAGCCGGGCTTAATGCTCTCTGTATGTAAAGGTTCATGTTGGATGTGTAGTTGATAATGTCGATATTCTCGTTTCTCAACTCACGAACGATACCATGTATACGTGATCCTTTCATGCCTACACAAGCTCCTACCGGATCGATACGGTCATCGTACGATTCTACAGCAACTTTAGCTCTTTCGCCTGGTATGCGTGCTATTTTTTTTATTGTTATTAATCCGTCATTTATTTCGGGAACTTCCAGTTCGAATAATCTTTCCAAGAATACAGGAGAAGTTCTCGAAAGAATAATCTTTGGATTGTTGTTTTTATTGTCAACTCGTTCAACAACAGCTCTTACGTGTTCTCCTTTGCGGAAGAAGTCACTTGGGATTTGTTCTGTTTTAGGTAACAAAAGTTCTTCTTTCTCGTCATCTAAAAGAAGGATTTCTTTTTTCCAGATTTGGTAAACCTCTCCGGAAACAATCTCTCCGATCTTTTCTTTATATTTATTATAAAGGCTATCTTTTTGAAGTTCAAGAATTTTTGAAGCTAGGGTTTGGCGTAAGTTTAAGATTGCTCTACGTCCAAAATCTTCGAAGAAAACCTCGTCGGTAACATCTTCGCCTACAGTAAAATCTTCATCTATTTTTTTAGCATCCGAAAGAGATATTTCGATATTTGGATCTTCCAGTTCATCATCTTCTACTATCGTACGATTGCGCCAGATTTCCAAGTCTCCTTTGTCAGGATTGATAATGACATCGTAATTCTCGTCTGTCCCAAACATTTTTGCAATAACATTGCGGAATGAGTCTTCAAGAACGCTTATCATTGTCATACGGTCGATATTTTTCAGGTCCTTAAATTCTGAAAAGGTATCAATCATGCTTATAACTTCTTTCTTAGCCATAGTTATTTAAATCTGATTAGATATTTTGTATATTTTACTTCATCGTATTTGAAAGACAAATCTTCTTCGACAGCTATTTTACGTTTAGCTCCTTCGGGTTTTTCCATTTTTGTGATAGTTACCGTAAATTGGGTATCATCACAACTTTTGAGCTCTCCGCTTATTTTTTGTCCTCCTTTAGTTAAAACCTCAACTTCATTGCCTATGTTTACTTCGTATTGTCGAATTATTTTGAAGGGGGATGTTACTCCGGCTGAACCTACTTCGAGTTCAAAATCTTCCGCTTCACGATCAAGTTTCGACTCTATATGTTTGCTTAGTGCAATGCAATTCTCAATACTGACTCCCTCTTTGCTGTCAATCTCTACTACGATAATATTCCCGGGTCTTATAATTACCTCAACTAAAAATATATCAGAGTTAAGCAAAAAGTCTTCAGCTATATCTCGTATTTGTGATTTATCAATCATTTGTATTTGTATCAACGAATGAAAAAGGAGAAAGCTTTAGCCTCCTCCTCCCTTTAATATGAATGCAAATATAGTGCAAAATATTTATTATTGCAAATTTTGGTGTTTTTTTATCTTAGAATCAATTTGTTTCGAGTTTAAGTCGTCTTATTCATAGAAAATATTTAATGATTTACTTTAAGGGCATAGCTGTTTATTGCTGTATTACTTATCACGAATAGTTCTGCGAGCTTAAAATGCTTACGAATAAATTAAAAGGTATAAAACTTTATTTGAACTGCTCCTCGTAAAGAGAATAGTACTTTCCTTTCAGTTCGAGTAGTTCCTTGTGACTGCCTTGTTCGATAATCTGCCCTTGTTCAAGCACCAGAATTCTGTCTACATTGCGAACGGTAGAAAGACGATGGGCTATTATAAAGCTGGTTCTTCCTTCCATTAATTTGTCGAGTCCTTTTTGGATAAGTAATTCGCTTCGAGTATCTATATTGCTTGTTGCTTCATCCAAAAGCAGAATAGCGGGATTGGCAACTGCCGCCCGTGCAATATTCAGTAATTGACGTTGTCCTTGACTCAGGTTTGAACCGTCATTTTCCAGCATAGTATCATATCCATGAGGAAGGCGTTTGATGAAGGAATGAGCAGCGGTTAATTTAGCTGCCTCTTCTACCTCTTCATCTGTAGCCTCTAATAGACCGAAGCGGATATTTTCACGAACCGTTCCCGTAAACAAATGGGTATCCTGTAAAACAATAGCCATTGAATGTCTTAGGTTTTCACGTTTCATATCCTTTGTCGAAATGCCATCAATGGTAATCTCACCCGATTTGATGTCGAAAAAACGGGGAAGCATATTTAATATAGTAGTCTTGCCTGCTCCTGTAGTTCCTACCAATGCAATCTTTTCTCCCGATTTTGCTTCTATGGAAACTCCTTTTAGAATTAATTTGTCGGGCTTGTATCCGAAGTAAACATCTCGCATAGTAACATTACCCTTTATGTTTGTAAGGGTGATGGCATCTGGATTGTCTTCCGGTTCGGAAGCTTCATCTATTACTTCGAAAATGCGTTCGGCTCCGGCTATTGCAGCCTGTATGTTGTTGTATAAGCTGGCGAGTTCGTTGATTGGGCGTCCAAATTGTCTCGAATATTGAAGGAAAGCAGCTAGTCCACCGACATCAAATCCTCTGAATATAGCGAGTAGTGCTCCTACAATCGTGATGATTACATAATTGAGAGTATTCAAGTTTTGCATAATGGGCATCATCATTCCCGAATATAATTGTGCCTTTTCTGCTTTTCCTTTTAAGCTTTGATTTAATGTGTCAAAGTCTGCCTCCACTTTCTTTTCGTGTCCGAATACTTTTATCACTTTCTGACCACTGATCATTTCCTCAATGTAGCCGTTTACTGCACCCAGATCTTCTTGTTGAGCTTTGAAGTATTTCTTACTTTGTGTTACAATCAATTTGGCACTCAAAAACATAAGTGGAACGGTAATCATCGTTACCAATGTCAGTATCGGACTGATATAAATCATTAGAATAAATATCCCGATAAGAGTTAATGCACTCGATAAAAGGTCGGATAAACTATCGGTCAAAACATCACTGATCTTGTCAATATCATTGGTATATCGACTCATTAGGTCACCATGTTGATGTGTATCGAAATACTTAATAGGTAATATTTCCATCTTCTTGAATAAATCCATCCGAAGACGGGTGACAGTCCGTTGTCCTATTTTATTAAGTAAACGATATTCGATATAGGTCGCCACCACTCCCACTAGATAAATAACACCAAGTAGTAGCAGTATTTTGAATAATCCGGGTATATCTCCCGGTATGATATAGTCATTGATAATCGGGCGAAGCATATACGAGCCTAGCAAGCTTGATATAATACTTACTACGATCAAGAAGGCTATAATATATAAGAGGCTGCGGTCGCACGACAGATACGACATAAGCCGAAGAAAAGTCTTTTTTCCTTCTTTTGCTTTTTCTATAGGTTTTGAATGATCTCCGTGTGCCATCAGAATGCTAATTGTTGTGAATTGTATATTTCTTGATATACTTTCGATTTTTCCATCAATTCAGATGGTTTACCTACTGCATCTATTTCCCCGTCTTCGAGAACGATTACTCTGTCTGCTGATTGCATGGTGTTGATTCGTTGTGTAATAATAAGTACCGTAGTATCTCGTAGAGTGGTATTCAGATTAGTCCTTATTTTCTGTTCAGTATCTGAGTCCACAGCACTTGTACTATCATCAAGAATCAATATTTTAGGCTTTCGAAGTAATGCACGGGCAATACAGATACGTTGTTTCTGCCCACCCGATAAATTGATGCCTCCCCGTCCTAACTTCGTATTGTATCCATCCGAAAAAGACATGATAAAATCATGGGCTTCGGCTGCTTTGGCTGCCTGTCCAATTTCGTCATCTGTTGCATCGGGTTTTCCCCACCTTAGATTTTCGATAATTGTACCCGAGAATAATTCGTTTTTTTGCAGAACCATCCCTATTTTTGAGTGCAGCTCATCTAAATTGTAATCTTTGACATTTACTCCATCAATTAAAATTCTGCCCGATGTAGCATCGTATAATCGTGGAATAAGCTGTATCATGGAACTTTTAGCTGATCCTGTGGCTCCTACAATGGCAATTGTTTCTCCTTGTCTGACATGAAAATTGATGTTTCGCAAGACATCGTTTTCTCCGGCATAATGACGGAAAGAAACGTTCTGGAAAACTACCTCGCCTTTTTCTATCTTATGTTTGTTTTGCAAACCTTCGGGAGTATTGGTCAGCGATGGCTCGGTGTCCATAACCTCGAGGATACGTTTTGATGAAGCCGAAGCCCGTGCAAATGCCATAATAGTCATCGAAAGAAGCATTAACGACATAAGTATTTGCGACAGATAATTAACAAAGGATATCAGTTCACCTACTTTTAGATTTCCTGATACTATTTTTTGTCCTCCAATCCATAGAATAAGGATAATGGATATATTCATTACCAGTTGCATAAGGGGAAATACCGAAACCACAATATTGGAAGCACGTATAACCATATCCCGTAAGTCTTCGCTGCTGTTGGCGAATTTCTTGGTTTCGAAATCTTCTCTGACAAACGATTTTACCACTCTTATATTGATCAGATTCTCGCGGATGATACCGTTCAGGTGGTCTACCTTCTGTTGTACTTTTATAAATAAAGGAAACCCTTTTCTTAATATAAGATAGATACTGATACTTAATACAGGGATCATACCGATAAGTACCAATGCTAAGTCTGCATTTATTTTTATAACAAAAAATATTGACAGAAAGAGGATGAGCGGCGAGCGTAACAAAATCCGCATAGAGATAAGTATCACTTGCTGAATTTTGGAAATGTCATTCGTTAGACGTGTGATCAAAGATGCAGAATTGAAGCGGTCTATATCTGAAAATGACAGTTGTTGTATCTTGTTAAACAATTCGGTTCTGAGATCTGTTCCAAATCCGATGGATGTACGTGATGAAACATAGATGTTAAAAATGCTGGCGATTAATCCTGCCACTGAGGTCAGTATCATATAGCCTCCGATACGAGTAATAACCGAAAGGTCGCGTGGCATAACACCATTGTCGATAATCTTAGCCATAAGCAAAGGCTGCACTGTCTCACACAGTACAAAAATGAGGACAAGAAATGGGCTGATTGCCAGACTAAGTTTGTATTTCTTTAAAATTTGCCAGTACTTCTTCATTTAAGTGCTTGTAAGTTTTTTCATCGTAGGGGCTTATTGTGCACTCCTGTTTGTGAAATCATTTTTATTGGTCGGGCGTATGCAATACGCCCCTTGCATCGTTTTATTACAACCAACCGTTTTCTTTATACCAATTTACCGATTCTGTTAAACCACGTTCGAGGTTGTAGTGTGGAGTAAAATGCAAATCTTGTGCCAAAGGTGTAATGTCACATTCCCAATTGCGCTGTTTCATTATTTTATATTTGTCACGATTGAGTGTCGATGGCTTTTTAGTTATCTTAGAGATGCTTTCTGCTATGACAGATATCAGCTTTAAAATGAAAAGTGGCACTTTGATACTTAAGACATGTTTCTTTCCCAGTACTTTTTTTACCAGAGCTGTATATTCTTTGTCAGTGTGCACATCTCCATCTGTTACGAAATAGCTTTTGTTTTTGAGAGGACTTTCCAGAGCTAAAAAGGCGGCATCGACCAAATCTTTTACATATATAAATGTCAGATGTTGTGGTTTGAAGCCTGCACCTACATCCAGTCCCGATTTTACGGTTTTCAGCATCAAAAAATAGTCTTTCTCACGAGGTCCGTATACACCTGTTGGGAGAAGTATCATATAGGGGAAATCAGTAGTGTTTTGTAAATACTGTTCCGCTTTTAGTTTACTGATTCCATAAGCCGTATTTGGATGCGGGGTATCGGTTATTTTGATAGGAGTGTAATTTATTTCATCCCCTAAGCCAAAAGCACTTAGGCTACTCATCAGGAGGAATTTGTCGGGGACGCAATCAGCTTCCTTTAATGCCTCTATAAAGTTTACTGTATTTTGATAATTGATGATGTCAAAATCTTTCGGATCAAGGCACTTGGTTATTCCTGCATTGTGGATAACATAGTCAATCTTTCCGAATTTACTTTTGAATTCTTTTAGCTGCTTGATTAGCTTTTCTTTATTACCGAAGTTAAGTTCTATGAATAAGATATTACTGTCTTGCAGATATTCTCTGCTGCTGCTTTTGCGGACGCCAGCCCATGTTTGAAAGCCAAGACTTAGGGCTTTTTCCACTAAGAAACTTCCGATAAAACCGCTGGCTCCTGTAATTATTATTTTTTTCATTTAATTTAGTAATGCTAAATTAGAAAGGTCTGCGACCTTTATTTTTGTCCCAACCAAGTCAATTTGTGCCATAAACCTTCAAGAGGTCCTTGTTTATGAGATTTCTGCCACCATTTGCAGAATTGTAACTGCAAGGCAATAATAATACATCCTACAATCAAACTGTTTGTATAACCGCAATAAGGAGAAAGATTTAATCCGATGGGGAAAAATATAAATGCCCCTATAAGCGATTGAGATATATAATTGGTAAGGCTCATTTTTCCGTACACTCTGAACCACGAAATTTTTCGCTGAAATGCCTCTTTCTGATAAACAATCACAAATGAACTTATGAGTACAAAGGTAAACAATAGTTTTTGCCACATATCAAACATTACTCCAATTGTATTTATTATAAATGGAGTATTAGCCGGATCAGATAATTCGACTTTTAGTTGATACACGGGGGCAAAAAGAACTGCACATGCGATAAGAGTTTTTGTCCAGAATTTTATGTTATCAGGTGTTGAGAGAAATAATTGTCGGCGCGAAATTAGTAAGCCTAAAAGAAACAAGCCTCCTGTTTGTAAAAAACGTCCACCTTCTACAGCCCATAAGAAACTCGCTAATTGGCCTGTAGTAATATTTGCCCAAATGAAGGGCAGAAATTCACCGCTTTTATTGATTTCTATAATCTGAGAATAAAGATCGCCATTCATCTGTTCGGGTAAGACGAAAGCGGGATTGACAAGCCCCGATATATAATAAAACCATTGCATAGGCTGCAATAATAGTATAATCATAAAAATAAAGATTGCCTTATCGTTCCATTTTCTGACAATAAAGAGAATAACTCCTACCACTGCATATAAAAGTAAGACATCTCCTCCGGGAAAAAACATGGCGTTGAGTGTGGCAAACCCCGCAAGAAGTAGTAGTCGCCATAAAAAACGAATACCAAAATCGTTGTCTTTGCTTTGCTGATTCTTAAACTGTATGGCAAAAGTGAATCCGAACAGGATGGAGAAAATAGCATAACCTTTCCCGGCAATCAAAGAAAAAACGACACTGTAAACTCCTTTGTCCAAAATGTTCAGCCATTCGGGCTGTGTCGATGGATCGGGGTAAACAGGATAGATGAAATGTTCCACACTATGGATTAATACTATGGCAATTACGGCAAATCCGCGTAAAGCATCAACCAATTCTATTCGAGGTGTTTTTCCGAGTATTTCTTGCTGCATGAAAAATGGTCTTTTAAGATTCTAAAAAATAAAGCATTGAACTTTGGTTTGAAAAGGATGGATAAATATATTAAATTAAAATCTATCTAGCTAATTCTGCAAAATTACATAGACTTTGTATACGATTGTAAGTCAGAATAAATCGGAATGATTATATTTGTATTTATAAGTAAGAGAAATAAGCTGTTTAATAAACGTGTTTTGTATATAAATAGCTTATCCGAATAATTAAAATAGGTCTTAAGACCTTAATAGAATACATATTGTATGAGTAAAGATAAAATACCTCAAAAGACCACACCCAGAAGGAAAAAAAGCGATATAATTGCTGCAACTGTCAGCTTTTTCAATAATAACACCAGTAATTCTTATAACTACAAACAGATAGGAGCCGAAATTGGTATCAAGAAACAACCCGAGCGTTTAATGTTAATGACGGTGCTTGAAGATCTGGTGGAAGATGCTTTTATTATAGAAACAAGCAAAGGAAAATACAAATCGAACACCAGAGGAGTACTTCTTGACGGAAAATTCGAAAGAAGAAGTAATGGGAAAAATTTCTTTGTTCCCGAAGATGGCAGCGAAAATGTATTTGTAGCCGAACGCAATTCGGCACATGCTATGAATGGCGATAAAGTACGTATTCAGATGCTGGCAAAGCGTAAAGGCAAAAGCTCGGAAGGTGAAATTATAGAAATACTTGAAAGAAAGCAAACCCGTTTTGTGGGAACGTTGAATGTTCAAAAGCATTTTGCATTCCTTGAAATGGATAGCAAAATTCTGGCAAATGATATTTTTATCCCCAGAGAAAAACTGATGGGTGGTAAAACCGGAGATAAAGCATTGGTGGAAATTGTAGAATGGCCCGAACGTGCTAAAAATCCTGTAGGAGAAGTATTAGATATACTTGGAGAAGCAGGAACTAATAATGCTGAGATGCATGCTATTTTGGCGGAGTTTGGTTTACCCTACAAGTATCCTGAGAATGTAACAGCTGAGGCTGAAAAAATATCGGATGTAATTACAGCAGAAGAAATTGCTAAACGTGAAGACTTCCGCTTGGTTACGACATTTACTATTGACCCTCGTGATGCAAAGGATTTTGATGATGCTCTTTCGATCCGTCAATTGGAGAATGGAAACTGGGAAATCGGTGTACATATTGCCGATGTTACGCATTATGTAACTCCCGGAGGCATTATTGATAAAGAGGGTGAGGAGCGTGCAACTTCAGTTTATCTGGTTGACCGTACAATCCCCATGTTGCCCGAAAGATTGAGTAACGGATTGTGTTCGCTTCGACCTAATGAAGAAAAACTTTGTTATTCAGCCATTTTTGAATTGAATGATAATGCTGAAATAAAGAAATATAGAATTGGACGTACCGTTATAAATTCTGACAGACGTTTTACTTACGAAGAAGCTCAGGAAATTATCGAAACTGGCGAAGGAGACTTCAAAGCCGAAGTTTTGAAACTGGATGAGTTAGCTAAGAAGTTACGGGCAAAACGCTTCGAAAATGGAGCTATTGGTTTTGAACGTGAAGAAGTTCGTTTCGAGATCGATCCTGATGGAAAACCCTTAAGTGTATATTTTAAAGAGCAAAAAGATTCTAATAAACTGATCGAAGAATTTATGTTGCTGGCAAATAAAACAGTAGCAGAATTTATCGGTAAAGTTCCTAAAGGAAAGAAAGCAAAGACATTTGTATATCGTATACATGATGTGCCTAATCCTGAGAAGATGGAAAGTCTGTCTCAATTTATACGTCGCTTTGGCTATAAAGTAAAAATAGACGGAAGTAATTCGGCGGTTGCAAAATCAATCAATCAATTGTTGGATGATGTGCATGACAAACCCGAAGAAAACCTGATATCAACGATTGCTATCCGTGCTATGGCTAAAGCTGTATATTCTACATCGAATATAGGTCATTACGGACTTGCGTTCGATTATTATACGCACTTTACATCGCCCATACGTCGTTATCCGGATATGATGGTGCATCGTTTGTTGACTCTTTATATGGAGGGTGGACGCAGTGTGAGTGAACAACAAACCGAAAACGAATGTAAGCATTGTTCGGATATGGAGCAATTGGCTGCAAATGCCGAACGTGCTTCTATCAAATATAAACAAGTGGAATATATGTCGGATAAAATCGGACGTGTATTTAAGGCTGTAATTTCGGGTGTTGCCGAATGGGGCGTATATGCCGAAATTGAAGAAAACAAATGCGAAGGATTGGTACCTATGCGTGAACTGGATGACGATTTCTACGAATTTGATGAAAAGAATTATTGTTTGAGAGGTCGCCGCAGTAAAAAAGAGTATCGTCTGGGAGACGAAATCAATGTGAAGGTTATTAGAACCAATCTCGAAAGAAAGCAATTGGACTTCACTATTGTAGACTGAAATGATTTTTCTAATTTTGTAGGCTAAATTGTAGATAGTGAGGTCTGAGATAAGACCTCCTTTGATAACTTTAGCTGATATACTAGTGATAGTTATAGTTTATATATTAGGAGTGTTAGTGTTTACTTAATAAGATAATTAGGTGTTATTTAACTCGGCAGGCTTCGCTGTATTCTTTATTTTTGTGTTCTTCCTTTATTGGTTTGTTTTTAATAAATCATTAAAATGGCAGAACATATTCTTGGCTGTTTGTAGTTATTTCTTCTATGGCTGCTGGGATTGGCGTTTCATGTTCTTGTTAGGCTTTTCTACCTTTCTGGATTATTTTTCCGGATTGAAGATTTTTGAGTCAAACACCGCTTCGAAGAAGAAATTCTGGCTAATACTCAGTGTCGGGCTTAATCTTGGATTTCTCGGATTCTTCAAATACTATAACTTCTTTATCGAATCGTTTGCCGAATTGTTGTCGTCTGTAGGTTTCACACCTCATATGACAACTCTAAATATTATCTTGCCTGTAGGTATCTCATTCTATACATTTCATGGATTGTCATATGTTTTCGATATCTATTTCGGAAAGATAAAACCAACCCGCAATTGGATTGACTACTCGCTTTTCGTGAGTTTCTTTCCTCTCCTGGTTGCAGGTCCTATCGAAAGAGCAACGCATTTACTTCCGCAAGTAGAAAAGCCCAGAGTATTTAACTATTCGAAAGCTGTAGATGGCTTAAGGCAGATTCTTTGGGGGTTATTCAAGAAAGTTGTAGTAGCCGATAATTGTGCCGAATTGGCGAATACCATATTCAATAACCATCAACACTATTCGGGTAGTACTTTGGTATTGGGAGCTATGCTATTTGCGATACAGATATACGGCGACTTCTCAGGATATTCCGATATTGCTTTAGGTACGGCTCGCTTACTTGGATTCGAACTGTTGCAAAATTTCAGGTTTCCTTATTTCTCGAGAGATATTGCCGAATTTTGGAGACGCTGGCATATCTCGCTGTCTTCTTGGTTTAGAGACTATCTTTATTTCCCATTAGGCGGAAGCAGGGGAGGGATGGCTAAAACTATCCGTAATACATTTATTATATTTCTTGTCAGTGGATTCTGGCATGGGGCTAACTGGACATTCCTTGCATGGGGTGGACTGAATGCTCTGTTTATAATGCCATCCATTATATTCAAAACGAACAGGCGAAATCTGGATACGGTTGCTCAAGGACGGATACTGCCCTCTATACGTGAATTTTGTCAATTGATTCTGACTTTCTGTTTGGCAAGTTTTGCCTGGATATTTTTTAGAGCAGAATCCATTACTGATGCTTTTATGTATATAAAAGAAATATTCTCTGCCACTTTATTTCAAAGCCCCGATGTTATATCAGGAAAAGTGATAGCTATTGTGGGAGTCTTTATGCTTATCGAATGGCTGGGACGTGAAAATAAGTATGCGTTAGAGAAATTGACATTGAAATGGAAGCGTCCGCTTAGTTGGGCTTTCTATTATTTAATAATACTGGCTATACTTTGCTTTACAGGAAGTGAACAACAGTTTATATATTTTCAATTCTAAGGGATGAAGTCATTTTTAAAGAGTGTATTTCGATTTCTGATTATACCGATAGTAATTTTTTTACTGCTGGTTGTGGGTTATATTGTTTATGACCCTTTTCAAATTGTACATTCTTATGATAAATATACGTCACTGCAAGTTAATCGCAGTTATATGTCTACAGAGGTATTTCTTAAGAATTATAAGAAAGAACATTATAATTCGTTCATCTTTGGAAGCTCACGTATTTTCGGATATAATATAGATTCTTGGAAAGAACATCTGGGAGCTGATGCCAGTGTTTATTCATTTGATTCGTATGGCGAAAAAATAGAGGCCGTTTACCATAAGCTGAAATTCCTCGATTCTCTGAATGTTGATGTTAAGAACGTGTTATTGTGTCTTGATGTTGACTTTACTTTTAATTATAATGAGAATGAGCCTAAGTTTCTATATATGGAGCATCCGCTTCTTTCGGGAAAAGGTTGGTGTGATTTTCATGAGACTCATTTCTTAGCCTATTTGACACCTTCTTTTATTATTTCATTTTACGGAAATAGAATTTTAGGTCTCGAGAATAGCTATATTGGTCAACACTACTTCTTCGTTCAGGCGAGTTTCGATCCGAAGACGAATCGTCCTTTCAGATCAGACTTAGAGGAGCGTATTAAAAATGAGCCTGATTATTACGATGCACCTATGTTTTATCCTGTAAATGACACTCTGATCATAAGCCAGTTTATTCAGGTAGATAAACATCATGAAGAAACTCTTCGTGGAATAAAGGATATTCTGTCGAAACATAATACCAATTATAAGGTCGTTATTAATCCGCTTTATCCGCAAGTGAAGTTCAACCCGCAAGATATGGATGCAATTATAAGTGTATTTGGACGCGATCATGTATACGATTTCTCAGGAAGAAATAAGTTTACAACATCCAAGTATAATTATTACGAAGAATCGCATTTCAGGCCTTTTGTAGGTGATAGCATTATGAATATTATTTATCGGAAATGATAAGGTATCAGACCTTTTTATAGCTTTGGCAAGTATCACAACTAGGGTTAGTTATGTCGATAAAATATCGCATTAAATATTTAACGCTACTTAAATAGAAGACTAATGCAAAAGACCTATTGTGATATTTTTTAATTATGACTAATTTTGGTAAATATACTATATGAGGTCTCTGACCTCAATTTCGAAGAAAACCTAAAACAAAAAAAGATATGAAAAAAGTTGTATTGATCCGTCACGGTGAAAGTGTATGGAATTTGGAAAACAGATTTACAGGTTGGACAGATGTTGATTTAACTGAGAATGGTGTTAAAGAAGCAATCAAAGCCGGTAAACTTTTAAAAGAAAAAGGATTTAAATTCGAAAAAGCGTATACTTCATATTTGAAGAGAGCTAATAAAACATTGAATACAATTCTTGATCAAATGGATTTAGATTGGATTCCTGTTGAAAAATCTTGGCGTTTGAACGAAAAGCATTACGGTATGCTTCAAGGCTTGAACAAAGCTGAAACTGCTGAGAAATATGGCGATGAGCAAGTTCTTATCTGGAGACGTAGCTACGATGTTCCTCCAACAGCATTAGCTGCTGACGATCCTCGTTCTCCATATCTTGATCCTCGTTACAAAGACGTAGATAAAAAAGACCTTCCTCTTACAGAAGCTTTGAAAGACACTGTGGAAAGAATACTTCCTTATTGGAATGATACTATTTTCCAAGCGTTGAAAAATCACGATGAGATTATTGTTGCTGCTCACGGTAACAGTCTTCGTGGTATAATCAAACACCTGAAAGGAATTTCTGACGAAGATATCGTATCATTGAATCTTCCAACAGCTGTTCCTTATCTGTTTGAGTTTGATGATAACTTGAAGCTTGTAAATGACGAATTCTTGGGTGATCCGGAAGAAATCAAAGCTTTGATGGATGCTGTAGCCAATCAAGGAAAAAAGAAATAAGGTTATGCTTATATAAAAAAAGAAAGCCATCATTCATTTGAATGATGGCTTTCTTTTTTTAGTAATGCTGCAACTATTTAATTATTATTGAGCTTTTTGATTATTCTGTCTTCAAATAGCTGGATGAGATCATTGTATAGTGGAGGTATTGAGTCTGCCGTCCTATCTATGATAATCGTATCAGGAAGATATCCATATTTAATGATGCTTGTTAAATTTATTTTTGAAGAGTGATTATCTCCCGTGATATAAAAATGGGTATTTTCGTCATCTATCCGGATAGTGTCTGTATCTTTTAGCTTATTATAATCCAGTATTTTGGCTATGGCTTCTTTTATGTATTTATGATCTGATAAATATGTATGTCCTATACTGTCAAAAACAATAGTGCCGGCATAATATTTTTTGAGATAATTCACCCTTTCCATTTGGAGGTTATTGTATCTTTCTATTAACTTTTCCTTTGAGTAGGGGAATTGGTAACTATTCTCAATATTAACGAATTTGTATGTGGGTGTTGTTTGAAATATAGGTCGTTGACTTGTAGCAATAAATGAGAATAAGGATACTCCCATAATAGCATATTTCAGTATCGGATTTATTTCCTTGTATTTGAACTTCGAGAATAAGAAATAGGATAGTAATAGGCTGATAAGGGCTATGTTGTCACTCTGATCAACTACCCTGTTAATAGGTACACCGACTGAGTTTACTGTGTCGATTAATGGCTGTGAGTAGCTGCTTTTCCAGAAAATAAATAAAACGGCAATCACTATATGGACCTGTTTTTTGTATCGAGGCAATAGTGAACTGAAAAAGTATGCAAAGGCAAATAATCCTGCAAAATCAGATAGTTTTCCCGTTAACAATCCAGGAAATGCATACTTTAAATAAAAGTCATTTAAAAGTAGTAACAAAATAGAAAATATAAAAACAGGATGCTTTAGTTTCGACTTCATAACTGTGTAGTGAGGATATATAATTATAGACTTAGATTTAATTTATAAATGCCTCGTAACCTAGGCACTCGTTTTGTTTGGCAAACCGCGTATTCAAGTAATTATCGTAATATTCTTTGGAGTATTTAGCCGCCAGAGCCTTATCTTTTTCGCTACCGTTTAACACGATATTGTGCCAGTGTGTACGGCTCAGCATTAAGGTTGCATAGGCTTTTTGTTCATTGTTTTGTGCTTTCTCGTAGGCTTTCTCGTAATACTCCTGAGCAATAGAAGCTGTCATATACGCACTTCTCCACGGGTCAAGCATCTTTATGTTCCCGTAATAGGCATCGCTTCCACTCCAACTATAAGAAACCATCATCCATGAATTGCCCCAATAAGTTGTGTTGAAAAAGGCATGCCCTAATTTGAGATAAGCATCTGCCGATTTTTTAGGATCACTTCCTTTGGCTGTTTTTTCAAGGTCGAGCAATGTTTTCACAAAACTGGTCTTATTAAACTTGTATGTGAAATCGCGGCTTTCTTGAGAATACAGATTCTTTGGTATAAAAGGGTCTTCATTCAAGTAGTCCTTAAAATAATACGTTGTATCCCAGAAGTCTTGTTTCATGTCGGCAAACGATTCATAGGCAGTTTGTAAATCCCTGTTACGAAATGCGATTGTACCTTTTAAATCTCTGTAAGCATCTACCGGATTGAAGGGTTGATCGCAGATGTACTGCTCGAATTCGCTCTTGTTTGTTTTTTGTAAAAGTGCGATTAATTGGTCCATATCCGATACAGAAGCATTGTAGTCTAGTTGCCTCATAACTCCATAATAATCGGAAGAATATCCCTGTGTATTCCAAAATGCGTCTCCCTCATAACTGCGGTCTTTGTTTGATATGTTCTTTAAAAGACAGTAGGATACAATGTCTCCTTTTTTCTTCAATTCATTTGATAATGCTAGATCCAGCGTGTAAATTATTCTGTTGTAATTATCATAACTGGCTACGTCTTCATTTCGGGAGCTATACATGTTTTCTTTATTTTTGCCGGATACTGCCCGAAGCTGCGATTTCAGCTTATTTATTTCACTGACGTAGTTTTTCTTGAAACTGTCACTTGTTACATCATCTGTTTTGATGGATAACCAAATATTCTCAATAGACTTTTGTAACAATATAGACGGATCGGCTTTCGTCGAGATTGCAGCCAGATACTGTTTAGCATCGGTTCCATTTTCTTCAAGTAAAGATAGATGAGCCAAGGCAATAGCGTAATAATCTTTCTCGTCCTGCTCTTTAGTCTCATTTCTGAGAGTGATTACAAATGCTTTAAGTCTTTTAAGATATTGCAGGTCTGTTTCGAGATTCTGCTTTTTTATTTCGGTTGTTTCTTCGTCATCATCCCAACTATACTGATAGGCTCGTGAGAATGGATTCTCTTCCGATTTTAAGTAAATAGAACTTATTAACCAATCTTCCAGTTTGTTTATTTCGCGCATAACCATAAATGTGAGATACTGACTATTTTTATCCAGATTATGTATGTTCTGTATAGAATCTAAAGTACGTCCCGGATTTTGGATTGATTTGAGTACTATCTCTACGCTCTTTTCCTTATCAGTGAATGTTGCAGGTGTAGGTATGTTGTAATTGTACAATTGCACCGATCTGAGTTTTTTCTCATCGCTATTGTCAAAAACCTGAATGTAATAAAGATTGGCATCGGCTTTCCTATCGAGTCTGTCCAATGACATGGCTTTGAACAATCCTGCCCATACAGACATTAAACTCTTTGGATTAATTGTTTTAAAATAAGTGTCGAATATTTCGGAAGCCTCTTGGTATTCCTCCAATTGCCAGCTTAAACGCACTGCCTGAAATGCATATCGCTCTTTTAAAAATGCAGATTTTACAGTGTTTAGCTTTGCCTTTGCTTCAGCCAGTAATTCGTATTTTTGGGCTATACTTTTATTAGGGGCTTTATTAGGTTCATCTTTCCATTCTTCGAAGTTGGCATCGGTGAAATCATATTCGGTGGATTCTGCTTTCTTGGCAAAAACAAGATAATCGAGTATGTCTTTATGCTTTTTATCGGCAGTAAGATACTTTATTAAGGAGTTGCCCTTATATTCCTTTAATCCCGAATTTTCGAAAGAGCTAATAAACGCAGTCGGATCAGTATTATATTGTATCTCATAAATGTCATCCAAGCTGATATCTTTTGATGTTGCCTTTTGCCATTCGGTAATATTGCGGGTGCGGTCGTTACCCATCGGGTCAGGATTCATATTATAGAATAAGGAAGCCGTAGTGTAAACAAAAGGGTTCATCGATTGCATCCATGGCAATTGTGCTTGAAATGTCATAGGTCGATATTCCCATTCAAATTCCCAATAACCACAGGCTTTTAAATTTCCTTGTGTTATAAATAGGCTAATGAGAAGAGCTAGTGTAAATATTTTTGATTTCATCAGTTGGTATATTATTAGTGTCGCCCCATGCAAAAAATGTAATGCGTGAGTACTTATCTGTTTTTATTTCAGAGAGTAAATATTGGGATAATTCTTGTAACTCTTGTTTGGTGAGGGCTTCAATTCTTATTTCATCCCCCGGGCGGGCAAAGAAATCGCCTATAACCATTTCTTCATTTAGGCGAAACCTGTTTTCTGCAATTTGAGTATATTGTTTATTATTCAAGTAGTTTCCGCAGGTTACATTTCTGATTACTCCTTTGAATTCCTTATTCCGGAAAATTACTCCCCAACTGAATAAGGGTAGAGCAATGTCTGTTTTTATTGGATAACTAACTCCGAATACATATTTCTTGATTTCATCGAGAGTTACTATCGAGTTTTCGATGTCATATTCATTAGCTGCCTGTAAATTGTAGCACATCAATAGAACCCTTTTTACGGGAGGTATGCCTGCCACTGTCGGATTCTTGTATTGCCAAAGACGTAGGGTAGTAGTTATCTCTTTGTCGGGAATGGCAGCTTGCAGCTTTTCGATGAAATAAAAGAATTTATCTTTTGTTCCTTTCGACCAATCACAATCTATCAGAATCTCTGAGTATTTGCCTGCAAAATTTTGAACAGAGAATTGCTCATTGGTTTGCTCTATCCTGTTTTTGATTCTTATAGCCAGTGTATCCAATTGTTCCTTGGATGATTTTTCAAATACATTATTCGAAAAGAATATGGCAGGAGTTATATGCTTACAAGGTAGAGAGTCTTTACTGGCAAATATGGTACTTATTGGTTTGGCTTGTTTTGATCCGGCGTCCCATCCCACATCAAAATAGCGGATATACATGTGATCGGCTGCGGTCTGCTTCCATACATTATTATCCTGAGCATCAAATGTGAAAGTTGTCTTCCAATAACAAAAGGAATTTTGCTCGTCAAGACTCCTTTTTTTTGACGAATTACAACTGACAAGTAGTGTGATAACTAATGTGTATAATAAATATTTCAATGCTATAAATATTTTGTTCAAAGGTATAAAATAAGTAAGATGAACTATTTAATGTCATGCTTAAAAAAATATAACCGATAGTGACTGTTTTCGGTACTTGAGTAATAGAAAGTCTAATGCACTAGATGATTATTTTGTTAGAAATAGTTGATGTTAGTTTTCTTATTATAAATAAAACCAATCATTAATTATACCTTATCAAAGGGTTTGATATCAGAGTTTTGACATTTTGATAGAAAACAATAGAAGAATATTTGTTTTAAATGGCTGGATATCTTCAACAAATCACTAATTTAGATGTTCAATATTACACAGTAAGAAAATATAATATCAAAACTTATAAAATATGAAAATCGGATTTGTTGGTTTAGGCAAGATGGGTGGCAAAATGGTTGAACGCCTATTGAATCATGGACATGAGGTTGTAGTTTATAACTTAACTTCAAAAGAAGTAGATGAGGCTGTAAGCAAAGGTGCCGTAGCTGCTAAAGACTTGACTGACTTAGTTGGAAAATTAGACGGACGTAAATTGGTGTGGTTGATGGTTCCTGCCGGAAAACCAGTAGAAGAAAATATTGCAGAGCTTGTTTCGCTATTAGGCAAAGATGATATTATTGTTGACGGTGGAAACAGCTACTGGAGAGAAACTGTAGAGCGTGGTAAAAAAGTTGCCGAAAAAGGCATTCATTATATAGATTGTGGAACCAGCGGTGGCGTTTGGGGACTTCAAAATGGTTACTGTCTGATGTACGGTGGCGAAAAAGGTGCTTGTGATTTTGCAGAGCCTATTTTCAAATCATTAGCTCCTGAAAACGGATATATCCGTTGCGGAGAAAGTGGTTCGGGACACATGGTGAAAATGGTTCACAATGGTATCGAATACGGAATGATGCAGGCTTATGCCGAAGGTTTCGAAATTATGAAGAAATCTCCATATGATGTAGATTTAGAAAAAATCTCTCGTGTATGGATGCAAGGTTCGGTAGTTCGTTCATGGTTACTTGAATTAATCGGTAACGCATTGGAAGGAAACGAAGACCTGACAGGTATTAAACCTTATGTTTCTGATAGCGGTGAAGGTCGTTGGACTGTACAAACTGCTATTGACTTTGACGTACCTGCTCATGCAATTACCGCATCGTTGTTTACTCGTTTCGAATCAAGAGAAAACGATTCATACGCATATAAATTATTGTCTGCCATGAGAAATCAATTTGGCGGTCACGAGATAAAAAAAGACTAAGGTCTTTAAAGTAGGGGCGTATTGCATACGCTAACTTACATAAGTCTGTTTATTTGAGGGCGTATGCGATACGCCCCTTCTAAAGAAATAAGTTTATGAAAAAAATAAAAGATCAGGTCTTGGTGATTTTTGGTGCGTCGGGTGACTTGACGTATCGAAAATTAGTTCCGGCTCTTTTCGATCTATATAAGCAAAAATCTTTGCCCGATAATTTTGTTGTGCTGGGTGTTGCACGAAGTTCCTTTACTGATACTTCGTTCAGAGAGAAAATGATTGATGGAATACGTCAGTTTGCAATATCGAAAGATGCTGCCGAAAAAGAGATTGACGCTTTTTCTGAAAAGCTGTTTTATCTGTCGATAAATACGGATGATGGAGCTGAATATTCAAAACTTACATCTCGTCTTAAAGGATTTGATGATGAGAAAGGAACAGATGGTAATTACTTGTTCTATTTGTCTACTCCTCCTAACTTGTATCCTTTGATACCGAAGTTTCTGGCTAAAGAGGGCTTGAATGAAAGCAAAGGTAAAATCAGACGTATTGTTATCGAGAAACCGTTTGGTAATGATTTGAAGTCGGCAGTAGAGCTTAATAAAAGTCTATTGAACGATTATGAAGAGCATCAGATCTATCGTATGGATCACTATCTGGGTAAAGAGACAGTGCAAAACTTGCTGGTGACTCGTTTCTCAAATAGTATCTATGAGCCTTTGTGGAATCGGAATTATATTCACCATGTAGAAATTACCGCTGCCGAAAGTATCGGAGTTGAAGGTCGTGGAGGATATTATGATCATTCGGGAGCTATGCGTGATATGATTCAGAATCACTTGTTTCAGTTACTGGCTCTAGTGGCTATGGAACCGCCTACGGTGATTGAATCGGATGCTATCAGAAATGAAAAGCTGAAAGTCTTTCAAACTATGCGTCCATTGAGTCAGCTTGATATTCAAAATAATGTAATAAGAGGTCAATATACGGCAGCAAACGTTAAACGTGTTCCTCAGAAAGGATATAGAGAAGAAACGGGAGTTGATCCCAATTCTCGTACCGAAACCTATGTAGCCATGAAGATGTTTGTTGATAACTGGCGTTGGGGTGGTGTGCCATTTTATCTTCGTACAGGGAAGCGTTTACCTACCCGTGTGTCGGAAATTGTTATCCATTTCAAACCAACTCCACTTAACTTGTTTGTTGACAACAAAGAATATTGCAGCGATGGAAATGTATTGGTAATACGTATACATCCTGATGAGGGTATTTTGTTGAAAACAGGTATGAAAGTTCCGGGAAATGGTTACAGGGTAAAAGAGGTGAATATGGATTTTCACTATTCGCAACTTCAAGATACCTATGTTCCGGGAGCATACGAGCGCTTGTTGCTCGATGCGATGTTGGGTGACTCTACTCTATACACACGTGGCGATGCTTTGGAATTTGCATGGAAGTTTGTTCAACCGATACTCGATTATTGGGAAGCAAATCCGGATGCTCCCTTGTATGGATATCCCTGTGGATCGTGGGGGCCTGCATGTGCCGATGGTTTGATCGAAGGTGAAAATATGACATGGAGATATCCGTGTAAAAATCTGTCAGATGACGGTATATATTGTGAATTATGATTATGGATAAGAAGATTAATATATACAAAGATGTCGAAGCCCTCAGTGAGGGCTTTACGTCGTTATTAAAAGAAGAGTTATCGAAACGTGAGATCGTGAATATTTCACTTTCGGGAGGCTCTACCCCTAAAGCTCTTTTCAATTATTGGGTAGCCAATTACTCTGAGTCTATTGATTGGAACAGAATTGCATTTTTCTGGGGGGATGAGCGTTGTGTACGCCCTACGGACGAAATGAGTAATTTCGGGATGACTAAAAGTTTGTTGTTTGATAAAATTCCGACAATAGACAAAAAGAAGATTCATCGTATACATGGCGAAAATGAGTCTAAAGAAGAAGTACAATGGTATACGTCTATCATGGATAAATACCTGCCTAAAGAAAACAATCTTCCTACTTTTGATATTATGATGCTTGGCATGGGCGATGATGGCCATACGGTATCTATATTTCCCCATCAGATAGAGCTGTGGAATGTGGAGGCTGATTGTGTAACTGCTCAACATCCTGAAACTGGTATGGAGCGTATCAGCTTAACGGGACGTATTGTTAATAATGCCCGTAATGTAGTCTTTTTGGTAACCGGAAAGAATAAGGCTGAGAAGGTAAAGCAAATAGTAGAAGAGCGTGAGGCTTTTGTGGATACTTATCCTGCAGCAAAAGTAAATCCTGTGAATGGAAAACTTTTCTGGATGCTGGATGAAGAGGCTGCAAGTTTGTTATAAGAACATAAATGACCTTAATATCTAATCCATTGCCGATCTGACGGTAATGGATTTTTTTTATTCTAACTTTATCTATAATAAGGTGACAGACCTTTTTATTGCTTTGGCAAGTATAACAAATATAGAATGTTACAACTTCAAAATAGACCAATAAATTTTACTCTTTACTTACTTATCATGGATGATATTATATTTGAGAATGCTAAAATAGCAGCAACAATGAAACTGAAGAATAGTGTCACCTTTGTCACTTTTGTAACCTTTTTTGAGTTTGTTGTTTGATTATTAGTTGTTTAGTCGGGTTTTAAAAGTGTACTGTTTTTGCCACATTTGTCACTTTTTTGTCTAACTAAATGTATCGTATTGCCACCTTCTTGTTTCGCCTTTTAAGAGGTATATAGCTTAAGTAACTATATTGCATTCATTTTAGTACTTGTATTAAAAGGATTTAAGGGATGCAAGTATTTTGTTAATTAACAACTCAATTGTAAAGCCCTTTAAGGCTGAACATTTTTTTTGATTATATTTGTGAAATCGGAAATCAATCATAAAATAATATTCATGAAACAAAAAACACTAAAGACTTGTATTCTTGTTGGTTCGGTGTTTCTCTCTTCACTAATTAGTCCGAACAGTGTGAATGCACAGGACATGATGGGGAAAACAGGACTTATTAAGCTTTGGGCAGGTTTGAAAGAGAAACAACCCGAAGATCAATTGCCGCATGGTAAAGCACCTTTTCAAACTTCGGAAAGAAAAGCAAAGCAAAATATTCCAACTAAGTTAATACCTATTCAGCAAGGTGAGTGGATTATCTCGGATGGTTGGGAGTTGGGTACTTCAACTCAGGTACTTGAATCCAAAGAGTCTATTTTCAGCCCTAATTTCGATACAAAAGACTGGTATAATGCAACTGTCCCCGGAACGGTGCTTACTACACTTGTAGATCAGGGCGAATATCCTGATCCTTACTTCGGGCTTAACAATATGGCTATACCCGATACATTGGCGTATATGAAATGGTGGTATCGTACCTCTTTTGATTCGCCGGTAAATACCGATGGTAAGAGAGTACGTCTTTTATTGAACGGTATAAATTACAGAGCGGAGGTTTTCTTAAACGGAAAGAAACTAGGCAATATAACAGGTGCTTTTATTCGTGGCGAATTTGATGTTACTTCACTTATCAAATCGAGTGGTAAAAATGTACTGGCAATTTTGGTTTCTCCACCCGATAATCCGGGTATATCACACGAGCAATCGATGGTTGCCGGACAAGGATTGAATGGCGGACAATTAAGTTTGGACGGACCTACCTTTGTTGCTTCTATGGGTTGGGACTGGATACCGGGTATTCGTGACCGAAACATGGGTATCTGGCAGGATGTAAGGCTGAAAGTGGGTAGCGATGTTTCTATCGGCGATCCTCAGGTGGTAACTAACCTTCCTTTGCCTGACACAACAAAAGCAACAGTTAAGATTATTGTTCCTGTAAAGAACTTGTCGGATTCTCCGGTGCAAGGAACACTGTCAGCTAAATTTGAAGGCGTAGACATTAAATTACCTTATAGCCTGAAAGCAAAAGAAGAAAAGACTTTAACTTTTGATCCTGCCAATTTTAAGGAACTGAATATCAAGAATCCAAAACTTTGGTGGCCTAATGGATATGGTGCTCCAAATCTGTATAACCTCGAATTGCAGGCAAATGTAGGAGCAACTGCTTCTGATTTGAAAAAACTACGTTTCGGTATTCGTGAACTTTCGTATGAGTTGATGATAAATACTCCTACTAAGGGAGATCACAGAATAGCTTATACGCCTGTGGATGTTGAAATGAATGGTAAACCGATCTTTGATTATGAGAATGTTGTAAAAGTAGGTGACCCGAAATTAAATAGGACTATTCCTACATTGCAGAAAAATATAGATGAGGCTGTTGTTTTCGAGCAACTATCGAATGATGACCCGGTAGGTCAATACTTTGTATTCCGTGTAAATGGTGTTCGCATCTTTATAAAAGGTGGTACATTCGGTATGGATGATGCTATGAAGCGTATCTCTCGTGATAAGTTTATGACTTATTTTCAATTGCACAAGGATGCTAATTTTAACCTGATCCGTAACTGGGTAGGCGAAAATACAGAAGAGTTATTCTACGATATGGCAGATGAATATGGTATGCTTGTTTGGAATGACTTCTGGATTACAACAGATGATACGGTAGAGCCTAACGATTATCAGTTGTTTATGAAAAATGCAACGGATGTTGTACGCCGTTTCAGGACTCACCCATCTATTGCTATTTGGTGCCCACGTAACGAAGGGTATGCTCCTGAAGGAATGGAACCACAATTGGCTAAGATGTTGGCAATGGAAGATCCTACACGTCATTACCATGGAAACTCTCGTTTCTTGAATGCAGTAAATAGTGGACCTTACGGATTCTTTAAAGATCAGTCGCGTTACTTCACGGAAACTGCTGAAGGGTTCAATACCGAGTTTGGAGCTCAGGCAATACCTACAGCGAATACAATCCGTAAGTTTATAGCTCCCGAAGATCAGTGGCCAATTAATGATGTATGGGCTTATCATGATTTACACCATACAACTCACTTCTTCGAAGACTTTATGGCAGCTGTAAATAGCTATGGTAAGGCCAATAGCATGGAAGATTTTTCTAAGAAATCTCAGATGGTAACTTATGATACTTGGCGAGCTATGATTGAGGCATGGAACAGTCGTATGTGGGACAATACAACGGGGCTTATCATGTGGATGAGTCATCCGGCATGGCCTAGTATGACTTGGCAGACTTATACGTATGATTACGAAACTCCGGGTTCATATTTCGGAGCTAAAAAAGCACAAGAGCCTGTACATATTCAGATGAATCTGCCTGATAATAAGGTGGTGATTGTTAACTCTACTCGTGAGGCTTATAAAAATATGACAGTAAATGTTCGTTACTTCCATATAACTGGTAAGGAGTATTTCAATAAGACTGCTAAATTTGATGTTCCTGCCAATGGAAAGGTGGATTGCTTTATTCCTGAGCTTCCGACTAAAGATGTGCCTAAATATACTTTGGTTCGTCTTGAATTGAAAGATAGTAAAGGGAATATTGTTTCTATCAACGACTATTGGAAAAACTGGGGTAATATACAATCCAATCAGGCATTGAATGCATTGGGTAAACCTGAGTTGAAGTTGACGTTGAAAAAGGCTGTAGGTTCTAAATTTATCTATGAATTAGAAAATACTTCATCGGAGTTTGCTGTAGCGGTTAAATTGAATGCTAAAAGTACAATAACCGGTGAGATTATTCTTCCTGCTTATTTTTCGGATGGTTATATGAATCTACTACCCGGAGAAAAACGTAAGGTTGAATTGACATTGCCTGATATGACTCCTGCTAACTTTAAAGTAATAGCCGAAGGATATAACTTTGATTCGGTAGAGTTGTAAGAGTTCTCTAATGTCTTTAATTATATAATAACAAAAGGTCAGGAGTTTTCCTGACCTTTTGTTATATAAAGTATATAATAGTAGCGTTAAATATTTAAATCGATATTTCATCAGTATAACTGCCTCTAGTTGTTATACTTGCCAAAGCAATAAAAAGGTATGTGACCTTAGTTTGTGGCTTATTCGTTTTATTTTATTTCAACAACTCTGCTGCCATTTTCTATCTCTTTAACTGTAACATGTACAGTGTCATGAGGAAGGAGTGATTCTATCCTTTCGGGCCATTCTATAAAGCAAAGAGAGCCGCTAAAAAAATAATCTTCGTACCCGAAGTCGAAAGCTTCTTCTTCTTTATTTATTCTGTAAAAATCAAAGTGATAAATTAGCTCGCCCGAGTCTGACCTGTATTCATTTACTATAGCAAAAGTAGGGCTGTTTATTACGTCATCCACTCCGAGCTTTTCGCAAATAGCTTTGATGAAAGTAGTTTTTCCCGCTCCCATTTCTCCGTGAAATGCGAAGACCGTATTGTCGCCCATCTGCTTAATGAATTCAGAAGCAGCATTAGCAATGGTGTCCAGCGATTTTATTTCTATAGTTGTCATGATCTTTATATTTGTGATTCTTGTATTCTTTTAAGTAAGAGAAACTGTTTAATGGTGTATTTTAAGCTCTAACTATTAATTGTTATTTCGGATTAAGAGTGACTAATGGTAGTAGCATCTCTTCTATTGAGATTCCTCCATGCTGGAAAGTATCCGCATAATAAGAAGTGTAATGATTATAGTTGTTCGGGTAAGCAAAGAAGTCTTCATTAAGAGCAAATATATATTTACTGCTTAAGTTGGGTGAAGGCAGACCTATCTGTGATGGGTTTCTGCTCTCGTATACTTTTTTGTAATCGTAATCTAGATTTTTGCCTACTTTATATCTTAAATTCGTATTTGTAGCTTTGTCTCCTATAACCTTTAAGGGATTCTTTACCCTGATTGTTCCATGGTCGGTTGTAAGGACAATACTGTATCCCATATTTGCAATATGCTTGAATAGGTCGCTAATGCTCGAATGTTTGAACCATGATCGGGTAAGTGATCGGTAGGCAGCCTCATTTGCCGCTAATTCACGTATCATCTGCGAGTCGGTTCTTGCATGCGAAAGCATATCTACAAAATTAATGACAATAACATTCAGTTGGTTATTGCTAAGTGAATTTAGATTTTGTACAAATTTGCTGCCGTATGCCGAAGTGTGTACCTTATTATAAGAAAATGAATAGTTCTTTCTGAACCTGTCTATTTGAGTTTGTATCAATAGATCTTCATTCAGATTCTTGCCTTCGTCTTCTATTTCTTCTACCCAAAGATTCGGATACATTTCTGATATCTGCAAAGGCATCAATCCTGAGAAGATAGCATTACGCGAATATTGTGTGGCAGTCGGTAGTATCGAAAGATACATGTCTTCATCAAAAGTAAAATCGGGAGCAAGCATGTCTTTTATTGCTGCCCATTGATCTAAACGAAAATTATCTATAAGAATGAAGAATAGTTTCTCGCCATTATCTAATCGCGGGAATATTTTTTTCTTAAATAGATCGGGGCTAATAATAGGTCTGTTATCCGGATTTTGAATCCATGAAACATAATTTTTCTTGATGAATTTACAAAAAGAATTATTGGCATCTTGCTTTTGTGCCACAATAAGTTCAAGTAAAGGATTTTGGGTTGCAGTAAGTTCCATCTCCCAGAATACGAGTTTTTTATATACCTCTACCCATTCTTCGAAAGTATAAGAATCTCCAATCTGCATACCTATCTTGTTGAACTCTTCACGATAACCCTCTACTGTTGCTTCGGTTACAATATCGTGTTTATGTAAGTTCTTCTTTATGGACGATAGTATTTGGTTGGGGTTAACAGGCTTAATTAAATAATCTGCTATTTTTTTTCCTATAGCATCGGTCATAATACCCTCGTCCTCACTCTTGGTGATCATAATTACGGGTATGTTGGGGTCTATTTCTTTGATTTTGGTCAAGGTTTGTAAGCCTGTAAGTCCAGGCATGTTTTCATCCAGAAATACAAGGTTGAATTGTTCTTCTTTACAGCAATCAAGAGCATCTTGTCCGCTATTGACTGTTACGATCTCATAGCCTTTATCTTCTAAGAAAAGTACATGAGGACGAAGTAATTCAATTTCATCATCAGCCCAAAGTATGCGATATTTTTTCATATAATCATCAATTATCTATTCTTATGTTTTAGTGCGCTTTTTTCTATTAAATAAAATAAAAAAAGAAATTAATCAGCCTAAAGCAATAAAAATATCTGTGACCTCAAAGTTAAGTATTTCTATATAACAAGAGTGTAATTGTGTGAGCTTAAATTATATCAATAGTTTTTTATTCGAATAAAAAATGAAAATAGTAAGGTGTTTTTTTTGATATGTGCCTGATTTATTGTATTTTTGCACCTCAAATTACGAGGAAGTGGATAGTCTTCATGTGGTATTCTTTTGATACACACTTGATTGGCTATTTGTTCTTGTCGTATTTGTAATGTAGTTTAACCAAATAAAAATTGAATTTTTTAAGTTCTAAAAGTTAAAAGAAATGCCTACAATTCAACAATTAGTAAGAAAAGGACGGGCTGTTTTGGTTGAGAAGAGCAAGTCTCCAGCATTGGATTCTTGTCCTCAGAGAAGAGGTGTTTGTGTACGTGTGTATACAACAACTCCTAAAAAACCAAACTCGGCTATGCGTAAAGTAGCACGTGTGCGTTTAACAAACGGTAAAGAGGTGAATGCTTATATTCCTGGAGAAGGACATAACTTGCAAGAGCACTCTATTGTACTTGTTAGAGGTGGTCGTGTTAAAGATCTTCCAGGGGTACGTTATCACATTGTTCGTGGAACATTGGATACTGCCGGCGTGAATGGTCGTACGCAAAGACGCTCTAAATACGGAGCTAAGAGACCTAAAGCAGGAAAAGCGGCACCAGCAGCACCAGCTAAGGGAGGAAAGAAAAAATAATTTTTCGTTCCGATAATCGACATTTTTAATTAATTCAAGTATTAAAGTGTTTTTTAGTTTATTGGGTAGGCTACTATAAGGTTGAGTAAATGGTTCGGCGGAACCGTTGAAGACAGGGAGATCGGCAACCAAAAACAAGAACAAAATTTTTAAACAAAAATGAGAAAAGCAAAACCAAAGAAAAGACAGGTACTTCCAGATCCTGTTTTCGGTGATGTAAAAGTTACAAAATTCGTAAATCACTTGATGTACGATGGTAAAAAAAGTACTTCTTACAGTATTTTTTATACTGCATTAGAAGTGGTTAAAAACAAACTTCCTAACGAAGAAAAGAGCTCTTTGGAAATTTGGAAAGCAGCTCTAGATAATGTGACTCCTCAGGTAGAAGTGAAGTCTCGCCGTGTAGGTGGTGCAACATTTCAAGTGCCAACAGAGATTCGTGCAGATCGCAAAGAATCTGTATCTATGAAAAATCTTATCCTTTATGCTCGCAAGAGAGGTGGTAAAACTATGGCTGATAAGCTAGCTGCAGAGATTGTAGATGCTTTCAATAACCAAGGTGGATCATATAAAAGAAAAGAAGATATGCATAGAATGGCTGAAGCTAACCGTGCATTTGCTCACTTCAGATTTTAATTAAGGAGATAAATTATACAATGGCAAAAGTTTTAGATAACTTAAATAATACCCGAAATATCGGGATCATGGCTCACATTGATGCTGGTAAAACTACCACATCAGAACGTATTCTTTTCTATACAGGACTAACTCACAAGATTGGTGAAACTCATGATGGTACAGCCACTATGGACTGGATGGATCAGGAGCAAGAGCGTGGTATTACTATCACATCTGCTGCTACTACCACTCAATGGAAGTATGACAATGAGATGTATAAGATAAACTTGATTGATACTCCGGGACACGTTGACTTTACTGTAGAGGTAGAGCGTTCATTGCGTGTGTTGGATGGAGCAATCGCTACATTTGATGCAGTATCAGGTGTTGAGCCTCAATCAGAAACAGTTTGGCGTCAAGCTGATAAATATGAAGTTCCACGTATTTGTTATGTGAACAAAATGGACCGTTCAGGTGCAAACTTCTTTGAAGTTGTTCGCCAAATTCGTGAGATGCTAGGAGCTAATCCGTGTCCTATTCAAGTACCGGTAGGTGCTGAAGAGAAATTCACAGGTATTGTGGATCTAGTGACTATGAAATCTTATTTCTGGCATGATGAGACTATGGGAGCAGATTATCATGTGGAAGAAATTCCTGCTGATCTGTTAGCTGAAGCTCAAGAATGGAGAGAGAAAATGTTAGAATCAATCGCAGAATGTGATGATGTTTTGATGGAGAAATTCTTTGATGATCCTTCTACTATAACAGAAGATGAAATCAGAGTAGCTATCCGAAAAGGAACATTGGCTATGCAGATTACTCCAATGTTGTGTGGTTCTTCTTTCAAAAATAAAGGAGTTCAGCCATTGTTGGATTCTGTTTGTGCATACTTGCCAAGTCCGATGGATACTCCTGCAATTGAAGGTGTAGATCCAGAAGATTCTGAAAAAGTAATTGTACGTCATCCAAGTCCGGACGAACCATTTTGTGCTTTGGCATTTAAAATTGCTACAGACCCATTCGTAGGTCGTCTTTGTTTCTTCCGTGTTTATTCAGGGGAATTACATGCCGGTTCTTATGTATACAATACACGTTCAGGTAAAAAAGAACGTATCTCACGTTTGTTCCAGATGCACTCAAACAAACAAAACCCTAAAGAGGTGATTGGTTGTGGTGATATTGGTGCAGGTGTAGGTTTTAAAGATATTCGTACCGGAGATACTCTTTGTGACGAAAATCATCCTATCACACTTGAGGCAATGGATTTCCCAGATCCAGTAATCGGTATCTCTATTGAGCCTAAAACTCAAAAAGATGTTGATAAATTGGCTAATGGTTTAGCTAAACTATCTGAAGAAGATCCAACATTCCGTGTGCATACAGACGAAGATTCAGGTCAAACTATCATCGAAGGTATGGGCGAGCTTCACCTAGATGTTCTTATTGAGCGTTTGAAACGTGAGTTTAAAGTAGAATGTAACCAAGGACGCCCTCAGGTGTCTTATAAAGAGGCAATTACTGAAACAGTTGAGCTTCGCGAAGTTTATAAGAAACAATCAGGAGGTCGTGGTAAATTTGCTGATATCATTGTTAAAGTGGGGCCTGCTGATGCAGACTTCGAAGGTTCTCTTCAATTTGTTGATGAGGTGAAAGGTGGTAATATTCCTAAGGAATTTGTGCCTTCGGTTCAAAAAGGATTTTTGAACTCTATGAAGAATGGTGTTTTGGCTGGTTTTGCTTTAGATAAAATGAAAGTTACTTTGGTTGACGGATCATTCCACCCTGTGGATTCGGATCAGTTGTCATTTGAGCTTTGTGCTAGATTTGCATTTAAGTCGGCATCAGAAAAAGCTCGTCCTGTATTACTTGAGCCAATCATGAAACTTGAGGTGGTAACACCAGAGGAAAGCATGGGTGATGTAATCGGTGACTTGAACAAACGTCGTGGACAGGTAGAAGGAATGGAATCAAGCCGTTCTGGAGCTCGTATTGTTAAGGCAAAAGTTCCATTAGCTGAAATGTTCGGCTATGTAACTTCATTGAGAACGATTACTTCGGGTCGTGCAACATCAGCAATGGTGTTTGATCACTACGCAGAAGTGTCTTCTTCGATCGCTAAACAAGTCTTGACTGAATGTCAAGGTCGAGTAGATCTTATTAAATAAGAAAAACTGTTTTGCAAACTGTGGTTAGTAAATGACTCTTAATCACGGTTTGCATTACTATATAAAAACAACCCTTAATTTAAAAGACTGAAATGAGTCAAAAAATTAGAATCAAACTGAAATCTTACGATTACAACCTGGTTGACAAATCAGCTGAGAAAATCGTGAAGACAGTTAAAGCTACGGGTGCTGTGGTTAGTGGACCAATTCCATTGCCTACTCACAAACGTATTTTTACTGTTAACCGTTCGACTTTCGTTAACAAAAAGTCACGCGAACAATTCGAGCTATCTTCTTATAAGAGATTGATCGACATCTATAGCTCAACAGCTAAAACTGTAGATGCTTTGATGAAACTTGAATTACCAAGTGGTGTAGAAGTAGAAATTAAAGTTTGATAAACACGTAAATCAATTAAAGAAATGCCAGGATTATTAGGAAAAAAAATCGGAATGACATCCGTTTTCAGTGCCGAGGGAAAGAATGTTCCATGCACTGTTATCGAAGTGGGTCCTTGTGTTGTTACTCAAGTGAAAACTGTAGAAAATGACGGTTATGAAGCTGTTCAGATCGGTTTTGTTGATGCTAAAGATAAGCATACAAGCAAGCCTCTACAAGGTCACTTTAAAAAAGCAGGAGTAGCACCCAAAAGACACTTGGCCGAGTTCAAGTATGAAGAGAAATACAATCTAGGAGACGTTATTACTGTAGACGGAATGTTTTCGTTGGATGATCCTTATTTGGATATAACGGGAGTGTCTAAAGGTAAAGGTTTTCAGGGGGTTGTTAAACGCCACGGCTTTGCTGGGGTTGGTCAGGCTACATTAGGACAACATAATCGTCTGCGTGCACCAGGTTCTATCGGAGCTTGTTCTTATCCAGCTAAGGTATTCAAAGGAACAAGAATGGGTGGACAAATGGGTAACAAGCAAGTTACTGTACAAAATCTCGTGCTTATTAAGATAATTCCGGAACATAACCTTTTATTAATCAAAGGTTCTATCCCGGGTAGTAAAGGTTCAATCGTTAGAATAGAAAGATAATGGAGCTTAGTGTATTAAATATAAACGGTAAAGATACCGGCAAGAAAGTATCGTTGGACGATGCTATCTATGGAATTGAGCCTAACGACCATGTTCTTTGGTTAGATGTAAAGCAGTATTTGGCTAATCAACGTCAAGGTACTCATAAGTCTAAAGAAAGAAGTGAATTGTCGGGTAGTACACGTAAACTGATCAAACAAAAAGGTGGAGGTGGAGCTCGTCGTGGCGATATCAAATCTCCTCTATTGGTTGGGGGTGCTCGTGTTTTTGGGCCAAAACCAAGAGATTATAGCTTTAAATTGAACAAGAAAGTGAAAGTTCTTGCTCGTAAATCAGCATTGGCATACAAAGCAATAGGGAATCAAATCGTAGTAGTCGAGGATTTCAATTTCGAAACTCCAAAAACAAAAGATTTTATTGCTTTGACTAATAGTTTGCAAGTGGCTGATAAAAAGGTAGTTTTGGTTTTGTCGGATCAAAATAAAAACGTATATTTGTCGGCTCGTAATTTAGAGCGAGTTAAAGTTGTAACTGCTTCTGAGATAAATGCTTATACTATATTGAACTGTACTAGTTTGATATTGGCAGAATCTTCGATTGCGGTAATTGATAAACTTTTAAAAGCATAAGGAGGTAAAAAATGGGTATTTTAATTAAACCAATTCTAACAGAAAAACAAACAGCGATCTCTGAGAAATTTCCGAATCGTTATGGTTTTCGTGTTGCTCCTAGTGCAAATAAGGTGGAAATCAAAAATGCAATAGAGCAAATTTACGGAGTGAAAGTAGATGTTGTGAACACAATGAACTATGCCGGGAAACGCAAAAGCCGTTTTACTAAAGCTGGTGTAGTTAGTGGAAAAACTCCTGCTTACAAGAAAGCAATCGTAACCTTGAAAGAAGGTGAAGTAATAGACTTTTTTAGTAATATCTAAGATAAAAAATGGCAGTACGTAAATTAAAGCCCACAACACCGGGGCAAAGACACAAAATTATTGGTACATTCGAAGAAATCACTGCAAGTGTACCAGAGAAATCTCTTGTAGTCGGAAAGAAAATTTCGGGTGGTCGTAACAATACTGGGAAAATGACAGTTCGCAACGTAGGTGGCGGTCATAAAAGAAAGTACAGACTAATCGATTTCAAGAGAACAAAAGACGGAGTACCTGCTACAGTGGCAACAATTGAATACGACCCGAATCGTTCGGCTCGTATTGCTTTGTTACATTACGCAGACGGAGCAAAAGCTTATATGATTGCTCCTAATGGCCTGCAGGTAGGTCAAACAGTGATGTCAGGTGCTAATGCAGCGCCTGAGGTAGGAAATGCTTTGCCTTTGGCAAATATTCCTATTGGTACAGTAGTACATAATTTAGAATTACGCCCAGGACAAGGAGCAAAATTAGTTCGTTCGGCAGGAGGATTTGCACAGTTAACTTCTCGCGAAGGAGACTATGCTATCGTTAGAATGCCTTCTGGTGAAACACGTAAAATACTTTCAGCTTGTAAAGCAACTGTAGGTAGTGTTGGTAACTCTGATCATGCACTTGAAAAATCAGGTAAAGCTGGTCGCTCTAGATGGCTTGGAAATCGTCCTCGTGTTAGAGGTGTAGTAATGAACCCTGTCGATCACCCCATGGGTGGTGGTGAAGGTCGTGCTTCAGGAGGACACCCAAGATCACGTAAAGGATTGTATTCTAAAGGTCTTAAAACAAGAGCTCCAAAGAAACATTCTTCTAAGTATATAATTGAAAGAAGAAAGAAGTAACCTGATTTAATTTAAAAAATTATGAGTCGTTCGTTAAAAAAAGGCCCGTATATTAATGTAAAGCTTGAGAAAAAAGTTTTGGCTATGAATGAGTCAGGCAAAAAAGCTGTTGTTAAGACATGGGCAAGGGCTTCAATGATTTCTCCGGATTTTGTAGGTCATACTATAGCTGTACATAATGGAAATAAATTTATTCCTGTTTATGTAACAGAAAATATGGTAGGTCACAAATTAGGAGAATTTGCTCTAACTCGTACTTTCCGTGGACACGGTGGTAACAAGAAGAGATAATCAAGCAAAAGCCAAAATTTATTCAACAAAAAAGAAACATTAATATAAAATGGGTAAGAGAAAAAGAATAGCAGCTGACGCTAGAAAAGAAGCTAAACAAGCAGTTTCTTTAGCTAAGTTGAATAACGTTCCTACTTCACCACGTAAAATGCGCTTAGTTGCAGATATGGTGAGAGGTATGGAAGCGTTTAGAGCTCTTGGCGTTTTGAAATTCTCAAATAAAGAAGCGGCAGCAAGAGTTGAGAAATTGTTGCGTTCCTCTATTGCTAACTGGGAAGCTAAAAATGAGCGTAAAGCCGAGAGTGGTGAACTTTATGTGTCTTCGATATATGTAGACGGAGGTGCGATGTTGAAAAGACTTCGTCCTGCTCCACAAGGTAGAGGTTACAGAATTCGTAAACGTTCGAATCATGTAACTATTACAGTTGATGCACTTAGTAATAAAAAACAAAATTAATTTAGCCAGATGGGACAAAAAATCAATCCGATAGCAAATCGTTTAGGTATAATAAGAGGATGGGATTCTAACTGGTACGGCGGCAATAACTACGGTGAAACTCTGTTAGAAGATAGCAAAATCCGTAAATACTTAAATGCCCGCTTGGCAAAAGCTAGTGTATCTCGTATCGTGATCGAAAGAACTTTGAAACTTGTAACTATTACTGTATGTACAGCTCGTCCCGGTATTATTATCGGAAAAGGCGGTCAGGAAGTAGACAAGCTAAAAGAGGAATTAAAGAAAATTACAGATAAAGATATTCAAATCAATATATTTGAAATCAAAAAACCTGAGTTAGATGCAGTAATTGTAGCTAATAATATCGCACGCCAGTTGGAAGGTAAAATTGCTTACCGTCGTGCAATCAAAATGGCTATAGCTTCAACTATCAGAATGGGTGCTGAAGGTATTAAAATTCAAATCTCTGGACGTTTGAACGGTGCTGAAATGGCGCGTTCTGAAATGTACAAAGAAGGAAGAACTCCGCTTCACACATTCCGTGCTGATATTGATTATGCTCATGCTGAGGCTTTGACTAAAGTAGGTTTGCTCGGTATCAAAGTATGGATTTGTCGTGGAGAAATTTATGGCAAGAAAGACCTTGCTCCATCATTTGTAGTATCTAAAGAACCATCTTCTTCTCAAAACAGAGGAAATGATAATCGTAGATCAAACGATGGTAGAGGTTTCAAGAAAGGAAAGAGAAAATAAGAATTAAACATTTGAAAAAAGATGTTACAACCGAAGAAAACAAAATTTAGAAGACAGCAAAAAGGTCGCATGAAAGGTAATGCCCAAAGAGGCAGCCAACTTGCTTTCGGTTCGTTCGGTATCAAGACCCTTGAGACCAAATGGATTACCGGACGTCAGATCGAAGCGGCTCGTATTGCTGTAACTCGTTACATGCAACGTCAAGGTCAAGTTTGGGTGAGAATTTTCCCAGATAAGCCTATTACAAAGAAACCTGCTGAAGTGCGTATGGGTAAGGGTAAGGGGTCGCCAGAAGGATTTGTGGCACCTGTTACTCCAGGAAGAATGATTTTCGAAATCGAAGGTGTATCTTTTGAAGTAGCTAAAGAAGCATTACGCTTGGCTGCTCAAAAATTACCAGTAACTACAAAATTTGTAGTACGCAGAGATTATGATTTAACTCAAAATTCTTAAGCACTATGAAAATTGCAGAAGTAAAAGAATTGTCCGATAAGGATTTAGCAGAAAGATTGAATGTCGAAAAACTGGCATTGGATCAATTAGTTTTGAACCACAGTGTGACTCCATTGGATAACCCTGCTAAGATTAAAGAAAAGCGTCGTGATATCGCTCGTATCTTGACAGTGTTGCGTCAAAGAGAAATAAATAAAAAGTAATAAGAGCTGATGGAAACTAGAAATTTAAGAAAAGAAAGAATCGGGGTCGTTTTCAGTAATAAAATGGATAAGACCGTTACTGTTGCTGTAAAATGGAAAGAAAAACACCCTATCTACGGGAAGTTCGTTAATAAAACGAAGAAATTTCATGCTCATGATGAAAAAAACGAGTGTAACATCGGTGATACTGTAAGAATCATGGAAACTCGTCCTTTGAGCAAACTAAAAAGATGGAGATTAATCGAAATAATCGAAAGGGCTAAATAAAATGATACAACAAGAATCAAGATTAGTAGTAACGGACAACAGTGGAGCTAGAGAGGCTCTATGTATTCGCGTACTAGGAGGCACAAGAAGACGCTATGCATCTGTAGGAGATATTATAGTAGTTGCTATCAAGAATGTGATCCCTTCAAGTGATGTTAAGAAAGGTGCAGTAACTAAAGCAATGGTTGTACGTACAAAAAAAGAAGTACGTAGAGCTGACGGATCATACATCCGTTTTGATGACAATGCTTGTGTATTGTTAAATGCTGCCGGTGAAATCAGAGGAAGTCGTATTTTCGGACCCGTAGCAAGAGAATTGCGTTCGGTAAATATGAAAATCGTTTCTTTAGCACCAGAGGTACTTTAATCTAAATAAATCTAGACGGTAATGAGTAAGTTACATATAAAGAAAGGTGACATCGTTTATGTGAACACCGGTACAGACAAAGGCAAGACAGGTCGCGTTGTTAAAGTCATTATTGACAAACAACGTGCCATTGTTGAAGGTCTGAACATGGTATCTAAGCATACTAAGCCTAATGCGAAAAATCCTCAAGGAGGTATTGAGAAAGTAGAAGCTCCTATTCATATATCTAACCTGAATGTGGTTGATCCTGAATCAGGAAAACCAACCAGAGTAGGTCGTAAAGAATTGAATGGTAAGCTAGTGCGTTATTCTAAAAAAACAGGGAAGGAGATTAAATAATGAGCAATACAACAACTCTTAAAACAGAATATAAAGATCGTATTGTTTCTTCTCTGATGAAAGAATTCGGTTATAAGTCGTCAATGCAAGTTCCTGTTCTTAAAAAGATTGTTATCAATCAAGGTTTAGGAATAGCAGTTGCTGATAAAAAGATCATAGAAACAGCAATCAATGAATTGAGTGCTATTACAGGTCAAAAAGCTGTAGCTACAGTATCTAAGAAAGATATTTCGAACTTTAAGTTACGTAAAAAAATGCCTATTGGTGTAATGGTAACATTGCGTCATAATCAAATGTACGAATTTTTGGAAAGACTTGTAAAAGTTGCACTTCCTCGTATTCGTGACTTCAAAGGTATCGAAAGCAAACTTGATGGTCGTGGTAACTATACATTAGGTATCCAAGAGCAAATCATTTTCCCTGAAATTAATATCGATGCAATTAACAAAATTCTGGGAATGAATATTACCTTTGTAACTTCTGCGAAAACAGATGAAGAAGGCTATGCTCTTTTGAGAGAATTTGGTTTACCATTTAAGAACGCAAAAAAAGAATTGATATAAGATGGCAAAAGAATCAATGAAAGCCCGTGAGGTTAAAAGAGCAAAATTAGTAGCTAAATATGCAGCTAAAAGAGCTCAATTGAAGTCTGAAGGAGATTACGAAGGTCTTCAAGCTCTGCCTAAGAATGCGTCTCCAGTTCGTCTACACAACAGATGTAGTATGACTGGTCGTCCAAAAGGGTATTTACGCCAATTTGGAATTTCTCGTATTCAATTTAGAGAAATGGCTTCTAAAGGCTTAATACCAGGTATCAAAAAAGCTAGCTGGTAATACACAGAATTTTTTTTAGAATTAAATATTGTTCCGGGTTTCGGAATTAATTTAAATCAATTTTATAATGACAGATCCAATAGCAGATTATTTGACGCGCTTGAGAAACGCCATCATGGCTAAGCACAGAGTGGTAGAAATACCAGCGTCAAATTTGAAAAAAGAAATCACAAAGATTCTTTTTGAAAAAGGCTACATACTTAACTATAAGTTTGTAGAAGAAGGTCCTCAAGGTTCAATCAAAATTGCCTTGAAATATGACCCCGTAAATAAAGTGAATGCGATAAAGAAATTGATTCGTATCTCAACTCCAGGTCTTCGTAAGTATACAGGATACAAAGAAATGCCAAGAGTCCTTAATGGTCTTGGTATTGCTGTATTGTCTACCTCTAAAGGTATTATGACTGACAAAGAAGCTCGCGGTTTGAAAGTGGGTGGAGAAGTTTTATGTTATGTTTATTAATTAAGAGGAGGTATACTATGTCAAGAATTGGAAAATTACCTATAACTATCCCTGCGGGAGTTACCGTAAGTGTGGATAAAGACAATTTGGTTACCGTAAAAGGTGCAAAAGGTGAATTAACTCAAAGTGTAAATCCTGATATCAAAGTTTCTGTTGACGCTGATGTGTTGACGGTTACTCGTCCAACTGATGAAAAAGAGCATCGTGCGTTGCATGGTCTTTACAGATCGTTGATAAATAACATGGTTATTGGAGTTTCTGAAGGATATCGTAAAGAGTTAGAATTAGTAGGGGTTGGTTATCGTGCATCTAATGCAGGACAACAATTAGACCTTTCTCTAGGTTATACTCACAACATTCATATGTTGTTACCAAAAGAGATAATCATAGAAACTAAATCTGAGAGAAATAAGAATCCTCTAATCATTTTAGAATCTTGCGATAAAGAGCTTATCGGTATGGTGTGTGCTAAAATCCGTTCATTCCGTAAACCAGAACCTTATAAAGGTAAAGGTATTCGTTTTGTGGGTGAAGTTATACGTCGTAAGTCTGGTAAATCGGCAGGTAAATAATTTACGTAAACTGTAAAAATCATGACAACGAAGACAGATAGAAGAAATAAGATAAAGTTAGATGTACGTAGTAAAATACAAGGTACAACTGAACGTCCACGTTTGACAGTTTTCAGAAGTAACAAGCAAATTTATGCTCAGGTTATCGACGATTTAACTGGAAAAACTCTAGCTTCTGCTTCTTCTCTTAAATTGAGTGAAAAAGCTCCTAAGAAAGAGATTGCGGCTAAAGTAGGTGAACTAGTAGCTAAGGCTGCTCAAGAAGCAGGCATTACATCTGTAGTATTTGACCGAAATGGTTATTTATACCACGGTAGAGTTAAAGAAATGGCAGATGCTGCCCGTAAAGGTGGACTTAAATTTTAATACAAATGGCAGGAATTAATAATAAAGTAAAATCGACCAACGATATCGAACTGAAGGACAGATTGGTGGCTATCAATCGTGTTACAAAAGTAACAAAGGGTGGTCGTACGTTCAGTTTCGCAGCTATCGTCGTTGTAGGTAACGAAGATGGTATAGTTGGTTGGGGCCTAGGTAAAGCCGGTGAGGTGACTACAGCCATTGCCAAAGGAGTTGAAGCTGCTAAGAAAAACCTGATCAAAGTTCCGGTTTTGAAAGGAACTATCCCTCACGAACAAGTTGCTCGTTTTGGAGGATCAGAAGTTTTCATCAAACCAGCTTCTCCCGGTACAGGAGTAAAAGCCGGAGGTGCGATGCGTGCTGTGCTTGAAAGTGTTGGTGTAACTGACGTTCTTGCAAAATCTAAAGGTTCTTCTAACCCTCACAACTTAGTGAAGGCTACAATTGAAGCTTTAGGTGAACTAAGAGATGCGTATACTGTTGCTCAAAACAGAGGAGTGTCTATGGAAAAAGTGTTTAAAGGTTAATTTGCAAGAAAACAAAATTATGGCAACAATTAAAATTAAACAAGTTAGAAGCAGAATCAATAGCCCTATTGATCAAAAGAGAACATTAGATGCTCTAGGGTTGAGAAAATTGAATAGAGTGGTTGAACATCCAGATAATCCAGCAATAAGAGGGATGATCGAGAAAGTAAAGCACTTAGTTTCTATAGTAGAGTAATAATCTAGTAAAAGATAAAAAATCTAAGCATATGAATTTATCGAATTTAAAACCTGCTGAAGGTGCTACTAAAACAAGAAAAAGAATCGGTCGTGGTACCGGATCGGGTTTAGGTGGTACTTCTACAAGAGGTCATAAAGGTGCTAAGTCTAGATCGGGTTATTCAAAGAAGATCGGTTTTGAAGGAGGTCAAATGCCTATCCAACGTCGTCTTCCTAAATATGGCTTTAAAAATATCAACCGTGTTGAATATAAAGCTATTAATTTGAATGTACTTCAAGATTTGGCTGATGCTCAAAAACTAACAAAAATTGATATTCAAACTCTGATCAATGCTGGTTTTGTTTCATCTAAGCACTTAGTGAAGATTTTAGGTAATGGAGCATTAACTGTAAAGTTAGATGTTGAAGCTCATTCTTTCTCTAAGTCAGCAGAGGCTGCTATTATAGCAGTAGGTGGAACCGCAACAAAACTGAAGTAAGATGGGATTTGTAAAAACAATAGAAAATATATGGAAGATTGAGGATCTGCGCAAACGGATTCTCACTACTTTCTTTTTCGTAGTGATCTATCGTTTTGGTACACATGTTGTGTTGCCGGGCGTAAATCCAGCGGATTTGGAAGCTCTTCGCCACAGTGCATCCGGAGGATTATTAGGCTTGCTTGATATGTTTTCTGGTGGTGCTTTTGCAAATGCTTCTATTTTTGCATTGGGTATTATGCCTTATATCTCAGCTTCGATTGTAATCCAGCTGTTGGGTATAGCACTACCGTACTTTCAAAAACTACAAAAAGAAGGAGAAAGTGGACGTAATAAGCTTAACCAATATACTCGTTATCTGACATTAGTGATACTTCTATTTCAAGGTCCTGCATATTTGCTGGGTGCTTTGCAAGGAGCTGCTCCTGGAGGATTCTGGAGTTTTCTATTGCCTTCAACCATCATTTTGGCAGGCGGTAGTATGTTTGTACTATGGTTAGGTGAGCGTATCACCGATAAAGGTATTGGAAACGGTATTTCGTTTATAATACTAGTTGGTATTATTGCTCGATTGCCTCATGCTTTGGTTGGAGAGTTTACTTCCCGTCTGAGTGATAGTGCTGGTGGTCTGATTGTATTTTTGCTTGAAATAGTATTTTTACTTTTTGTTATTGCAATGGCAATACTTCTTGTACAAGGTACTCGCAAGATACCGGTACAGTATGCAAAACGTATCGTTGGCAATAAACAATATGGTGGTGCACGTCAGTATATCCCATTAAAAGTAAATGCTGCCAACGTGATGCCTATCATTTTCGCTCAAGCGATTATGTTTATCCCTGTTGCTGTGGCTGGATTTACAACTGCAGATAAATCTGGATGGTTCATGCGTTCTATGACTGATAATACCAGTTGGTTATATTGCCTTATATTTGCGTTTCTAATTATAGCATTTACATGGTTTTATACTGCGGTTACTATCAATCCAATACAAATGGCTGATGAATTAAAAAGAAATAATGGATTTATTCCCGGAATTAAACCCGGAAAGAAAACGGCTGATTATATAGACCTTATCATGTCTCGTATAACTCTACCCGGTTCATTATTCTTGGCTCTAGTTGCTATCTTACCTGCTTTTGCAAGTTTGATTGGAATTAGTAAAGAATTTTCTCACTTTTTCGGTGGTACTTCTTTATTGATTTTGGTTGGGGTAGTATTGGATACTTTACAACAAATCGAAAGTCACTTGTTGATGAGACATTATGACGGTTTGTTGAAGTCAGGTAGAATAAAAGGTCGTTCAGGATCAATTGCGGCATATTAAGTAAGTTTAGTATAGATCAATGATTTTCCTAAAAACAGAAGAAGAAATAGAATTAATGCGTGAGAGTAACCGCTTGGTTGGTATGACTCTAGGCGAAGTTGCCAAACATATCAAGCCGGGGGTTACTACACTGCATTTAGATAAAATAGCTGAAGAATTTATCAGAAGTCATGGAGCAATTCCATCTTTTAAAGGCTATAAGGGTGCACCGGGTACAATTGATTTTACTGGGAGTATATGTGCTTCGGTGAATGATGTTGTAGTACATGGTATACCTGGAGGTTATGTTCTTAAAGACGGAGATATAATATCAGTTGATTGCGGAACTGAAAAGAATGGTTTTTGTGGAGATTCAGCCTATACTTTTTGTGTAGGAGAGGTTTCTGAAGAAGCGAAAGCTTTATTGAGAGCTACTAAGGAATCTTTATATAAAGGTATAGAAAAGGCCATCGAAGGTAATCGTATCGGAGATATTAGTGAAGCCGTTCAGTCTCATTGTGAAAAACTGCGATATTCGGTAGTACGTGAATTAGTTGGTCATGGTATCGGTCGTAAGATGCATGAAGCTCCCGAAGTTCCTAATTATGGAAGACGAGGAACTGGTCCTTTATTAAAAAAAGGAATGTGTATTGCTATTGAGCCAATGATTAATCAAGGAAGTAAGAATGTTGTGTTTGAAAGCGATGGATGGACAGTAAGAACAAAGGATAGAAAACTATCAGCTCATTTCGAACATACAGTTTCGATTCGAGAAGGTAAAGCTGATATCTTATCTACGTTCGAGTTTATTGAGGCTGTGTTAGGAAATAACGGAATCTAATTTAATTTTTTATGGCTAAACAAGCATCAATAGAACAAGATGGCGTAATTGTAGAAGCATTGTCTAATGCAATGTTTCGTGTAGAGTTAGAAAATGGACATGAAATTACTGCACATATTTCGGGTAAAATGCGTATGCATTACATTAAAATATTACCAGGAGATAAAGTGCGAGTTGAAATGTCTCCATATGATTTGACTAAAGGTCGAATCTCTTTCAGATACAAATAAAAAAACAAGATATGAAAGTAAGAGCATCATTAAAGAAGCGTACTGGTGATTGTAAAATCGTCAGAAGAAAAGGTCGCTTATACGTAATAAACAAAAAAAACCCTAAGTACAAACAACGTCAGGGATAATTTACTAATTTTGCAAAAATAATCAAGTATATGGCTATAAGAATAGTTGGTGTCGATTTACCGCAAAATAAGAGAGGCGAAATTGCCTTGACATATATATATGGTATCGGACGTAGTAATTCTAATAAAATTTTAGAACAAGCAGGTGTTGATAGAAATCTTAAAGTAAAAGATTGGACAGATGAACAAGCGGGAACAATCCGTGAATTAATCTCAAGTCAATTTAAAGTTGAAGGAGATTTGAGATCTGAAGTTCAGTTGAACATTAAGCGCCTAATGGATATCGGTTGTTACCGTGGTATTCGTCACCGTATTGGCTTACCTCTAAGAGGACAAAGCACTAAAAATAACGCTCGTACACGCAAGGGCAAAAAGAAAACTGTTGCAAACAAGAAAAAGGCTACAAAATAATAGTTTGATATGGCAAAAAAAACAGTCGCAGCTAAAAAAAGAAACGTTAAAGTGGATGCAAACGGACAAGTTCATGTGCATTCTTCATTTAACAATATTATTATTTCGATTACAAACAGCGAAGGTCAAGTGATCAGCTGGTCATCTGCAGGTAAAATGGGTTTTAGAAGTTCTAAGAAAAACACCCCTTATGCAGCTCAAATGGCAGCGTCAGATTGTGCTAAAGTAGCATATGACCTAGGCTTGAGAAAAGTGAAAGTGTTTGTAAAGGGTCCAGGAAACGGGCGTGAGTCTGCAATCCGTACAATACATGGTGCAGGAATAGAGGTGTCAGAAATAGTTGACGTTACTCCACTTCCTCATAATGGATGTCGTCCTCCAAAACACAGAAGAGTTTAATCCCAATTTCTAAGTTAGAAACATGAGTTGTGATTGATTGCAAGTAACCCTCTCTGTAATCGCGGCTGCACAATTCTCGCTTCTTTTTAATGTTTTAATTTTAAAAAAATGGCAAGATATACAGGACCAAAATCAAGAATAGCCCGTAAATTCGGTGAGCCTATCTTCGGACCAGATAAAGTTCTTTCTAGAAAGAACTATCCTCCCGGACAACATGGTAATGGTAGAAAGAAAAAGACTTCTGAATATGGTATTCAGTTGCGTGAAAAACAAAAAGCTAAATATACTTACGGAGTATTGGAAAAACAATTCCGTAACTTGTTTGAAAAAGCTGCAAGTGCTCGTGGTATTACAGGTGAGGTTTTATTACAATTCCTAGAATCAAGACTTGACAACGTTGTATTCCGCTTGGGTATAGCTCCTACAAGAGCTGCTGCCCGTCAGTTGGTTTCACACCGTCATATTTTGGTAGAGGGTAAAATTGTTAATATACCATCATATTCTGTTAAACCAGGACAAATAATATCTGTTCGCGAAAAATCAAAATCTTTAGAGGTTATTGATAATGCTTTATCTGGATTCAACCACAGCAAATATCCTTGGATAGAGTGGGACAATTCATCTAAATCAGGTAAATATTTGCACTTACCTGAAAGAGCAGATATTCCAGAGAACATAAAAGAACAGTTGATAGTAGAATTGTATTCTAAAGATTAATTTCATGGCGATATTAGCATTTCAAAAACCCGATAAAGTATTGATGTTAGAAGCGGACAACTTCTTCGGTAAGTTCGAGTTTCGTCCGTTGGAACCTGGCTACGGTATTACTGTAGGTAATGCTCTTCGCCGTATTCTCCTTTCTTCACTTGAAGGTTTTGCTATTACTTCTATAAAAATCGATGGTGTTGAGCATGAATTTGCTACAGTACCGGGAGTTATAGAGGATGTAACAAATATAATCCTGAATCTGAAAAAAGTTCGATTTAAACAAATAGTCGAAGAAATAGAGAATGAGAAAGTAAGCATTACTATTTCGGGTTCCGAAGTGTTCAAAGCTGGAGATATAGGTAAGCATTTATCTGGGTTTGAAGTTTTAAATCCTGAATTGGTGGTTTGCCACTTAGATCCAAGTGCGAATCTTCAAATTGAGTTGACAATTAACAAAGGTCGTGGATACGTTCCCGCAGACGAGAACCGTAGTCTTTCCGATGATGTTAATGTAATCGCAATTGACTCTATCTATACTCCGATCCGTAATGTGAAATACTCTATCGAAAACTATCGTGTAGAGCAAAAAACAGATTACGAAAAATTAGTGATAGAAATATCGACTGATGGATCTATACATCCAAAAGATGCACTGAAAGAAGCTGCTAAAATTCTTATCCATCACTTTATGTTGTTTTCTGATGAGAAAATCTTATTGGAGCAAACAGAAACTGATGGAAACGAAGAGTTTGATGAAGAAATACTTCACATGCGCCAATTGTTGAAAAGCAAGTTAGTAGATATGAACCTATCGGTTCGTGCTCTGAACTGTTTGAAATCGGCTGAAGTAGAAACTTTAGGAGAGCTTGTTCAGTTCAATAAAAACGACCTTCTTAAATTCCGTAACTTCGGTAAGAAATCTCTTACAGAGTTAGACGAATTATTAGATAGTCTGAACCTTTCTTTTGGCATGGATATATCCAAATATAAATTAGATAAAGATTAATAAGCGATGAGACATAATAAAAAATTTAATCACTTAGGTCGTACTAATACGCATAGAAACGCAATGTTATCTAACATGTGTGCTTCTTTAATCATGCACAAGCGTATTTTTACTACTGTAGCGAAAGCAAAGGCTTTAAGGAAAGTTATTGAGCCTATCATTACTAAATCAAAGGAAGATACTACTCACTCAAGACGTTTAGTATTCCAAGATCTTCAAAGTAAATCAGCTGTAACAGAATTGTTCCAAAATGTATCTGTAAAAGTTGCAGATCGTCCAGGTGGATATACTCGTATAATCAAAACCGGAAATCGTTTAGGAGACAATGCTTCAATGTGTTTTATTGAGTTAGTAGACTACAATGAAAATATGTTGAAAGAAACTACTAAAGCTGCTGCTAAACCTAAGACACGTCGTTCTAAGAAGAAAGCAGATGATACTGAAGTAGCTGCTGAAGCAGTCAAAGAAACTAAGGCTAAAGCTCCTAAAGCAGCTAAAGCTAAAGTAGAAGACGAAGACAAAAAAACTGAGGAATAATTATATATTACTCTTAAAAAAAGCACTCTCAATATTGAGAGTGCTTTTTTTATGTTATAATGTTTGACTATATATCAGGTCTAATTGACCGAAAAGTTGGATTTGATAATAGAATTATGGCTATTGTAATTTGTCTATTCGTATGAGCCTATCTAAGAAAATACAAACCGCCAGCAAATCCTAAGAGCAAACCTAATATGCTGCTGAGTATAATAATTCCGATTATCTTAATCGTGCTTTTAAATAGATTATTTTCGAATATCCGATAGAATATCCAGCTCATGTATAAATAAGATAGTAGAAGTGGTAAAAAGAGGTTTAAAGTAGGGGAAATGTAATGTAGAGGAAGAAGTATTATTAAGAATAATATTTGGATGCCAATCATATATGAATTGATGACCAAGTGTTCAAAATAATTATAATTACTCTTTCTAAATAATATAAACGAGAACAAGGCATTAAATGGTATGAGAAGATAGGTTATCAAAGCATAGTGCTTGTAAAGCCAGTCAAACGTAATTTGTATTGCGCTTTGTGTCTGAGAAGAGCTACTTATAATATCTACATTAGGATATATGTGCAAATAATGGCTCAAAAAACCATATATAGTTGCTAGAATAGTAACAAAAGCAAAAGGCTTAAAATGTTTTGCCCTTTTTCCTGAAAGATATCCCTTCAACATTTGACTAGGCCTCAGAATTAATTCCTTTATTGTATAGAGAATCCCTTTATCAACATGAAATATGCTATGTTGAATTTCGTGTATTAAATAATGAAAGTCGATTCTCTGAGCTTTCATGAACTGTCCACATGATGGGCAATATTTAGTATTCGATTGATTATTGCAGTTTTTACAAACTATTTCCATATATTTTAGACTAATAATTATAAAACAAAATAAATAAAAAAGGCGATAAGTTATTATTTTATCGCCTTTTATAAATTTATATATGTCTTTAGAATTCCGCGTTATTTGGAGTTCTAGGAAATGGTATAACATCTCTAATGTTGCCCATACCTGTAATAAAGAGCATAAGACGCTCAAAACCTAATCCGAATCCGGCATGAGGTGCTGTTCCAAATTTGCGGGTTTCTAAATACCACCAAATTGGGTCAGCATTCATTCCTGTTTCTTTAATGCGATTCATTAGCTTGTCATAATCAGCTTCGCGTTCTGATCCACCAATAATCTCTCCGATTTTAGGGAAAAGAACATCCATGCCACGAACCGTTTTTCCATCCTCATTCTGCTTCATATAGAAAGACTTGATCTCTTTCGGATAATCAGTCAGGATAACCGGACATTTGAAGTGCTGCTCTACCAGATAGCGTTCATGTTCCGATTGAAGATCTGCACCCCAATAAACGGGAAATTCGAATTTGTGTTTACTTTCTTCCAGAATTTTCACACCTTCAGTGTAAGTTAAACGAATGAACTTATTATTGGTAACAAAGTTTAATCTGTCGATTAATTCTTTATCGTATTTCTCTGCTAAGAATGCAATATCATCTTTACAATTCTCAAGAGCATATTTGATCAAGTATTGTAAAAAGTCCTCAGCCAAATCCATGTTGTCATTGATGTCATAGAATGCAACTTCAGGTTCTATCATCCAGAACTCAGCAAGGTGGCGTGGGGTATTTGAGTTTTCTGCACGAAATGTAGGGCCAAAAGTGTATATTGCACCTAATGCCATAGCACCAAGTTCTCCTTCTAGTTGTCCTGAAACAGTAAGATTGGTTTGACGCCCAAAGAAATCTTGACTGTAATCTACTGCACCTGTTTCGGTACGAGGTGTATTGTTGAAATCAAGAGTTGTTGCCTGGAACATAGAGCCTGCTCCTTCAGCATCAGAAGCTGTAATGATAGGAGTATGCAAATAAAAGAATCCATGGTCGTTAAAGTATTTATGAATAGCAAACGACATGTGATGACGCATACGTAAGATTGCTCCAAAAGTGTTTGTTCTTGGACGCAAATGTGCTATTTCGCGCAGATACTCTAATGAAGGACCATTTTTTTGCTTTTGCAAAGGGTACTCTTCAGGGTCTGCAACACCGTATATTTCTATTTCTTTGGCTTGTATTTCGCAGTTTTGTCCTTGACCTTGTGATGCTACTAATGTTCCAACGACATGGATACATGCACCTGTTGTAATCTTTTTCAGTAATTCTTCATTGAAGAGTTCTGCATCAGCAACGACTTGGATATTATTTATTGTAGAACCATCATTTAAATGTATAAAACTTACAAATTTATTGCCTCTGCGGGTACGTACCCAGCCTTTTGCACTTACGGTTGCTCCGAAATCATCTCTGCGGAGCAAGTCTGAAATTTTAGTTCTACGAATTGTTTCCATTTTTAATTTAAGTTTGTCCTGACTAGGGTTATAACTAATCTTAGATATTTATTGCTATTATAGTTATTAGAGCAATAAAAGGTCTGTGATCTTAAATATTTATTGCTGCTTTCGCATGTATAGCCATCTCTGTCATTATACGTGCAAAAGCAGCAAATAGGTGTATCACCTTATAATTTTATTTATTCGAATGCACCCATGCGAAGCATGTTTACTTCAGATTCAGTTAAATATCTCCATCTGCCACGAGTAACATTTTTCTTGGTAAGACCAGCAAAATATACACGATCTAATTTTAATACCTGATATCCTAACTTTTCGAATATGCGACGTACAATACGATTTCTTCCTGAATGGATTTCGATTCCTACTTCGTCAAGAACGTCTTCTCCAACGTAAGCAATTGAATCGGCATGAATTTCACCATCATCAAGCATAATACCATCGGCAATGGCTTGCATATCTTCAATAGCTACTTCTCTATCCAGTTTTACTTGGTAAATTTTCTTCTTTACATACTTAGGATGCATTAGCTTAGAAGCTAAATCTCCATCATTAGTAAGCAATAGTACACCGGTAGTGTTTCTATCTAAACGACCTACGGGATAGATACGCTCAGGACAAGCTCCTTTTACTAAGTCCATAACAGTCTTTCTGTTTTGAGGATCGTCTGAGGTTGTAACCGTATTTTTCGGTTTGTTTAGGAGTACATATACTTTACTTTCTAAACGTACCGGTTTGTCTTGGAAAGTTACACTGTCACCTCTTTTTACCTTAGCTCCCAGTTCCGAAATAAGTTCTCCATTAACTCTTACTACTCCGGCTGTGATGAATGAATCGGCTTCGCGTCGAGAACATACACCTGCATTGGCCAAGTATTTATTTAGACGGATTGGAGTTTCAGGATCTAGATTTTCTTTGTACTTAACAGGTTTAAATAGCTGTTTAGGTCCTTTACTTCTGTTTTGATCACTACCTCCCGATCTTTGATCTCTGTCATAAGGTCGGCGATTATTATCGCGTGATTGATTGTTGGGGCGATACGAACCTCCGCCACGTCTGTCATCGGAATTGTAATTGCTGCGTCTTTCTCCTGAATTGTAATTACTGCGTCTGTCGTCATTGTTATAACTACGTCTGTCATCAGAGTTGTAGTTGCTACGCCTGTCATCAGAATAATTACTTCTTCTTTCCCCCGAATTGTAATTGCTGCGTCTGTCGTCATTGTTATAGTTACTACGTCTGTCATCAGAGTTATTATCTCTGTTGATCACCGGGCGAGTATCTCCTACGCGAGGACGTTTTTTCTTCGCTTCACTCTGATTGTTCTTGTTGAGAGACGGCTTATTTGATGATGAGTAACCGTCTCGGCTTTCATTATCTCTGTCTGTAATCATCTGTAATAAGATTTAAATTTTAATAAATCAATTAATTATAATAACCTCGCGGCTATATTTGGGTTATACTCCAGTATATGTATGAGGCGTTATTTTTCTCAGCTCATCTTTTATATCTTCACTAACAGATAATCCGTTAATAAAATTAGATATGGATTGCATTGTAATTGCTTCGTTGGTACGAGTCAATTCTTTTAGCGCTTCGTAAGGTTTTGGATAACCTTCGCGACGTAATATCGTTTGTATTCCTTCGGCTACTACAGCCCAGTTTTTTTCAAGATCGTTATCTAAAGCATCTTTGTTTAAAAGTAATTTGCCTAATCCTTTTAATGTACTCTGAAGTGAAATGATTATATGTCCGATAGGAACTCCTACATTTCTTAGTACTGTAGAGTCAGTAAGATCTCTCTGTAAACGCGAGATGGGTAGTTTTGCGGACAAATGTTCCAATATTGCATTTGCTATACCTAAATTACCTTCGGCGTTTTCAAAATCAATAGGATTTACTTTATGAGGCATGGCTGATGAGCCGATTTCTCCTGCTTTAATTCTTTGTTTAAAGTATTCCATTGATATGTATTGCCAAAAGTCACGATTCAAATCAATTATGATTGTATTTATACGTTTCAATCCGTCAAAGATTGCAGCCATATTATCATAATTAGATATTTGTGTTGTGTACTCTTCTCTTACTAAGCCTAATTTATCAGATACAAATTTCGAGCCAAACTCTCTCCAATTATATTGAGGATAAGCTACTGTATGTGCATTGTAGTTACCTGTTGCTCCTCCGAATTTAGCAGAAAAAGGAATTGATTTTAATAAATCGACCTGATTTTTAAGACGGCTTACAAAAACCATAACTTCTTTCCCTAATCGGGTGGGAGATGCCGGTTGTCCGTGAGTCTTAGCTAACATCGATACCTCTTGCCATTCATCGGCTTTGCTTTGTAATAGATTAATCAATTCTTCTAATAGAGGATAATACGTATTATCCAATGCCTCTTTCAACGAAAGCGGGATAGATGTGTTGTTTATATCCTGAGAAGTAAGCCCGAAATGAATAAACTCTTTGTATTCGTCTAAATGCAGAAGATCAAATTTTTCTTTTATGAAATATTCTACAGCTTTTACATCATGGTTAGTGATACTCTCGATGTCTTTGATATGAGTTGCATCTTCTTCAGAGAAATTTGTAACTATTTTTCTTAATTCAGGAAAAATACTATGACTAACATCTTTTAATTGGGGTAATGGAAGTTCGCATAATGCGATAAAGTATTCCACTTCAACTAATACACGGTATTTGATCAGTGCATATTCCGAGAAATAATTAGCTAATTCTTCGGTTTTGCTACGATAACGACCATCAATAGGACTAATGGCTGTTAGGGTATCTAATTTCATGATGGTTATTTGGGTTTAATTGTGTGATAACTCCTTTTTGATCTTCCTGAATACCTTACAAAGGTAATTATTAAATCAATTATCTGTAGTCATTTAGAAGAAAAAAATAGGATAAAATATATCATAATTGGTGAAAATACGATAATATGCTTATTTTTGATGAATATGTTTTATCATGTATTTGATGCCATATTATTAATTAAGTTCGCAGAGTTATTTATTACTTTGTCAATTAAAACAGCGATAAATAGTTCTGTACTCAAAATACGCCATTAAATTTTTCTTTACTTATAATAACTTTTTATCTCTTTACTCTTTCTCTAAAGGTAAGGTTTTAAGATTCAATATATTCAAGATGCTTCAATTGTTTTTAAATTCAGATGTTATAGAAGCCGGCTGTGATGAAGCCGGACGTGGATGTTTAGCAGGCCCTGTATTTGCGGCGGCAGTTGTGCTTCCTCCCGATTTTAATTGCGAATTACTAAATGATTCGAAACAACTTAAAGAAAAAACAAGATACGATCTAAGAATCATTATCGAAGAGCAGGCTCTGGCGTGGGCTGTCGGGATAGTTTCTCATACCGAAATAGACCAGATAAATATCTTAAATGCTTCTTTCTTAGCTATGCATAGGGCTGTTTCGGATTTAAAGATAGTGCCGGAACATTTGCTGATTGATGGAAATCGATTCAAAAAATATGAGAATACACCTCATACTTGCATCGTAAAAGGGGATGCTAAATTTCTGTCCATTGCTGCTGCATCTGTATTGGCTAAAACCTATCGAGATGATTTTATGATGCAATTAAATGACGAGTATCCTCAATATGGTTGGAGTCAGAATAAAGGCTATCCCACAGCAAAGCATCGACTTGCTATTGAACAATATGGGGTAACCCCTTACCACCGTTTGACTTTTAATTTGACAAATAAGCAGCTTAGTTTCGATTTTTAGATTCCTGATTTTAATGCAGTTTCCAAACTGTCGGCTAATTCATTTAAGAAGTAGAATGTACTCCTTTGGATATTTATTCTAAGCTCTTGTTGTGGTCCCGAAACCAATGCCGATTGTGTTATAGTATCTTCTGCTTTCACATTTTTCTTGGTGTTATGCAATTTATAGGTAATTCCTTTAACTTCGAAGACACATTTACCATTCAAAATGAAGGTGTTGAGATGATAAGTCATTATAACTTTCTCTCTAACTTTATTTTCATTCTCTGGAAGAAGAAGCTCTATTCTTGACTTTACAATTATTTCTTTATTCGTGTTGTCGTATCTTATGTTGGAAATTAGAGGATCCGAAGCATAACGTTCCTTAGCCCATTCTTTAACAATCTGGAAGCTTTTATTAGGATCAGCATTGTTAAGCGATATTTCTTTCATTAATACTACTTGGTTGTCAAATAGGGGAGCATATGTGAATTTATTATTTTGAAGTAAATCCTGTGCAAAACTATTACCTGATAGTAGTGTAAAAAGAAATACGAAGCAGATTGTTATACTTTTTAGTCTAGTCATAATGTTTACTTGTTGAGTAATAATGAATTTTTATTATCCATGTTTTTGTAACTGCAAATGGATTTTAAACTCTAAAAAACAGATGGAATTACAAATAAGTTTGTGCTGTTCTTACAAATTTATGAAAAATAAAGTAGTTTAGATATGCTTTGTGTATTAAAAAAGAAAAAGGGAGAATAATTATTCTCCCTTTGCTATTAGATAGTTTTTTAATGTATTGGAGTACATTTCCAGAATCTTGGTTCTCAAGAATGGTATGTCTTTATTTTCGAGTTTAATTTTGTCAATTTGTTTTGCCAGATATTCTTTAAAATCGGCTTCTTGTTGATCTGTATAATACTCTTTATATTGGTTTGAATTTACCAATAGATCATTTGCGATGTAATTGCAAGGATAAAATTCGTAATTCAAATGAATTTCACGATCAATGATTCGAGCAACTGCTGATGTGCGCTCTTTCTTATCCAGTGAATCTATAGAGCCTAATTTATCATTGATTTCTTTTCCGAATCTGAAATGTATTTTCCCCTTAAAGCCTAGTAATCCGATCTCCATATTCCGAAGGTCGTCTATCTGTGCTTTCTTGTATTCAGGATTATCCCTTTTCAGTTGAAATTCCATCGCTTTCAAGTAGTCACAAGGATCATATTCGTAAGAAATTGATAAAGGTAGTATATTCAAGCTTTTGATTCTCTCCGTAAATCCACCTGACGGTGCAGATAATGCAAGCATTTTCAATACACTTTCTTGAGTTCTGTCATTAGAATCCTTGGCTCTGCCTTCTCTCTGAGCTAGCCAAACAGATTCTTTTTTATTGTTGATTACATAATGAATGTATTCAGACATGTGTGAAGATACTTCAAGCATTTGTCGAACAGAAACACCTCTTTTTACTAAAAAACTTTTATTGAGACGAACCAGCTTCTCGATCCAAGGATGGATAAGCAAGTTGTCACCTATTGCAATTTCAGTAGTTGCCAAGCCTTTTTCGTTGCGTAGGATGTTTAATAATCCCGCATCTAAAATTATATCCCGGTGATTAGATATAATTAAATGAGAGTTCTCATCTATGTTTTCCCATCCCGAACTGGTTATTCCTGATGATGTTTTATTTGCCAATGCCCATACTGTAGGGGCGATCATTTTTGATTGGAAATCAAACTTTGTATTGTACTTCAGCATTTCTGAAGAAAATTCATCCCAGTTTATATCAGGGATTATATACTTTACAGCATACATAAAGCCAGGGTCGACTAGTAACTCTTGGATAGCTTGCTTTACATCTTTGTCTTCTAAAGGGGCTATATCAACGAATTTATTATCGCTCATCATAAACTTTTTTGTATTTTTTGATATTCACATTCAATTATTTCGGTTAAGACATCAGTCATGCTTAAGCCGGCAGCCTTAACCTGTTGGGGTATAAAACTTGTAGTGGTCATTCCGGGTGTTGTATTTACTTCTAATAGATAAGGTGTATTGTCTGATATTATAAAGTCAGCTCTAATAATTCCTTTCGCTCCTACAAGATCGTATATCTTTGAAGTGAGCTGTTGAATTTCTAATGTTTTCTCCTCAGAAAGATCCGCAGGTGTTATTTCTTCAACTTCTCCCATGTATTTGGCATTGTAATCGAAAAATTCATTCTTCGTGATTACTTCTGTTATCGGAAAAACAACTTCATGGTCGCTTGTTTTATAACATCCGCAAGTAACTTCTCTTCCGCTAATAAAGCTTTCGATAATTACATCCGATGCTTCAGAAAAAGCAAAATCTATTGCTTCTTGCATTTTATCTATTCCCTTCACTTTGGTTGTTGCAAAACTAGAACCACCGGTGTTCGGTTTAATAAATATAGGGAACTTAAGAGCTTCGGCAATAGCATTAATGTCGTATTTTGAATCTTTGCTTAGATATACTGACTTGGCAACATTTAGTCCGAAGTTTTTCAGGAAATTATTGCATACAAACTTGTTGAAAGTTAAAGCCGAAGCCATCCAGTCGCAAGAAGAGTAGGGGATGTTCAGCATGTCAAAATAGCCTTGCAAACGTCCGTCTTCTCCGGGAGTGCCATGTATAGTTATGTAAGCAAAATCAATTTTTATTTTGGCAGAACCGAAAGATATACTGAAATCGTTTTTGTCAACAATATATTCTTTCCCTTCAATTTCTGCTGTCCAACCCTTTTTGTCTATCTTAACTTTGTAGACATTATAACGGTTTTTGTCTAAGAACGAGTATATACCGTTCATGCTTTTTTCGGATACTACAATTTCAGAAGAATATCCTCCCCATATAATTGCAACATTTTTATTCATGGCAAGCGTTACTTATAAAATGTAGGGTCTCGGACCCTTTTATTAGTTTATAAAACTATAACATCTGCTGATAATTATAGTTTTTAATACGACATTTAATGCTTCTTTTTTATTTGATATCTTCCGATGTCCTTGGTTCTCAGAGTCAAACATCTCGATTTGATATATATCCTCTCCATTTTTCAATCATAAGAGTCATATCTTCAGGTAATGATGATTCAAATAGCATCTCCTCACCTGTGCGGGGATGAATAAATCCTAGGGTTTTGGCATGTAGTGCTTGGCGTGAGCATAAATTGAAACAGTTTTGAACAAACTGTTTGTATTTTGTGAACGCAGTACCCTTTAATATAATGTTACCTCCATATCGCTCATCATTAAATAAAGTATGCCCGATATGTTTCATATGAACACGTATCTGATGGGTGCGACCTGTTTCGAGGCGACACTTAACTAGGGTAACATAGCCCAATCTTTCCAGCACTTCGTAGTTGGTAACGGCAGGTTTGCCTAATTCTGGATCTTCAAAAACACTCATTTGTAGTCTGTCTCTGACATTTCTTCCAATGTTACCTTCGATACGACCCGAATCTTTTTCGATTGCCCCCCATACTAATGCGATATATTCGCGTTTGGTGCTTTTGTCAAAAAATTGTTTTGATAAATGAGTTTTCGCCTCCGGGTTTTTAGCGATTACCAATAGACCCGACGTGTCTTTGTCTATACGATGTACCAAACCCAAACGAGGGTCTTTGGAATCGTACCCTGCTGTATCTTTCAAGTGATAAGCTATTGCATTGACTAAGGTTCCGGTATAGTTACCATGCCCTGGGTGTACAACTAATCCCGCTTGTTTATTGATAACCATTAGATCTTGATCCTCGTATACTATCTCTAGAGGGATATCTTCCGGAATTATTTCAATCTCGCGGCGCGGACGATCCATAACTATGGTTACGATATCGTTAGGCTTCACTTTGTAGTTCGATTTTACGGCAACGCCATTGACTAAAATACAATTTACATCTGCTGCACTTTGTATTCTGTTTCGCGAAATTCCGTCTATACGTGTTGTGATGAATTTGTCAACACGTAACAGTCCTTGTCCTTTATCGGCTACAAACCGATAATGTTCAAATAATTCGGACGAGTTTTGTTCTTGATCCCCTTCGAGGAGATCGTCTATATCTTCAAGCTGATTAATCATTCGCTGAATGTTTCACTTCCTTCAATTTGTAAACTGTCGGCAGAAGTGTCGTTTGCATTGCCATTTCCTACTTTCAATGTAACAGTGGAGCCTTTAGGTATTCTCTGCCCGCCTTTAAGGGGAGAACCGTTATATTCAACGCCATATACTAAGTCTTGAAATTCAGATGGAACAGAAACTATATTTATTTGAGTTATTCCTAAAGCATTAAGAAGCGTTTCTGCTTGCCTCAAAGAGGCATCTTCCAGATCGGGTATAGCAACCAGAGGTTCGTTCTTAGCTTGTATAGTGAGGTAGATTGTTCGACCTTGTTTTACGCTCGATTTACCACTCGGGATTTGTTCCAGAATAGCTCCGGGAACACCATCCTTTTGGAATATGGAATCAACGACTTCATATCTGAGGTTTTTTGCTGAAATCATAGCAGCAGCATCTTCCACCTGTAGTCCTTTGAGATCAGGCACTTCTATTGCTTCGTTGTGGCGCGTGTATTGATTGACGAAAAAAAGTGTAATGCCAATAAGAATAATGGCAATGATTACCATTGCTGCAATATTTCTTATATATGTATTATTTATTATTTTTTTCAGAAAACTGTCTGTTTGTTTATCTTTTCCCATTCTATGTATAAAATCACTTATTCCGAACTGCAAAAGTATTAAAAAAAAGAGATCTAAGTTATAGCTTTTGGTTTTTTTTAGTAAACCAAAAGGATAATCTATCATTGTAGATTATCCTTTTAGTCATATCTAAATATATATGTATATATTATTCAGGTTTTGTGATAGGAATTTGACGTTTTACTCCTTGACTCAAAGAAATCATAGTTTCGGTTGCAACAACACCAGGTATTTCCTGTATTTTGTTGTTTAGCAATTCCATTAAATGCTCATTGTCTTTTGCATATAGCTTTACCAATATAGTATAAGGTCCTGTTGTGAAATGAGATTCTACCACTTCAGGTATTTTATCTAATTCAGGTATTACGGTTTTATACATCGAGCCTTTTTCTAATTTTACTCCAATGTATGTGCAGGTGTTATAGCCTAAAACTTTTGGGTTAATAATATAGCCTGATCCAACGATAACTTTCATTTCGATCATTCTTTGTACGCGTTGATGTATAGCAGCTCTTGATACACCACATTCTAGAGCAACATCTTTGAATGGAATTCTTGCATTCTGCGAAATAATTTCGAGAATCTTTTTGTCAAGTTTATCAATTTTTTCCATATTCTTTCTTTTTATTCTATTTATGTGTCAAATATAGTGGTATTTTTTTATCTATGTATTTTTTCTTGATAAAAAGTACCTCTTTACCTAACAAATTATTTAAAATAATACTGATTCTTATCTTGTATAATGTTAGCACTATACGAAGTGATAGATATAACTTAGAATATAGTACTGTTATTTCTCATCTTTTTCTTTATTTGATGTCTGTTGTTTTGGAATATTGATATTTTAATATATTTTTGCGCTCGATTTAACAGAATGAAGGATATTTTAAGAAAAATATTAGGATATTTGTATTTTACCTTAATGCAATAATTAGTTTCTGATAATTACACTTACTTACATTCTAAACACTAAAAAACAAATTAATTCAATGAAAAAAATTAAGATCTATGTTTCAGTACTTATGGTACTGGGTGCTTCGTTCGCCTTTACTTCATGTGTAGATGATAGCGAGTCGTCGAGTGTGAAAGAGGTACGCGAAGCCTATGCTAACCAGTTAAAAGCTCAGGCCGAATTATCCAAAGCTCAAATTGAAGCAAGTAAGATTAAAGCAGAAGCCGAAGCTCTTTTGATTCAAGCTCAAATTGATCAGGTAAAGAGTCAGACAAAGTTAAATGATGCCAACGCAGCTTTATTAATTGCTCAGACAGATGTTGAAAAGAAAAAAGCCGAGGCTGATCAATTAGTTGCAGCCGAAGAATTGAAAAGCATACAGGCTCGTGTTAAGCTTGAGCTCGAGGAGTACAAGTATAAGCTTGAGCAAGTTCAGATTGTAGCAGAGATCGAAATGCTAAAACTTCAAGCCGAATTGGATAAATCTAAGAATCAGCAAGACGAAGTTTTAAATAAAGCAATCAATGATTATAAGGTATATATCGGAGAAGTAAATTCGCTGAAAAAGTCATTAGCCAAAGCTGAATTGGATTTAGTATATCAAAAAGCGATTCTATCTGATTTGAAGACTGCAGCAGAGTCAAATACGGAAAGCAGTATTCGTCTTTATAATAATTGGATTATAAATACTGAATCACAAATTGCAAATGATAAAAAACTTATAGCTTCGTGGAATCAGATATTGACTAATATTGATGCTACTAAGTTAGAGAAAGAAATAGCAGAAAAAACAAAACAATATCAAGCTCTCTTAATTACTCAGGCCACTGTATATAAAAATTATACAACTGCTCGTGCCACATTTGAGAATGGAGCAAAAAAAGATCTTTTAGACTTTCAGTATTTGTTGGGAAAGTATTATACAGGGAATGCTATGCCTAATAATATGACTTATTATTCTTTGACTGAAATAAATACAACAATAGCCGAAGAAACAAAAAAGACCTCTAGTTATCAAGCTTTATTGGATGCAAATAATATAGCTATAAATAAATTAAAGGCTCAGACAGAGTCGTTGTATGTTGCAAGAAATAAAACTAAAATAGAGTCTGATAATCTTTATACTGCTTATGAAGTAGCTCGTGATTTGTATTATAATAATTCGACTTCTGAGAATTATAATAAAATGAATGCTGCTTACGAAAAATATAGAATAGCAAATTCAGCTTACGACTCTGCCTATAATGCTTATTATAAGAATCAGAACTCAATTAGCAATTTAGAATATCAGAATTCAGATTTAAGCAGTTCTTTAAATTATGTAGCAAATGCATTGGCAAAGGCTAACAGGCAGAAGGCTGCATATGCTGGAGATGCTAATAAAGCAAAGGTATTGGCTGATGCTTATACTGCTGCGGAGAAAATTTATAATGCGGCGTATACTGTATATGTAAATAATGACAATGAAGTTCGTAGTATGTCTGATTACTTACAGCAGTTAAATACTATATATTATAGTGGAGATTTAATTTATCCCGGAGGTAATAGTGGTATTTGGACAAGCTCAATTGAGCAAGTGAAAAAAAGAATAAATGAACTTGAAAGCAGAGTTTTGGATTCAGAAGCTGGCTTAGCTCAATATAAACGAGATATAACTAATGCAAAAGAATTGAATAAACGAGCAATTGCACAATTGGATCAAAATATCAAAAATGCAGAAGCTGAGATTGCTGCTTTAAAAACTCTATTGCCTGTTGCTGAAAAACAAGCCAGCGATGCTAAAGCAATTGTTGATGCACGTATGAAATAAATAAAAACAGAAGTTAATGATAAAAAGATTTAGTTCTATTATATTTCTATCTATGCTGGTGTGTGGTACATCGGTAGCTCAGGATGATGCAGGTTTAGGACCGCAAAAAGGCGATGTAATGCTTTCCGTTAATTTTGGAGTAGGTTCTTATATCGGTATGTCGGCACCAAAACCTAATTTGTCGGAATATACACTATCTGCACCTATGTCGGGATGGTTCGATAAGAAACCGATTCTTGATGTAGAAGCTAAATGGTTTGTATCCAAAGATTGGGCATTAAAACTTTCCGGAGGTTTTACTTATAGTAATAATCCCGGATATAGTGAGGTTGTGGGTACAGGAAGCACCGAACCCGGTTTTGTGCCAACATATAAAGCAGTTCCTAATAGCGACAATATTCAATATGCCATTGGATTAGGAGCTAACCGCTATTATGAATCGATGAGCAATCGATTGTTTTTCTATTTTGGAGGCGAAACAGGCTTTGCTTATGGTAGAGTAACAGCTAAAGCTGATAGCGAAGAGTATATGGGGGCTTCTATAGCCGAGGCTTACGCTTTTCGTCTGGCTCCTGTATGCGGATTTGATTACTTCTTTGATCAACTGTTATTTGTAGGTGTGGATGTACGTCCGGTATCTTATCAATATACAGTATACAAAGAACGTCCTCAAGCCGGACTCGGAAATTTGTCTTCAGATAATCATACCATCTCGTTTATTTCTCAACCAATGATTAAGCTAGGTATCAAATTCTGAAAAGAGGACCTATAAATAATAAAAAGAGCCGAATCATTTGATTCGGCTCTTTTTTATGAAATTGATCGAAAGGATTATTTTTCGATGCTAACTAATTCGATATCGAATATAAGTGTTGAAAATGGAGCAATATTACCAGCTTGTTGTGCACCATAAGCTAGGTCATAAGGAATATATAGAGTCCATTTAGAACCGGCAGGCATTAATTGAAGAGCCTCTGTCCATCCTTTGATTACTTGACCAACGCCAAATACAACAGGATCTTTTCCTTCGTTAGTTTCAAATACAGTACCATCAATTAAAGATCCTTTGTAGAATACTTTAACGCGATCGCTGGCAGTTGGAATTGCACCTGTACCTTGTTTGATAACTTTGTATTGAAGACCGCTAGGAAGTGTTACAACACCTTCTTTAGTTTTGTTTTCTTCAAGGAATTTATTAGCAGCTTCGATTTGTGCTCCGTTTTGTTTTTTAAGTTCTTCTTCTTGCTTAGCTTGAGCTTTAGCTTGTGAAGCCATCATTTTAGCTTGAACTATTTCTGTTGCATTTTCTACAGATAGTTTTTCGTGTTTCAAAGAGTTAAGTAGACCTGCAAGTAAAGCAGCTTTATTAACTTGTGCAGAATCCAATACTTGATTTTGGAAATTTTCTGTCATTTGTTTCAATTGACCACCCACTTGAAGACCGTTGAAATATGCATCTTGATCTTTGTTTGTGCTGTTGAAGCTTTCGTTCAAACCTTTGATAAATTGAGCAAGATTTTTAGTATTTGCTTTGTTCAATGAGTCAATTTTTGAAACTAATGCTTTTTCAAGTTGAGCTTTTTTAGCTGGATCAGTTTCAGCAGCTATACGTTGACCTTCTACAGCTTTAAACATAGCTGTGTCTTGAATAACTCCTAGTTGAGATAGGTATTGGTTTAATCCACCTTCAGATAATTGAACTCCGTATGCATAAGAAAGAGTATCAACCTCAGTCTTTAGGTTCGCATTAGGAGTGCCGGCGCCTCCTTGACAAGAAACAGCCATTGTTCCAATAGCAGCAATTGCACTAAGTGCAAGGATTTGAAATTTTTTCATTTAAAAAAATAATTATTTTATTATTAATTATACAATATCCAATACTTCGACTTCAAACACTAATGTAGAATTAGGTTCGATAGATTGTCCCGCTCCTGCTTTTCCGTATGCAAGGTTTGATGGAATAAATAGTTTCCATTTTGAGCCTACTGGCATTAATTGAAGAGCTTCAACCCATCCCTGGATTACTTGATTCACACCAAAGGTAGCAGGTGTACCACGTTGCACGCTACTGTCAAATACTGTACCATCGATAAGTGTTCCATGATAGTGGCATTTAACTTGATCTGTAGCTAAAGGTAACTTACCTTCTCCTTTTGTAATGATTTCGTATTGCAATCCGCTGGGGAGAGTAACTACTTCAGGACGTTTTTTGTTGATTTCTAAAAATTCTTGACCTGCTTTTTCGTTAATGTCAAGTTTCTCAGCTTGTAAGTTTGTAAAGTAATCATTGATAACGCTCTTTGCTTCATCGTAGCTCATCGATGGTTGATTATCGTTCAATACATCTTCTAAAGCTTTAGCGAATACATTGATGTCGATTTTCTTGATACCTGAGCTTGAAAAATTGTTTCCAATACTTAACCCTAGAGCGTAACTTATTTTATCCATTGCTTTTCTATTATTCGGGATTTTCCTTTTATTAATACCCTACGTTGATTTCTGATTTATAATCTTGCAAAAATAACTCTTTTAGCGATATTTTATCTAACTTTCATGCTTGAAAATCAAAGATCTTGGTGATTTATTTGTTAAATCTTATAAAAAATATTTGAAGTGAAAAATATTGTTGTTTTAACCGGGGCCGGAATGAGTGCCGAAAGTGGAATTGCAACCTTTAGAGATTCAGGAGGATTATGGGCTCAATACCGGGTAGAGGATGTAGCAACGCCCGAAGGGTTCAGGCGAAATCCTCAATTGGTATTGGATTTTTATAATAAAAGAAGACGAGAATCACTTTCTGCTAAACCGAATGAAGGACATCTTGGATTAGCAGAGATGGAAAAAGAGTATAATGTGCAGATTATTACTCAGAATGTGGATAATCTACATGAAAAGGCCGGTAGTTCTTCTGTCATACACCTTCATGGTGAATTGATGAAGGCACGCTCATCGATTAATGCGAATAAGATTTATCTTTTAGACTCTGATAATCCTGATATAAAAATAGATGATGTGTGTGAAGATGGTTCACCTCTTCGTCCTCATATTGTTTGGTTTGGCGAGGCTGTACCTCTGATGGAAAAAGCGGAAGAGATGGTTAGGCAAGCTGACGCTTTGGTGGTTATTGGAACATCGTTGAATGTATACCCTGCTGCAGGACTAATTAATTATGTACATGACGGAACACCTATTTATATAATAGATCCGAATGAAGTTGCCGTATCGAGAGGTAAGATAAACTTTATAAGAAAAGGAGCTTCCGAAGGTGTTGTTGAATTAAAACGCTTATTGAAAGAAGAATTTAATAAGAAATCAAAAGTGTAGTACCTTAATTGTATCTGTTTATTATTTTACTTCTTCGTAATCAATGTATTCACCTTCTTCTTTACTGAATATTTTTTGATGGTTGCTATCGTTATCTGCGTGTTGACTCTGTTGATCTTCGTATCTGTTATTGGTTGATCTTCCATGATGAGAACTGCTTGTCTGTTTAGTGAATAAACGAACAAATTTCAATACAAAAGCTCCGATCAAGCCTATGATTGCAAAGAATATTACTAATATAAATAATAAGAAGCTACCCATTTAATTAAAATAAATAATGTGCGAATATTTATTCCTCTGTTTTGGATCTTATAACCAAATTTGAGTCTATGAATGTAAATATACAAGGAATACCTATTCGAAAAAAAGCTTTTTCGAAAAATTAACGACTGCAAAGTGCTTCTAACTAACAGTAAGATTTACTACATCTCTAGAGGTAGCCTATAATGGATTGTTCTAAACCAGAGAAAAGAAGTCTTGAACTTTAATTTATTTTGCTAATTTGGCTGTGATGGCAGATAGTATAATGTAGAATATGATTCCGGCTGAAATACCGAGTACCCCCCAATAAAATATAGCTATAATCATAAAAAGTATAAGGAGATATCTAAGTTCATTTCCTTTTAATTTCAAACTCTTTATTTTTAGCGAAAACATGGGTATTTCTGCTGTTAATAAGAGTGAGAATATAATAACCAGAACGATTATTGGATAAAAGCTGAAAAGTTGAGTGAACTCATCTTTGGTACTGATTCCATAGCATAAACTAATCCAAAATAATGCATTCGCCGGAGTAGGCAATCCTATGAAAGAGGTGGTTTGTCGCTCATCAATATTAAAGTTGGCAAGTCGTAAAGCCGAAAATATAACTAAAAGAAAACTTATATAAGGAATTAATTCTTTTACATAATAAGATTCGGTGGATGATACATAAATGGTTGACCCTAATATATTATTATCTGATAGCAGTCTGAAAACAACCAGTGCCGGAGCCAGTCCAAAGCTGACCATATCAGCCAGAGAATCTAAATCTTTTCCTATCGGAGAATAAGCTTTCAGCATCCGAGCCGAAAAACCATCGAAAAAATCAAATATAGCTGCAATTATAACCCATATAACCACCCATAGGTAATTACCATTGAATGCCATAACACAGGCTATACAGCCTGAAAGTACATTCATTGATGTTAGTATATTGGGAATATGTTTTTTCATGCCTTGTTTTGATAAGGAAGTTCGCCTATTACAGTTTGGTTACCCGTCACTTTTTCGTCCAGAGTTACGTTGATCTTTGTATTAAGCGGTAAAAACAGGTCTACACGTGATCCGAGTTTGATAAAGCCCATATGTTCGTCAATATGTGCTTCATATCCTTCGTCGGGATAGGTTACAATACGTTTAGCCATAGCACCTGCTATCTGGCGCATAAGTATCTCTGTACCGTCTTCTCTTCTTATAACAACCGTAGAGCGTTCATTCTCTGTGCTCGATTTTGGTAGATAAGCCGCCTGAAAGCGTCCATTATGATGTTTTTTCAATATCACTTTTCCATTTACCGGATACCAGTTTGCATGTACATTTAATGGTGACATAAAGACTGATACTTGTAATCTTTTTTCTTTGAAATATTCGGGTTCGAAAACTTCTTCTATAGCCACAACTTTACCATCAGCAGGAGAAACGATAGAATTGATCATGTCTCCGGTGAAACGACGGTATGGACTTCTGTAAAAGTTCAGAACAATAAGAAAAAATGCGAATGATGCACCTAGTATTAAAAAGGTGAATGCATTCTTTCCAAAAAAGTAAACCAGACTACCATTGAGTACCAATAGTATACATATCAGTATTGCTAATTCACTACGCCCTTCGTGATGGACCTTCATTCCTGTAATATTTTGTTATTATTTACTTTTTAACAAGCAAAAATATTCTTATTTAGCGACACTGCAAAATAATATGTATTTTTTCAAAAATAAAGATCGGGTTCTGCATTGTCTTACCGAACCCGATCTTATTATATGTGTTTATTTACAATACATACAATGAGCTGATAGACTCATTGTTACATACTCTTCTGATTGAATCGGCGAATACATCAGCAACAGAAAGAACTGTAACTTTTTCGCACTTTTTAGAATAAGGTATGCTGTCTGTAAATATGATTTCTGTTAGGGCTGATTGATCTACACGTTCAGAAGCGGGGTCAGACATAACTGCATGACTGGCAATAGCTCTTACAGAACGTGCTCCATGTTTTTGCATCAAGTCTGCAGCTTTTGTTATAGTGCCTGCTGTGTCAACAATGTCATCAACAAGCAGTACATCCATACCCTCTACATCACCAATGATTTGCATTTCTGAAATTTCGTTTGCTTTTTTACGAAGTTTGTAACAGATAACCATCGGTACGCCAAAGTATTTTGCATATGAGCTGGCACGTTTGGTTCCGCCGACATCGGGAGTTGCTATTACAAGATTTTCACGGTCTAAAGTTTTTATGTAGTCCGAGAAAATAGCAGAAGCATATAGGTGGTCTACCGGTACATCAAAGAAACCTTGAATCTGATCGGCATGTAAGTCCATTGTAATAAGACGGTTGATTCCCGCAGCACTCAGCATATCAGCAATAAGTTTAGCACCTATAGATACACGAGGTTTATCTTTGCGGTCTTGTCTTGCCCATCCGAAGTAAGGAATAACTGCAACAATAGAACGAGCAGATGCTCTTTTAGCTGCATCCACCATTAATAATAGCTCCATCAGGTTATCTGATGACGGAAAAGTCGATTGGATCAGGAATACCTGACGACCTCTGATTGACTCTTCGTATGATACTGAAAATTCGCCGTCGGCGAAGCGTTCGATATTCATATTGCCGAGTGGACAGCCTAAACTATTACAGATTTTTTCAGCTAAGTAACGAGATTTGGTTCCCGAGAAGATTTTGAATGGTATCTGTTCCATTTGTTCCATTGATGAGTTTTTTTATTGTAATTGTAGATTTATCGAGTGCAAATTTATAAAACTATTTGTTAAGAAATGAATATCAGTACATAAATTATCCCATTAAGACCTAATGCCTTTTCATTATTTAGGTAAATGTAAGTTTATCCGATATTTATATGGGAATAATCAAGATGTAAGATCGAATATATTCTTTTAAGAATAGAAACTGGCAGTTAAGTTATAATCTCAGACTATCATATCAGAATTTATATATTTTAGAACAAATCTTTATACTTTTCTTTTTTTAATTCCTCTATCGCGATGTCATAACCCACATTGAATATTTCTTTGGTATGCTCTAAAGTAAACATAGCATAGGATGATAATCGGTCGGGCTCAATTAGTATATCGCACAGTTTTCGATCGGCTAAAGAATTAGATACCGATATATAGTGGAATGATCTTTCGGCGATGTACAGTAATGAATTTTTATATTTTAATTTTGTGAGGGGAGCTACGTTTACACCTATTACGGTTTCGCAATCGAACCGAATGGGGGTAACCGGGAAATTCTTGAATAGACCTCCATCAACATAGTGCACCTTTTCTATTTCCACAGGAGTGAAAACAATAGGGTAGGCGCATGATGCTGTTATTGCCGGAATGAGAGGACCTTTATCGAATACCACACTTGTTCCATTGGCAATATCGGTAGCTACAACTTTTAAAGGAGTTTTCAACTCTTCAAATGTACGTGCTTTAAGATGTGTCTTCAAGAATTGTTTGAATCTGTCGGCCTTGAAAATTCCTGTATGAGGGATGGTTAGTTCGGCAAATTCTTTGAATGCTTTTTTGTGGAAAAACGAAAGTATTTCATCCGGACTATTACCGTCTGCATACAATACTCCGGCAAAAGCTCCTGCGCTGGTGCCTGATATTATCGAGGGGTGAATGTTATGTTCTTCTAATGCTTTAAGTACACCTAAATGGGCGAATCCTTTTGCTCCACCACCACTCAGGGCTAATCCTAATTTATATCTGTAAGTGTCGGTTGTGCTCATAAAAAGTATCTGGGTTCACCGGTAAAAGTACAACATTAAAACTAAATAGTGGGCTAACATCGGATAATATAAAGTCCCGGGCCTTTTTATCGCTTTGGTGTAAAGGGAGCCTTTGATTCACCTAAAGATAAAAGATTAATCGAGACTGAATTTGAGAAACGGAACCAGTTTGGGTGCGAAAGGCTGTATATACTTATAACTAGCTGATCCGTTTTGAATTTTAGGTGCTATCAACTGATGGTGCTCATCTGCTTGCACAATAAGATTAATGACGATACTTATCGCAAACAACCATTTGGTAAGACATAGGGCTATTCCTGCTAATTTATTTAGTGTGCCCATTTTTACAGTCTTGAGTATTTCTTCCATCATAGTACCTAATAAATAGAAGCATACTATAATTATAAGAAAGGTAAGGGCGTATGACAGCGGCGGAGCCATATATGGAGGTATCTGCTTTATATGTTGTACATAGGGGAGTATCAGGACTGATAGCTTTCCGGATAGTATAGCTCCTACTATAAGACCGGCAAGTGTAGATAATTGTTTTACTAAACCTGTTTTATATCCTTTTATGACACAATATACTATTACTATGAAAATGCAAATATCGAACCAATTCATTAATTGAAATTAAGTAAATAATGAAATCTGTATATGTTGTAGTAGGTATTGAATGTAACTTGACTCAGTCGTGATAACTTGTCGTATTTATACTAGCCAATATTACAAATAGGTCTAGACCTTATACGACAAAAGTAAGAATTAAAAAATTAATTCCTACTTTTATTTATACAGAAGACTAAATGAATAGTCTATTCAATTATTTTGCAGCTTCGTCAGATACAGTTAATTTACCTCTACCTTTTGCTCTGCGAGAAGCTAATACTCTACGACCGTTAGCTGTCGCCATTCTTGAGCGGAATCCGTGTTTGTTTATTCTCTTTCTTCTAGAGGGTTGAAAAGTTCTTTTCATTGCTATATTATATTATTCGTTATTGTTTCTGATCGAATTTGGCTTGCAAAAGTAGATAGTTTATTTTAAATATACAAGTATATCTTTATTTTAAGTACCCTAAAATAGTTATTTCTATATTTTTTGATTTAAGTGTAATTGCTTTTTTTATGACACTTTCTCAAACGGGTAATAAGCCATGTGGTTATTAGTCCTGTATTTTCTTGTTTAGTATGGCTTGTTCCGCAAGAATTTTTTCGGCTTTGTCCATCGCTGCATTGATATTAGGACAAATATTTTTTTCTCCTAACAGTTCGCAAAAACCAAATTTCTCGAGAGCCTCTCTTACGTTAGGTCTTACTCCTGATAGTATCATTCTTATATGCTCATCTTGAGATTTCTTGCATAAGCTTTCGAGATTGTGCATACCTGTAGAGTCAATAAATGGAACTTTTCGCATTCGTATTATTCTGACTAACGGCTTATCTTCGACAACACGCATACTTTCCTCAAACTTATTGGCTATACCAAAAAAGAAAGGTCCGTCAATTTCATAAACTTCAACACCCTTTGGTATGATAAGGTTATCATCAGAAGAAGCTCCTTCTTTGTCCGATGGATTTAGCTCATCTGTAATTACCGATATTTTGGTAACCTCCATGATGCGCTTCATGAATAGGAATACAGCAAGTAATAAACCGATTTCGATAGCTATTGTAAGGTCGAAAATAACGGTGAGAAGAAAGGTTGTGACTAAAACAATTACATCCGACTTCGAGTTGCGAAGTAATGCTATGAAGGATCTCCATTCGCTCATGTTGTATGATACAACTATAAGTATTGCAGCCAAACAGACCATTGGAATATGCTGTGTCAATCCTCCTAAAAATAATACAACCAATAATAAAAAAGAGGAGTGCACTATACCCGCAATAGGAGTCCGCCCACCATTACTAACGTTGGTCATCGTACGAGCTAAAGCGCCTGTTGCAGGAATACCTCCAAATAGAGGAGCGAAAATATTGGCAACCCCTTGGGCGATTAGTTCCATGTTGGAATTGTTCTTTTCTCCTGTAACACCATCCGCAACATTGGCGGATATAAGAGATTCTATTGATCCTAAGATGGCCAATGTGAAGGCATAAGGAAATAAAGTATTGATTGCTCGTATGCTGAAAGTAATTCCTTCCATATGGGGCAATTCGTTGTTGATGCTAAAGCGGTCTCCAATAGTTTCAACGGAGTTTATTCCCATATAATAGCGTAAGAAATATGCTATAACGGTAATTAAGACAACAGCAATGAGTGAACCCGGTATCTTTTTGGAAACTTTGTGAGAAAAGATAATAATAAGTAGACTTAACACGCCTATGCCTACTGTTATAAAATCGATACTATCTAAATGGTAGATGTATTGTTGCCATTTGCCCAGAAAGTCCGGTGGGATATTTTTAATGTCGAGTCCGAAGAAGTCTTTTATTTGAGTCGAAAATATAGTAACGGCGATACCACTCATATAACCGACAATAATTGGATAGGGAATGTATTTTATTACGACTCCCAGTTTTACAACACCCATTAAAATGAGTATGACACCCGACATTACAGTTGTAATCACCAATCCCTGGAAGCCAAATTGTTCTATGATGTTATATACGATAACAATAAATGCACCCGTCGGTCCTCCGATTTGTACGGTGCTACCTCCCAAGAGCGAAATAATAAATCCCGCAATGATGGCTGTATAAAGTCCTTTCTCAGGGCTTACTCCTGAGGCAATACCAAATGCAATAGCGAGAGGGAGAGCAACAATACCGACAATTAAACCGGCCATGAGGTCGGCCATAAATTTTTCCTTATTATAACCTTTTAAGGAATCAATAATTTGGGGTCTGAATGTTTTTAAAAAATCCGTGTTCATAGCTTCTTTTCATAACCTTTAATTCTGATTCTGCAAAGGTATGAAATGATTTCGGCTTTACACCATAATTAAAAATCCATTTGTTTTAACATCACAGGTTAATCCTAAAATGGTTTATTTTCCTTAATTTTGTAATTCTATAAACTTTCCTTGGTAAATAAGTAAAAGAAAATATTTAATGATACATTTTATGAGCATAGCTATTTATCACTGTTTTGTTTGCCAAAACAATAAATAGTTCTGCGAAATATTTATATTATATACGATACCATAGTTGTGTTTATACTTAATTGAAATAACAAATTGGGTTTGAGACCTTTTTATTGAATATTGATGAATTTTCGTATTTTATTATTTTTATCGGTTTTAGTTCTTTCTTTCGAATCATGTAAAGGAGAGAAAGAAGAGTCGTCTTTAGATAATGTAGAACCTAAAGTATATACCCGATTTAGGGGCGCATATAAGTCGTTTAATGATATGCCCGAATTGCATTTGGAGGCTGCTCAACGAAAAGGAATTCTCCCGATGACCGAAAGAGGCGATACAGCTAAGTTTCTGAGTCAAATGGTTAGATTGCCTATGGAGTTGGATTTATATAAAATCGACAAGCTGACACATTCGGTTCCTTATTTAGTAACTGATGGGTCGAAGTTGTTGGTTCAGATCAGTTCTAATTTCAGAGACTCACTTATAAGCAAAAAGTTGCCGGTCTATAAATTAGTTGTAACTAGTGTAACCCGCAGTTTGGATGATGTTGCTTCTCTAACAAAACGAAACGGAAACGCTAGTCATAACTCGGCACATTGTTATGGTACAACTTTTGACATTTCGTGGAAGAGATTTCAGAAAAGAGGACCTGAGGGAACAAATGATGTTAGTACAGATCGCCTGAAACTTATACTCGGAGAAGTATTACACGATCTAAGGCAGAGAGACTTGTGTTATGTTGTACATGAGAAAAAACAAGCATGTTTTCATATAACAGTTCGATGAAAGAGTGAGGAATGAATAGATATTTCATGTGTTTGGCTTATAATGGAGCGAATTATTGTGGATGGCAAATCCAACCTAATGGGCTTTCCATACAGGAAGTGTTAGAAAAATCATTGGCTACATTGTTGCGTGTACCTACACCTATTGTTGGTGCAGGGCGTACGGATGCCGGAGTACATGCCCGCCAAATGATGGCTCACTTTGAAGCTGATGTGCAGGATATTGTATTGCTTACAAATAAATTGAACCGAATCCTACCTAACGATATAGTTATATATAAAATAGTACGCGTAAAAGAAGATGCTCATGCTCGGTTTGATGCCACTTCCCGTTTGTACAGATATTATCTGACCACTCAAAAAGACCCGTTTATGTACCCTTATAAATATAAGGTGCATGGGAATATAGATGTTGAAATGATGAATAAGTGTAGTCAGGTTTTGTTTGAATACATCGATTTTACCAGTTTTAGTAAATTGCATACCGATGTTAAAACGAATGATTGTAAAATAACATGCGCCCAATGGAAACAGGAAGGACAGGATTATATATTTACAATACAAGCAAACCGTTTTTTGCGGAATATGGTTCGTGCTATTGTTGGAACACTCCTTGAAGCAGGGAGAGGAAAGCTTGATGAGGCAGGAATGAGACGAATCATAGAGGCTAAAGATCGAAATGTAGCCGGCTTTTCTGTTCCCGGAAATGCCCTGTTTTTAGAAGAAATAGATTACCCCGATCACATTTTTGTGATGGATTAATAATAAGGTTTTGATCTTAATTTAAGTTCGGAGAACTATTTGAGTCACCTTCGCTCTTCGATTGTTTATTGTTGCTTTGACAAGTTGAAAAGCAATAGGTAGTTATGATTTAATGTATAAATATTATGTGTAATAAACTATTGAAAAAGATTATTAACGATGAGAAATCAGGCGGAATTGTGCTGATTTTTTGTACAATAGTTTCTCTAATTATTGCAAATTCGGCATTTAGGGAGGGATACCTTCATTTTTGGAATATTTCGTTGGCAGGGTTAAGCCTCGAATTATGGATCAATGATGGTTTGATGGCGATCTTTTTCCTTATGATTGGTTTGGAGCTAAAGAGAGAGGTGTTTATCGGCGAATTTTCTCGTCCGCGTAATGCTATATTACCTGTCGCAGCAGCACTAGGAGGAATGGTTGTTCCCGTAGCATTTTTTCTTTTATTCAACCTTGGTTTGCCAACCCAATCGGGTTTAGGAATTCCTATGGCTACGGATATTGCTTTTGCATTGGGCGTTTTATCCCTCTTGGGAAAACGGGTGCCGGTATCGTTAAAAGTTTTTCTTATGGCTTTGGCTGTAGTCGATGATTTGGGAGCTATTCTTGTTATCGCTATTTTTTATACTAAAGATTTAATGTTGCTCTATTTGTCAATAGCTTTGGGGATATTTGCTTTTCTTATTGTATTGAACAGATTGAAAGTCTATTCGCTAATTCCTTACTTTATAGGAGGTGCGATCATGTGGTATTTCATGTTATTATCGGGGGTGCATGCTACCATTTCGGGAGTATTGCTGGCAATGGTTATTCCCTTTGCCGGAAGAACCGATGGTCGGTCTCCCTCTTTTGTGGTTATGCATAAGCTGCATCTGCCTGTGACTTTTATAATATTGCCAGTATTTGCCTTGGCAAATACTGCTGTTACTATATCTTCCGATTGGCATACGCTTTTTGCTGAGCCTATATCACTGGGTATTCTGAGTGGTCTGTTGTTGGGCAAACCAATCGGTATTGCATTAGCTTGCCTTATCGTAGTATTGGCGAAATTTTCAAAATTGCCTGTCGGGGTCAATTGGTATAATATGGTTGGAGTCGGATTGCTTGGAGGAATTGGGTTTACCATGTCAATCTTTATTACCTTACTCGCTTTTGATGATCAGCAAGTAATAGATACATCTAAAATTGTAATCCTTACAAGCTCGCTTTTGGCTGGAATTTTGGGTTACGCATGTCTGCATTTGACCTTAAAGAAGTCGAAATAAAGATATTTAAATAATAAATAGGTCTGCGACCTTAAATAAATTATGTGGTTAGGTTTAGCATTTCTTTCGGCTTTCTTTTTAGGTTGTTATGATATAAATAAAAAAATGTCGGTTCATAATAATGCAGTGATACCTGTATTATTCTTGAATACATTTTTTTGTACGTTATTTTTACTGCCATTATATCTTTTATCCCGATTAGATTCTTCATTGGTTGAGAATACAATCTTCTTTGTTCCTACAGTAGATTTCGAAGCTCATCTTTATATAATACTGAAGTCACTTATTGTATTATCTTCTTGGATATTCGGGTATTTTGCTGTTAAGCATCTACCATTAACTATAACGGGACCTATTAATGCCACTCGTCCTGTAATGACTCTTGTCGGAGCGTTACTCATTTTTGGGGAGCGTCTCAATTTTTATCAGTGGATAGGAGTTTTGCTTACTATCGTTTCGTTTTTTCTATTGTCTGCTACGGGAAAAAAAGAAGGTATTAACTTTCGTCAGAATAAATGGATATTTTTCATATTCATTGCAGCTATCCTCGGTGCAGCGAGCGGGCTATATGATAAATATCTGATGCAGCGAATCAGTTCTACATCGGTTCAGTTTTGGTACAACCTTTACCAATGTATAATGATGTTTGTGATACTTATTATATTGTGGTATCCTAAACGAAAGAATACAACAGCCTTTAGCTGGAAGTGGAGTATTATTTTGGTGTCACTTTTTCTGACGATAGCCGATTTTGTTTACTTCTATGCACTGACCGATCCCGATGCTATGATCTCTATTGTATCTATGGTTAGACGTAGTTCTGTAGTTGTATCATTTATCGGAGGAATATTCTTCTTCCATGAAAAAAACTTAAAAGGCAAAGCGATAGATTTGATCTTAATAATAATAGGAATGTTTTTCCTATATTTGGGAACGAAATAAGTAGCTGAAATCTTTAATGATATATTGTATAGGTATAACTGGTTTTAGAACTTATACTTATGAAAGCAATAAATAGAGTTCTACAAGCTTAAAATAGACGGGTCTTAGACCTTAGAAGATTACACAAAAGATGAAAAAAATATTCTTTATACTTTTTTTACTGATTACAGGTTTGGTGCAGGCACAGAATATATCGCCCTTGGTGATTGCTATGCCCGATGATATGTTGATCGGAATTACACTTGATCAACGCAAGTTATTAATTGCACCTGAAAATGATACGACTGATATTTCGGTAGTAAATGCGGTGGGAGATACAGTGAAGCGACTTGGCTTTTCGGAAGACTTCATATCGTTACAAACATCTAAAGTCGGTAATCTACAAGTTAAGCTTCTGCCGTTAGTCAATAATACTCAAATAATAGGAGTGATAACCACTGTTTGTGGTCCTGCATGTGGCAGTCGGATTAATTTCTATACAACAGATTGGCAGCCTTTGGCTCAGTCTGATTTATTTCCGGAGACAAGTAAAGAAAGTTTCATAAAGAATGGAGTTGATCGTAATTCTGAAGCGTTTCTGAACGCCTATGCAACATTGGATATGACTCCGGTTAAGCTTAGTTTTTCAGCAACGGATAGAAATGTATCAGCAGTTTATGATATAAAAAAATATCTGTCTAAGGAAGATTATGAGCAATTATTACCTTTTCTAAAGGAGGTTCCTGTGACTTATACATGGGATAAATTTGTATATAGATAATAAGTAATCGAGAATATTTGATGAAAACATGAAAGATGTAGTTGCCTATTTTTGTTTTGATTATTGAGGCAACAAATAGTTCTGCAACTTAAATCATAGATATAATAAAAATGGTTCACTTAAATTTAAGTGAACCATTTTTGTTATTCATATTCTTCGTGAAGTAAATTTTTGAGTTCAGGATGGCGATCTACATAACTTTTTGTGTAAGAGCATAACGGATTAATCTTAAGATTGTTTTTGGTTATAAAGTTTAGTATCGCCTTTGTTAATGCTCCTGCAATACCTTGACCTTCATATTCTGTTTTAACTCCGGTGTGGGTCACAATTATTATATTATTTTCCTTATAATAATTTACGACTCCTATAATTTCTTGATTTGAAATGGCTTCAAATCTATTCTCATCCGGATTATGTTTTATCTCGTATTCCATAAAATATTTATTGTTTTAATTAATCAATTTCAGAATTCTTGGTTTCATTTACTATCTAAACAAGTATATATCAAAACATGTTTAGAAAATGATTCTAATTACTTTTTAGATAAGTGTATATTGTGTATTTTTAATGCACTGATTTTAATGTATATTTGTCTATCGATTGAACTTGTTTACCTGGCGAAAAAAACACTGTTTTGTATGGTATTACTTGTTATGTCATAGGATTTCTATTTGATAGGATAAAAAAGATAATTGTTTTATAATACGATATTTATAGTACTAAGATAGTAAGTATGGGAAAGAATAAATTAGCAAAATTTGCTAATATGGAGGAGTATCCCCATGTTTTTCAATACCCTTTTGCTGTATTGCAAGAGAAAGGATTTGAGATGAAAGGGAAGTGGAATGAACTTTTTTTTAAAAATGACAATCCGATAATTCTTGAATTAGGATGTGGAAAAGGCGAATATACAGTCGGATTAGCAAAATTATATCCTGAGAATAACTTTGTCGGTGTTGATATTAAAGGTGCTCGGATGTGGTCGGGGGCAAAGCAATCTCTAGAAGAAGGTTTATCGAACGTGGCTTTTTTGAGGACACATATCGAGTTGTTGACTAATTTTTTTGAACAAGGTGAGATTTCTGAGATTTGGATAACATTTCCCGATCCTCAGATGAATAAAGTAAATAGAAGAATGACCTCGACCCGCTTTATGAAACTTTATGGTCAACTTCTAAAGCCCGATGGAGTAATTCACCTGAAGTCTGACAGTAATTTTATGTTTACTTACACTTCAGAAATGGTTGAACTGAATAACCTGAAAGTTTTATTCAAGACGGATGACTTGTATCATTCGGATTTGGTGGACGATGTGCTGACAATTAAAACATTTTATGAGCAACAGTGGATTGCTCGAGGGTTAAATATTAAATATATCAAGTTTGAATATGCTCATAAAAAGGAGTGGCAAGAACCTGATGTTGAAATAGAACAAGATAGTTATCGGAGTTATGGAAGAAGTAATTCCCAGATATTGACGAAGCGAGCAGAGTAAGTGCCCAATTCAGTCTTCGATAATAAGTGGCAGAAAATATTTAATGATACGTTTAATAACCATAATTATCTATTGTTTTTACTTCCGTCAAGGCGATAAATAGTTATGGGTACTTAATTGAATATAACTTAAACATTATTTAAATAATACATTGATGAGTATAAAAATATATCCCAAATTGGTTCTTGATGCACTTCGAAACGTGCGTTATCCCGGAACAGGAAAGGATGTCGTAGAGATGGGAATGGTTTCGGAGGACATCCATATAAACGGCAACAAGGTCAGTTTCTCCATGTCTTTTGAGAAGCCTAACGATCCTTTTATTAAGTCGGTAGTAAAAGCTTGCGAAACAGCTATTCTAACATACATAAGCCCGGATGTCGATATAAAAGGAAATATTGAGGTTAAAACAACTGAAGTGCAGGCTCCTCCTGCACCTGTAAAGTTGCTGCCTGAAGTAAAAAACATCATTGCGATATCATCAGGTAAGGGTGGAGTCGGAAAAAGTACTGTTACGGCTAATCTGGCTGTGGCTTTGGCTAAGAAAGGATATAAAGTAGGTGTGCTTGATGCCGATATATTTGGTCCTTCTATGCCGAAAATGTTTGATGTGGAGGATGTGCAACCTATGCTTGAATTGGTTGGAAATAAAGAAATGATAATTCCTGTGGATAAGTATGGTGTCAAAATGCTATCTATCGGTTTCTTTGTGAAAAAAGAGAGTGCAATTGTTTGGCGTGGAGCTATGGCGGGAAATGCTTTGAAACAACTGATTACTGATGGCAATTGGGGTGAACTGGATTATTTTCTTATTGATTTCCCTCCGGGAACAAGTGATATACATTTGACTTTAGTTCAAACTCTAGCTATTACAGGAGCTGTGGTTGTGAGTACCCCTCAGGAAGTGGCTCTGGCTGACGCCCGTAAAGGTATTGATATGTTTACTAATGACAAAGTGAATGTGCCGATTCTCGGATTAGTAGAGAATATGGCGTGGTTTACACCTGCTGAGCTTCCCGATAATAAGTATTATATTTTTGGAAAAGACGGGGCTAAAGACCTGGCAAAGGAAATGAATGTTCCTTTATTGGGGCAAATACCCATTGTTCAAAGTATTTGTGAAGGAGGGGATACGGGTAGTCCTGTGGCTTTAAATGAAAATTCGCTGACAGGTGCAGCTTTTGCTCATTTGGCTGAAAATTTTGTAGCCTCTGTAAATAAGAGGAATGAGGAGGCAGATCCGACTCAAAAGGTAGAGGTGCATTTGAAGTAATTGAGAATAAAAAAAGCTAGTCTTCTGGCTAGCTTTTCTATATTTGTGGCGGGAATTATTTATTCTTCGTAATAAAAATATTCACCATTGATACATACATAATGTTTAACGCCACCTTGGATCTTTTTTAAATCTTTTTTTTCTAGTTTTTTGAAATCTTTGATTTTTGTCTTTTTCATAATTGATATTTTATTGATGTTTTTATTATGTTTTGCATGTACAAATATATATCTGATTAGTAGATATTTATATAACTAAATAGTCATATTTTTCTTGGAAAATGTGCTTTTTGGGTTAAATATTTTTCTAATATTTTCATTATTGTATTCTGTTATATAATTGTAGGACAAGGCGGCGTTTACAGTTTTTGTTTTATATTTGATCCCTATAATACTTTTACCTGATAAAATGATTTAATACCTCAACTGTTATGAAGTATACTTATATGTCGCGATTATCTATACTGGCTGTTGGTCTAATATTTTTATTGCAGGCGTTATTAGTTTATCGCTTGTATGAAACGAATGTTGATCTGCTTCAGCGTGAGTTGAATTTAGTCATGCAATCGACATATGATGCGGATCTGAATCTTCGTTTAGATCCATCAAAAAAATCTAAAGAACCGAGTGTCGAGTATTTTGGTACTACTCCGCCTCCGGGAATTGATACAACAAAAGCTACTCGAATTGATGCAAGAGGTTTGGATAAAAAACTAAACAAAGGACTTGTCTCTGCTATGAATATAGCTATGGAAGAATTTATAGGAAGAAAGTACCCTATCAATTTGCCGAGAATAGATAGTGTGGCGGGAGTTTTTCTGAAGCAGAATAATATTAATATGAAGTTTTATTCGGAGATTATTGATCTGAAAACTAATGAAGTTTTAGAAACGTCTTTGCAGGATTCCAATAAGTCGTCAGATCTTTTATATTCAAAAGTTATCTTCTTGAATGTAAAGCAAACAAAGGGTCTTCGATTGGTGCTTATTGATCCAATGTGGAAAATATATCCTCAGATGGCATGGATGTTGATACTTTCTCTACTACTTTCAATTTTCTGTATATATAGTTTGTATGTACAAAAGAGAACTTTAGCGAAACAAAGGCAATTATCTAAGCTGAAAAATGATTTCTTCTCCGAAGTATCTCATGAATTTAAACGACCTTTGGCCGTCTTGCTGCAATCTATTAATTCATTAAGTAATGAAAAGATTATAGTTAATGAGGAAAAAAGGACACGTATGCTGAATATTGCCGAACAAGAAATTGTGAAAATGACTAGTAAAACAGATATGCTGCTAAGCTTGGCTCAAGAGGAAGAAGGACTTTTCGAGCTGCATTGTACTGAATTTGATTTTGCGAAAGTTGTTTTTGATCTTGTTGATAATGCTATTGATACAACACCGGGTTCTCCCGAGATTGATATTAATAATGAATTGAAAAATCCGATGATTTTTGCTGATAAAGATCATATTGAGCAAGTGGTTTCGAATTTGATTAGTAATGCTATAAAATATTCAAGGGAATCTATTGATATAAAAATCAGGTTATATCAGGAGAATAATAATATATGTATATCGGTTAAAGATTCTGGTTTAGGAATTTCACGGGAAAATTTAGATGTTATTTTTGAAAAGTACTCTCGTGTAGGTAAAACGACTCATGCTAAAGGGCATGGCATAGGGTTGAATTATGTAAAACGTATTGTTGAAAAGCATGGTGGCAGTATTTCTGTTGATAGCCAATTAAATATAGGAAGTCAATTTATTGTAAAATTGCCATTAGTAAAGAACATAAATTGATAAATTAATTTATTAGAGTAAGTTAAACTTTATTATCTTTGCAGAACAGATTAATTTTAAGCACATTTTACAAACTTATGTCTATGGCAAATATACTATTAGTAGAGGATGATGAGAATTTAGCTTTTATGTTGTCGGAGAATCTGGAAGTTGAGGGATTCGGTGTACAACATGTAAAGAGAGGTGAATATGTAATGGAGGCAATTGACGAAAATCCGATTGATCTTATATTAATGGATGTCGATTTGGCTGGAGATATGAACGGATTTGAAGTTGCAGAAAAAGTAAGACTATCCAATACTTCTTTACCTATAATATTTACCACAGGAAAAACTCATTTCAAAGATGTTGAGCGCGGGCTTAAGCTAAGGCATGTAGATTATCAAAAGAAACCTTATGGTACAAAAGAGTTATTGGCTCGAATCAATAATCTTTTAAATAGAGTAACAGAGTCAGGCTCTAAGAAGTTTGTATTCTCTGGTTTTTCGTTTAGTCCGATTGATCAGGTAATAGAATATGATGGTCAAGAGCTTAGAGTTGCAAAGACTGAGGCTGCTTTTTTACGCTTGCTTTGCGAAAATGCAAATGGAGTGGTAACCAAAGAAAGTATTGTTTGGCTTTTATGGGGTGAAGAAGATGTATATCAGAAAGAACACTCTTTGAATAATTTGACACATAAGATAAGAAAATATTTAGAAGGAAATCCTTACGTTGAATTAGTTACAATATCTAAAGTAGGTTATAAACTTATGGAAAGATAAGTATTATATATATTATGTGCCAGCTTATTTTAGGACGGGACATTGTATAAATAAAGGGGAACATAATAAGTTATGTTCCCCTTTGTTATTTAATAGCATAATAAGATCACCCTGTATTTCTCATTCCGGCAGCAATTCCCGAAATAGTAACCATTAATGCCTGCTCTAATTCCTGAGGGTGTACCTCGTTACTCCTTACGCGTTGAAGTAATTCAACTTGAAGAAGGTTTAATGGAACTGTGTAAATATTTCTCATAGCAATATTACTAGCAATAAGAGGTAGGTTTTCCATCAATGACTTGTCATGAGCAATATTTAATATGGTAGCAGTGTCTTTTGCCAGTTGGTTGCGTAGTTCCGTTCCCAGATACTGAATGTTTTTATCTACTAATCGTTGGTCATAATAAGCAGCAATACGGCTGTCTGCTTTTGTATAAACCATTTCGAGCATACTAATGCGAGTATTAAAGAATGGCCAGTCCTGATACATTGTTTCCAATATATTCATTTTGCCATTATCAATAACCTGCTGTAAAGCTTGTCCAGCTCCTAACCATGCCGGAAGCATGAGTCTGTTTTGTGACCATCCGAAAATCCAGGGAATGGCACGTAGACTTTCTACACCTCCTGTCGACTTACGCTTTGCAGGACGTGAGCCTAAAGGAAGTTTAGCTAATTCTGCTTCTGGTGTTGCCTGATAAAAATAAGGAATGAAATCATCATTGTTTCTAACAAGGTCTTGGTATATTTTGCATGAAATATCCGACAACTCATCCATCGTTTTTCTCCATTCCTCTTGAGGTGCAGGAGGAGGCAATAAGTTTGCTTCCAGAATGGCATCTATATAAAGAGATAATGTTGAAATTGCCAGATCGGGTAATCCTAATTTGAAACGGATCATTTCTCCTTGTTCGGTAACACGAAGTCCACCTTTTAAAGATCCCGGAGGTTGTGAGAATAATGCTATTTTAGCAGGACCTCCGCCTCTACCGATTGTTCCGCCTCTACCATGAAACAAGGTAAGTAAAACTCCTGCATCATTACATGTTTTGAGTAGTGCTTCCTGTGCACTGTATTGTGCCCATCCTGCTGCCAATGCACCTGCATCTTTAGCCGAATCTGAATATCCAATCATAACCATTTGTTTGTTGCCGATGATGCCTCTATACCAACCGATATTCAGCAATTGTTGCATAACATCAGAAGCATTGTTGAGGTCATTAAGAGTTTCAAATAATGGAGCTACAGGTAGCATATAAGGACATCCTGTGTCTTTTAATAACAGGTGAACTGCCAGAACATCAGAAGGGGTGCGAGCCATTGAGATAACATACACGGGAATTACACCTTGTGGAGTTTCTGCAATAACTTTACAAGTGTCCAGCACCTCTTTTGTTTCGGGACTAGGTTCCCACTGTTGAGGAATCAATGGTCTTTTAGAGGATAATTCTTTTATAAGGAAGGCTTGCTTCTCTGCTTCAGACCATGCAGCATAATCGCCTAACCCCAGATAAAGGGTTAATTCCGATAATGCTTCTGTATGTCTGGTACTTTCCTGACGTATATCAATCTTAACAAGGGTAACTCCAAAACATTTTACACGACGTAGGGTATCCAATAATTTATCGCCTGCAATACTTTCCATACCGCAAGCAATAAGAGAATCGTAGCATTTGATTAGAGGTTCCCACAATTGCTCGTTGTGATAAATGATGTCATCATTTATTGTCACGTGTTTTCCTTCGATTTTCTCATCCAGATATATAATAGTCTTTTTGAGTTTCGAACGAAGCTTTTTCATTAAAGCTCTATATGGTTCCTGTACTTCTGCATCTCCCAAATATGCTCTGAATTCATCAGTACAATTAAACATAGATAGTTCTTTAACCAATACTTCTATGTCTTTTAAGAAAAGAATTGCAGCACGCTTACGGCTTTGAAGTAATACATCTTTAGTAACTACTGCTGTGACATTAGGATTACCATCGCGGTCACCACCCATCCATGAAGTGAAATGTATTGGGCGAGCTTCTACCGGAATTGTGTATCCTATAGATGCTTTCAGCTGTTTATTGAATTCTTTGAGAAAAGAAGGTACGGCTTCCCAAAGACTACTTTGTATAACATCATATCCCCATTTTGCTTCTTCGTTGGGTGTTGGTCTGTCTTTTCTAATTTCGGCTGTAAACCAGTATTGAATAATAAGTTGTTTCAAACGACTCATTATATGTTCTTGTTTATAGCTTACTATATCATCGTGATCTAATTGCTGAAGGCACTCGCTTACTTCATTAAGGTTGTTAATTAAAGAGCGACGGTTTATCTCTGTCGGGTGAGCAGTCAAAACCAAATCAATGGATATTTCATTAATCGCTTTTTTTATATCTTCATCATTTACACCTTTGCCTTGTAATGTATTGTAGATACGGGCGAAGTTCACCGGATTATCTTTTCCCATTGCATGCTGAGAAATAGTGTCGTATTGTTCCGCAGTGTTAGTCAGATTCAGAAACTGATTAAATGCTTGTGCAACCGGTAAAAAATCTTTGTCGGGCAGATTCTGAAGAGTTTCGACCAGCTTATCATGTGCCTTTGTATCTCCGTTATGAGAAGCTTTTGATAATTGGCGAATTGTTTCGACGCGTTCATAGGTGCCTTCACCCAATGCTCCCTTGATGGTTTCACCAAGTAGTTTTCCGAGCATTGCTATGTTGTCGTTCATCAAAGAATTTGATTGACTCATAGTTTTTGTTTTTATATTAGTTTATATTCAATATATCTCCTTTATAAAAGGTATAAACTCAATTATAAAGGAGATATTGTTTTATTCTAACAGAAGTAATGAAAAGGTATGTGCCCTTTATTCATTTATCAGACTGAATAATTCTTCTGCAGCTAAACGTGGACCTTCTTTAGTTTGACCGTCAATAGCAAGCGATGTATGTATTTCACCGATCTTAACTTGATTGTCATTCATCTTAGTGAAGTATTGGCGAACCAATTTCTCCGCAACTTCTCTTTCCTGAACAGGTCCGAATGGGTTTGCAAAATAAGATTTTACTAAACCAACCTCAGTTGTAGTTCCTTTCGCTTTTCTTGCTCCGTCTTCAAAAACCTCGATAGCTTTATCCAGATTGTCGAAGAATTTAATTTTCTGATCGGTCTCAGTATAATTATTGGCATAAAGCATATAATCTACTTTGTATCCTTTCGAAATAACTTCATAAGTTGAAACCGGAATAGTTACACGGGCATTTACTTTATCCGGATTTGTATATATTCCACGGTCTAATTGTTGATAAGCGTATGAAGGATCAAGGTCATCCACACGGACAAATGCTCCGATCTCAGTACCATATCCTTTTACCGAACCATCAGCTTCGATATTCAAATAACCCATGTCATCGAAAATGATACGCATGTGTCTGATATATTTTTCATTCAGGTTGCGGAATGCCTCTAGGCTTTCAGATTTTCCGGCACCACTATCACCCATGATGATGATATTTGATTCTTTTCCGTTCTTCAATGCAATGTTTACCATCGCACCGTGTACTGGTAAACGACCATTCTCCATTTGCTTCACATTGTGAAGTGTAAGGAGCATTTTTTTCATATAACCGAAGTAGTCGATATCATCGCAATAGTTTGCATATCCGATAAGGATGTCATTCTGTTTGTCTTTGTAGTAGAAAGTACGTTTTTCTTCATGACCGTCGGCATAACCAAATACATAGATCATATCGGGTTTCTTACCGATATAACTGCTTGGTGTTGCTAATTCGAACAGATTAGACAAGCCTAAACCGTGATCGATAAAGTCTTTGTGGAAATAAACAAATGTAAGCATATTGCCAACCCAAGCAGGGAATACAAACCATTCGTCGTCATTCAAAGATATATTTGCAACGGGATTCGAAGAGTGTTCCTGAAAAATTCCGTCACGTGTATTTCGCTTAGTATAAGTAATCAATGGTGGTTGAAATATCACAGTACTAATAAATGGCACTGCCGATAGTCCTTTATATTCAATAGGACAATTCCATGATACTTCGTCATTCAGGATAAGACCGGCATTAGCCCCTGCAATCAGTTGACGATATACTCTGTGTTGGAATCCCATAACCGTTTCTTCGATGCGGCGATAGGTTGCAAGGATAAGGTCGTTGAATTGAGAATTTGCCTGAGTAAACCTAACATCTTGCAAACCTTCGCCAAGGCTCGAGTTGCGTACAATAGAGATGCGGTCTAAACGTCTCCAGTATGAATATAATAGTTCGATAAGTTCAATGAAAAGATCTTTATCTGCGAAGCAAACCGAATATCTATTGTCTACTTTTACTATCTCGTTTTCGTCACAAACTGTTAGAAACTTGAATACTTGAACAAGTGATTGAGCAAATTCATCATCTTTATTATTGAAGTATTTAATATAATAGTCATATATAATGACGTTATCTTTCTTCAATACCTGAATAAATGAGTCGATTACTTTTTTAAAACCATAACTATTCAAAAGTTTCTGACGGTTGTCACAATATTTCAGCGAGAAATTAATCATCGCTTTTCCTCGACTGATTGTAAATTCGTTTAGCATTGTTTATTCGGTTTTGTTTATAATTTTAGTTATTAGAATCTTTTTTGATAACACTGAGGGTATATTTCATCTTATGCAAAATCTATTTCCAAATTTAATCATTTTACTTGTATTAGAAGAATTGATAAATGACTAATTTCTGTTTTCAAATTTAGCTTTCTTATTCAATTGTTTTACTTACGGATAAAAGTGAAAATTTGTCGTTTATTTTCTTCAGGCAGTCAAAGCAAAGACAATTTCCGTATGTGGTCTTGATGTATTCTCTGACTCCTATCTCCAGATTTAATTTTGTACAGTTACACAATTCTATCTGATCCACTCGACAGGTGAATGTAGAAGAGCAACTAGGACATGTTTTATCCATTCTTTATATTTTTAAAGGTCAAATGGCTTATTTGAATGATGCGTTGCATTAACTTTATTTCCCGAAAGTTGTTTGCCTGGACTATTTCCGGCAGGTCTTCTGACTTACTTCATTTCTAAACAGCCTTCCCATCTTTCAGCTGACAGTTATCAGTTATCAACAAACTTGTTGTTTACTGCTTTCTGTTCACTGTTTGCGACAGTGGTTTGAGTATTGTCTAGAAACTCTTAATGAAGCTTACAGCAGCGGGTCTGTTCCGGATTTTCACCGGATTCCCTTTTCATTATTCCATCGAGCATTGTGATAGAATAACACCAAAAACACTTGTAAAGATAATAAAATGTCTGATTGATGTTAGCTAAAGAAACAAAAAAATCTTTCCTAAATGAAGGAAAGATCTTTTGTTCCAAGAATGTGCCTATAGGAGAAGGAGAGTCCTATATAAATTGAGATATTATGGAATGTGTTTTCCGGGCACAGCTTTAGATTTCGAGTTAGTAATTGATTGTTTGTTATATATCTGTTTAATATATTCTATTTTAATGCAAATTAAGCCATAAAGCATCAAGCAGGCTATAACCAAAATCTCTTTTTTTTCTCAGATTTGCTATTTAACTATATATAATAAAACAGCCCTCTCTCGAATATAAGAAAAGGGCTGTTCTATTGTATAAGAATCTTTAGTTTAGAATTTTAAGCTTATTCCTCCAAGGGCATTAATTCCTTGATTGGTATAGCCGTAATATCTTTCATATTTTTGGCTCATAACGTTGTTTGCTTTCACATAGAATGATAGCCAGTCTAATATGTTATAGCTTCCTTTGATATTTAGCTCATTGATATTGTTCATATTGGTTGAAGCATTGTTTACATATGTCTTACGTCCTCCTTCGAATATGTAATTAACTGAGAACGTGAGATTCTCGATAAATGAAAAATCAGCATTAAAATCAAGAGTGAAGCTGGGCAGTCCCCATGCTTCTTTTTTGTCAGGGGCTGTATCGGTTAAAGTATATTTGCTGACACTGTAAAAGTGAGTCAGAGCTTTTAAAGAAAGATCGGTATATGGGATCAATTTTGTTTTTAATGCCCCGCCAAAATGTCCGGCACCTAAATTTGCATACATCATTTCAGATACGTTACCCCATGATGGTGATTCGTTTGGAACAAACAGGTGTTCGTCTTTCGTATATTTATAACCGCCGAAGATGTCAAACTCAAAACCACTTATAACTCCCGATCTTACACCAATTTGTGCGTCGTATAATGTTTGAGAAATAAATACACGTGATGCGGGGTTGATATATCGATTCACACGGTTCATTTCTACAACATTATTGTCATTTATGCCTCCATCTACATTGAAATACAATAAACTTTTTTCATCGAAGTTCCAAGATGTTTTGATTGCCGGAGCAACTACAAATTTGTTCTCAATGTCAGATGCCCAATTTATGTTAGCACCTAAAGACAATTGAAAATTTCCACCTTCTATACTATAATATGGCTTAGCTTTAAAAATAGTCAGATTATGAAACGGATCCTTATCTAACAAAGGAAGAAAGTCTGTATTGCTAAATGTTTGGAAAAATATACCTCCTTCTACACCGGCTTTATGATCTGTTTGCAGGGGAGCTGCAATGTTAACCAAGGCGTCGAATATACTTCCCGAAATACCGTCATAATTTACATTGGGGCCATATTTAGTAGAGAAGTTATTGTATTTTACATTTGCAGAATAATACAATGCATCGTTTTGTTCTTTGGATGCTATTCCTGTTTCAGCTTCAATAACATTAATATTCTGATTGTTCTTCATAAAACCTTCATAAAGAGAAGGATCTTGATCCGCCGCACTGAATATGTAGGGATTGCCATAATAGTTAAAGGTGTTATTAAAGAATGATCCGTTCACATGCCATGTTAATGATTCAAAGTCGTGGCTGTATTTTGCTTTTATCAGATTCTCCATGTTTTTAGCTTTGGCTTGGTCAAGAAGAGAATTTGGATTTAGGTATTTTATTTTACCATCAGTAGAATTGTGGGTTGCAAAAATATCTAACCGGTCATTTTTTGAATCCACTATTCTGTATCCGGCCGCACCATCTAAGTTGGAATACATACCTGCTCCAAACAAGAAATAGCCACGATGTTTACTGTAGTCTATTTTTGTTCTGATATCGCCTGATCCTGGATTTCCAATCGGATAAGAGGCAATATTCATATTTGGGATGCTGTTCTCGAACTTTATATCGTACTGCTTCTTTTGCGGTTCGTGGAGAGCCGGAAGCGTATTGACTTTTGATGCATCCTGAATGGTTGGTGTATATTCTCTTTCGAGAGAAACCTGACGGTTAAGCGTTGTATCTTTAGCGGCAGTTTGGGCTGATATGTTTATGGATGCAACGCTTAATCCCAATGTGCTAATAAATAAAGTTTTATATAATGTATTCATTATCTTTTAATTTAAGTAAGGCCTCAGACCTGTTTATTACTGTATTTTAGACCTCTCCTAACCCTTTCCTGCTTAGAGTGTGGTCGGGTGGGGCTTAATTGCAAAGGTTTATGACCTTATTTATTTAATTGAGTTAAACGGTCATTTATCATCGATTGAATATCAGTTTCATTACCTGTATAGTTCGCTTTTAAACTTTCAAGGTATTGTTTTGCCTGAAACTTATCGCCTTTTGCCAAATAGGTATCTGATAATACGATTATCGATTGAGCCATCCAATAGGCATGAGGTGTACCTTGCTTCATCAATGCAAGGACTTGTTGTTCTGCCTTATCGTAATTCCCATTCTTTAGATAGGTTTTAGCCAATAGGTATTGCGCTTCTGCTCCATATACACTGCGTGTATCACTAGCCGCTTTCTGAAGATCGTCGATAGCTTTATTAGTCTCACCTGTATTCAGATAAGCTTTAGCACGGTATAAGCGAGCTTCGCTAACGATTTCGGGAGAAGTTTTGCTTTGTGCAAGTAACGCTGTTGCAACAGTGATAACTTCAACGTCTTTATTTAAGTTGTTGGCTACTTTAAGCATTCCTAATTGAGCCGTATTCTTATCCTCACTGCTTGTTGCTGTACGCATCATTTCCTTATAAGCATTATATGCGGCTTGATTGTTGCCTTTGTCCAGTTGTATTTCGCCTACAAGAGCAAGAGCTTTATTGAGGCTTTTTGAATTACCTGAATTAATAGTATTGTTGAATGCTTGGAGTGCAGCATCATAATCTTTCTTATTATAAGCTATGGCTCCTATATAATAATGTGCATCGCCTGCAAACTGACCTTGAGGATACGATTGAAGGTATTTGTTCATCGCATTGGCTGCTTCGTTTGCATGACCTTTCATGTATATATTTTCAGCGGCAAGATACGATAATGAATCCTGACGGGTGGCAGTAATAACAATACCGTTGCCTAGCGAGTTTGCAAAACTGGCATATGAGCCAATATCGTTAATATCACGATAAATACCTTCGAGACTTTGTATGGCGATACGTGCTTCTTCCGAGTTTTTGTGCAGTTGTACAACTTGTTTGTAGGCTTCAATCGCTTTTTGAGGATTGTTGCTGTTATAATAGGATTGTCCTAATTGAACACCAGCCTGTGGAGCTACATTCGAGTTAGGGTAATCGTTTAATAATTTCGTTAAGATTGGAATTGCATCTGTTTCGCGATTTAGCATTATCAATGCACGACTTTTCTCATACATGGCATCATCGTAGTATTGCGAATCAGGATATCTTTTCATCATAACATCCAATGCTGCAATTTTCCCATTGTAATTGTGTTGTAAACCCAATACAAAGGCTTTTTGGAAGTCAGCATACTCGGCACTTTGCGGATTATTTACAGACGCTTGAGAGTATGCATTTGCTGCTTCAATAAAATTACGATTGAATAAATAAACATCTCCGATACGATTCCATGCGTCAGAATAGGTCAACTGTTGTCTGTTCCTTTCCTGAGAAGTATATTGTTTGAAACTATTCAACGCATTATTATATTGTTTCAGATTGAAATAAGTATATCCTAAATTATATAATGCATTCGAATAATTGTCATCCGAGGCATTACATACAGATAAATAAGTCTGATAATCTTTTATTGCTGCCGGATAATTGTTTTCTCTATAATATGTTTCACCACGCCAGAAGTAAGATTCGTTTTTAGATTTTACATCGTAATTCCCCATATTTATAGATGCATTGAATCTTTGGATTGCCTGATCGTAATTTCCGTCAATGAAATCCTGAGCTCCTAATTGAAACAAAATAGTTTGCTTTGCTTCGAGTATCTGTCTGCCCGGATTACGCATTTTGTCGATTGTTGTAAGCGCGGCCTGATAATTTTTAGTAGCAAGTAGTGTCGATGCCAATTGATTATTGATTTCGTTTACATACTTCGAGTTAGGGTATTCGTTTAAGAAACGCTGTAATACAGTGATCGATTGATCAAAGACCGAAAGTGATGTCTTATGAACTAACATTGCATAATTGTATAACGCAACCTCGCTGATTGATGGATCGAATTGCACGCGTGATGCTGCATCAAACGCCATTAATGCATTCGCATTATCATTTATTTTTAGGTAATTCTGACCGAGTAGCATATATGCTGTTTGCCCCAGTTTATTATCTGTCGAAGCTGCAAATTGTAAGGCTTTTATTGCATTCTGATAATCTCCTATTTGAGTATATGCAGTACCGAGTTGCAGCATATCTTCAGCGAAGGGTTTAGACTCCGAAGCTAGGTATTTCTCATAGTTCGAAATAGAACTATTGATATTACCTTGTCTATAGTAAGAGTTTCCGAGTATGCGATATACTTCCGCCGAGTTCTGATTATTGGGATAAGCACTCAGGTAATTATTTCCTGCGTTGATTGCTTCACTCAGGTTATTCTTAAGGAACAGACCTTGAGTTATGAAGAATAATGATTGCTCTTTGTATTCGGGATTGTTTTTAAGGCGTTCGAATGTCGATAGAGCACTATCGTATTTGCCTTCTTGAAAATCGATGTACGCTTTATAGTAAGTTGCAGGCTCATAATATTTATTGCTGTTACGAGCCAGTAATTCGAATTGATTTGCGGCTACAGATCTTTTTCCTTCCTGCAGATTAGCAAATGCCGATCGGAACGTATAATCTTCCTGATCCTTTTTTGATAAATAATCAACATCCGCTTGTTCAAACCAATATAAAGATTGATTCCAATTTTTTTCATTGAAATAAGAAGATCCTATATAAAAACAAATATCATTTCTATGGTATGACTCGGGATAAGTATCCAAATATTCTCGGAGAATAGTAACGGCATCTTCTTTTCCTGTAAAATAGGATGAGGCAGCAATCATATAGTCAGCCTCCAGCTTTGCGTTCTGGTCGTTAGAAAGTCTTTTAAATTCCGCAAGTGTATTTTGTGCACCAACGAAATTGTTGTCTAAAAACATCTCTTTCCCCTGTATAAACAAACGTTGAGGTAATTCATTGCTGATTCCTCTTTGGGCATACGTTAACTGTAGGGTAGATGCTATTCCTATCCCTGTAATAAGTAGTATTTTCTTCATAAATTCATCTTTTGTATTTTTTCGATCCCTATTTTAACAGAACGTAGTCCAAACAAAGAGGGATCTAAATCGGCTATAGGTATAAATTTCAATTCAGCAACATCATCTTGTGCGCTAAATTGAGAACTGTTTTTTATTTTACATAAAAAGAAAAGATCGGTAGTCTCCACTTGAAAACCTGAGTATATGTAAAGGTTCGGTATAGAGAATAAATACTGAGCCGATATAACTTCAAGTCCAGTCTCTTCTTTTACTTCCCTAGCAATTGCTTCTTCTGCGGTTTCATCCATATCCACAAATCCACCGGGAAGGTCATATGTTCCTTTCGCCGGCTCATTAGCACGGGTTGCCACCATTATTTCATTTCTGTCGTTAATGATTACCGCAATTGTAGCCGATGAAGGATTGAAGTAGTAAATAAAGCCACATGCTTCGCAACGTTTAGATTTGAAATTGTTGTCGACAAAGTGTGCAGAGCCACATTTGGGGCAGAATTTAAACTGGTATAGAGGATGTTTCTTTACTGGCATAAAATTTTTATATTAAACTTACATACACAGTGTACAAATATAGTTATTTATAAGATAGATGTTTTATGAATATATGTTGTTTATATTAAAAAGTGCACCTCTTTAAAAGTTAACGAAATTTTATATTTGTTAATGTATGTCGCTTTTACAGATTGTGTATTTTCTGCTAGAATGTTAGGAAATTACTTTTTTCTATGTTAAATATATTAAAATACAACAAAAAAAGAGATCTAGACAGGAAAAGATGATAAAAAGGTTATAGTATAACTTGGAAATTTATTGTTACTTTGTAGTAAAGTTGGTTGTTTGAATATAAATTGTTAAAATTTCATTTCTGTTATGAATGTACGTAGTACCTACATGGTAAATCTCGTGTCAACGTACCTCTCATTATGTAATGTTGTGCACAATAGAAAAGTCATAGGCGTTCAATTAGATTTTGAACAAAAGGATTCTTCTATTCTTGCTATATCTAACATATTGAAGGATTACGATCTGCATTGTAAGACTTATTACTCGGATTTTGATACCTTGAAGAAAGACAAACGGAAAGGAATATTACACCTAAGAATAGATGGAGGACGTTATGTCGTTCTGAAAAGTTTAGGTAGCGAGGGTAATGTAGTTTTTTATGATCCTGTAATCAATAAGAATATTGAAATTTCTAAGTTCGCGTTTCAAAAATTGTGGAGTAGCATTGTGATATATTCCGATGTAATGCCATCGTTAAACGAGCATGAGGTTAGTAAAGAATGGGTCGCTAAAAAAAGTGTGCAGGACTAACTTCTTAGTAGTTTGAGAAGAAAGTCAAAAGTATTTTTCTAAGAGTAGTTTCTGGGAAATTTAGGGGAAAAGAAAGTAGTTTTTATCAAAATTTAATTACGTTTGTCTTATAAGTTGCTTATAAAACATAACCTTTGACTCATGCAATCTTTTCCGTTTTTCAGTCAACATGATGCTATGGATTGCGGTCCTACGTGTCTGCGTATGATTGCCGCTTATTATGGCAAAAACTATTCGCTGGAGAAACTTCGGCTCAGTTCACACATAAATAAAGAAGGAGTATCTTTGCTTGGGATAAGTGAAGCTGCAGAAAATTTAGGCTTTCGCACAATGGGCGTTAGCATTACATTTGAGCAGTTATTGGAGGCTCCTCTTCCTTGTGTTGTGTATTGGAACCAAAATCATTTTGTCGTTGTTTATGCTGTTAAAAAGAAACGGTCGGGATATGTGATTTATGTCGCAGATCCGGGCGGAGGAATGATAAAGTATACCAAAGACGAATTCTGTAAATGTTGGATATCTTCATCTATTGATGGAGAACCTCATGGTATAGCTCTACTGCTGGAGCCTTCTCCTGAATTTTATCAACATGAAGATGATAAGGAAGTTCGGAAAGGGTTCCAGTTTCTGTTTTCGTATTTAAAGCCTTATAAGAAACTATTACTTCAACTTATATTAGGGCTTATTTTTGGCAGTTTATTAATGTTAATTCTGCCATTTCTTTCTCAAGCCATTGTTGATATTGGTATAAATACCCAAAACCTTGATTTTATTTATGTAATACTAATTGCTCAATTGGTTTTAACACTAAGTAATTCATCAGTTGAATTTATAAGAGGTTGGATATTACTACACTTAGGTAGCCGAATAAACATCGCTTTAATCTCAGATTATTTGATCAAGATGATGCGAATGCCCATGGGCTACTTCGATACGAAAATGGTTGGTGATATTCTCCAAAGAATTAACGATCATACACGCATTCAGGATTATTTAACCAATTCAAGTTTAAATGTTATTTTTTCAGTATTCAATATATTTGTATTTGGTATAGTCTTATGCCTTTATAGTTTCAAAATCTTCATTATATTTTTCATCGGCAGTTGCCTTTATTTTCTTTGGGTTTGGCTTTTTATGAAAAAGAGAGCAGAACTCGATAGCAAAAATTTTGCTCAAAAATCCGAAAATCAAAGTAATATAATTCAATTAATTACTGGGATGCAAGAGATAAAGCTCAATGGATGTGAACAGCAGAGGCGTTGGACATGGGAAAGTATACAAGCAAGACTTTTTAGGTTACGTATCAAAGGACTGGCTTTGGGGCAATACCAAGATTCAGGGGCTATATTTATTAATCAAACAAAGAATATCTTAATTACCGCCCTGGTTGCGAAGTTTGTGGTCGAAGGTCAGATGACTCTCGGTATGATGATGGCGGTTCAATATATAATAGGGCAACTTAATAGTCCTGTAGATCAGATTATCGATTTTGCTCGCAAAACTCAAGATGCAAGATTAAGTTTGGACCGTTTAAGTGAATTGCAGGAGAAAACGGATGAAAGTAAAGAAGATTCGCAACGTATCAAAGATATTCCGATGGGTAAAGACTTATTTGTCTCAGGATTATCCTTTAGTTATGATGGAACATCCGAAGGTGAGTACGTCCTTAATAACCTCAATATCCATATACCAACCGGAAAGAAGACAGCTATAGTAGGTACAAGTGGTAGCGGCAAAACAACACTGTTGAAATTGTTGTTGGGTTTTTACCCTCCACAGAAGGGTGTTATACAATTGGGTGAAAATCGTTTGCATAATTATAGCTGGCGCGAATGGCGAAAAAAATGCGGAGTAGTTATGCAAGATGGGTTTATATTCTCAGACACAATAGCTCGTAATGTAGCTCCTGCATCTGAAATTATAGATAAAGAAAAATTATTAAGGTCTTGTATTACAGCAAATATACATGATTTTGTCGAGTCGTTACCTTTGGGATATAATACAAAGATCGGGATCGAAGGGCATGGCTTGAGTCAGGGCCAAAAGCAACGCATGCTTATTGCACGCGCTATTTATAAGGATCCGGAGTTTGTGTTTCTGGATGAGGCTACCAACGCCTTGGATGCAAATAATGAAAAAGTCATTATGGAGAACTTGAATTCATTCTTTGAGGGGCGGACATCATTAATAGTAGCCCATCGTTTAAGTACTGTTCGCAATGCCGATCAAATAATTGTATTAGAGAAAGGGCAGGTTGTTGAAATTGGTACTCATGACGAATTATCAGCAAAAAGGGGAGCTTATTATCATTTAGTGAAAAATCAATTGGAGCTTTAAATGAGAGAAAAATTAGATAATATAGAATTGCGTAGCGATGAAGTTAAAGATATTTTAACACGTCCTCCTCATTCATTGATCAGATATGGCACAACAGTAATATGTCTTATTCTGTTTTTGTTTTTTGTCGGCTCTTTCTTTTTTCGTTACCCGGATATAATACAGGGAGATGTAATTGTTACGACAGAAAATCCGCCTGCATGGATTGTGGCAAAAGCTACCGGGCGAATAAAGGAGCTTTATATCACAGACAAAAGTTCTGTTAATCAAGGAGATTTGATAGCGGTAATAGACAATCCTGCAATAACTACTGATGTGAAAAGAGTCAAACAGTTATTGATTGAAAAAACTCAGGTTTCGGATTCACTGGTTGCTTTGGAGACAGAACTTATTTCGGCGACCTATGAATTAGGAGAGTTGCAGTCTGCATTTTCTTTGTTTTCGAAAGCTGCGATTAATTATCAAAACTTTGAATCATTGAACCTTACAAAACAAGATGAACTTGCTTTGAAAACCCAATTAGCAGGAAGAAATAGCTATGCTGCTAATTTGCAAAAGCAATTAACACTAAAGGAGCAGGAATTGTCGGTTGCTAAGTCTTTATATGATAGAGATAAAGAATTGTATAAGAAAGGTGTAATTGCCAAGTCGGAATTTGAGGCTACAGAACAAAGCTATTTAAATCTACAGCAGGCACTTCGTCAGCTTGAAGGATCAATAGTTACAGAGCAAATCGAAAACTCAAAACTGAAAAGCTCCGCCTCAAAACTGAGCATTGAATACTTGCAAGACAGAAATACTAAATATCAGGAATTAGCTACTGCGTATAGAGAGTTGATAGCCGAAATTGAGAATTGGGAGCAAAAATATTTACTCATTTCTCCTCAAGCAGGCACTGTAACATTTAATACAGTCTGGTCAAGAAATCAAGTTGTCAATATAGGAGATAAGGTTTTTGTTATAGTTCCTAAAGATCCGGGAGCTCTTATCGGAAAGTTAGATGCTCCTTTATCGGGATCCGGTAAAATAAAAGAGGGGCAATTAGTAAATATAAAAGTGTCAGGTTACCCATACCTAGAATATGGCATGTTGCAAGGATATGTTCGCAACATCTCTTTAGTTTCCAGTGGTAGTTATTATACTGTAGAGATATCATTACCGAACAAGCTTACTTCAACTACAGGTGTTGATTTTAAATTTACAGGTGAGCTGAGGGGGGTAGCAGAAGTAGTGACAGAAGACCGATCCTTGGCATTTCGAATTTTAGCTCCATTGAGGTATTTGTTAAAGAATAATTTCTGATTATCAATAAATGAAACAGTTGTCATAAGATATTTTGATAGATATCTTTTATAGATTCTTTCTGCAGCCCCCGTAAATACTAGGATTTATACTTTTCAGAGTCTTTGTATTCTATTAGTTTATTCTATATTTGTTGATGTGAATTAATATTTATTGGGGAATGAACATTTTAGAGATTAAACGAATGGACTTTTGTTATAAACAAAGGTTTGTTCTAAAGAACTTTGAGCTTTCTGTAAAAGAAGGTAGTGTGTATGGCCTTATAGGCAAACCTAAATCTGGAAAAACAACAGTATTAAAATTAATCTTAGGTCTATTGAAAACAACTTCATCAACAATCTTTCTCAAAGGTCAAAATTTTTATGGCTGCAGAGATAAAATCCAAGGAGTAGTAGGTAATATTATTGATTTACCTTATTATCAAAATTTTTTAACCGTGAGAGAGAATTTCAAGTATATTGATATGCTCTTCGGTTATGGCGATTTGCGGATTACAGAAGTCTTGCGCTTTATAGGTCTTTATAAATATACCAATACCAAGGTGAGAAAGCTGACTGCGGCACAACAAAAGTGTTTAAGTATAGGGATTGCATTATACCATGATCCTGATTTTTTAGTTTTTGATGATTTATTGAGAGATTTAGATGAAGATTCGAGAATTAGTGTCTGTAAATTACTCGTTAAGATAAAGGATCTGGGTAAAACTATATTGCTATCCTCTCGTCATTATATAGAACTGTCGTCTGTTTGTACGCATATAGGCTTATTAGAGTCTGGCCGTATTAGCAAAGAGGGGAGATTAGTAGATTTTATTGAGTCTGATTTTGGTGATTTAATCCCCCGCTTACAGCATTACCAGTTATAACGGTTTCCAGAGATGGAATCCTCCAATTTTTTTTCACAATGTAAACCACTGTTTAGATATAAGTTAAGGAATAAAGGAAAAAAACTTTGAAAAATAGTTGTAATAATATTTGGAGCGTATATAAAAAGCGACTACTTTTGCACTCGCTTTAAAACCGAGAGACGGTTATTAAACAAAGCAAAAAAAGAACGATCTTTGACACGGTTGATACATAAGAAACAAAAAATATAGCATTAGACGGGTAGAGACTAATTTTAGATTAGAGACTCTAACTCAACGTCAAAAACCTTGAGTGAAAAAAAAAGACAAACGCTTCCAAGAATATAAAAAAGATATACAAAGAAGAGTTTGATCCTGGCTCAGGATGAACGCTAGCGACAGGCCTAACACATGCAAGTCGAGGGGTAGCATGAAGTAGCAATACTTTGATGACGACCGGCGCACGGGTGAGTAACACGTATGCAACCTACCTTCTACAGGGGAATAGCCCGGAGAAATTCGGATTAATACCCCATAACGCAGGGATACCGCATGGTAATATTTGCTAAAGATTAATCGGTAGAAGATGGGCATGCGTTCCATTAGCCAGTTGGTGAGGTAACGGCTCACCAAAGCAACGATGGATAGGGGAACTGAGAGGTTTATCCCCCACACTGGAACTGAGACACGGTCCAGACTCCTACGGGAGGCAGCAGTGAGGAATATTGGTCAATGGACGAGAGTCTGAACCAGCCAAGTCGCGTGAAGGATGACTGCCCTACGGGTTGTAAACTTCTTTTGTATGGGAGTAAAAAAGGTTACGTGTAACCTATTGCAAGTACCATACGAATAAGCATCGGCTAACTCCGTGCCAGCAGCCGCGGTAATACGGAGGATGCGAGCGTTATCCGGATTTATTGGGTTTAAAGGGTGCGTAGGCGGGATAATAAGTCAGCGGTGAAAGTTTGAGGCTCAACCTTAAAATTGCCGTTGAAACTGTTTTTCTTGAGTATATTTGAAGTAGGCGGAATTCGTGGTGTAGCGGTGAAATGCATAGATATCACGAAGAACTCCAATTGCGAAGGCAGCTTACTAAACTATAACTGACGCTGAAGCACGAAAGCGTGGGTATCAAACAGGATTAGATACCCTGGTAGTCCACGCCGTAAACGATGATTACTAGCTGTTTGTGATATTACAATAAGCGGCTAAGCGAAAGCGATAAGTAATCCACCTGGGGAGTACGCCGGCAACGGTGAAACTCAAAGGAATTGACGGGGGCCCGCACAAGCGGAGGAACATGTGGTTTAATTCGATGATACGCGAGGAACCTTACCCGGGCTTGAAATGCATCTGACCGGCTTGGAAACAGGCCTTCTAGCAATAGCAGATGTGTAGGTGCTGCATGGTTGTCGTCAGCTCGTGCCGTGAGGTGTCGGCTTAAGTGCCATAACGAGCGCAACCCACATTGTTAGTTACTAACAGGTCAAGCTGAGGACTCTGACAAGACTGCCAGCGTAAGCTGTGAGGAAGGTGTGGATGACGTCAAATCAGCACGGCCCTTACGTCCGGGGCGACACACGTGTTACAATGGATGGTACAGAGGGTCGCTACCTGGTGACAGGATGCCAATCTCCAAAGCCATTCCCAGTTCGGATTGGAGTCTGCAACTCGACTCCATGAAGCTGGATTCGCTAGTAATCGCGCATCAGCCATGGCGCGGTGAATACGTTCCCGGGCCTTGTACACACCGCCCGTCAAGCCATGGAAGCTGGGGGTACCTGAAGTACGTAACCGCAAGGAGCGTCCTAGGGTAAAACTAGTGACTGGGGCTAAGTCGTAACAAGGTAGCCGTACCGGAAGGTGCGGCTGGAACACCTCCTTTCTGGAGAAGCCTTGTCTTAAAAAGAGACCCTTTTAAAGAAAAGGAATCTACCCGATGTCTAATGTCTTTTCAATGTTTCAATAACTATGTACAACCTAACAAAATAAGAGAACAGAGAAGCTGTGTATCCACAGTTTCAGGCGCACAAGAACAAGCCAGTCCTATAGCTCAGTTGGTTAGAGCGCTACACTGATAATGTAGAGGTCGGCAGTTCAACTCTGCCTGGGACTACAAAGTACGAAGGAAGTCACGCTTCCCACTACGGGGATTAGCTCAGCTGGCTAGAGCACCTGCCTTGCACGCAGGGGGTCAACGGTTCGAATCCGTTATTCTCCACAATACCTATCTAATAGGTAAACGATCTTTGACATGATGTAAAAAAGAGCAAGTAAAAATATAACGAGTATATATCAAACCGGTATATAAGCGTTCTACGGAACACTTATAAATCAGGCGAAGAAAAAAGTAAATAAGGGCACATGGGGGATGCCTAGGCTCTCGAAGGCGAAGAAGGACGTGATAAGCTGCGAAAAGCTTGGGGGAGGAGCAAATATCCATTATATCCCAAGATCTCCGAATGGGGCAACCCGGCGGTTGAAGAAACCGTCATCTGGTCTAACCAGAAGCAAACGTGGGGAACTGAAACATCTAAGTACCCATAGGAAAAGAAAACAAAAGTGATTCCCAGAGTAGTGGCGAGCGAAATGGGATTAGCCCAAACCAATAATGTTTCGGCATTATTGGGGTTGTAGGACTGCGTCGTGGCAAGAAGTTAGAGTAGTAGAACGATTTGGAAAGATCGATCACAGAGGGTGATAATCCCGTATACGAAACCCTAACCAAGCCTAGCAGACTCCTGAGTAGTGCGGGACACGAGAAATCCTGTATGAATCCACCGGGACCATCCGGTAAGGCTAAATACTTCCGAGAGACCGATAGTGAACCAGTACCGTGAGGGAAAGGTGAAAAGAACCTCGAACAGAGGAGTGAAATAGACCCTGAAACCATGTGCCTACAAGCGGTCGGAGCCAGTAATGGTGACGGCGTGCCTTTTGCATAATGAACCTACGAGTTACTCTCATTGGCAAGGTTAAGTACTATTAGGTACGCAGCCGAAGCGAAAGCAAGTCTTAACAGGGCGCTTAGTCAATGGGAGTAGACGCGAAACCAAGTGATCTACCCTTGAGCAGGTTGAAGGTTGGGTAACACCAATTGGAGGACCGAACCGGTAAGCGTTGAAAAGCTTTCGGATGACTTGAGGGTAGGGGTGAAAGGCTAATCAAACTTGGAGATAGCTCGTACTCCCCGAAATGCATTTAGGTGCAGCCTCGGCTTATAACTTATGTCAGGTAGAGCTACTGATTGGATGCGAGGGCTTCACCGCCTATCAAGTCCAGATAAACTCCGAATGGGCATAAGTTTTTACCGGGAGTGAGGGCATGGGTGCTAAGGTCCATGTCCGAGAGGGAAAGAACCCAGACCATCAGCTAAGGTCCCCAAATACATGTTAAGTTGAATTAACGAAGTGTTGCTACAGAGACAGCTAGGATGTTGGCTTGGAAGCAGCCATTCATTTAAAGAGTGCGTAACAGCTCACTAGTCGAGTGGCGATGCGTGGATAATAATCGGGCATCAAACATGTTACCGAAGCTATGGGATAAAATATTATCGGTAGGGGAGCATTCCGTTCAGCGTAGAAGGCGTAGCGTAAGCTACTCTGGAGCGTACGGAAAAGCAAATGTAGGTATGAGTAACGATAAAGGAGGTGAGAAACCTCCTCGCCGAAAGACTAAGGTTTCCTGATCAACGCTAATCGGATCAGGGTAAGTCGGGACCTAAGGATAAGCCGAAGGGCGATTCCGATGGACGAAACGGTTAATATTCCGTTACTACTGTATAGAGTGATGTGGGGACGCAGAAGTGAAACTACTGCCATCTGACGGAATAGATGGTTAAAGAGTGTAGATGTTGATTTCGGTAGGCAAATCCGCCGAGAGAGTCGAACTTGAAAGTATGACGAGCCCTTGTGGCAAGTTAAAAATGTAGGTAAACAAACTGCCAAGAAAAACCGCTAAACGCTAATCTATATCGTACCCGTACTAAAACGGACACACGTAGTTGGGTTGAGTATACTAAGGCGCTCGAGTGATTCACAGTTAAGGAATTAGGCAAAATGACCCTGTAACTTCGGGAGAAAGGGTACCTACAGCAATGTAGGTCGCAGAGAATAGGTCCAGGCAACTGTTTAACAAAAACACATGGCTATGCAAATTAGAAATAAGAAGTATATAGCCTGACACCTGCCCGGTGCTGGAAGGTTAAGAGGAGAAGTCATCAGCAATGAGAAGCTTTGAATTGAAGCCCCAGTAAACGGCGGCCGTAACTATAACGGTCCTAAGGTAGCGAAATTCCTTGTCGGGTAAGTTCCGACCTGCACGAATGGTGTAATGATCTGGACACTGTCTCAACTGTGAGCTCGGTGAAATTGTAGTATCGGTGAAGATGCCGATTACCCGCGATGGGACGAAAAGACCCCGTGAACCTTTACTATAGCTTTACATTGAATTTGGGCACTTGATGTGTAGGATAGGCCGGAGACTATGAAGCAGGTACGCTAGTATTTGTGGAGTCACCCTTGAAATACGGCCCTTTAATTGTTTGAATTCTAACCCGTGGATACGGGGACACTGTATGGTGGGTAGTTTGACTGGGGTGGTCGCCTCCAAAAGAGTAACGGAGGCTTCTAAAGGTGCGCTCAGAACGATTGGTAACCGTTCGTAGAGTGTAATGGCATAAGCGCGCTTGACTGAGAGACCGACAAGTCGATCAGGTAGGAAACTAGAGCATAGTGATCCGGTGGTTTCAGTATGGAATGGCCATCGCTCAAAGGATAAAAGGTACTCCGGGGATAACAGGCTGATCATTCCCAAGAGCTCATATCGACGGAATGGTTTGGCACCTCGATGTCGGCTCGTCACATCCTGGGGCTGGAGAAGGTCCCAAGGGTTGGGCTGTTCGCCCATTAAAGTGGCACGCGAGCTGGGTTCAGAACGTCGTGAGACAGTTCGGTCTCTATCTATCGTGGGCGCAGGATATTTGCGGAGATCTGACACTAGTACGAGAGGACCGTGTTGGACAGACCCCTGGTTTACCGGTTGTTCCGCCAGGAGCATCGCCGGGTAGCTAAGTCTGGATCGGATAAGTGCTGAAAGCATCTAAGTACGAAGCCGGCTTCAAGATAAGATATCCTTATAAGGGTCGTCGAAGACTACGACGTTGATAGGCTACAGGTGTAAAGGCAGTAATGTCATAGCCGAGTAGTACTAATTGCCCGAAACTTTTTTCCATGACTCTGCCCAGAGTCTCGCCTGATTGACCCAGGTTTGCTACATACAAGTTATTTGAAAGCTCTTTTACATCATCTCAATTAAATATCTATTTATAGAGATTTAATTAAAAATATTAAGGTGGTTATAGCGTTGGGGATCCACCTCTTCCCATTCCGAACAGAGAAGTTAAGCCCAACCACGTCGATGGTACTGCCATTAGGTGGGAGAGTAGATAGCCGCCCTCTTTTTTTTAAATAGCCTCAGAGTATAAAACTCTGAGGCTGTTTTTATTATATATACACACTTTTACTGACACTCAACACACTCAAAACAAATACATATAGTAAGTAGCTATTTTATTCCTCCTTGAAATAGTATTCTTTTTTAGATTTTAATGAGTTTTTAGTTATGTTTGGTTTGTTTTTATTAAGGTATATTTACATATATTTTGTAAAACATATTATTTTATTATGAAAAATCTTTATCTATTTTTATTCCTATTAATTGGATTATCTGCGTGTACAGATAGTGATACAACTGATTTTAATACTGACACGGAGTTACGAAGTGCAGGAGATGGTTTATTTGATGTGCTTGGGTATGGCTACGATGTTACAGGTGAATATTTGCATCCTAAATCAGTAAAATTCAAAGTGTTAGATGTGGATAGATACAAGAAAGATTATCCTGGACGAATAGACCCAGGTACTCCTAATTGGGGATATGATCATGTATATTATGGATATTCTGCCGTAGATTATATTTCTGATATAACTAAAGAGAGTAATGTTGGGTTAAAAATTAAGAAAGAAACAAAAGGGTTTGCAGGGAATATTAAGAGTAATTCTTATTTAAAATCCGAGTTTTCGTATTCGTCAAAAAACTCGTTTGCTAGTGTTGATGCTGTTAGAAACCGTAAGTATCTTAGAATTAATGATGAACCATCTCGGTTGAAAAATTATTTATCTCCGGAGTTTATGGAAGATTTGAATAGATTAACAGCGGATAGAGTAGTTGAAAAATATGGTACTCATGTTTTAATTGATATCACTATAGGCGGGCGCTATAAAGTGATGTATAAGTCTACAATTTTCACATCTAAGGATGCAGCAACAAAGAAGAATACTGTATCTGCAGGGTTGGATTTTGTGCTGAAAGGTATAGGGTTCAATTTGAATGCTGATAGGACTCTGACAGTTAATGAAACTTTAGCAAAAGAAAATCATGCAAAGGAGTTATATGTTATGTTTTATGGAGGCAATGGGACGAATCTTAAGTATGATTTGGAAAAGGGAATGCCATCAACAGTTGATGTTGGAAGTTGGGAGAAGACAGTTAACTTGGATAATGCCACTTTGACAAATATTAATTGGAATGAGACATATCCTATTTATGATTTTATAACAGATGTGACTAAAAAAACGCAAATACAAGCTGCTGTAGAGAAATATATAGCTAATAATCAGCTTAAAGAAATGCAAGTTGAGCCATTACATAGATATTGGAATCGAAAATATCTGATGTTTTATCCAACATCTATTTATGGTGAATCTCACATCGGAAGCGATTGGAAATATGAAGGAGTTATAGGATATGTGAATAAAGTTCAATTACCAGGTACAGTAGCATTGCATAGATATTATAATAAAAAATATACGATGTTCTATTTAACTTCAATCTTTGGGGAATCAAAATTAGGTAGTGATTGGCAATATGAGGGTATAGTTGGTTATGCAAATACGACTCAAGTAGAAGGTACTGTAGCATTACATAGGTATTATAATAAAAAGTATACAATGTTTTATTTTACTTCTGTTTATGGAGAATCTAGAATGGGTGGTGACTGGCAATATGAAGGGGTTGTTGGATATGTTTATCCGACAGATATTCCATGTGTTGATACGGATAAATATCCTAATTTAACTCCATGGTAAGGTTTGGTATAACCTAATATATAGGTTATTTCTATATTTTTGATATTTATTTAAATTAGTCTGTAATTAGATTAATAGTATCATTATCTCAAATTAAGTAACTAAAAAACCTTTAGGAATTATTCCTAAAGGTTTTTTAGTTTATAGTACTTAGTAATATTCGGAGTTATTAGGATTCATAATCCTTTCTTATATTTGCAATATGAAAATAGTTTATCTTGTACGTGATTATATTAACTCAGGAGGTGTAGAAAGAGTAGTTGCTAATAAAGCTAATTACTTAGTTAATCATGGATATGAAGTATATATTGTTAGCTTATTCTATAAAGAGGACTTGCCGTTTTTTTATTTTGATTCGAAGATTACTTTTCACAGCTTAAATCTTATTGATGATAAGTTTATTAATGAGAATTTTGTACTGAAGCTATCTTCTTATTTTAATGAAATTAAGCCGGATATTGCTATTTCTACAGGTATTGGTCCTCTTAATTATTTGTATAAGGTAAAAGACAGTAGTAAGAAAATTCTCGAGCTACATTTTGCTAAGTATAAAAAGAAATATAAACTAGCGAGATTTGATTCCTTTCTTTTAGGAAGGTTATTTACTTCTATCTATAGTTATAAAAGAACAGCTATTGCTCGTAAATACGATGCATTTGTAGTATTGACGGACGAGGACCGTTTAGATTGGAGAGGATTAAATAATATTACTACTATACCTAACCCACTTTCATTTGTGCCGAATTCGTATTCTGATTTGAAAACAAAGAGAGTGATTGCTATTGGCCGTTATACTACTCAGAAAGGATTTGATCTGTTGATTGATATTTGGAGTAAAGTGCACCCTTATTTTCCGGACTGGAAATTATCTTTCTATGGGGTGGGAGGTAAAAAACGAAAGCTAGAAGATCAAGTCAAGCGGCTGAATTTGGTAAACTGCATAGAGTTAAATCCTCCAACCAAAGATGTAGAAGGTGAGCTGACCAAAAGTGCAATTTATGCTATGACATCCCGATATGAAGGCTTTGGATTGACTTTGCTGGAAGCGATGACCTGCGGTTTACCTGCTGTCTCTTTTGCATGTAAAAGCGGACCAAGAGATATAATAAAAGATGGAGAGGATGGTTTTCTTGTGAGTATGGGAGATAAAGACGGTTTTGCTCAGAAACTGTTACTGTTGATGTCAAATTCCGATCTAAGAAATGCTATGGGGGATGCTGCCCGCAAGAATGGGCTGCGATTTAAAGAAGACCAGGTTATGCCTAAATGGATTAATCTATTTGATAATTTAATGAAAGAATAATTTATTCTGTTCTTTCAAAGACTTCTATACAATTCTAAATATTTACTCATATGTCTTTCCAAAGTATACGAAAGACTATATCTTATTTGTTCTTCAATACGGTTTTTGTCTTCATAGAATGTACTAATATGTTCATTAATGAAAGAAGACATATGCTCCGAATTAAAGTTTTTAAAATAGTAAGAATATATGGATCCGACCTCAGGTAGACTTGTACAATCTGAACTGAACACCGGCTTGCCGAATTGCATCGCTTCTATTATCGGCATACCAAAACCCTCGAATAAGGATGGAAATAGAAAACCGTAACAATTCTTATACATCCAGATTTTCTCATTGAACAATATTTCTCCGGGCATAATTATATTGGATATATTTTCGTCTTTTATTCGTTGCAACATCTCTTGTGCATATTGGCTGTCATGATTGCCGCAAATATAGAGATCGTATTGAGGGAGCAACTTCATTGTGTCAAGTAATACATGGAAGTTCTTTTTCTTATTTATTCTACTTATACTAAAAAGAAATTTCCTTTGGTCGTTAATTATGAAGTGAGGTTTTATTGCATTTTCAAACCTAATATCTTTAATCCCGACATAATTTATAAGTGTTTGCTTATCGCCAATCTTTAGATGTTGTTTTACTTCGCTTTCAGTAAACTGAGATATGAATGTTAGTACCTCTGCCGAATCAATATACTGTTGTAATCTTTTGAGCCTCTTAGTTGCTTTTGAGTCAGACTTTTCATAAATGAAATTCAAGTCGTGTATCGAAAGTATTTTTTTTGTTCTTGGGTTTGTTGAAGAATACTTTGCTTGCTGTGTTGTATTATGCCATACATCAAAGCGTGGAAATAAAAAAGGAAATATTTTATATATACGCTTAACCGTCAGATATTGTATATGACTTCCAAACTTGTTGACATATGATTTGGGTACTAATGCGGTTATCTCCAATCCCTCAATCTTTTCGGGGTTTTCTTGTAGATAGTTCCCATAATAGGAGCATAGTTCACCAAATCCATTCGAAACTCCCAGATATCTAAGATCAATTAATATTTTCTTACCCATTGCAGATGTTTGTTTTACGTTTCAAAGTTAGTGAAATATATTAAGTAATATACAACTATGCTTAGCTACATTTCGTTGCGATAACAGGCTAATATAATTACAATTTATATCTAAGTAATAAAAAAGTACGGGCTCTTAATTTTTGCAGAAGTGCCTACTTATTACTTACATTTGTGGTATAATAAATACAAATGCATATATGAGAATAGCGTATTGTGTTCCAAGGCTTACAACCAGTGGAGGGATCGAAAGAGTTTTAGCTAATAAATCAAAGTTCTTGCTGGATCATGGATACGAAGTTTATTTTATATTGAGTGAGAAAACTGATGAACCTCCGTTTTTTGATTTTGATAAGCGAATAACCTTCTATAACCTAGGTTGTGAATTTACAGCTAGAGGGCTTAAGAAAAAAATGGTTCATGGAAAGTATAAGGACATATACTTAGAACGATTGGCTGCAACATTAGATGAAATAAAACCAGATATCACAATTTCCATATTTGATAAATATTCACGCTATCTCTACAAAGTAAATGATGGGAGCAAAAAGATAATAGAGCGGCATTTTGGTAAATATAAGAGGCCACGGTATATTTCGAAATTTGAAACCAATTCTTTGGGAAGGATACTTACTTATCTATACCGAAAAGCTGATTATGATATCGTGAAGCACTATGATAAATTTGTTGTACTCACCGAAGAAGATAAGAATTTATGGGGGAATTTACCTAATATTGTAGCAATACCTAATAGTATTTCTTTTATCCCTGAAATAAAATCAACAACCAAAGATCAGAGAATTATTGCTGTCGGGCGTGCCTCGAAGCAAAAGCAATTAGATGTATTGATTAGGGTATGGGCTAAAATTGCAAAAAAATATACTGACTGGAAATTGGTAACATATGGTAATGGCAATTTAGAATCTTTACGTAAGCTCGCAGAGGAATTAAAAATAGGAGATCAGGTTGAGAATAATCCGCCTACACATAATATTCAGGAGGAGATGGTAAATAGCTCTATATATGCACTGAGTTCTAAATATGAAGGTTTTGGACTAGTTTTAATTGAAGCTATGGCTTGTGGTCTTCCCTTAGTGTCTTTTGCCTGCAAATGCGGTCCCCGAGATATTATATCGGATGGAGAAGATGGTTTTCTGATAAAAGAGAATGATTTAGACGATTTTGCTGATAAATTATCTTTACTTATTGCAGATTCTGAACTGAGGCGAAAAATGGGTATAGCTGCTTCTCAAAATGTGCTTCGATTTACTGAAGATATTGTGATGAGCAAATGGATGTCTTTGTTTGACGAATTGGTCAATTAAAATTAAATATACTTTTCCAACATCTTATCGGCTTTTTCCCAGACTGAATCGATATCTATCAGAGCAAACTTCTCACTATAGGATAGTGTTTCATAGTTTTTAACATCAGATACGATATCCTTTAGTTCTATTCCCTGAAATCGTTCAGATTTATTTGGTAACCAGTTATCCAAAGGTATATTAGGGGGATAGATGGCAAAAGAAGGTATATCTAAGGCCTGAGAAATATGTCTGGTTCCTCCTTCATTACCAAAGAAGAAATTACTGTTGGCTAGTAAAGCAATTAACTCCCTTAGATTATTAGCTTCTATATTCGTGAATATATGTGGGTCATTATTCATGATTTCATGTAAGCGCTGAGCTGCTTCTTTTTCTTTATTGTCTCCAAAATTAAAGACTAGTTGTGCATCATACTTATTGATGATCCGTTCGAGGATGGTGCGCATTTTTTCCTTATCCCATACTTTATATTCTAATCGTGCTGTTACAGCACATACAATAACAGGTTTCGAAAAATCAATCCCTTTGCTTTCCATATATTCTCTATACTTGGTGTACTCATCTGTTGTATAGTATAATTTAAAGTGAGGGTTCTTTTTTACAATATAACCTGTATTTAGGGGGTCAAGTAAAGCTAAAGTCAATTGGGCATTATCACGAATGCCATCGTATTTATTATTAACCCTGTGGTTGTGTATAAGGTAATTGTATTTTTTTGATCTTCCTATTCGGTATTTTGTTCCTAAAGAGAAAATAGAAAAGAACAGGGTTTTTATTGTAGATCGTGTATCTATAATGATATCGTACTTGGTTTCTTTGACAATTCTCCTGCATTTTTTTATATAAGCAGTAATACTGTGCATTTCCTCATTGGTGAAGCTAATTACTTTATCAATATCAGGATGATGTTCGTATAAAGGTGCAATGTGCTCGTTTACTATATAGTGGATCTCCGAATCAGGAAAAGACTCTTTTAAAGAGGAACATAGCGAAGAGGAGATTACTGAGTCTCCAACTCTACGAAATCTGATAATTAATATTTTAGTCATTAGTTGTTGCTGTTTATGTATAAGCTTTTTTATCAGGATGTTTTTTTGTAAAATATTCCCAGAATTTTTTATGGTAAAGAAGTGTAAGTTCAATGCATTTGTCCTGATCAAAATTACGTGCCTTAGCATATTCTGAAGCGATAAATCTTATCATCTCCTCATTTCCCCACAGACGTCTAAAACTTCTGCAACCTAAGTCCATCGATATATTGCCAAAGTACATTCTGTTTAAGTCTACCAAATAAAAATGAAAGCTCTGCCCTTCTTTTTTATAGAGGATATTTCCCGGAGAATAATCAAGATGCAAAACTTCTTTTTGATGCATATCTGCAGTGAATTTAGCAAACTGGCTTAATAAATCTTCGCGACCTGCAAGTTCTCCGGTATTAAATTCTCTCATTAATCCGTCGAAGTTTTCCTGTATCGAAATATAGTAGCTCTGCTTGAAGAGAAAGCCTTGTTTACATTCTAAAAATGCTACGGGATCGGGCGTGTTTATGCCTTTTTCCAGAAGTAAATTTGCGTATTCAAAAGAACGTCTCGCTTTTGATATTCTAAAGTTATCATAAACAAACTGGTTGATTATATTAGGAACTTTAAAGGCTTTTACGTTAAGCCTTAAATCTCCGACAGGTATGTCCCTGATAATATTCCGTCCGCCAAACAGGACTTCTCCTTGTGTGTCGAAGTTAACAGGTAGTTTGCCTATAAATTCTTTGAGATGCTGGTATTTAGCGTTTATGACAATTTTTGTTTTCAAAATGAGAATATAAGTAAAAAGTAAAATTTACTGGTATGTTTTTTATTGGTAGGGGCAGACCTATGTGTCTGTCCTAAATAGGTGAACACACAGGTTCACCCCTACAACCAAAGCAATAAAAATGTCTGTGACCTTAATATCTTTATATGTTGTTTAAGACAAAGGTAATACATAAAATATAAAAGCAGTGAATAAATGATTCACTGCTTTTATATTTAAAGGTCTCAGACCTCTTTATTGCTTTAGTAATTATATTCAAAATAGCCGGTTATCGCAATAAAGTGCAGTAATGAATATATGTGTATATTACTTTTTTATTTTACGTCTTTTACAAAAGTAAGAACCGCTTTTCCTTCTTTAGAGAAAGTAATCTTATTCATAGAAGCTTCTAAAGTCGATGCTCCTGTTATGATTTGTGTGAATTTAGATTCACCTTCCATATTAGGACAAGCCATTCTTGTAGACATTACGGGACCCACTGTTATTGTTGTTCCTTCTATTTTGTAGGTTGCATTATAACGGTTGCATCCTGCATTTCCACCTAATCTGCTTTCGGCAAGGTCGAACGATATAGTTGGTTCTTTATCGGTAAACAATGCTTTTACATCACCATCTGCGATTGATTCTAATTTCCATTCTCCCGAAAGAAGAGATGTGTCGATACCTTTTTCAAATTCGGCAACAGTTTTTCCGTTATTAGACAGTATCAAAGTTTTATTATTAGCTAAAGAAACTTTATTAGACTGACCCAAAACTGTGTGGAATTGGTGTTCCTGATTTTCCTCAACACACATCATCATAGTTGAAGCTAAATTAGGGGCAGAAAGGATTCCCTTCGAATAAGTATACATTCCGGTATATCCGTTACAGCCTCCGTTTCCGAATATTCTGTTTTCTACAATATCAATGTTCATTGTAGGGATCTTTCCTTTAAAAAGACTTGTCGCGGGTTGACCGTTTAGTGATTTCAAAATCCAGGTTCCTGAAATGTTCGGAGTGTTTTCTCCGGGATAATCATTTTTAGCCGAATTTTTTGATGATTTACAACTTTGTGCCATTATACCTAACGATAGTATCATTACTAGCGCGAATGACAATTTTACCAATTTTTTCATTATTTACTCTATTTAGTATTACTTAATTATATAACAAACATCTGTTGATCTTGTTTACTGAGATTAAAAAGACATTTATTCTATAAAATATTAGTATGTTTTCTTATCTTGTTTTATCTTTAAATAAGAGTGAATTTATCTGCGTCTTTCCATACAGGAAATTTATTTCTAAATAAATTTAACTCTTCTTTCGAGATTTCAACAGTCTCTACTTCTTCAATAGCACTGTCTAAATAAACTTGTTTATTTCCTTTGTAATCGATTAATGCCGATTGTCCGATATATGAAAGTCCGATAGCATCTTTTCCTACACGGTTTACGCCGCAAACGTAGGCTTGATTCTCTAAAGCACGAGCTTCGAGTAGTACATTCCATACTCTACTTCTCGAATCGGGCCAGTTGGCTACATATATAAGCAAGTCATATTTATTATTTACATTACGTGCCCATACAGGAAATCGAAGATCATAACAAATCAAAAGGCAAATATTAAATCCTTTGTATTGTATGATACATTGTTTATCTCCTGCGGAGAAATGCCTGGATTCGTCACCCATTCTAAACAGATGTTTTTTGTCGTAAAATGTTGCTTCGGATGGTGTAATAAAAAATCCTCTGTTGTAGTATTCCTTATTATCGAGGGCAATAAAGCTTCCTGCTAAAGCAACATCATATTGTTTTGCCCATATTTGTAGTTTGTGGATTGTGTTTCCTTCGATTGTTTCTGCCAATAGATGGCTGTTCATCGAGAAACCTGTAGAAAACATTTCCGGAAGGACAATTAGGTCTGTCTTTCCGGTCAGTTCTGATATATATCTTTCAAGAGTTGCAAGATTGTACTCTTTGTCTTCCCATTTTATATCGGTTTGGAGAAGGCTTATTCTTAGTTTTGCATCTTCATTGTTCATTTCCTGATGAGAACTTTTCTTGGTGTTTGCCACTTGCATTCTTATAACGATCTTGTATTGCAGTGATATCTTTATCTGCATCTCTCGTAGGAGTGAAAACAGAATCGAAATACGCAGTTTTGTCTTTATAATCAAGTATTGCAATAACAATAGGCACATTGGCTGCTGTTGCAATATAGTAAAAGCCACGTTTCCAATCGTTATTTTTGCTGCGTGTACCTTCGGGTGTAATGGCTAATTGAAAATCATCACGACGAGAAAATTCCGAAGTCATTTGTTCGGTAAGCGATGTTTTCTTTGACCGGTCGACCGGTATTCCTCCCATTGCATTGAACAATAGATTCATCGGGAAGAAGAACCAGGTTTTCTTTATAAGAAAATAAGATTTTCGACCTAATGATAAATAGATCAATTTACCTAAAAGTAAGTCCCAATTGCTGGTATGTGGCGCAACACATATGATACATTTGGTGGGTAAGTCGGTAATTCCGACAATTTTCCATCCTATTTTTTTTAGGATGAAACTACTAAGCTTTTGCATATACCGAATGTCAGACTAATTTTTGAATTTCTAATCCAAATTTATTGACCTGAGCCTGTAAATCTTCTTTTACTTTTTTGTAATAAGCTTTAGTTCTGCTTTTAATTTCTTTTCCTTCAGATACGCTCAAACGATTAATCAGATCGGTATGTGCATCAGCTATTTTGAGAATAATCTCATCGGCTTTTTGGATGTTCGGACTGTGTGTAAATACTTTGTAAAATATGCAGTCGTTATATAATAACCCCATTGAGTTATTAATTAGTTTTTTTAGATCTCTTCTGCTGCTCATCTTGATGTTTTTAATTATTTGAATGTTTTTAATATTGTACTGACCGCTATAACTAGCAGTTGCAGTTTTACTTACCAAAAGAATAAAAAGGTTTAGTTCCTTAATATCGCTTTTGTAAATACTGCACAAAGGTAGTTAATTTAGAGGACGCATTCGAAGTATTTGTATTATTATTCCTTAATAGCTTGCTGTATAAGAGATCACAGAAAGAAAATAGGGAAGAAAAAGAGAGCACGTGATTCTTCTTAATATGTTTTCGTTCGATGTTTTAGTGGTATAATAGTAATTTTTTCATAAAAAAAATCATTTGTTTTTGTATTCTCAATATAAATGATTTACTTTGAAAATAATTTCTAATAGCAAATATGTTTAATGGAATCAATTTGTAAGTTAAAAGATATATATAAAGCTCTCTATAATTTCGAAAAAGAGTTTGCCGAAAAAAATGGCATCACTATCAATGAGGGGATGATACTTTGTTGTCTGAAAGATGGTAAACCTAAATCGGCCAATGAATTGTGTGAATTTGTAGGCTTGTCGAACTCACGCGTTTCTCGTGTTATAAATACAGTTGAAACAAAAGGGTATATAGTTCGTGCGATGGGGGCAGTCGATAAACGTCAAATGATATTTACATTAAGTGAATCGGGAAAAATTAAAGTTAAAGAAATGTTGAAACAAGAAATGGATTTTAAAGGATTGAGTGCGCAATTTTTAGCTTTAGCAGAATAAATAGATAGTTGATTTTTACGAGTTTTGATAGGTTATAATTGTTATGATTTTGAATACTCTGGTAAAAAGATCTGGTATCTTTGATGGAATTAAATTCCATTTTTATTTAATTATATTATTGTTAGTAGCAAATATGTTTAATAGTAAATTTAATATAAGATGAAAGTAGTTATTATAGGAGGAGTTGCAGGAGGAGCTACGGCGGCTGCGAGAATGAGAAGAGAAAGTGAAGATGCCCAGATTGTTTTATTCGAGCGGGGTGAATATGTATCGTATGCCAATTGTGGTTTGCCTTATTATATTGGTGGAACTATTAGCGAAAGAGACCGATTGTTTGTACAAACGGTAGAAGGTTTTGTGAACCGTTTCAATATTGATATACGGATTAAATCGGAAGTAACTGCTATTGATTTAAAAAGTAAAACGGTTGCGGTGCTGAATCGTTTAACCAATGAAAGCTATACTGAGAGCTATGACAAGTTAATAGTTTCAACAGGGGCTGAACCCATCAAACCACCGATGCCCGGAATCGATAATCCTAAGATATTTTCATTAAGAAACGTTCCCGATATGGATCATATAAAATCTTATATCGATCAGCATAATCCCAAGAGAGCAGTTGTTATAGGTGGTGGATTTATAGGCCTCGAAATGGTTGAAAACTTACAGGATGCGGGACTTGAAGTCTGCGTAATAGAACGAAGCAATCAAGTGATGACTCCTATCGACTTTTCGATGGCAAGCCTTGTACATCAGCATCTGAAGAGTAAGAAAGTCGGTTTGTTATTAGAGGAAGTAGTCGAAGGTTTCGAATCGAATGTAAATGAGATAAAGGTATTACTTGCAAGCAAAAAGGATATATCAGCTGATATGGTCATACTAAGTATTGGTGTGCGTCCTGAAGTACATTTGGCAAAAGAAGCAGGCTTGGAGTTGGGTTCGTTGGGAGGAATAAAGATTGACGATTATATGCAGACTTCTGATCCCGATGTATATGCTTTGGGTGATGCTGTCGAGGTTTTTAACCCCGTAATCGGCAAACATTCATTGATTCCTTTGGCAGGACCAGCCAATAAACAGGCACGTATAGTTGCAGATAATATATTGGAAGGCAATATTTATAAATATACTGGAACCATAGGTACTTCCATTGCTAAGGTATTTGATATGACCGTAGCAGCAACGGGAGCATCTTCTAAATTATTGGATCGGGAAAATATTGCACATTTATCTTCATTCACGCATGGTAATTCTCATGCAGGGTATTATCCGAATGCTTTGCCTTTATCGATAAAAATAAACTTTTCACCTGTTGACGGGAAATTGTTAGGGGCACAAATCGTAGGTTTTGACGGGGTCGATAAGCGAATCGATTTATTTGCTCAGGTTATTAAAAAAGGCGGTACTATCTATGATCTGATGGAAATTGAACATGCCTATGCTCCCCCTTATTCATCGGCTAAAGACCCTGTGAATATGGCCGGATTTGTAGCTGATAACATCTTGAAGAATAAAGTTAAGGTTATTCAATGGAGAGAACTGGATAAAGTAAGCAAGGACGAAATATCTGTTATCGATGTAAGAACAAGCGGAGAGTTTGAATTTGCCCATATCGAAGGTGCAATAAATATTCCTGTTGATGACCTTCGTTCGAGATTATCCGAAATACCTAAAAATAAAAAGGTCATACTGTATTGTGCTGTTGGACTACGTGGATATTTAGCCTCACGCATTTTGCATCAGCATGGTTATACCGATGTTTATAATCTGTCGGGTGGATACAAAACGTATTCGAATGCAACCGATATTCAATCAACAGGTGCAGCTTTTGAGAAAGCGACAACACCTGATAATACTCCCATTAAATCAGAATCAGAAATGAAAACAATAACTATAGATGCTTGCGGATTACAATGTCCGGGTCCGATAATGCAATTAAAAAAGAACTATGACCAAATAAATGCGGGTGACAGATTAGAGATAAAGGTAACCGATCAGGCATTTGGTGAAGACCTTAGCGGTTGGTGTCGCATGGTAGGTGCTAATCTGATCAGTATCAATAACACGGGAGGTGTTGTAACTGCCTGTGTCGAAAAATCGGAAAAGGCTCCGTCCTGTGAAATAGTTTCCACTCCAAAAGATAATAAAACGTTGATTGTTTTTAGCGATGATTTGGATAAGGCACTGGCTTCTTTTGTGATTGCCAATGGAGCATTGGCTTCGGGTAAAAAAGTGAGTATATTCTTTACGTTCTGGGGATTGAATGTAATCAAGAAAACAAATAAGCCTGCCGTGAAAAAAGATTTCTTAGGCAAGATGTTTGGAATGATGCTTCCTTCGAGCAGTAACCACCTGGGATTGTCAAAAATGAATATGGGAGGCTTGGGAAGTAAGATGATGCGCTATATTATGAAAGAGAAAAAAATAGATACGCTTGAAAGCTTGATGCAACAAGCCATTGATAATGGTATCGAACTTATCGCTTGCTCTATGTCTATGGATGTAATGGGAATCAAGCAGGAAGAACTAATGGATAATATTACTATCGGTGGTGTTGCTGCTTATCTGGACAGAGCCGAGAATGCAAATGTGAATTTATTTATATAATATCGGGCGAAAGGCTTCTTGAAAAGAGATCAAGTTTTTTGAAAAATAAAGGACGACTTTTAATTGTAAATTAGATACATTTTTTACTTTTACGCTCAATTTAGGTAAACGCTTATTGTAAGTAGTTGAAGGTGTTTTATGATGTGTTTCATAGCTGTAATTCATCTGGTTACTACTTGCAATAGCAATAAATAGCTCTTTGGGCTTAATATCAATTTTTATGAAATCTTTCTCTTTTTATTCTACTACAGGGATCATCTTATCCATGCTGTTATGTGGCACTGTAGTATCTTCTCAAAATTCAACTTTTAATCCCGATCGTAAAGTTGAGATGATTGTAGAAACGTCTCCATCTAAAGCCACCGAATCATTGCAGATTCTAAAAGATGGTAACAAGCGTTTTCTTTCGGGTGTGTCTACGCATGAGCGTCAGGATCAGGAGAGGATAAAAGACTTATCCAAAGGACAGAACCCCAAATGTATTATCGTGAGTTGTTCCGATTCACGTGTACCACCCGAAATTGTATTCGATCAGGGTTTAGGTGATATATTTTCGATACGTACAGCCGGTAATGTCATGAGCGATTATGAAGAAGGCAGTATCGAATATGCAGTTGAGCATTTACATACTCCCTTGGTTGTGGTAATGGGGCATTTAGGATGCGGAGCTATTCAGGCCTTATTGGATCATGCGGAAGATTTAGATGGTGATTTGGAAAAATCGGCTGATCATGTGTCTAAGATTATCCGTAAATTGAAAAGCGAGGAAGAAGAGCAGGAGGTGCTTAAAACTGCAGGTAAGAATTCTAACTTAGCAGTTGTAGCCAATGTTATGAATGGTGTAAAACAATTAAGAGAATCTGATCCTATATTAGAAGAAGCCTATCATAAAGGAGAAATCAATATTGTGGGCGCTGTCTATCATATCGAATCAGGAGAGGTAGAGTTTCTTGACTTTTAAATATAAGGTCACAGACTTTTTTATTATAGAAAGAGTTAGCTGTTTAAGCTAACTCTTTTTTTATATAAGTACATCTATAATTTCAGTGGGCTGATAAGTTGTCCTTATCCTCCATTCATTGGGATAAAGGTTGTTGGCTCGGTTGCCTATGTTTTTAATGAATCCTAAGGGTACATGTTTGTAAGTCAGAAGTATATATCCTTTGGGTTGGTTTTCAAATACTAAAGCTTCCTTTCTCAGATAAGAAATGGCAGTTTCTCTGTCTATATCGTGCAGTGTAAACGCATCTTTATTGATCCGGTTAGACATTGCCAGAGAATGTTGCGGTAAGAAATCTTTCCCCTTGAATTCTCCCATATAGATTCCGGCTGATACCAGTTTCAGTTGGGAGCTAACCTGTAAAAAAGCTTCGTATTGTTTCTCAGGAAACGCAAACCACAATCCGTTCTTATCGAAAAAAGTATATTCTTCGTGTCGAGAAATATACTTCTTATATTCTAGAGCCAACGTCTGGGGTTTTGTTGTATTCTGTTTTTTATTTCGTTTGTTGGATGATAGATTCTCGAAGGTTACATTTCCTTTCTTTTGTATGGCTGCCAAAAAGAAGCCTTCTCCCTTTACTTTATGGGGAAAGAAGTGATGTGCCAACACTTCATTATTATATGCCTGCGAGATATTCCAGTTAGCATCAGTTTCTATAGGTAATATTTCAGCATCAAAATTATCGAGTATCCAGTTTATATTTTCCTCGTTTTCCAGCTTGTTGTAAGTACAGGTGCTGTATATAAGTATTCCTTCGGGTTTCAATGCATCCCATACATCGGCTACAATACGTTGCTGACGTTCTTTGCACAACTGCACATTTGCAGGCGACCATTCTTCCACTGCATGCGGATCTTTCCGAAACATACCTTCGCCCGAGCAAGGAGCATCAATCAGGATAGCATCAAAAAAAGAAGGAAGCTTATTACCGATATCTGACGGATCGTTATTGGTAACAATTACATTCGGATACCCCAATTTTGTCATATTCTCCGAAAGAATAAAGGATCTGGACTTTATGACCTCATTCGATACCAACAGACTATCTTCTGATATAAGACTTGCTATATGAGAAGATTTACCACCCGGAGCAGCACATAGATCGAGTACTTTAATATCATCATTCAGATATTGTTTAAATACCTGTTCTATAAACATAGAGGATGCCTCCTGTACATAGTATGCACCTGCATGAAAAAGAGGGTCGAATGTAAACGATGGACGCTTTGCGAGATAATAACCCGTTTCGCACCAAAGAACCCTTTCTGACTGAATGAGTAAACCCTTAGCTTTTGCCGGATTAATACGGATACTTGTGGGCGATTCTTGTTCGAGTGCCTGCTCGAAATCTATCCACTCTTCTTGGAGTAAAGGCTGTGTGTAAGAAACAAACTTTTCAGATAACTGCATCTATGCCGAAAAAAGGTCTCAGACCTGTTTAAAATTATTTTTTCGGGCATAAAAATAATTATTTCTCTTTATTCTGAAAAGTAATTTATTTATAAATGTGATAATTAAGTTCACATAACTATTTATTGCTTTGGTTGTAGGGGTGAACCTGTGTGTCCACCTATTTTGGACAGACACATTGATCTGCCCCTAGCAATAAAGATATATCATTAACTATTTTCTTTTACTTAGATTGTTTTTTATAAACCAAAATAGGAGAGTATTGGTATACTCCCCTATAAAAAACAGAAAAAAAGATCTGTGACTTTATATCAATTCGCTGAGTTCAATCCAGCGCAACGTTTTCTCTTCTATTTCATTTATCAACTCGCTGATGCGATTCGACTTGCTCAAAAGAGCTTCGGATGATAAGTTTGAATCGGATAATTCGTTTTCTAATTTCGTTTTCTCCTCTTCTAACTTGGGAATAAGAGCATCTAATTCTTCGAATTCGCGTTTGTCTTTATAAGATACTTTTTTCTTCTCTTCTTTTTTAGGAGCTTCAATCTTTGGTTTTTCCTCTTTAATTTCTTTTACCTTTTCGGCTTGGGCAGCTTCTTTTGCTATTAATTCCTGTACCTCTTTCCACTCGCGATATAGGGTATAGTTACCCGGGAAATCTTTTATCTGAGCATTACCGGAGAATGCCAACAGGTGATCGACCACTTTGTCCATAAAGTAACGGTCGTGAGATACAACAATAACACATCCCTTGAAACTTTGCAGATACTCTTCCAAAATGTTCAGAGTCATGATGTCCAAGTCATTTGTTGGCTCATCCAGAACAAGGAAGTTTGGATTCTTTATCAATACAGTACATAAATAGAGGCGGCGTTTTTCTCCACCTGATAATTTATATACGAAGTTGTGTTGTTTTTCGGGTGGAAATAAAAAGTGTTGCAAAAACTGTGAAGCAGTAAGACGGTTGCCATTACCCAAGTCGATAACTTCGGCTATGTTTTGCACAACGTCCAATACCTTCATCTGATCATCGAACTGCAATCCATCCTGACTATAATATCCGAAGTTAACGGTTTCGCCTACATCAAATTCGCCTTTGTCGGGTAGGGCATCGCCAATCAACATCTTGATGAAAGTCGATTTTCCTGTACCGTTGTTTCCTACAATACCCATTTTTTCGTATCGGGCGAATACGTAATTAAAATCTTCGAGGATTTTCAAGTCGCCGAATGATTTGTATATATGTTTAGCTTCGAATATCTTGTTTCCGATATACGAGCCTTTCATTTGTAATTGTACATTGCCCAGATCACGTTCCTTTTCCGCTTTTTTCTCCAGATCGTAATACGCATCTATACGCGATTTCGCTTTTGTACCCCTTGCTCTGGGTTGCTTACGCATCCATTCAAGTTCTTTGCGGAGCAGGTTGTTGGCTCTGTCTATTTCACTATTCTGACTACTTACTCTTTCTTGTCTTTTCTCTAAATAATACGAGTAATTGCCTTTGTACTGAAACAGTTGCTTTTGATCTATCTCGATAATTTCCGAACAAACTCTATCTAAGAAATAACGGTCGTGAGTAACCATCAAAAGACTGAGGCGAGAGCGTTGAAGATACTCTTCGAGCCACTCCGTCATATCTAAGTCAAGGTGATTGGTAGGCTCATCCAATATAATCAGTTCGGGTTCGGTAATCAATACGTTTGCTAATGCAACCCGTTTTAGCTGACCTCCCGAAAGTTCGGATATTTTCTGGTCGAAGTTGCGAATCTTTAATTGAGATAAGATTTGTTTGGCTCTTTGCTCGTAATCCCATGCTTTCAACATATCCATACGCTGTAGGATATCATCCAGATTCGAATGGTCTTCCAACTCCATTGCTTTCTCGTATTCGGCAATAACATCAGTTACATCCGTCCCCGATTGAAAACAGGCATCGAGTACAGTTAGATGACCCGGATATTGAGGGTCTTGTTCCAGATATGCTACTCTTAAGTCACGTCGAAATACTACGGAACCCGAATCATACGATTCTTTTCCTGTTAATATATTGAGTAGGGTTGTTTTTCCTGTTCCGTTTTTGGCAAGTAGGCCAATCCGTTGTCCTTCGGCAATCCCAAATGACAAATCGCTGAATAATACTAAATCACCAAAGCTTTTGGTAAGCTGATCTACTTGAAGGTAGGATATCGCCATTTTTTGTTCTTTCTCTTTTTTTTGTTACAAGTTGTTAGTAAATAAGCAGACAAGCTTGTTTACTTGTATGCTCGTCAACTCATCAACTTTCTGTGGGGCAAAGGTATGAAAAATAAGCTATTCTTGCTTTTTTTCGGGAGCTTCTATCGAAACCTTATACCGAAGTGTGAGTTTTGGAAAAGTATCGTTTGTCATTCTACAGGTAAGATTTACCCCTGCAAATGATTCGGGCACAACATATATACCATCCTTTCCGTCAAATAGAATTTCCTCGCCGCTTTCATACCAACGGTATTGAGTCTCCTTCCCATTTTTAAGAAATTCGCTGCTAAGGTCTATTGTTTCTCCACATTTAACTGTTCCTCCGTCGATGATTGTTTGTGGTGAATAAGTATAATTACGCAGGAATGTATATTCCGAAAAATTGAGAGTCGAAAAACATAAAGCATTATTCGAACAATTCATTTTAAAGAAAAAGCTTCTGTCGGTACTCAAATGAGTTAAGTTATTATTCGAACAATCGAGATAAAGTAAGCGGTGATTTAGTGGAAGGTTGATGTCATCCAGAGAATTATTGGAACAGTCCAGCATATTTAATTGCAGGCTATTACTCAAGTCTATTGTCGTGAGACTATTTGCCGAGCATGTAAGTACTGTCAGTTCTTGATTGTTGCTAACATCTAAATCGGTTAGTTCATTATCATCGCAATGCAGTTCTGTTAAGTTCTTGCATTTAGTAATATTCAATGATTCGATCGTATTTATAGAACAATCCAAAAACTTTAAAAGCGTGTTGTTGCTTAAATCCAACTCTTTTAATTGGTTTTCGGAGCATGATAGTTCGGCAAGTACGCTATTTTTAGACAAGTCGAGTTTATCTAAACTGTTAATCGAGCAATTCAACTTCTCTAGTTTGAGAAGAGGTATTACATCCAAAGTTTTGATCTCATTCGAATCGCAACTTAAGACTGTAATAGCAGGATTACTTTCCAGTTTCAGAGATATGATTTTATTAGACCGACAATCGAGTTTCGACAAATATATATTCTCCGATAGGTTAAGATGATTGAGGGTATTGGATGAACAATCGAGCGAAAGCAGTTCATGATTGTTTGTAATATCGAGTTCTCCCAATTTGTTGTTGGAACAGTATAATTCCATCAGCAGATTGTTTTGAGAAACATCAAGTATTGAAAGGGGATTATTTGAAATTTTAAGCAATTGAAGTTTGGTGTTCCGGGATAAATCAAAAGCTGATATAGAATTCTTATTACAATCGAGAATGTTGAGTTCTTTCAACGTAAGTAAATCTAAATTCTGAAGCTTATTATCAGAGCAGGATAGTATGGACAGAGCCGAAGTTGCTCCGAAAGATATATTTTCCAACTGATTCTTGTCACATGCCAAATGAAATAGACCGGGATTCGATTGCAGATCAAGCGTGGTCAGTTTATTTTCAGAGCAATCCACGTTTTCCAGCAATGTATTTTTCGAAAGATTTAGTGTGGTCAGATAATTAGCATAACAAGCCAGTTCTGTTAGTTTTTTATTATTGGATATATCTAAAGTTTCCAATTGATTCCAATGGACTTCAAGGTGTTTAAGTTCTTGATTTCTGGATAGGTCTATTTCTTTTAATCCATTATAGCTACAATTCAGATTCTCAATCTGCTTGTTATTTCTGATATTAAGAGAAGTTAGTCCGTTTCCTGAGACATTAAGATCGATAAGTGATTTGTTGTTTAATAGAGATAGGCTGTCAATTTCATTTGACGAAATATTCAAATGTTGTAGCAGTTTATTTCTTTGAATATCTATATTCGAAATATGATTGTGGGTACAGGTAAGAGAGCGAAGTTCTGCAAAATATCCAAAGTTGAAACTTCCGGCTAAATTAACACTTGTCCAGTCTATTGCAGTTACTCGTTTGGGCAGCTTATCGTTCCATTCCAAGCCACTTAGTTTCTTGATCCATTCGTCCGAAGTCTCCCAGTTGACAGTATCCTGCCTATTCAAGCCTAACTGTTCAAGGTTAAGGCTATCCCTTACCATAGACGCTTGTCTGAGTATTTGCATCAGTCCTTCTTTATCATCCTTGTGATAGGTTTGTGCATTTGCATACATGTACACTAGGCTGAATAGGATAAGAACAAATACTTTTTTCATTTATTTATAGAGAGGTGTCAGACCTTTTTTATTACTTAGATGAGTATAAATACTTACTCTTTCTTTAATTTATAGACAGTGTGATTATTGAATACCTATATTCTTTACAAAAATAGTAACAAAAGTTTAATATCAATAATTGCAAGTCTTTAAAGGCACATTTAAGTAAAAGAAAATAGTTAATGATATATCTTTATTGCTAGGGGCAGACCTATGTGTCTGTCCTAAATAGGTGAACACACAGGTTCACCCCCTATAGCCAAAACAATAAAAAGTTCTGCAAGCTTAATATTTTTGTCGATTTAGTCGATTTGATAACGAACCTGTCAATTTATTTCTAATTTTGTTTATAATTAAGGATGAAAGAATTCGATATATGATAGAAGTACAGAATGTAACCAAAAGTTACGGGCAATTGCAAGTCCTTAAAGGTATAAATTTGCATGTAAACCCAAGTGAAATTGTATCTATTGTGGGAGCAAGCGGGGCAGGCAAAACGACTTTGCTACAGATAATAGGTACTCTCGATAAGGCTGATTCGGGAACTGTTATCATCAATGGGCAAAAAGTTACCGGATTAAATGATACCGGCGTTTCTGATTTCAGAAACCGCAACGTTGGGTTTGTCTTTCAGTTTCACCAGTTATTACCCGAATTTACAGCTCTCGAAAATGTAATGATTCCTGCGTTAATTGGTAGAGCCAAAGAGTGGGAAGCCAAGAAAAAAGCAAAAGAGTTACTTGAGTTATTGGGGCTGTCCTCGCGATTGGAACATAAGCCGAATGAACTTTCGGGTGGCGAAAAACAGCGTGTAGCGGTGGCTCGTGCATTGATTAATAATCCTTCGGTCATATTAGCCGACGAACCATCGGGTAGTCTCGATACTGAAAATAAAATAGAACTCCACAAACTGTTTTTTGATTTACGTGATCAGTTCGGACAAACGTTTGTAATTGTAACGCATGATGAGGAGTTGGCGAAGATAACAGATCGTACTATCCACATGAAAGACGGATTAATTTTATAGGAATACACCTTCTTTTGATACTCTGATAATCAATCCGAAGAAGTTAGATGATTATAATTTTTATATAGTGATAGATACTTTTGATAAAGAACTTAATCTGAAAATTGAAGTTCTATTGGTATTTATATTATATATTTGTTGAATATTTAGGTTAAAACAGAAATCTGAACAATCAAGTGAAAGTGAAAATGATAAGCAGGCAGAGAATTGCCTCGTTATTTATAATCGCCTTCTTCGGTGTAATACTGATGAAGCCGGTTCACTTTTTGTTTGTTGATCACGAATCGCATTATACGACACATCCTCATGCTGATGGAAAATCAGCAGCCCTTCATCAGGATTGCGATATCTGTCTTTTCATGTTTCAGGCATTTACTCCGCAGCAGTTTGCCGAGCTGCAACACTATTTTGATATTTCTTTTGCTGAAATTATACAGGCCGATGTTCAAACGTGGGCTTATCAGTTTTTACCTCAAATTTCCCTTCGTGCCCCTCCGGTAGAAGGTCTTTGTTAAGGTCTCAGACCTCTCTGTTGCTTTTATGTAAAGGTGAACTTATTTGTTCTCCATATGGGATAGACGTATAGTTCTGTTCCTGTAGAATACATATATCAATAGATATTCCACATTGTTTAAAATCAAGTTATTCTAATTATTACATCAAGGTTTCAAGTTTGCTTGTCTCTTTGGTATAATTGTATGATGCAGAGAAAATTCTGCATGTATACTTGTCTTCTATTCGAAAAATGAATTTACATATTTAGCTGTATTCGGCTAATCTCAACTTTAATTAAGGTCTCAGATCTATTTATTGCCCATTCAGCTATAAAAACTATTGATAGTTATAGCTTTAAGATAGGATATTAAATACTCTCTGTAACTTATAAAGTTGTTATTTACAAATATCGAAAACTAATGAAAATAATATATATACATAAAAGAACGTCTTTAATAAAAAGGTCTTTGACCTTAATTATCATATGCCTGCTCTCCTTGGCAACTGTATCTGCCGATAATGCAAATAGTGATAACCGATCGTTGCAAGGATTCGTTACAGACGAAAAGGGTGGGGAAGCATTGATGGGAGTAAATATCTATCTCCCCGATTTAAAAAAAGGTGCTATTACTGATGATAAAGGACATTATCGGATTGATAATCTGCCTATGGTGAGAACTACCATACAAGTCAGTTACTTAGGGCATCAAACTATTGTACAAACTATTGACTTAAGATCGGTTAATAGTATGAACTTCGATCTGAAGGAGTCGAGTGCCGAAATTAACGAAGTGGTAGTTACCTCTCTAACCGGAAGTTCGCTGATTAAAAGGACACCTTCTCCGATATCTTTTGTTGCAAGGAAAGAACTTTTGCAACAGTCGTCCACTAATATTATAGATGCTATATCGCGTCAACCGGGAGTATCGCAAATAACTACTGGAGCAGGTATTTCTAAACCTGTAATCCGTGGTTTGGGATATAACCGTGTAGTGGTTGTTAATGACGGAGTACGCCAGGAAGGGCAACAGTGGGGCGATGAACATGGTATTGAGATTGACCCTCAATCGGTAAATTCGGTGGAAATACTGAAAGGACCTGCCAGTTTAATGTATGGTTCGGATGCTATGGCAGGGGTTATTAATTTTCAGTCGGAGCCTGTTTTACCCGACGGTTCTATTCAAGCAAATGTATTGACAGAATATCAAACTAATAATGGGTTGATTAATTATTCGGTAAACACAGCCGGCAATAAGGGCGGTATTGTGTGGAATGCCAGATATAGTGACAAATGGGCTCATTCGTATAAAAATAAATACGACGGATATGTTTTCAATTCGGGCTTTCAGGAAAGGGCTGTTTCCGGATTGTTAGGTGTCAATAAAAATTGGGGATATTCTCATCTGACTCTGGATTATTATAACATTACTCCCGGTATTATTGAAGGAGAACGTGATGAGGAAACAGGACGATTTTTAAGACCGGCTGTTATTGATGGTGAAGAGGGTACAGCTATTGCCACTGATAAAGATGGCAGATCTTACAAGCAATTTGTACCTTATCAGCAAGTATATCATTACAAGGCTGTTTCGAACAGTAATATCATATTGGGTGATGGTAGTTTGCGTACCATTTTGGGTTACCAGCAAAACCGCCGTCAGGAATTTGAGAATGTGTTGGATAGAGATGAGTATGCTTTGTATTTCCAACTACATACCTTTAATTATGATGTGCGCTATACATTTCCCGAAATCAGTGGTTATAAGTTTGTGACAGGTGTAAACGGAATGTATCAGTCTTCATTGAATAAAGGACACGAAAAGCTTCTGCCCGAGTATAAATTATTTGATATGGGTGTGTTTGCTATTGCTTCCAAGAGCTTCGGTAAATTAGATATAAGCGGAGGCTTACGTTTTGACCATCGCCACCAGAATGTAAAAGAGTTTGAGCCTCATACTCATGATCATGGAAGTGGCGGACATGATGAGCATGAAGACGGGGATGACCACGATCACGAACCGCAGATATTTCCGGCATACACCCGAAACTTCAATGGGTTGAGCGGAAGTTTAGGATTTACCTATCAGTTATCGGATGGTTGGTATACAAAGTTAAATCTTTCACATGGATTTCGTGCCCCTAATATTAGTGAATTAGCTTCTAACGGGGCACACGGTGGTGCTGTTCGTTATGAAATTGGTAATCCCAACCTGAAAGCTGAAAATAGCTGGCAGGCCGATTTAGGTTTTGGTTATTCATCACCTATAATATCAGGGGAAGTTTCGCTATTTGCTAATCGTATCAATAATTATATTTTCTCGCATAAATTATTGGATGAGGATGGACATGATTTATTGACAGATGGATATAAAACATTTCAATTTGTATCGGGGAATGCCCGCATTTTGGGAGGAGAGATCAGTATAGATATCCATCCGATTGAAAGGTTGCATTTTCAAAACTCATTCTCGTATGTCAACTCAGTACAATTGAATCAGCCTGATTCTACAAAGTACTTGCCATTTACACCTGCACCTAAGTTGATTTCCGATTTACGTTTCGATTTGATCCGTCATGGTAAGACGCTAAATAATACGTATGTATCGGTTGGTGTTGAATGTAACTTGAAACAAGACCGTATCTTTTCGGCTTTTGATACCGAAACTGTAACACCAGCTTACGCCTTGCTGAATGCTTCATTCGGAACCGACTTTGTACACAAAGGTCGTACGTGGGCATCGCTTTATTTTACAGCAAACAATTTAACGAACAAAGCTTATCAGAATCACTTGAGCCGTCTGAAATATACAGACGTAAATCAGGTGACAGGCCGCGAGGGAGTCTTTAATATGGGACGTAATTTTGGGATAAAATTACTTATTCCTTTAAGCTTCTGATAATAGCTTTTCTTTTTTTAATCAAAGTTTATATAGTGAAAAGGAGTTACTTTAATCGGTAACTCCTTTGTCTTTATAGCAATGTTTTTTATATTTGATTTATCTGGTTATATATTCATTGCAAACTTAATATAATCTTCTGCACTTTTTTCCAAAGCATCCGAATTGGGTGCATTGTGAGAGTCATATAATACGAAATGACCTTTGTAGTCTGACTTGGTATAGAGTGCTGTCGTTTTAAAAGGTAGGGTAAGCTGTTCGATAGTTACTTTCCATTCACCATCTTCTTGAAAGTCTTCTTTGTCTATTCCGGCAGAGATGGCTAATGCTACTTTCCTTCCTTTCATCATATTTCCCTTCGAACCATATGCCCATCCGTAGGTAAAAACATCATCCAACCATTGTTTTAGAAAGGGTGGGCAGTTGAACCAATATAGAGGGTATTGCAATATTAAAGCATCATGTGCTTCGATTAGTTTTTGTTCTTTCTCTATATCTATCTTTCCGTCAGGATACTCTGTGTATATATTATGTATCGTAAAATGGTCGGGATGTTTTTCTAACTCGTTTACCCAACGCTTATTTATTACCGAACTTTCGATGTTTGGATGACTAACTATTATAAGCTTTTTCATATTTCGTACTATTGATATTTTTATTGAGTGCAAAGTTACTGCTGCTTGATAGGACTCACAATAAGGGATTTTTTTATCTCTAAGTGATAATTTTGTCACTAACTTTGTTCTCTTTATTAGTTTCAACTATTTACGAATGCAATAAAAGGTCTGAGACCTAAGAAAATTGATCCGGTGCTTATGTATGAACGAAAGATACCTTTAGATTTTGAATGTGGAATCACTATAGCCACGGAGGTTATTTTCTCCAAATGGAAATTCTGTATACTTATGGAACTAGACAAGGGTATTACAAGACCTAAAGATTTGGTTGAGGCGGTTACAGGGATTACAAAACGAGTGCTACATCAACAACTGAAACAATTGGAGTTTTATAAAATAATAGATAGGGTTACTTATCCCGAAATTCCGCCAAGAGTGGAATATTTTCTGACCGAGGATGGGAAGCGTATATTACCTATTCTGGATGCAATTAATAAATGGGGGCTCGATTACGCTCCCAAGTTTAAGGAGATAACCGGTTTGGATGGTGAATGAGTTTTACTGACTCTTCTTATTGTGATATACGAGAAAGCGAGAAATTCATCGATTTGAATTTCTCGCTTTCTTGTTTTTTAGCTATATAGGTTTGTAGCCTTATTTAACCCATACATTTAGTATTTCGCCAATGTACATTTTGTGTAATTCTTTGCCGTTCCACTTTTTAGCAGCATCGGAATTTTTATCGGCTATTGCCTCTTGAGATAGGGGTTGTGCAATCATTTTTTTGCATTCAAATATCATCCATGCTTCGGCAAATGCTGTTGCTCCCGAAGGGGTTATAATGGGGGTTAATCCCGAACCTTTTATTTTATCTTCGTTTCTTCCGCTTGTTGATCCGCAATACTGAAGAGCATCCTTGTAAGCCTCTGTGTAAAAAGATATGGTGTAGGTATCTCCCTTATCCATTGTGGTGATCGAATAGCGTTGAGCTCCTAAGAAGCAAAATGCAACGGGTTTTTCCCAGAATACACCTAATCCGCCCCAAGAGGCTGTCATTACATTTACGTTCTCCCCCGATCCTGAAGTTATCAGTGTGGCATCGCTCAATAGTTTGATAATGTTTCCGGGTATTTTATCCGCAGCAATCCGTCTGAATCCCGGTAGTGTACTTACATTAGCCGCAGTGCTTGTTTCTATGGACTGCGTTTCTATCGGTGAGCTGGCAGTTAGTGGAATCAATGGAATGGCAGATGCTGTAGCGGTTTGAGCAGCAGTTGTTGTTCTTTGAGCTTCGGCTTCTGCGGCACCCTCACGTCTTTTTACTCCATTGAGATAGATATCTATAGAGTTGAATATACCGTTGATACTATCAATTGTATTGGTTCTGAATTTGTCGTAATATCTGTTTAGCTTTTCTCCGTTTAATGCAACCTTATCACTGATCATTTCTTCGGCAGTATAAAAGTCTTTATTGGACCCTTTATCGTAATAATCGTATTTTATATTCTTTATCGTTGCAAGGCATTCTCCCGATTCTATCTGAAGAATGAGCTGATATGCTATTGTGGTTTTGTCAAGTGAAAGGGCTGACTTTTTAAATATGATGTCTTTTTCTCCTTTGCATGCAATCGTTTTATCGGCAGCATTTGATAATAATATACGTTGCTTTGGGTTGGTGGGTGAAGCATAATTTTCTTGTGCCCATGTATTCATCAAATCGAATATTTTATCATCCGATATAGTATTGTTTACTTTTATAGTCTTTGAAAATATAATTTTCCCATCTACTTCGGGAACAGCTCCCTGCAAGTATTTAGAGTCGACCTGAGCATTGATACTGGCTACTATTACTATAAACAGTAAAAATAAGATATGCTTTTTCATGATATTTGAGTAAAGTGATATTTATTCAAAGATAGGAAAAACTCATGAAAACATGAGTTTCGATTTTGAAAATAAAGTTTTTAAGCCCTCAAAGCTATTTGTTACCTTGGTAAGTGTTAACCATATTATTAAATGCTATCGATTACTTAAGAAGAATCGCTGTAGAGCTTTATCTATAAGTAAAGAAAAGGTTACATGAAAAAGAGAAAATAAAAAAGCATGTTGTAAACTGTCACTTTTGTCACTTTTGTAATCTTTTTATAGTTTGTTTGTTGAAATTCAGTATTTTAAATGATGACCAAAAATGACATCATAAATGGAGGTTTTGTCACTTTATTGATTGCTTTTTGTTACTTATGTCAATCGGTAGTTGGGATTATATGTTCAATTAAATTGTCTTTTACTACGCGCAATCGAAGATTGCGCGTATTCCTTTTGCCCAAAGCCGCAAAAGGAATCAAAAAGGCTTTGTGCTGCGTGGCTCGCCTGTCTGACTTTAGCTTGCAGGCTAAACTAAACTTATTGCCTTTCGGCACGTTTAGTTTTACGCCTGCTTTGCTTGTCAGCCAACGGCTACTCCACTGGTGCACTCGAGCTGACGCACGTAAATCGCTTTTGTCCGTCAGGCTTCCGACCTTGCCGGTTGCACGGGCTACCCGCAGGGTGAAGAAAGCGTTAAAAAACAAAAGGATATCAACGGTAAACGTTTTTCTTTTGTTTTAGCTTTTGAGACCGTAACGGGTCGGGCAAAAGGCACAGTCTTGATCTTTTGTTTCGTTTTGCATCAAGGCAAAATGAAAAACAAACCCATAAGGGTGCGTTAGAATAATAGAACATTAAACATAACAGACCAACTACTGATTCGCATTACTTATGTTTCTTTTGTAAGTAATGTAATTTTTGATCATGCTCTTGCTTCTTTTAGGATAAATAGTTCTCGGAACTTAATAACTTAAGTAGAGTCAGATTTTTAGGGTATTATAAAAAAGGATAACTTTGAAGGCATAATGAATAAATTAAATTATCAATCTATTTAACGAATGAAATACAAATCTATTATGGCAATTGCTTTGAGTGCCGGAATGTTAGCTTGTGGCTCAGGTCAGGACAAAGCCAAAGAGACTGGTGACGCTCCTTTGATCGGAAAATCCGAAATCAAAATAGCTGATGGTATAATGACTCCTGAGGCTTTGTATAGTTTTGGGCGTCTGAGTGATGTGCAGGTGTCTCCCGATAATGCAAAGGTTTTATATGGAGTTACTTATGTGAGCATTGAACAGAATAAAACTAATCGCGAATTGTTTACCATGAACATAGATGGTACAGACAATAAGCAAATTACGAAAACACCCAAGAGTGAAAACAATGGTGTTTGGGTAAAAAATGGTTCTAAAATTGCATTTTTAACCAGCGAAAGCGGATCGTCTCAAATATGGGAAATGAATCCTGATGGAACAGATCGTATTCAGATAAGCGAAGTGGCTGGTGGAGTGAATGGGTTTAGTTACTCGCCGGATGGAAAAAAGGTGCTTTATATTAAAAATGTAAAGTTTGGCGAGCGTGCTGCTGATAAATATCCTGATTTACCCAAGGCTTCGGGGCGTATCATCGATGATCTCATGTATAAACACTGGGATGTTTGGGTTGAAGAGGTTCCTCATCCGTTTGTTGCTGATTTTGATGGTGAAAAACTGGTAAATGATATTGATTTACTGGACGGAGAACCTTATGAGTCACCCATGCTTCCTTCGGGAGGTATAGAGCAGCTGGCTTGGAGTCCCGATAGCAAAACCGTTGCATATACTTGCCGTAAGAAAAAAGGTATGGAATATGCTTTATCTACCAATTCGGATATTTATTTCTATAATATCGAAACAAAAGAAACTCGCAATATAACCGAAGGTATGATGGGATACGATACAAATCCTGTATTTTCTTCAGATGGTAAGTATGTTGCTTGGCAAAGTATGGAGCGTGACGGATACGAGTCGGATAAAAACCGTTTGTTTGTTATGGATCTGTCGTCAGGAGTAAAGACGTATATAACCGAAGACTTTGATTATAATACGGATTTTGCTGCATGGAGCAAAGACAACCAGAGTATATATATTGTAGCTTGTGTTGAGGCTAAGACTCAGATATATCAGGCTGATATTCGTACAAAAGAAATAAAAGCTTTGACTAAGGGCGTTCATGACTATGAGTCGTTTGCAATTGCAGGTGATAAATTAATCGCTGTGCGTCATTCGATGTCTCAACCCAACGAAATTTATTCTGTAAATGCAACAACGGGTGAGGCTAGTCAAATAACAACAGAGAATAAAGCGATACTTGACCAGATAACAATGGGTAAAGTTGAGGAGAGATGGATTGCAACTACTGATGGCAAGAAAATGTTGACATGGGTGGTGTATCCTCCAAACTTTGATCCGAATAAAAAATATCCGGCACTGTTGTATTGCCAAGGTGGTCCGCAAAGTACAGTAAGCCAATTCTGGTCTTATCGCTGGAATTTACAGATGATGGCTGCCAATGGTTATATTATTGTTGCTCCTAACCGTCGTGGATTACCTAGCTTTGGTAAAGAGTGGAACGAACAGATCAGTGGCGATTATGGTGGCCAGAATATGAAAGATTATTTGTCGGCAATAGATGAATTGGCTAAAGAACCTTTTGTTGATAAAGATCGTTTGGGATGTACCGGTGCAAGTTATGGCGGGTTTTCGACATACTGGTTGGCCGGTAATCACAATAAACGCTTCAAGGCATTTTTAGCTCATGCGGGTATATTTAATCTGGAGGCTCAGTATCTGGAGACTGAAGAGATGTGGTTTGCTAATTGGGATTTAGGCGGTTCGTTCTGGGATCGTAATAATTCTATCGCTCAGAAATCGTATGCTAACTCTCCTCATCGTTTTGTGGATAAATGGGATACTCCTATCATGATAACTCATGGCGAGTTTGATTACCGAATTTTAGCTTCGCAAGGTATGATGGCTTTTAATGCGGCTAAATTAAAAGGTATACCTACTCGTATGTTGATATTCCCTGACGAAAACCATTGGATATCTCAACCTCAAAATGGAATCTTATTTCAGCGAGAATTCTTCCGTTGGTTTGATGAATGGTTGAAAAAGTAAAGATCAAAAACTCATATAAAAGGAGATTTCTCAAAATGTTCTTTGGAAATTCTCCTTTTATATAAGTTTATTTAATTTTATAGTGTCTGATAATGAAATGAATAATGAATGTCTGTGGAATTAAATAATTTTATTTTCAAAAAATATCTTTAAACCTATTGCAGAATTCAAATTCTTACCCTATCTTTGCATCGCATTTCAGAGGAAATGTCACTTCAGAAATGAAGTAAAACAAAAATGGTGTGGTAGTTCAGTTGGTTAGAATACCTGCCTGTCACGCAGGGGGTCGCGGGTTCGAGTCCCGTCCATACCGCCAAAGCAAGATGCAAAACATCGCAAAGTCCTGAAAGTTAATACTTTTGGGACTTTTTCTTTTATCCCACATAAGCAAAAAGATGCCGTTTCAGGTATCTTTCACAGGCTTATTCGTGGGACTTTTTATTTCCCGGATTTAGTCCTATGGATAAGGGTATATTATTGATAGTCAATGGTATTATTGTCCTGAGATCGACTTAAACTTGCTTCCTTTTTTTAAGGACTGTAAACCTAAATCGTGGGACTAAAATATCTCAGAAATATCCTTGCGAATTTAGTTTCATAGCAAATTATCTTTTTACTGTCAGATTTTGTCATGCAATTGTCAGATTTTGTCATTGTCTCAACTGAACTCTAATTAATAATTTTATAAAAATTCTTATTATGAGTACAGACAAAAGAAACACATTCAGTTTATTGTTTATCATCAAGAAGGCTAAACTGTTGAAAAACGGTGAAGCACCCATCTATCTGCGTGTAACAATAAACAAACAGATTGCCGAAATCGGAATAAAGAGAAGTGTTCCTGTAGCGTATTGGAATCAGGACAAAGAATCCTGTAATAGCAAAGGACGCATCGCACTCGAGTTAAATCATTACCTGGAAACAGTCAAAGCACGGATATTGCAAATCCACAGGGAACTGGAAATCGATGGAAAGCATATAACCTCCGATCTTATAAGGGATATATACCATGGACGCGATGAAGACCATAAAAGCATTCTGGAGGTATATAAGGAACATAATGATAAATGCCATGCACTTATAGGTATAGACTACACCGAATCAACGGTTGAAAAATTTGAAACATCCATCAAGGGCTTAAAAGAATATATCATTCATCAATATCACAAAGACGATATATTACTATCCGATATTAACCACCAGTTTGTAACAAACTATGAGTTTTACCTGAAGACAGAACGAAACTTGCAGCACAATTCAACAATCAAACATCTGAAAAACCTGAAGAAAGTCATCCGTATTGCACTAGCCAATGACTGGATAAAGAAAGATCCCTTTGCCAATATCCAATTCAGGCACGAAGAATCGAATGTGGAGTTTCTTTCCTATGAAGAACTGGAGACCCTCAGAAATAAAACATTCTCAATTTCTAGACTGGAAATAGTCAGGGATGTATTCCGATAAATTCTTTTTTCAGCTGAATAACAGCATTATTCAGGACTTCTCTCTTTTCCTGTAAGTGCTTTTTATATTGTTCTGTTTTTATTTGTTCCATTATATTCTTTTCTGTTTATCTCTCAAAGCATTCAAAATACTTATTCCATATAATTTCCTCATACTTTAAAGCGTAACTTTCCGCATAATTACTTCCGCATATTTTTCTTCATGAACTGGGACACCATCACGACAGAATTAATACTAAATCAAGAAAAATTGCCAGAGGAGAGAATTAGGCTTTGATTTGATTTTCAGTAAAATCGCAAATCACGTAATCTTCCTTTAATGTATATCTAACCTCAAGCCTGTCAAATATTTCTTTGTGGGCTTTAAAATAACCTAAGCTATATTCTTTAGTCATCTTTTTTTCCCAGGCACATATTCCGATCACTCCGTTTTCATACCACCCATCTCTGTAATAACTTCCTCTTGCTAATAGCACAGCATCAAATTCAATATCAATCTCTTCCCTGTTAGGGAGTATCTCCAAGAATTGTTTTATATCCCTTTTCTTCAGGAAATGCTTGTAGCCTTTTCCCGGATTTTCTATATCAATCTGAATCTCATTCTGACGTGTGTTCCAATAGTTGGGAGTTTTGGCATGCCTGTTCTTCTTTTGGGCAGTGCCCTTTTTTATTCTGGTTGCTGTTCGTCTTGCAAACATAATTCTAGCCTTTTTAATTCAACGATTCCTGTATTATTTTCACAGGATTACCCCGTTGCAGATTGTTATGATTATTCCAATTCTTTTGAGCTGCCTGCATACTCTGTTCTACATTCCAAGCAGCCAATTTAATTAGCAACCGTTCCGTTGCCAGTTTTTTATTCTGCAATTGCGAACGCTGATCGGAAGCTGTAACACTCAATCCCGAAGGAGTATGAGTTGCTCTCACCGCCGATTCGGTCTTATTGACATGCTGTCCACCGGGACCAGATGCACGAAGAGTCTGATACTCAATCTCCTTTTCATTGGCATCCTTAATATCAGGTACAATAAAGGAATTTACCCCAATAAACCAATTCTTGCGTTTATGATAAATGCGATAGGGACTTTGGGCAATCCATTGAATCGTACCTTCCCATTCCTTTACTATATCTTCACACCCTTTACCTTCTATTGAAAGTGTTGCCGAAAACAAGGTGCGGTTGATCACACCCTGTTCTCTTTCCAATACTTCGGTATTAAGCCCCTTCTTTTTTGCCTGAGCCATTATTCGCTCCAAAACAAGAGCGACCATGCGGCAACATTCGGCAGGACCTCGTCCGGAGGTTATTTGCAAGTATATCTTATTGCTCATTCTTCATATTTGTTATACACCAATACAGGATCTTTGCTATGTTTTTGGCATCATCAACACCTCTATGATGAGTTCCTTCGAGGGGTAAACCCAATATTTGTAATGCACCATTCATACCTACCTTTTTGTTTATTTCTCTCACTTCTGTAAATAATTCCTTTACATTTATATGATCTTGGCATAAAGGATAATCCACCCCTTTGTGCAAACATTCAGACTTCATCATCTTCAAATCATATCCACCATAGCTAGCCCAAGTGTAGGAATATGCGTCATACTCTTCTCTTAAAATTTTGCAGGCATCAGAAAGAGATATGCCCTGTTCATCTATCAAGCCTTGCGTGATAGTGGTCAGCTCTGTACAAAAAGGACTGATAGTAGAGTGTTTTGGTTTTACCATAATCCCTTTGTTTTTAGATATACTACCATCTTTTGTATTGAGTACACAAATTCCAATCTCTATAATTTCGCTTGTCTGACCTCTCGACTCATTGCTTTTCCAACAAGTGGCTTCAAGGTCTATAACTAATATTTTATCTGTAATTTTCATTGTTTTTATTCTTTATTCATTCTAACTATCCGTGGCATAAATCTGCCATGAATATCCACTAACGACTCCTGAGCAGGCATTACCTTATCAATATCTTTATAAGCCAGAGGCATTTCTTCCACACTACCTCCTATAAGTGTTACCCCGTTTTGAGTAAGTAATTTCTTTAAAGCCGATTGTGTAAACTGCTCCTTTGCCTTTTGTCTCGACATAGCCCGTCCTGCTCCGTGTGACGCAGAGTTTAACGAATTGGATACACCTTTACCGCTTACCAGATAACCCGGTGTTGCCATACTTCCCGGAATAAACCCTGCAACACCTTTTCCAGCAGGAGTAGCACCCTTACGGTGTACTATTGCATATCGGTTCGGAGCAATTTCCTCTCTCCATGCAAAGTTGTGGTGATTATTTACATTCGCCAATGCTTTTAATCCTAATGCTTTGCTTAAGTTGATATGTATACGCTCGTGACATGCCTGTGCAAAGTCTCCCGCCAGATTCATACTCATCCAGTATTCCTGTCCTGCTTCGGTATCCAAACCCAACCATGCAAAATGCTGTGCTTCTCTTGGTAGTTTACATACTTCATGAGCCACATCACTGTAATGTCTGGCAATAGCTGCTCCCATTCCACGGGAACCTGAGTGTGAAAGCAATGCCGTATAATTTCCCGCAGGAAGTTTTAAGACATTGTTCTCTATCAACTCTATCTCGCCAAACTCTACAAAGTGGTTTCCTCCCCCTGATGAACCCAGTTGTCTGACTACTTTTCCGCGTAACAGTTTGAGTAATGGTGTAAGCTGAAATTCACTCCTGTCCAATATCTCATGTTCCTGAGGAAACTCGAGACAGCCATCCATTCCGAAGTGTGTATAATCTTTTAATGCTTCTTTTATCTGATGTGAATAGCGTTTCAAAAAATCCACATTGGCATCGAATACGGTCAGGCTCATCCGGCAACCGATATCTACACCTACAGCATAAGGTATTACAGCATTTTCTACTGCCAATACACCACCGATAGGCAAACCGTATCCGGCATGTGCATCTGGCATCATAGCTCCGGCAAGTGTAATCGGTAATCGCATTGCCAGATTCATTTGCTGTTTGGCAAGTGTATCGATAAATTTATTTCCGTATGTTTTGAATGCTCAAGGTTCGTCGAGCAGGCTGTAGACTGTGAATGATTTGTCTACCGGTGTTGGTGAAAAATGCTCCGCCAGTTTTCCCCATACTTCGTCGTCTTTATATTTATCGGGATATGCCAGCAGATCGCTGAGCATTTTTATAATCTGTTCTTTGCTGTCGTGTTTGCAATATTTGTTTACTATGTTGATCGCTAAACTACGTGCTACATTGTTGGTATATCCCAGTTTACTTAATTCTTTAGATTGTATGCCCATTTTTGTTTTTGATAATACAGAGACATATATACATATATTTCAGCCGCATGGACATAACTAGCCCATAACAGAATATATCTCTGTGTGCGATACGAAAGACAGAAAAGTATATAATGATATACCTGTCAACGCATCGACATTGATAATAATAAAATTTAAATTGTGATTGTGGAACTAATCAACGATAACCAATTTGCAGCCGTAGATTTTTGGTTTTCTAATTATATACATAAGTTGCAAAAGCTCTTCATCCCGATGAGCCAGCTTAGTTCCTGTTTGCTGTGTTTTATTTCTTGACCAACATAATTATACCCTTTCGTGATTTTTTAAGGGTTAGTACTCGTATTTCAGCCACAAATGTACTACGATTTTTTATATTAACAAATATTTAGAATAAAAAGATAATTATAAATCTATATTTAGATGAAGAAATTATTAAGGCAATAATTTTCAAAAAAATGGATATTTCCTTCCTTATAAAACACAAACATCATATCTTTACAATTATAGAAAAAGCAATAATTAACTATTCTCATTGATATTATGTAAGAAATAGCGTTACTCTCTCCAGTAATCAAACCTTTCATACCCATGAATACCATTCCGCCCCATAAACTATCATAAAAATTTCAAGGAGAAATAGCGTTTTTACGATATGTTCGCGAGAATGAACAAGTACCCGCTGTTGATTATGCACATAGGGATGATTATTATATTTTTCTTTTCATAGAAAAAGGAGAAGGCAAACTATTGATAGACTTTAAAGAATATAAAATAACAGGAACTACCGTTCACTGCATCTTACCCGGACAGGTCCTTAATAGATAAGAGTAAACGGTTTGTGTCTCTTTTCAAAAGTAATAAGAGAGTGAATGTGTAATCGGTTTAAGTTTTTTGAATATGAGAAATTCGCGTTGTCTATTATATGAACCTTTCAGCAAAAATAAATGAGCCTGACAGCGAAAAAGTATTCCTATCTTTAGACTATATTTGTATGATATAAAACCTGTCAGCATGGAAGCTTCAAGAACGATAAACTATTCAGGCACATTTCTTTCCTGTTTCTTTGATAACAATACAAGTTGTGTACATGCCACAAAAGACCATACACTCGTATACCTGTATTCAGGAAAACTTATTATCGAAGAAAGAAATAAAGAAACGGTCGTCCATCCGGGCGAATGCGTCTTTATACGCCGCAACCACAGAGTTAAAATGACAAAACTATATGCCGATGCAGGTCAGTATAAAGGAATATCCATGACTTTTAAACGTAATTTCCTCCGTAATTTTTACAGTAAAATAGATAAAAATCATATTCCCAAAAAGGTCAAAGCTTTGAAAGAAAGCCTATTCAGAATACCCTTAAGGCCGGATATAACTAGTCTGTTCCAATCACTGACACCCTATTTTGACTCTGCTGTACAGCCAACGGACCACATTATTAATCTGAAAGAACAGGAAGGAGTCTACTGTTTGTTGAACACAGACAAGAATTTCTTTCCCATACTATTTGATTTTAGCGAGCCGTGGAAGATTGATATTCTTGATTTTCTTAACGAGAACTATATGGATGACCTGACAATAGAAGAGATAGCAGCCTATACAGGAAGAAGTCTCGCTACCTTTAAGCGTGACTTTGCAATGATAAGCGATGTTACACCTCAGAAATGGCTTATCAGTAAGAGGCTGGAAGTAGCTTACGACAAACTAAAGAATCATAATAAGAAAGTAAGCGACGTATATGTTGATGTAGGTTTTAAGAACCTGTCTCATTTCTATGCCGCTTTTAAAAAGCAATACGGGTTTTCTCCCCGAAGATAAATGACTGTGAGCAAAAGATTTCGAGCCGTGGAGCATTTTTGCTTTACGGCTTTTTTTTGTATTCTGTTTGAAATTGTCATTAAAGTACGATTGAGCTTCTGAACGAAAACCTTTGAGCCGCTCAGCGAAAACTATTCCTTTATTCTACCCTAATTTTGCAATATATAACTAAATCTTGGAAAAATGAAGAAGTTATTTTTATTCACATTAATAGTATTTGTTATGAACAATTCATTATCGGCACAAAGTGAGATAGTCGCACAACAAGCAGACTATTACACTTTTCAATTGAGTGATAAGGTTACCCGTCAGAAAGTAACTTTCAAAAACCGTTATGGAATTACACTTACTGGCGATTTGTATATTCCGAAAAATAAGGGCAATGATACATTACCTGCTTTAGCTATCAGCGGTCCCTTCGGTGCGGTAAAAGAGCAGTCCTCGGGGCTTTATGCTCAAAATATGGCAGAACGTGGTTTTATTACGCTTGCTTTCGATCCGTCTTACACAGGAGAGAGCGGAGGCGAACCTCGCCACGTAGCATCGCCCGACATTAACACCGAAGATTTCAGTGCTGCAGTCGATTATTTGGGAATGCACGGGAGTGTTGACCGAAACAAAATAGGTATTATAGGTATTTGCGGCTTTGGAGGCTTTGCGTTAAATGCTGCCGCTGTCGACAAACGTGTTAAAGCCTTAGCAACTACAAGCATGTACGATATGTCGAGAGTAAATGCCAACGGTTATTTCGATGCCACTACTTCGGAACAACGAACTAAAACATTAGAGCAATTAAGCGGGCAGCGTTGGACGGATGCGGAAAACGGAACTTCGGCTTTAGCCCCCAAAGGACTGCCTGATAAAATTGAAGGTAATGAACCTCAATTTGTAAAAGATTACTTTGATTATTATAAAACGAAGCGGGGTTTTCATTCACGTTCAATAAATTCAAACGGTTCGTGGACCGTTACCAATGTGTTATCGTTTATGAATATGCCGATTTTGACTTATATCAAAGAAATCTCGCCAAGACCAATGTTGCTGATTGCAGGGGAGAATGCACATTCCCGCTATTTCAGCGAAGATGCTTACAAAGCAGCTTCTGAACCAAAGGAGTTAATGATTATCCCTAATGCTGTTCATGTGGACTTATACGACCGTTTGAATGTTATACCATTCGACAAACTGACAAATTTCTTTACTGAAAACCTGAAATGATGAAAGATAATCTAAAAGATATATTCGAGCGAGACCTTTCCGGTGAAGTGATTCCACTTACTGATCCTGACTATCATAAAATCGGTTCAGTAATTAATGAGGCGCAGAAGATCATTGCTGAACTGAATAATATATACCACGACAAAGATGAAGTACAAGCATTGTTTTCACGTCTTACTGGTATCGATGTAGATAAAACCTTTGAACTCCTGCCTCCGTTTTACACCGACTTCGGACGGAATATCCGGGTAGGTAAAAATGTCTTTATAAACCACTGTTGTGAATTTATGGACAGAGGAGGCATAACTATAGGAAATGACGTTCTGATTGCACCTAAAGTTAATCTGATCACGATCGGGCATCCGCTTAACCCTGCCGACAGGCGTGCAACATATACCGCTCCTATAGCTATTGCAAACGGTGTGTGGATTGGTGCAGGTGCAACGGTAATGCCGGGGGTAACCATTGGTGAAAATTCTGTTGTGGCTGCCGGAGCGGTTGTGACCAAAGATGTACCTTCCAATACGGTAGTGGCAGGTGTTCCGGCAAAAGTGGTGAAAGCATTAAATTTTGATAGTATAGGTTAGATATGAGAAAAACAGTACTACTTTATATGCTTTTATTATTCGGGATAACATTTAACCTGACTGCTTGTTCTCCCGATAATGAAGTTCCCGCTACATTAGAAAAACCGGCAGGACAACCCGAAAATCCAAATCAGTCCGAAAATATGAACATCAAAATTAGTATTGGAGATAAAATACTTACAGCGACATTGAACGACACGCCAACATCACAAGACTTTATCGCCAGACTTCCGTTAACTCTGCAAATGAGCCGGCACGATGACCGCGAGTATTATGCAGCTATATCGTTATCAAAAAACGCATCGACGGAAGACGGCTATGTGGTAGGTGATATTTGCTATTGGGCACCGGGCGATTGTATTGTATTTTATTATGCAAAAGGTTATAGCGGAAGCCTTCTCAAAATGGGTAGAATAACGTCCGATTTGAGCATATTTAAAAGCTTGGATAATAATATTGTTGTGATAATCGAAAAAGAGAAGTAAAAGCTCATAATCAAGCATAGCAGATCGGGAGAAATTACTCCATAGTTAAGAGCTGACAAAATATAAAATTGTTCCTCCTGTATTCTGCAACTAATGGTTGCAGAATTTTTTTTCCTCGTACTCATTAAAAGAAACTGCTACATATACCCTATATTAAGCTTGTCAAGTCCTTAAGTTATAGAAATTCTTTCTTTGAATTTTTTTGCAATGTTTCTACAAAAGCTTTCCCAAATAAGATGCTTGCTACTTCTCCGTTATTTGCTTACCGATATGCTATCCCAATTAGTGTTAACACATCGAGAATTGATCAAATAAGATTCTTTTTTTTAGGTATTGTTTTTTATATCTGTAAGATAGGCAACAAATAAGAACTGAAATTACATCTTGATAAATAATAATGTGATTTTATTTCGTAAGTGATTTGTAAACAGTGTATAAAAAGTAGCTTTAGTAAACCTCTTCATCGGTAAAAAGGGAACGCATAAAAAAGAGCAAAGGGCTTATTGTAATTCTAAATAGTTAATATAATAGTCAAGGTGTAAATAACTTACAATTAATTAGTGATACATTTTAAAATATCTCCACAAAATACCTCTTTTTACAGCTCTGTAATGGTATAAGTATTAAGAGCAGCATCGGGTGAAAGTTTTTGAGTAGAACCTGATTCATGCCATATATATACGTTAACCATATCATTCTCGTGTAAATACATAAAGGCTTTATTCGTAATCCCAACTTGTGGGAAAGTACCTTTACTGGGGAGTGGTTTTACACTTTTAATATCAGCAGCAGTCGTGCTGTTTACTATAAAATTTAATTCTAAATAAGCCGAACTAAAAGTTGTTATTACATTGCTGAAAACTGCTGTTATTGAAAAGGCATAGGTCCCTGTATGAGGTGCTGTAAACATCCCGGTAGAAGCATTAAAGCTTGATGTGGCATCTTTCAAAATTGTCCATCCTCCCCAATTCACATCATCGGTTAATGTTGGAACAGACATCGCTGATGAGTTTTGGGCTATAACATAGGCTTTGGGTGGTAATGATTGTAATATCCTCCAATCTTCTCCATCGGAATATTCTATAGAACTATTTGTGTCGTTGTTTCTTACAGCCCCTGCTCCTACTTGTGATGCTGCTGCAGAAGTTGTACCTATCCCTAATACTTCATTTGATCCGGATGATGTTCTCAGGTCTAATTTCACAACAGGGTTGCTGCCTCCAATTCCTACATACCCGTTATTTTGGACTGAAAATAATTCTTTATTATCTGAATTGTTTATTTTCAAAACTTTACTAGTTGATACATTTGATGTAGATACAATATTTAATGTAGCATCTAGCACCTCTGTATTTATACCTATCTGGGCAGATAGCATTGAGATAGTAAAATAAAAAATACCGATATAATTATATTCTTCATTTATATTCTAATTATCTTATTGTTCAATAATTGACAAGTTATTAAATCCTGAATCAGCATCGGATCCTTTGATGATTAACTGCTTAGGACTTCCAAGCATATTGTAAACTACAGGGGTCAGAGTATCACCTTGTTCCAAAAGAAATGTACCCGAACAGGTGACTCCGGTCATAAAGTTGCCACCAATAGAATAAGCGGATTTACTTGTGATAACCTGTTTAACATTAGTCTTATTTTTTGCCTCCCATCGACCTTCCACATAGGTTCCTGATGGAATAGTTGTTGCAACAAAATATATAGTAAATGTAGCAGTGTAAAAGCCTTTATTCTTTGCGGTAAATATTCCTGTCGAAGGGTTAAAGCTGGAAGTTGGATCATATAATGTTTTCCAACTATTGAGAGTTGTAATTGTGCTTGAAGGGCAAATTACTACATTAGAATTATTATTGGCAGAAACAAATTTTTTAGGCGTATTAGATTGAAGAACTAACCAATCGGAACCATCTGAAAAGCTCATTTGGTTTGTTCCAAAATCATATTTAATTGCACCCGCCTGCACATCTGAAGGCGGACTGGTTGTCGATCCAAGACCTATAACCGAATTGTTTCTGTTATTGCGTAAGTCTAATTTTACAATAGGATCATTTTCTCCAAAACCTACTTTACCATCATCTGTTATTCTAAAAATAGGATTCCCATCTGATTGAGATATCTGCATAGCTTTAGTGCTGTTCGTATTTCCTTCTGATAATATATCGAGTGTTGCGACAGGATTAATAATATTGATTCCTACTGATTGTGCTTCTAATAAATCTGCTGATACTATTTTCAATAATATTATACTAAAAATAAACAATTTGTGTTTTCTCATATGCTTAATTTTCAATTATAGAAAGATAGCTGTTAAGTTGGCTGGCATCCGATCCTAAATAGTTATATAAATCGGCTCTCAAATATTGTCCGGCTGTTAAGCTAAAGCTACCCGTGCAGCTTATCGACGGCGTTTTTATTAATGTACTACCCTCGGTATTATAACTTGATAAAGATTTTACAGTTTCTCCCGATGAAGCAATTAATGATAATACTATATAAGCATTAAAATTATTCGAATAGCTTGCTACATCTTTAAGAGTCATTGATATTGAAGTAGTGAAGTTTCCACCGTGAGGAGCCGTGAAAATACCGGTTGCAGCATTAAAACTATTCGTTTCATCAGACAATTTGCTCCAATTAATGATTGTGGCCGTTCTGTTTTGGGAAAAAATCTGTGTCGTTGATACCAGATTTGCCACGACATGAACTTTTTCATGATTGGCAGATAATTGCTTCCATTGTGTTCCTTCTGATAAATCGAGAGATCTATAAACTGGATCGTATTTCAAAACACCGACTTCTACTTCCGAAGGTGTTTGCGAAGTGCCACCGATACCTATTATTGAATTATTTTGCCCGTCACGTAAATCCAGCAAAACAGATGGATTGGCAACCGACAGTCCTGTATAGCCATTATCCTGTATCGTAAAAATATCACCACCTAAGTTGTTCTTTACAGACAAAGCCTTTGTTGAGGCTGTATTTCCTACAGAAATAATGTCTAATGTTGCTTGCGGATTTTGTGTATTGATCCCAACCTGTGCAACACATAATCCGGCTGACAGCAGATTCAAAATAAAAAATAAAGCAAATTTCATTGTTCTTTTTGATTATATTCCCATTATTTCAACAAACATAAACACTTAAATATATTTATATTTGTTAAATTCTATAAACAGGCAAAGAAGTCTAAACTATCAGTAGTTTCAGTAGTTTGATTTATCTGTGAGTTTCTTATGTCGTTAACTGTTATTGTAATTTTGCTGAAAATATATATTAAATTCTTTCGTTTTTGATTAATAAAAGAAATATAATATCTAAGTGGTACTTTATTTCTGGCGATTGAAGAGTTATGACTGTTTGAACAAAGGGGTGTGTTGGGGTTTTAAGGATTTATCAAACAGGTAATTATAATTTTAAGTAATAGGGTTTATTACTAACTTATCTGAATTATTTGTGAAAAAAATGTAATAAAATATTTAAATAAAGTAATTGAATGTCATTTTTCAAGAAACCATTCGCCAAGTTCTTTACGTGCATCAGCTAATTTACCTTCCCAATGTTTTACCGAATTTTGACCTATGAGATCTGTTACATATTTAACAGCAATAAACGGAATATTATATTCCTTACAGACGATGGCCTGTGCAAATGCTTCCATATCTACTACGTCACCATATACCGACTCAGCTTCTGTAACAAAACTGTCTCCCGTATTACATGTTCCCGAGTTACTATTGGCTAGCAAGTCTTCAAAGATTTTGGTTTTAGCCACGAGGGGAGTAAAATCAATTTCGTATTCAACGCCCGGAAGATTTATTGAATGAAAATCACGATCGATAAACCGTTGACAAATAAATATATCTCCGATATTATGAGTAAGTGTTCCTGCTGTTCCCATATTTAATACTAAATCGGGCTTTTCCTTGTAAATAGCCTCGGTAAGTTTCATCGCGGCTTTAGCTTTTCCAATACCTGTGAGGGCATATATTATCTCACAACCTTTAAGTGTAACAGGAATAAACTCATCCTTAACAGCATATGTAAGTAAAACTTTTTTCATATTAATTCAAATAAATAAGAAGTAAAGGTATTAATTTCTCCAACAGTATAACTTTGTATCCTTAAAATAGCAAGAATTGTAAAGTGAGAAATACTGATATAAAGTATATTTGCCTGTTATGATAACAAAAGAGAAAAGCAGACAAGAATATCAGGCAAGAATTAATCGGGTAATGGATTATATTGAAAAGCATATCGATCAGCCTATCGATCTAACTACTCTGGCTGATGTTGCACATTTTTCAGCCTTCCATTTTCACCGCATGTTTACTTTCTTGGTAGGTGAGACTCCCAATACTTTTCTGTTAAGAATACGGGTTGAAAAAGCGGCTTATTTATTGAGAGGGTATAAGGAGCTTTCAATTAGTGAAGTAGCTTATTCCTGTGGGTTTAATAATGTATCTTCGTTTAGTCGTACATTTAAAAAATACTTTGGTGTTAATGCTAAATACTTTCGGGAAACAGAAAAAGGTGTCTTTGCAAAGGATGGGCTGTTTTATAGCAAGAACGGTCAATTACTGAGCAAGAATGGTCAAAAAAACTTGGGTATAAATGCTCAATTTTGCAGTGTCGAATTTAAAAACTTAATTATTATGAACACTCAAATTGAAGTAAAAGAAATGCCCGAAATGAAAGTGATCTATTGTCGTCACACAGGACAATTTCACTTAATCTACAAAGCGTATGAGAAATTGATTAAATGGGCAGCCCCACGGAATTTATTGAATTTTCCGGAAACCAAATCTCTGACAGTTTATCATGATGATCCATCTGTAACTGAAATCGAAAAAGTACGTCAAGATGCTTGCATAACCGTTAACGAAGACATAAAGGTGGATGGTGAAATAGGTAAAATGACTGTAGAAGGAGGTAAATATGTTGTGGGACGTTTCGAAATACAGGAAACCGAGTTTCAGAAAGCCTGGAATACGATGTGTATGTGGTTTACCGAAAGCGGCTATCAGCAAGGAGATGGTAATACGTATGAATTATACTATAATGATCATACACAACATCCGGAGAAAAAGCATATTCTGGATATTTGTATTCCAGTAAAAGTGTTGTAAACACTTGATGTTTTCGAGAAAGAATTAGTACGGAAAAATGCTTTTAGCTTGTTTAATCATAGCTAAAAGCATTTTCAATTAGAATGAGAGGCAACTTAATTCTTTTTTTGTACATTTATAATATATAAGTAAAAGGAAATATTTAATGACACATTTCAAAAGCATAACAACCTATCGCTGTTTTGCTTGCCAAAGCAATAAATAGTTCTGAGAACTTAATCGAACCAGATAGATTAAAAGATGAAAGATAAGATACTGTCAATTCAAAGTAAAGTAGTATATGGATATGTCGGAAATAATATTGCAGAACTGGCTATACAGTTGCATGGACTGGATGTAATTTCTTTTCCCACAGTTTACTTATCTGCACATACGGGACACAGACCCATTCATGGAAAAGCTGTTTCGAAAGATTTATTTGATGATCTGATCGCCGGAATCGAAGCTATTGATGTTCTGGATACTACTTCTTGTGTCGTTACAGGTTATATTGGCTCAGAGGATATTTTACTTTCGTCGTCTGAATTTATACAACGTATAAAGAAAACATTCCCTCATAAATTATATATCTGCGATCCTGTGATGGGTGATATCAGTACAGGTCTTTATGTGCCTGATACGGTAGCCGGACAATTGATTTCTACTTTAATACCTTATTGTGATATACTGACACCTAATCAGTTTGAGCTCGAATATATCCTTAAACATAAGGTTAATACGATTTCTGGAATAATTGATTTAATAAAATCAAACCCAATATTGAGTAAAAAGACTATTGTTGCCACAGGCTGCCATCTGGAAGATACTCCCGAGGGACAGATTGAAACAATTATTATACGAGGAGAAGATACGGAACGAATTTACTCTCAAAATATAGATATTGATGCAGTAGGAACGGGAGACCTTTTTACTGCAATTTTTGCTTCACAATTAACTAAAGGTAAAGATCTGGTGTCGGCTGCAACAAAAGCCTCAGCAACAATAAGTGAAGTGCTGGCTTACATCACTAGAAGAGGGCTCGATGAAATGAATGCCGAATGTTTACTAAGATATATAAGAGAGTAATACCATAAAAAGCTTTATGATCTTAATATATGTATGATAATATATTTCCACTGATTTGAATCAGCGATATTTCACAAAGTTTCGTATTGTATTGAGCCTGAACAAGTCGATCTTCGGCTTCTAGCAAGCTGTTTTGAGCTTCCCGTAATTCGATTCCTGAAAGATCGCCTAACTTATACCGCTCAAGAGCAATCTCATAATTGTCATGAGCTGTTTGAAGATTCTCTTTTTCAAGATTGGTTAATTCCATATTGTTTTGATAAGCCATCCACATTTTCGACAGATCTGTTCTCAGAGACAATTCTACTTGTTGATATTGAAGTTCTTTCGTTTGAACCTCTATTTTCGCATTTTTCCGTTTTCGTTCCCGGTTAAAACCATCAAAAATATTAAACCCTACGGTAAGACCATAGTTGAATCCCATATTTTTTTGACGAGCAACAGAACCTATTTCATACATGTTTTGAGTAAACCCATACCCTGCATTTACTTTCAGATAAGGGAAGTATTGACTTTGAATGGCTTTCAGGTCGAGGACGCTGATATTTTTATCTCTTTTATATAATTGAAGGAACACATTCGAAACTTGGAGGTTTTGCCAGATATCATCCCTGTTTAGTAGCGAATTAAATTCGATGATTGAATCTGTTATGTATAGCGGTTCTTCTACATTATCCATCGCCATTAATTGATTGATCTGAACCCGTGAAGTAAATATAACCTCATTTTGTTTGATAAGCATAGAACTATCAGCATTGAAGTCTACCTTCGCTTGTTGTAATTCGAGACGAGACCCTGCACCAATACTATAACGAGCTTCTACTATCCTTAATCTTTCTCTGGATAATTTAACCGCATACCTAAGGTTATCTAATCTTATTTTCTGCTGGATATAGTTATAATACTCATTAGATATATTCAGTACGAAATTCTCAATTGCAAGACGTGTATTCAGTTCTCCGATCTGTTGAAGTTCTTTTAGACGACCGTAATTGGCCTGAATGTTGAATCCGTCAAAAACAGTCCAATCCAGATTAATTCCCGCATTTAATGCCTGATTATGCACTCCGTTGTTTTTGGTTATATCACCCGATGTTAAACGTTGCTTGGTATTATTGATTGTTCCCGAATATCCGCTGTTCAAATTCAAATATGGCAAATATCCCGCATTACCGATAGTCCGATTATTGTCGGCTACCTGTTCATCATTTCTGGTTATTCTTATTTCATAATTACGCTCTAGTCCAATTTCGATACAGCGTTTCAGATCAACCCTATCTTGTGCTGAAATAAAATAAGGAAGTGCCAGTAAAAATATAATAATATGATGTTTCTTCATGATATTGCAAATTGAATTTTATCGAGATCTTACGATTTCTGTTCCTTTTGTTGTTTCTTTTGAGCCTTTTTTTCTCTGTCGGTAGATATATACAAATACATTACCGGTACAATAAATACTGTGAGAAATGTGGATATAGTCATCCCTCCGATTACGGCAATACCCATGGCAATCCTTCCGTTCGAACCTTCGGCAGTAGCCAACACTAGCGGTAATAGACCTAGTATAGTTGCAAAACTGGTCATTAAGATAGGACGGAGGCGTTGTACCGATGCCCCTTGAATAGCTTCGAGTCTGCTCATGCCTGTTTCCTGACGCTGATTAGCAAATTCAACTATAAGAATACCGTTTTTAGCTACCAACCCGATAAGCATAATAATACCTATCTGGCTGAATATATTCATCGTTATTCCCCAGATGTACATAAATAGTAATGCACCTGCAATAGCTAGCGGAACGGTAAGCATAATAACCAAAGGATCTTTGAAACTTTCGAACTGGGCTGCCAATATTAAGAAAATAAGAACAATAGCCAATAGAAAGGCAAACATCAAACTCGACGAACTTTCCCTGAAATCTTTGGAGTCTCCTGCCAAAGCTGTACGAAAACTCTCATCTAAAGTTGTCTTTGCGATACGATCCATCTCATTCAATCCTTCGCCGATGGTAACTCCCGGAGCCAGTCCCGCAGATACGGTAGCCGAGTTAAAACGATTGTAACGATATAGTTGTGGTGGAGCTACACTTTCTTCCAGCTCGACAAGATTATCCAATTGAATCATATCCCCGTTTAGATTCTTGAGGTAGATAGATTTTAGATCCAATGGAGTGTTACGCTGTTGACGGTTTATTTCGCCTAGTATCTGATACTGCTTACCATTCATATAGAAGTAGCCCATACGCTGACCACTCAAAGCATATTGTAGCGTTTGTCCGATATCTCGTGTGCTGACACCTAGTAAGGCTGCCTTGTCACGATCTATCTTAATACGGGTTTCGGGTTTTGTAAATTTGAGGTTTACGTCAGCCATCTGGAATAAAGGACTCTCGTTTACCTTTTGCATAAATTGGGGAATGAACTCTTCCAGTTTTGCAATATTAGGCGCTTGCAAAACATATTGAATAGGCATACTGGTACGTCTGCCTCCAAAAGTAGATTGTTGCTGCACAAAGGCTCTGGCCTCTGTCTCTTTACGAAGTACAGGCGAAAGAGCGTCGGCTATTTGCATTTGACTTCTCTCCCGATCTTTTATATCAGGCAATACTACTGTTATATTTCCGCCGCCGCTTCTAACCCGCATTATATTCGAAAGTCTTTCGGGGGCTATGGAATCTACCGTTTGAGATACTTTTTCGATATAATCTCTGTAAAATTCATAGGTCGCACCTTCAGGACCACTTACCCGTATCGATATTTGCGACCGATCTTCCAAAGGAGCCATCTCCGATGGTATATTTTTAGCAAGAAAGACGATTCCGATAAATGTCACTATTATAATAGGCCATACAAGTAGCTTGTTTGTAAGAAAGTAATGTAGTCCTTTACTGTATACTGAATTCAATCCTTTAAAAAAAGGGTCGGTAACTCGGTAAAACCATCCGGGTTTATCGTTTCTTTTTAGAAGCTTGGTTGCCAGCATAGGAGTGAAGGTTAATGCTACGAACGAAGATATAAGAACCGAACCGGCTATAACCATACTGAATTCTCGGAATAAACGTCCTGTCATACCTTCGAGAAATACGATAGGGAAGAATACGGCAACTAAAGTTATGGTGGTTGAGATTACAGCAAAAAGTATTTCTTTTGAACCTTCTATCCCTGCCTCTAAGGGAGACATTCCCTCTTCAATCTTCAGATAAATATTCTCCGTGACCACAATAGCATCGTCTACAACGAGTCCTACCGCCAATACTACGGCTAACATAGATAATACATTGATAGAATATCCGGCAACGTACATAACGAAGAAAGCACCAATCAATGAAATAGGAATCACCACACAAGGCACTAGCGTAACACGCCAATCGCGTAGGAAAAGAAATATAATAAGTACTACGAGCAGGAATGCTATGTAAATAGTTTCTTCCACTTCAAAAATAGAAGTTCGAATAAACTTGGTGTTATCAAAGGCAATACCTAACTGTACATCATCGGGTAAATCTTTTTGCATTTGTTCCAGCCGGATCATTGTTTCATCGGAGATTTCTATTTGATTGGCTCCGGGCTGAGGAATTATAACGACACTCACCATTGGGATGCCGTTTTTTTTCATAATATTCCTTGGGTTTTCGGTTCCCAATTCGGCATTACCGATATTCCCAAAACGAACAACATTGTAGTTATCTTCTTTTACAACCAGACTGTTGAACTCTTCGGGAGTCTCCATCAATCCGAGTGTACGGATAGAGAGTTCTATCTTGTCGCCCTCTATACTTCCCGATGGCAGTTCTACATTTTCTTTGTCAATGGCACTCTTTACATCCATAGGAGTAATACCATAGGCAGCCATTTTTACAGGGTCGAGCCATAAACGCATCGAGTAACGATGTTGTCCCCATATTTCGACAGCACTAACATTCGGTATAGTTTGTAAACGTTCTTTTATGGTAAGTTCGGCAATTTCGCTCAGTTCCAATAATGACCGTTTGGCACTTTGAACAGTAATCTGGATAATCGGATTTGCATCAGCATCAGCTTTTGATACAGTTGGAGGGTCACAGTCGCGAGGTAAATATCTTTGTGCTCTTGATACTTTGTCGCGCACATCATTGGCGGCCGTTTCAAGGTCTACACTCAACTCAAATTCAACAGTAATGTTGCTAGAGCCTTGGCTACTGCTACTTACTAGTGAACGGATACCGGGAATACCATTGATGTTTTGCTCCAATGGTTCGGTTATCTGGCTTTCTATGATTTCGGCATTTGCCCCCGGATAAGATACACTAACCGTGATAATAGGGTTGTCTATATTGGGATATTCCCGAACTCCAAGGTAAGTATAACCAATCATACCTAAAAGGAATATAATCAGTACAAATACGGTGGATAGCACAGGGCGTCGTATACTTAATTCTGAAATAGTCATAAGTTGATAAACTTAAGTAATAGAACGTTTTTCAATGTTGTGACAGTTATTGTTATGCTTGATTGGAATAATAAAAAAAGTTCGGCGACCTTAATTTATATTGTCAAGAGTAATCGGCATACCATCTCGTAATTGCATTACACCACTTGTTAATAAAGTATCTCCTAAAGCGAGTCCGTCAAGTATTTGTATCGAAGAGGCTGTTCGCATACCTTTTTTTATCTCTACCTGATGAGCTTTCCCGTCTTTGTAAATGTAAGCGATATCACGTCCCATTTCGGCAACAGTAGAAATGCTGGGTATGACCAGCGTATTTTTTATCTCTTGTAATTTTATTTCGATATTAGCAGAATGACCGGGTTTTAGTTTTCCGCCTGCATTCTGATAAATAGCACGTGCCTTTAAAGTCAGGGTTTGCTTGTCGAGATTAGATTCGATGGCATATACTGAGGCTTGATATTTATTTAAATCATTATCTAATGTGAAGAAAAGAACAGTTCCCGGTTTTATATCGTTGGCTTGTCGTTCATTAACCGAAAACTCAATTTTAAGAGGAGTTATTTTGGTCAATTTCGAAATAATGGTAGCTGAAGTAGCGTAAGCACCTTCACTCACGAAGCGAAGTCCGATAATACCGGTAAAAGGAGCTCTTAATTCAGTCTGAGCAATTTTTGCTTTGACTAATTCAATATCAGCATTTAATTTACCCAGCTCGGTATTTACCGATTCGTATGCTTCTTGGCTAACAGCATCTTTTGCCAATAATGATTTTTGACGAAAAACACGATCTTCGGCAAGAGGTTTTTGAGCTTCGAGTTTTTTGAGCTCAGCCTGTAATGGAGTGTCGTTTACTTTGGCAAGCAAATCGCCTTTTTTGACAGCACTTCCTTCCTTGAAATAAATAGCGGTAATTTTTCCGGAGGTTTCAAAAGATAAATCGACTTCTTCATCAGGAATTAATACACCTTTTGTTTTGAAAACATCATCCAGATTTTGAAATTTAAGTACCATGGCATTTACATTGAGCGAACCCTGTCCTCTGCCACTTGTATTACCTCTTTGTTCCTGAGAATCTTTTTCTTTGAGAGGTAGCATATTTTTGATACTGGGATAAAAAGCCATACCGGCAATTATCAAAACGATTACGATAATGAGTGCTATTTTAGCTTTTTTATTCATGGGGTGATGTTCTGAAATATAAGGTCTCAGACCTATTTGTTGTCCATCTAAGTATACCGAAAAATGGTAGTTATAGCCTTAAAATGTGACATTAAATACTTTCTGTTGTTTAATTAGTTATGAATATACATATAACTAATGCATAATGTTAGACAAGTTTAATGTGAAAAGGTTTAATCGGATAATAAAAAAATATAACTAAAAAAAGTCATTTCCCATTATACTTTTATATCTGTATATATGTTATATAAATAATTAGGAGTATTTAATAATGTTTTTATAAACTGTAAAAGCTTGTATTTGTTATACTTGATAAAGCAGAGAGACGCTTTGATGCGTAAATCTCAACTGATTGAAAAAAATATTTTTAAAATAAATAAATTTAGGATTATGGATAATTTACCGATTATAATAGAACAAATCTATGCAGCTCCTGTGGCAAAAGTCTGGGAGGCTCTAACGGATAAGGGTAAAATGGAAGAGTGGTACTTTGATATCAAAGGCTTTATTGCCGAAGAAGGAAAGACTTTTGATTTTGACGTCGAAGATGGTGGGAATTTATATCACCATCATTTTGAAATATTGGAAGTTATTCCCAATAAAAAGCTTCGACATACGTGGACACATCCGGGACATAGTAAAGGTCGATCCGTTTTAACCTGGGCATTAGAACCTGTAGGCAAAGCAACAAAGGTGACACTGATTCACGAAGGAGTCGAAAATTTCTCCGATGCAGGAGATGGATTCACAAAAGAGAATTATATTAAAGGCTGGAACGAAATATTAGAGAAATGGTTAAGTAATTTTCTTGAAGGATAAGGACTTAGAGTCCTTTATATTTTGTTGTCGAGGTGAACTTATCCGTTTATTTCTCTAACAATTATGAATATCTGGATCTGCTGAGACAAATTGAGGCAGATTGTTAATCAATATTTTATTTACTTAATTAGTTATCTATTAAAATTAAAAAATTATGGCAACAGCAATTCAACCATACCTGACTTTTGAGGGTAATTGTGAAGAGGCATTCAATTTTTATAAATCTGTATTTGGAAAAGAATTTACTTATATAGGTCGTTTTGCGGATATGCCTCCATTGGAAGGACAACCTGCAATATCTCCGGAATATGCTAATAGAATTATGCATGTGGCTCTGCCTATAAATAATGATTTTATGCTTTTTGGAAGTGATAATATGGAGGGGAGCTGTGGAGGCCCTGATCTGGTTATCGGGAATAATATTTCTTTATCCCTTCAAATTGAAACAAAAGAAGAAGCCGATAGAGTATTTGGAGCATTATCAAAAGGTGGTACTATAGGTGTGCCTATGGGCGATACTTTCTGGAATGCTTATTTTGGAATGTTTACTGATCGGTTTGGAATAAACTGGATGATTAATGTAGAACAGAATACTGATAAAAAGTAACCGTATGAAAAAGATAACAAATCCTGTAGGCTGGTTCGAAATTTATGTTAGAGATTTAGAACGTGCAAAAAAGTTTTACGAAAAAGTGTTTGAGCGTGAACTGTATGAGATACCAGCTCCTGATGATTCGGATATAAAGATGGTTGTTTTCGAAATGGATGAAGATGCACCCAACGCTTCCGGAGCATTGGTAAAGATGGAGGGTATGGAACCCGGCGGAAATAGTACAATAGTATATTTTTCTTCTTACGATTGTGAAATTGAACAAAAGAGGGTAGAGGTTGCCGGAGGAAAAATTCTGAAACCCAAATTTTCGATTGGCGAATATGGTTTTATCTCACTAGTTCTGGATACTGAAGAAAATTGTATAGGAATACATTCCCTTAAATAATAATTAATTAAAAGGAAGGATTTATTCGAATATCTTAGTCAGGTCGGGGCGTATACAATACGCCCTGATACATAATCAGTAAAATGTTTCGATAATTATGATTAATAACTTCTAGAATTCTTTCTATTTAATACTTAAAATGATTTCAGAATGGCAAAACATAGAGACATAGTCACTGTACAAGTGCTTGTTGATGTATCGATAGATACTGTTTGGAAATGCTGGACTACCCCCGCTGATATAATTAAATGGAATAATGCTTCCGATGACTGGCATACGACTGAAGCTAGTAATGATTTGAGAAAAGGGGGTAAATTCAGTTATAGGATGGAAGCTAAAGATGCTTCTATGGGGTTCGACTTTGGAGGTGTTTATAGTGATATAATTGATAAACAAGAGATAAATTATACGCTTGAAGACGGTCGGAAGACTAAAATAACTTTTATAGAGGTAAATAACAAAGTTCAAGTTATAGAATCTTTCGAAGCCGAAGATATTAATTCCATAGAAATGCAACGACAAGGTTGGCAAGCTATTCTGGATAATTTTCAAAAATATGTAGAGCTTCAATTGCCGAAAAGATGAAAAATAAAATTAGACCATGCCTTTGGTTTGATAATCAAGCCGAAGAAGCTGTAAAATTCTATACTTCGATTTTTAGAGATTCAAAAGTTGAAGGAGTGAGTTATTATGGCAAAGAAGGATTTGATATCCATCATAAGAAAGAGGGGGCAGTATTGACCATCGAATTTGAGATAAACGGGCAGTCTCTTACTGCATTAAACGGAGGTCCTGTTTTTCAATTCAATGAGTCAATATCGTTGCAAGTATTTTGTGATAGTCAACAAGAAATAGACTATTACTGGGACAAACTTACCGGTGATGGGGGAGAAGAAAGCTATTGCGGATGGCTTAAGGATAAATACGGACTTTCGTGGCAAATAGTACCATCTATGCTTTCTGAATTAATGAAAGATCCGGTTAAAGCCGAAAAAATAATGAGTGTATTTATGGAGATGAGAAAACTTGATCTCGAAAAGATAAAAAATGCCTAAGCTGATTTAATATTGTTTTATCTATAAGTAAATTATATTATTACATATATTTTCTAGTAAAGAGTAGGAGCTTAAAGTTAAACACACTATAAGCTCTTATTTTTTTATATGAATAGAGTATTTTCTATCTATTGTTGCTGTAAAATGAGAACATCTTAGGTTCGAAGACTTCTTTCAGAGCTTTATCGTAATCTTTTTAATTGCTTAAAATCCAGTGAACATTGTTTTCATAAATAATGTTATAAAGTGTGATATGAAATGAGCGATTTGGCTTAGTTAACTCGAAAAGTGAAAATTATAAAACAATATAGAGCTATTTCTTGTTAACATAATACGAAAACTTTATCTAGCATTGGACATATCGAAATTAAATTATAAAATTATGAGAACTTTAAGACTTTTTTCGCTAGTATTATTTAGCGCATTGATGTTTGCTTCGTGTAAGTCATCATTGACAGTGTCGACAGACTATGATCGTAGCGTTGACTTTTCGAAGTATAAAACATTTGGAATTTATAAGTTGGATGCCGAAGCTCAAACTATTAGCCAACTAAATAGAAATCGTATCTATGAAGCTATAAAAGCCGCACTTATCGAACGTGGTTTAACCGAATCTGCAACTCCTGATCTATGGGTAAATAGCCTTGCTTTTGTTGAATCAAGAGAGTCACATTCCAGTACTACCATGACTACCGGTATGGGTATGGGAATGGGTATGGGCGGAATGGGAATGGGTGGTTTCCATCGTCCTTATATGTGGGGTGGTCCTATGATGATGACCGGATCAAGTGTAGCCCGCACTCAGCACAATGTAGATATTTATCATAAAGGATCGTTATTGGTTGACTTGATTGATGCAAGAACTAATACTTTGGTATGGCATGCAGCAGGTAACCGCGATGTTGATAAAAACTTCGGACGTAATGCTGATGAAAAGATCGCAAAATACGTCTCTAAAATGTTTGCAAGTTTTCCCCCTGCAACAATTGTAAATACAACAGTAAAGTCTAAATAAGTTTCTGTAGTTCTGAATTAATATGAAAAGCTGCTCTTTAGGAGCAGCTTTTTTCTTTTATGTTATACTATTAATATGCAGTACCAAGATTAATAGTAAAAAAATCCCACCATTTTTCCTCTAGAAAATGGTGGGATTTTAATAGGTCTATTTTTTTGTGTCTTATATTAAAGCTACTTGATTGGCTTTATACCCATATTTTTTATATAATTCTTCACATGCTCGTTTCGCTGTTCTGGCGTTAAACTAGCAGGAAGTTCAATTGATGTTCTACTATCAACTACTACACAAACAACATCGCCCATTCTTTTCTTATGCTCTTCTAACATTTGACTTACAAGGTCATTTGCTCTCACACGTTCAGAACGATTAATTGCGCCCTCTTTACCCTTGAGCGGCGTTCTTTTTTTAGTTTCCATATTCACACTATATTTATAAGTAAATAAATAAAATAACCTTCTCAGGCTGGTTTTTTGTGAATATACTCAATAATAATCAGATAAACAATTATTTAACAAAAATAGACAAGTTCCGATGACCCTAAATTGAGCCATGTTTTGATTCGTGTAAGATTGCTAATGAGTCTGACACCACAATTACGGCGTTTTTGTACAATAGAAATTAACGAGAAATAATTGTAGTATTATTTTCGGATAGCCATTTTTGAAGAACATAAAAATCGACATCTTTTAATATAACTTGTTTATTGGCATCAAGTAAATAAAGTGTGGGTATTGCTTTTAAATCGTAAACCTTTTTGTTTTGTACAATTTGATTTTTATCATATCCGTTTATCCATAAAGGAGGAATATCATTCATATGTTTTTTCCAAATTTCTAAATCAGCATCCGGATAAAATGAAAGTATAGAAAGAGATTTGTTTTGTAGACCTTCATTAATAACATTCGAAGCCTTAATTGCTTCAATCAGCTCTGCACAAGCATGGCAATCGGGATTATAGAATAAAACAATCGTGTATTCGCTTTTTATATCATATAGCCTGCCTGTTTTCCCAGAGGCTAAAGTATATGTAAAGTCAGTTGCTTTATCTCCGATTCTGTTTTTTAATAACATTTTCAGTTTAAAATCAGCACGCTCTTTATCCGTCTCATTAGTTTTGCCGGACTCTATAATATAATTTAATACAGGGATGTAAAACTCTTCGTTTCGTAAAGGAGAATTCGGATCATAAAGGTATTTATTATATATATCCAGAAAATAGCTGTGCATTTTATTATCTGTCTCAGCCTTTATTAAGGTGCTTTTTATTGAGGCATAGGCTGTATCTTTATCAGCATGAGGCAAGATCTCAATATAATCAGCCATGGCTTGCTCTGTAATACTTGGCAAATGGATATATGCGGTATCGGTGAAGTCAAAATTATCCCAATAGTGTTTCACCAGATAATTTGCTCTGTCTAGTGGAACAACCAGTTCATCAGGAACTATAGGCATTCTGAATTTGCGTTCTTTTTTTTGCTCAGTTGTTGCTTGAGTTTGTTTATCCGTATTGCTACATGCTGACAGGCAAATTCCAAAGGACAGACAGAAAAAGATAATTGTATAATATATTTTCATAATTGTACTTTATTCTCTAAAGATATTCCTCAAAATTAAAAACAGAGTTAAAATGTATAAGCTAATGCTATCCCTATATTATCAGAAGGTGATAGTGTTGGTTCCGATTGTCGGTACACTCTTCTTGTATCTTCCTTGGTGGAGGAAGAATATACGTAGGCAGTAAGTAATTAAAAAATCAAGAAAGAGCGTTTCATTATTTTATCTGCAATATTAGTTTTCTGTTGATTCTACAAATAGATTAATTTCCGACTCCGATTATTCTTTAATCTTAACGTATATATGTTTAATATGTTTCTTGTCGGCAACTCTAACATCTATATCAAAGACTTTGTTCAGCGACTTTATCATAGGAGTAAGTTTGGGGTAGCCATAATTTCGAGGATCAAAATCGGGTCTCTTTTTAATAATCAGATTACCCATATCCCCAAGAAAAGCCCATCCATCATCATCGGCTAAATCCTGAACTGTAGTTTTAAGCAGCTGTATCAGTTTCTTATTAATAGGTTCGATATTAGAATCTTTATCAGATTTAGACTGATTTGAAGATGCTGAATCTTGTTGCGTATCGGATGTTTCAGCCTCAGAATTTCCGATTATTTCGATATAAATAAACTTGTCGCAAGCTACAATAAACGGTTTTGGCGTTTTTTTCTCGCCGATCCCAATAACCAGCATACTCGATTCTCGTAATCTCACAGCTAATCTGGTAAAATCGCTATCACTCGAAACGAGACAAAAGCCATCTACTTTATCGGAGTGAAGTATATCCATGGCATCAATAATCATGGCTGAGTCGGTTGCGTTCTTTCCAGTGGTGTAACTGTATTGTTGTATGGGAGTTATGGCATGTTCCAGTAACGGTTGCTTCCATCCCGAGACAGTTGGTTTAGTCCAGTCTCCATATATTCTTTTGATAGTAGGTACACCTATTTTAGCAATTTCATCGAGCATACCTTTTATATTTGAATAAGGTATATTATCGGCATCAATAAGAACTGCTAATTTTAAGTCTTGACTTTCTCTCATAAACGTAATCTTTTATTAATCTCAAATGTACAATTTCTTTGAGGTTATTCATTGTAAGTATCGTAAAATATTATGATTATGATTTTATTTTTCTATTATATCTTTGTCGGGCATAGTTTGTTTAATTAGTATTTAAATATATCTGCAAAAATTCGAACAACTTCTATTCTTTTATTGTAATGTGGGTGATAATCTTATCTAATATGGTATTAAACTGGATTAAATAGGTGTATAATGAATAATTTTTCTGATTTAAGTTTAATAAACGAACTACAATGTAATAATAAGGATGCTTATGAAATATTGTATATGAGATATTTTCCTGTAATTGCTTCTTATATAAAACAAAATAGAGGTAATGATGAAGATGCACAAGATGTTTTTCAGGAAGCAATTATTGTTTTATTTGAGAAGGTAAAGCATCCCGATTTTGTGTTGACGTCGTCATTATCGACTTATCTGTTTGCTATTTCAAAAAATATTTGGTTGAAGGTTCTGAGAGATCATAAATTTGTTGTGACAGATCAACTTGACGAAACTTTGCATAATGCAGAGTTACTTGTTCATCGAGAAGAAGATGTTGACTTATTTGAAAAGGTCGATTCGTGGCTTAATAAAATAACCAAACATTGTCAACAGGTTCTAAGAGCATTGTTCTTTTACAATCAATCCATTGAGACGTTAATGGGTATTATGGGTTGGAAAAATAGACACACTGCCGATAATCAAAAATATAAATGCATTCAGCAATTAAAGAAAAGCTCAAAAAGAGAATGACTTGATCGTTCCCTTTTTGAGCTTTACCTTTACTCTTCAGTGTCTTTGAAAAATTTCATTGATAATAATCCATATCCGACTGCTGCACCCGATCGTAATGCAGCTGCAATCATGATTGTTTCCGAGAGTTCTTCTTGAGTTATTCCTATTTCTTTTGCTTTTAAAGTGTGAACTTCTATGCAATATGGGCATTGTGTCGTTAAAGCTATTCCGATGGATATTAGTTCTTTGTATTTAGCCGGAATACTAGTTTGGACGTCATGTACTTCTTTATCGAAGCTTAGCCACGCCTTGCTTTGTTGGGGAGCACTTTCAATAATTTCTTTAGCAAACTGTTTGTCTGTGGATTCAGTGTAATGTTTCATACAAATTTTTCATTTATGGGTTTCAGGTATTAATACCTCAAATCTCATTATATCACCCTCATTATATTTTTCTTATTATATAATCTATGTAACAATAATGAGACACCTTTATATTTTTTGATAGAGGAGTAATAAACAATAGGTAATTTTTATTGTTTCATATTGAAACAACCTATTTTATGAGGAAAGATTATATTCATACTAAAAGAGAATGGTATTCTATCGAAAGTACTGATGTTATAGACACCTTGGAATCGGATATTTCTGCCGGATTATCGGACAGTGAGGCTACCCAACGACTACAACAATTTGGCGAAAATGTACTTCCCGAAAAGAAAAGAGAAAGCAAATTAATACGTTTTCTGAAACATTTTAATGATATATTGATATATGTGCTTTTTGTCGCAGCAATAGTTACTGCCGTATTGGGACATTATGTTGATACCGCAGTTATTTTGCTGGTTGCTATTGTGAATGCATCAATCGGATATTTTCAGGAGAATAAAGCCGAGAAGGCATTAGAAGATATCAAAAAGATGCTATCTCTTAAAGCGCAGGTAATACGAAAGGGAGTCAGATCCGAGATTGATGCTTCTTATTTGACTGCGGGCGACATCGTTTTGTTAAGTCCCGGAGATAAAGTTCCTGCCGATTTGCGTTTGTTGAGAGCCGATAATTTAAAAATAGAAGAATCTCCTTTGACGGGAGAATCTGTTCCTTCTGAGAAGAAAGTTGGAGCTTTACCTCTTGATACGATGTTGGGAGATAGAATCAATATGGCTTTTTCGAGTACTACCGTTAGTGCAGGTACAGGCGTAGGTGTTGTAATAGCCACAGGAAAAGATACCGAAATAGGTAAAATCAATGAGATGATATCCGAGGTTGAGGAGATTACAACTCCTTTGCTTAAACAAACAGCTAAGTTTGGAAAATCGGTATCTATAATAATTGTCGGCATTGCATTTGTAATTTATTTGTTCGGGTATTTCTTCCGCTATTACGATTCAGGCGAATTGCTTATGTCGGTTATCGGGCTTGCAGTAGCAGCTATTCCCGAAGGTTTGCCCGCCATACTTTCGATTATTTTGGCAATAGGAGTTCAGAATATGGCTCGACGAAATGCAATTGTCCGTACACTCCCGTCGGTAGAAACATTAGGAGCAGTATCTGTTATTTGTTCAGATAAAACAGGTACACTTACTAAAAATGAAATGACTGTAAAAACTGTTGATATACGCGACGGTCAATTTACCGTTACAGGTACCGGTTATGCTCCAACAGGAGATGTGTTGAGCAATGGTAAAAAGGTTGATTTTAATTCCGAGCCTATATTGGAAGAACTAATCAACTGTTTCAATATTTGCAATGAGGCATCTTTAGGAAAAGACGAACACGATCATTGGTTTGTAAAAGGAGATCCTACTGAAGGAGCTTTAATAACTCTATACCAAAAAGCAGATGTTGATCATAGTCCCGTTGAACGAAAGTCAACTATTCCTTTCGATTCGGAATATAAATATATGGCTACCCTTATTGAGAATGTTGATCACAATATTATCTATATTAAAGGTGCTCCCGACAGGCTTCTGGATATGGCTGAAAAAGAAAAATCCAAAGCCGGAGAGCAAAATTTTGATCGCCGTTATTGGGAGAGTAAGATTACAGAGCTAGCTCAAAAAGGTCAGCGTATTATCGGTGCAGCCTACAAAATAGTAGATAAGAGTGTAACTGATATCGAACACGAAGATATTCACGATGGTATTGTTTTTCTTGGTCTTGCCGGAATTATAGACCCTCCACGTGAAGAAGCAGTAGAAGCTATACGGTTGTGTGCCGAAGCAGGAATTACCGTCAAAATGATTACAGGTGACCATGTTGATACAGCAAAAACTATCGGAAAAGAGATGGGTATTGGCGATGGTACTAAAGCTTTACAAGGAAAAGACCTTGAAAAAATGAGCGATGCCGAACTTGAAGTTGTCGCTCAGGAATACGATATTTTTGCCCGTACAAGTCCCGAACATAAATTGAAATTGGTAAAAGCTTTACAAGCCAGAGGTACTATTTGTGCTATGACGGGTGACGGGGTGAATGATGCACCTGCCCTGAAAAAAGCTGATGTTGGTATTGCCATGGGGATCAAAGGTACAGAGGTGACCAAGGATGCTTCGGAAATGGTGTTGGCAGACGATAATTTCAATACGATAGTGGCTGCCGTTGAGGAAGGACGAAGGGTATATGATAATTTGAAAAAAACTATCTTATTTATCTTGCCGACTAATGGAGCAGAAAGCTTTCTTATCATTGCAAGTATTTTATTTGGCACAATGATGCCTTTGACACCTGTTCAGATTCTGTGGGTTAATATGGTAACATCGGTAACCGTTTCATTGGCACTTGCCTTTGAGAGAATTGAGCCGGGAGCAATGAAGCGTCCTCCACGTTCGCCTCAAACGCCCTTGTTAAGCGGATATTTTATTTGGCGAATATTATTTGTATCGGTTCTTATTGGTGGTGGAACTCTTTGGATGACTATAAACTTGTTAGCTCACGGTGTTGCTGAGGAAATTGTAAGGACAATCACTTTGCAAACTATCGTAATTGCTCAGATGTTCCATTTATTCAATAGCCGAAGCATTAGAGGTTTTGCATTTAATAAAGATTTCTTTACGAACAAAGCCGTATTTGTAGTATCGGCTTTATTGATAATTCTTCAGTTAAGTATTACTTATCTGCCATTTATGAATGATGTGTTTGG